>DASSHE010000046.1:0-23279 GCA_035693065.1 Solirubrobacterales bacterium
CCCGGGTAGGCCTCGCGACCCGGCGGGCGCCGCAGCAGCAGCGACATCTGCCGGTAGGCGGAAGCGTGTTTGGTGAGGTCGTCGTAGACGCAGAGGGCGGCTTTGCCGTTGTAGAGGAAGTACTCGCCCATCGCGCAGCCGGCGTAGGGGGCGATGTACTTGATCGGCGCCGCCTCGTCGGCGGGAGCGGCGACGATGATCGTGTTCTCCATCGCGCCGTTTTCCTCGAGCGTCTCTTTTAGCTGGACGACCGTCGACATCCGCTGCCCGATCGCGACGTAGATGCAGATCAGGTCCTTGTCCTTGTTGTTGATGATCGTGTCGATCGCGATCGCCGTCTTGCCGGTCTGGCGATCGCCGATGATCAGCTCTCGCTGGCCACGGCCGATCGGGATCATCCCGTCGATCGACATCAGCCCGGTCTGGACGGGTTCCTCGACCGGCTGGCGCTGGACGACGCCGGGGGCTTTGAACTCGGCCGGGCGGGTCTCGGTCGTGGCGATTTCGCCGCGGTCGTCGAGCGGGCGGCCGAGCGGGTCGACCATGCGGCCGAGCAGCGCCTCGCCGACCGGGATCTCGAGCAGCTTGCCGGTCCGTTTGACGGTGTCGCCCTCGACGATCTTCTCCCACTCGCCGAAGAGCACGGCGCCGACGTTGTCGGCCTCGAGGTTGAGGGCCAGGCCGGTGACGCCGTGGCCGAGCTCGAGCATCTCCAGGGCCATGCAGTTGTCGAGCCCGTGGATGCGGGCGATGCCGTCGGCGACGGACAGGACCGTGCCCACCTCGGAGAGGTCGGCGCTATCGGTCTCGAGTCCCTCGATCCGCTCTCGCAGGATGCTTGCGATCTCGTCGGGCTTGATCTCCATCAGGTGCTCACGTCCTCCTTACGCCGCGCTTGCGACGCTCTTTCGAAGTTTCTCCAGGCGAGTGCGGATGCTCGCGTCCAGAACCATGTTGCCGACCTGCAGCACGATGCCACCGAGGATCTCGCCGTCGACCTTGCTCGAGAGGTCGACCTTCTCGCCGGTCTGGCGTTCGACCTCCCCCCCGATTTTGCCCACCACCGCTGGGTCGAGCTCGACGGCGCTGGTGACGGTGACGTCGAGGCGGCGGTTCTCCTCTTTCCAGAGCTCGTCGAGCTGGCGCCGGATGCGGAAAACCTCAGGCATCCGGTGCTTGTCGACGAGCAGCTCGAGGAAGTTGACGAGCTCGGGCTCGGCGCCCACGATCGCCCGCTCGATCCCCGTCTTCTTCTCCGCCGAAGACAGGTAGGGGCTGAAAAAGAAGACCTGCAGCTCGCGGTTGCGGTCGACCGCGTCGGCGAACTGGCCGAGCTGCTCGTGCAGCGCGTCCAGCGTGCCCTTGTCGCGGCCCACCTCGAAGAGGGCCTCCGCGTAGACGCGAGCTGCGTCGGCCATGGCCTTTAGTTCTTCTCCGCGCCCGAGAGGGCGGAGAAGTCGACCTCGGCCAGCGCCTCCTCGACCAGGCGCTTCTGATCGTCGGCGCTGAGCGATTTGCGGGTGACTTTCTCGGTGGCCAGGACGGTGAGGTCGGCGACCTCGGAGCGGATCTGCTCCAGCGAGCGGCGCGTCTCCGCTTCGATGTCGCGCTTGGCCGCCTCGACCAGCTCCTCGCGCTTCTCGCGCCCCGACGCGGCAGCCTCCGCTTCGGCGGTCTCCGCCGCCTTGCGGGCGCGGGCCATGATGTCGTCGGCCTGCTCCCGCGCCTCGGCGAGGCGGCCCCGGTACTCGGCCAACAGCTCGTCCGATTCCCGGCGCTGGCGTTCGGCGGCGTCGATCGACTCGCTGATCGTTTTCGCGCGTTTGTCGAGCGCTTCCTGGATCTTCGGGAAGGCGACCTTGCTCAACACCCACATCGTGATCAGGAACAGCACCAGCGTCCAGATCATCAGGCCGAGGCCCGGGGAGACCAGGAAGCTGCCGCCGCTTTCCTCGCCACCGCTCTCGGCGGCGAGGGGAATTGCCGCTATGTAGCCGAGCAGATGCATCGAGCGCCTACGAGAGGAAGAAGGCGATCAGGCCGAAGATGAAGGTGTAGAAGGCCACGGCCTCGGTGAGGGCGAAGCCGAGCCAGCGGATGCTTTCCAGCTCGCTTTTCATCTCGGGCTGACGGGCGACGGACTCGATCTCCTTACCGAAGATGAAACCCACGCCGATACCGGCGCCGATCGAGCCGAGGCCGGCGCCGACGCCGAGGGCGATCGCTTTACCGGCGCCTTTGACGCCTTCGTCAGTGACGGCGGCAGCGACAGGGGACAGATCCATGGAAACGTTGCTCCTTTTCTAGTGAGTGGCGGAGGTCGCTCCGCCGATGTAGATAGCGCTAAGCGTGGCGAAGATGAACGCCTGCAGGGTCGCCACCAGCCCCACCTCGAAGATGAAGAAGGCGAAGGCCAGCGGGAAGGTCAGGGCCCCGAGCGCGGCGATGCCGAGCAGGACCGCCAGCCCACCGCCCATGAAGAGCAGCAGCAAGTGGCCGGCGAGGATGTTGGCGAAAAGACGAACGGAGAGGCTGATCAGTCGCACGAAGTGGGAGATCACCTCGATCACGAAGATCGCGCCCTTGCCGACCGGGCTCATGCTCTCCAGGCCCGGGGGCAGCCAGCTCTTGAAGTACGGGACCAGGCCCTTGGAGCGGATGCCCTCAACGTGGTAGCTGACCCAGACGACCAGCGTCAGCACCAGCGGGATCGCGATGTTGGCGGTGGCGGCGTAGATCGCGAAGGCGGGGATTTCGAGGCCGAAGATCGAGATCTCGTGCTCGGTGTTGGTCGGCAGCGGCAGGAACCCGAGCATGTTCGAGAACCAGATCCAGAAGAAGAGGGCGGCGATGAAGGGGAACCATTTGCGGGCCAGCTCGCCGGAGAGGCTGCCGCCGGTGATCGTGTTTTTGGTCAGGTCGTAGGCGACCTCGACCGCGGTCTGGACCCGGTTCGGCTTCTCCGTCATCCGCCGCGCGATCCAGACCATCGCGAAGATCGTCAGGGCGCTGGCGAGGACGAGGTAGAGGACCGCCTTGTTGATGCTGAGGTCGAGCGAGCCGATGTGGATCGAGACCCACGGTTCGAGTTTGAACTCGTTCTGCGGCTTGAAGGCTTCGTTCTTGCCGTCGCTGCCGAAGATCAGCAGCAGCAGGATCGCGATCGACAGGTAGGCGCCGAGGATGATGAAGGCCTTGGCTTTGGTGCTGAGTCCGCCGCCCTTGGGGGCGTCGGGCTGCTGGGCGCCGGCGGGCGCCTGCACGGCTGCTCCGTGGGTGCTCACGCCGCCCCCTGGCCCTCGGGCGAGTGGGAGAAGAGGTGGGAGAGCCCCTGCGCGGCAAAGGAGATCGTGAACAGCGCCAGCAGCAGGACCGCCGAGGAGAGGCCGGCCTCGCGTTCGGCGAGCCCGACGAGGAGGACCGCCGTCGACATCAGCCAGACGCGGCCGAGGGTGGTGGCGGCGACCATGCCCATCGCCTTCTGGCGGTTGCCGGCGCGCAGCTCGGCCTGCGAGCGCCGCGCCGCGTACATCTGGACCCCCCGCTGCGCCAGCCAGACCGCGGCGGCAACCGCGTACCCGAGCAGGGAAAAGTCGCCGAGCAGGAAAACAGCCAGCGCGGCAGCGAGCGCGAGAAGGTCGACGTACTTAGGAGGAGACATAACAAAGGACCACGCCCAGCTCAGGCAGAGAGGACGGGGTGGGCGACTATATCCGAAAGGTCCCGGGAATGGCTTTGTGAAGCCACTTCGTGAGTGTTGACACTACCGGCCGAGAGCGTCGAATTCTCCGGTTTCGGGATCTATGGTCGGGAAGCTGCCGGTCTCCAGCTCCTGCTCCACGGCGACGTTGACCTCCTCCAGGTCCGGCTCGGGAGCGCCCACCTGGCGGCGCAGGGAGATCAACTGGCGGAGGCGGGTCTGGCGCAGCTTGAGAATCTCCAGAACCTCGACCAGGTAGACGCTGGCGGCGACGGCGGCGATCAGGCAGACCGCCATCACCGCCGTCCAGAAGGCATTGAAGTGGCCGTGGTTGTCGCTGTAGGGGACGAAGCGCAGGGCCAGCGCCAGGGCCGACATGACCGCGGTCCAGCAGTAGAGGTAGAGCAGCGTCCGGCGCTGCGAGAAGCCGATGTCGGCCATCCGGTGGTGGAAGTGCCAGCGGTCGGCTTTGTAGATCGGGCGGCCGTATTTGAGGCGCTTGGCGACGACGAAGCCGGTGTCGAGGATCGGCACCGCGAGGATGATCAGCGGCAGGAAGAGGGCGATCACGGCGTTCGTCTTCAGCGCTCCCTGGACCGCCACCGCGCCGAGCAGGTAACCGAGCAGGTTGGAGCCGGTGTCCCCCATGAAGGTCCGGGCCGGGGGAAAGCCCCAGGGCAGGAACCCGAGCGCGCCGCCGGCGGTGAGCGCCGCCAGCACCCCGGCGGCGGTCCGTTCCAGCGAGAGGGCGATCGTCGCCAGGGTGACCGCGGAGATCGCCGCGACCCCAGCGGCGAGACCGTCGACGCCGTCGATCAGGTTGATCACGTTGATCATCGCGACGATCCCGAGCACGGTCGCGACGTCGCCGAGCTGGATCGTCGCGCTGCCGAGGTGGAGGAGGTCCACCGTGCCCGGGGTAAGGCGGCCGAGGAAGGGGACCGTGAAGTTTTCGACGGTGACCCCGGCCGAGACCGGGATCACGACGGCGACCGTCTGGCCCGCCAGCTTGGGGACGGCGCTGAGGTCGAAGACGTCGTCGAGGAGGCCGAGGTAGGCGATCGCGATGGCGCCGTAGAGGATCGCGTGGCTCTCGGTGTCCGGTGGCAGCCAGATGAAGCCGGCGACGAGGGCGGCGCCGAGGATCCCCAGGCCCCCCAGCTTCGGGGTCGGGATCGTGTGCAGGGAGCGCTCGTTGGGGTAGTCGATCGCCCCCGCGCGGAGGGCCAGCCAGCGGGTCAGCGGCACCAGCGCCAGCGCCACCGCGAAAGCGGCAAGGAAGGCCAGCAGCGCGTCTTGGTTAGTGGGAGCCGGCATAGCGGTCGAACCACAGGGTCAGTGCCATCAGGCCCCAGATCTGCCGGCTCAGGTCTTCCCGCCCCGCGCAGTGGCGATCGAGCAGGGGGCTGACGGCGGCCGGGGCGAGCAGGCCCTGCCGCTCCAGCGTCGAGGGCGCCAGCACCTCCCGCGCCCAGGGCTCGAGCGGCCCCCGCAGCCAGGCGGCGAGTGGGATCGAGAACCCCTGCTTGCGCCCGTGCACGACCTCCTTCGGCAGCAGCGGCTCCAGCGCCCGCCGCAGCAGCCGCTTCTTGGCGAAGCCGCGGACTTTCATCCGCCGCGGCAGCGAGAAGGCGAACTCGGCCACCCGCGGGTCGAGGAAGGGGACGCGCAGCTCCAGCGAGTGGGCCATGCTGAGCCGGTCGGTCTTGACCAGGAGGTCGTCGACCAGGTAGATGCCGAGGTCGACGTCCTGCATCCGCGCCAGCGGCTCGGCACCGGCGGTTTCGGCGTAGCGCTCGCGGTAGAGCTCGACCGGGTCCCAGCCGCCGCCCCCCTCCCCCACCAGCGCCGCGCGGCGGACGGGGTCGTGGATCTCCTTCCAGGCGTGGTGGCGCTCCAGCGGCTGCAGCCCCGCGGCCCGGGCGAAGCGCTTGGCTTTGTAGTCGAAGCCGACGCGGTCGTGGCGGCTCGGCAGCGCCTCGGCCAGCGGCGCCGCCAGGGCGGCGAGCCGACCCACCTTCGGCGCCAGCAGGTCGGCGACGTAGGTGTAGTAGCCGCCGAAGAGCTCGTCGCCGCCCTCGCCGGAGAGGGCGACCTTGACCTCGCCGGCGGCGAGCTCGGAGACCAGGTAGGTGGGGAGCGCGGAGGAGTCGCCGAAGGGCTCGTCGAAGGCCTCGACCAGCTTCGGCAGCAGGTCGACCGCGTCGGGCCGCAGGACCAGCTCGTGGTGGTCGGTGCCGTAGCGGCGGGCGACGAGGCGGGCGCGGTCGAGCTCGTCGAAGCCGCTCTCCTCGAACCCGATCGAGAAGGTCTTCACCGGCTCGTCCGCGTGGGCCGAGGCGAGGGCGGCGAGCCCCCCCGAGTCGACGCCTCCGGAGAGGAGGACGCCGACCGGGACGTCGGCGACGAGGTGGGCGCGGATCGAGTCGTCGAGGACCTCGCGCAGCTCCGCCGCCAGCTCGGCTTCGGAGCCGCCGCGTGGCTCGGTGCCGGCGACCGGCCCGGGGCGGGCGTAGCGGCGGACCGCGATCTCCCCCGCCTCCCAGCTCAGCAGATGGCCGGGGGGCAGCTTGCGCGCCTCGGCGAAGATCGTCAGCGGCGCCGGGATCGAGTTGAAGGCGAGGTAGGCGGAGACCGCGCGCGGGTCGATCTCCCTGGAGAAGCCCGGCTGCTCCAACATCGCCTTCAGCTCCGAGGCGAAGGAGAGGCCGCCGCCCGAGTGGCGGTAGTAGAGCGGCTTGATTCCGAAGCGGTCGCGGGCCAGCAGCAGGCGGCGGCGGCGCTTGTCCCAGAGCGCGATCGCGAACATCCCCCGCAGGCGCTCGACGAAGCCCTCCCCTTCCTCCTCGTAGAGGTGGACGAGGACCTCGGTGTCGCAGTCGGTCGCGAAGCGGTGCCCGCGGCCCTCGAGCTCGCGCTTCAGCTCACGGTAGTTGTAGATCTCGCCGTTCTGGACGACGACGGCGCTGCGGTCCTCGTTCTCGATCGGCTGGTGGCCGTGGGCGAGGTCGATGATCGAGAGCCGGCGGGCGGCGAGGGCAACCGGCCCCTCGTGGAACAGACCCTCGTCGTCGGGACCGCGATGGACCAGGCGGGCGCTCATCCGCGCCACGGCCTCGAGGTCGGGGGGGCCCTGGCGCTCGCCAGCGACGATGCCGCAGATGCCGCACATGCAGCGGCAGTCTGGCAGTCGAGGGGGTCAGGGTCCGGCTACGGGACCGCGACCGAGGACTTTGTTGACGGTCGCCAGCAGCACCTGGAAGTAGAGGGGGACCGAGCGGTCGGCGATGTACTCCATGTCGTGGGCGAGCTTGTCGGCCCAGGACTCCTCCCGGGTGATCCGCGTCTGCGCGAAACCGGTGACCCCCGGACGGACGACCAGGCGCTGCCAGTACTGGGGGATCTCACGGCAGAGCTCGGCGTAGAAGGTTGGCCGGATCGGCCGCGGCCCGACGATCGCCATGTCGCCGCGGAGGACGTTCCAGAGCTGCGGCACCTCGTCGAGGTGGGTCTTGCGCAGGGCGCCGCCGAGGCGGGTCCGCTCTTCCTCGGTGCGGCGGGTCAGCTCCTCGCCGTAGTAGGGCCCGAGCCGGGTCTCGGCGTCGGGCTTGAGGGTGCGGAACTTGTACATCCAGAAGAGGTGCCCGGCGCGGCCGACGCGGACGCCCCGGTAGAGGACGGGCCGACCGGAGTCGATCGCGATCGCCGCCGCCACCAGGAGCAACAGGGGCGAGAGGACGAGCAGGATCGAGGCCGAGATGAGGATGTCGAGGGCGCGCAGGACCGGGTCGATCGGCCGCGGGTCGCCCTCGGCCGCGGGGGCTACTAGTTCTTCCAGGCCCGGCTCGGCCTTTGGCAGGTCGCTCAAGAAGGAGTTACGGGATGGGGCTCTTCGCGCAATGGTCGGGCTCCGACGGTACCGAGGATGATCTCGACCTGGAAGGCGGGATCGCGCCGGACCGGCGTCGCCTCGGCGCCGCGCTTCTCCAGCACCAGCGCCCGCGGGTCGGTCAGCGGCCGCAGGCGGCCGGAGCGGATCAGCGCTTCGTCGACGCCGCCGAGGCGGCCGCCGTAGGTGGTGTAGACGGGGGTCCCGAGGGCGGCTGCCTCGCGGTTCATGGTGCCGCCGGCAGAGAGGACGAGGTCGGTGAGGGCGACCAGGCTCTGCGCCTCCACCGCTGCCGGCGGCACGATCACCGAGGGGAGCTGGAGGCCGTTGATGAACTGGCGCTGGGCCTGGGTGCGGGGCAGGACCACGGCGTGAACGCCCTCGTCGCGGCCGAGTCGGTCGAGCACCTTGGGGAAGAGCGGGTTCGACTTGCGGTGGTAGAGGGAGACATCGGGGGGAGGGCGGACGATGACGACTACCCGCTCTTCGTCGACGCCGAGCCGGCGCAGCGCCTCGGGGTCGGGCTTGAAGTCGTAGAGGTAGTACTCCTCCTTCAGGCCCGGGTAGGGGAAGTACTTCTCGGGGGTGACGCCGAACCGGCGCAGCCGCTCCAGCGGCACCGTCTCCGGGAAGAGAACGCGCCGGGCGAGACGGCAGCCGATCCGGTGCTGGGTGACGGCGTACTCGTAGTCGTGCATGTTCGCCTCCGGCACCCCCAGCGTCTTGGCGGCGATGGCGAGGTCGTTGGAGCCGTGGGCGAGGGCGAGGTCGAAGCCCTTGCCGCGGCCGAAGCGGATCATCTCGGCGCTGCGGGCGGCGAGCCGGTAGGCCTTGCGGACCCGCGAGGCGCCGCCGTGGCGGCCGATCGGGGTGTGCTCGAGGCCGTGCAGCTCGAGCAGTTGCTGGGTCTGCGCGTAATCGCGCGAGGTGATCTCGACCTCGTGGCCTTCGGCACGCAGGCGCTCGATGATCGGGCGCAGCACGAGGACATGGGCGGGCGCGCTCATGTCCACCCAAACCTTCACGGCGCCAGACCGCCTGCCATGGGCTAGACCGCCGCGACGAGCTCTGCGTAGAGCGGGAAGCGGTCCATCAGGGCGCCGGTCCGCGCCGCGAGGTCGTCCTTGGCGGACTCGAAGTCGTCGGAGAGGGCGCTCGCGATCACCTCGGCGATCTCGGTCATCTCCGCCTCGCCCATTCCCCGCGTGGTCAGCGCCGGGGTGCCGATCCGCAAGCCCGACGGGTTCATCGGCGGCCGCGGGTCGAAGGGGATCGCGTTGCGGTTGACGGTGATTCCGACCTCGTCCAGGCGGTCCTCCGCAGTCTGGCCGTCGAGGCCGGTCGGAGTGAGGTCGACGAGGACGAGGTGGACGTCGGTGCCGCCGGTGATCACCGGGATCCCGTTCGCTTCGAGGCCGGCGGCGAGGGCGCGGGCGTTGGCGATCGTCTGGCGCTGGCGCGCTCGGAAGGGCTCGGAGGCGGCGATCCGCAGCGCCACCGCCTTGGCGGCGACGGTGTGCATCAGCGGGCCGCCCTGCTGGCCGGGGAAGATCGCTTTGTCGATCGCTTTCGCGTGCTCGGCGCGGCAGAGGATCATGCCGCTGCGGGGACCGGCGAGGGTCTTGTGGATCGTCGTCGTGACGACGTCGGCGTGCTCGACCGGGTTCGGGTGCTCGCCGGCGGCGACGAGGCCGGCGAAGTGGGCCATGTCGACCATCAGCTTGGCGCCGACCGAGTCGGCGATCTCGCGGAAGGCAGCGAAGTCGAGCTGGCGCGGGTAGGCGGACCAGCCGGTGACGATCAGCGCCGGCTTGTGCTCCTCAGCGAGCCGCCGCACCTCGTCCATGTCGACGAGGTAATCCTCGCGGCGGACGTGGTAGGGCACCGGGTTGTAGAGCTTGCCGCTGACGTTGATCTTCATCCCGTGGCTGAGGTGGCCGCCGTGATCGAGGGCGAGGCCGAGGAAGGTGTCGCCCGGCTCCAGCAGCGCCATGTAGACGGCGTTGTTGGCCTGGGCGCCGGCGTGAGGCTGGACGTTGGCGTGCTCGGCGCCGAACAGCTCCTTGGCGCGGTCGATCGCGAGCTGCTCGGCGACGTCGACCTCCTCGCAGCCGCCGTAGTAGCGGCGGCCGGGGTAGCCCTCGGCGTACTTGTTGGTGAGGACTGAGCCAACCGCCTCCAGGACCGCCTGCGGGACGAAGTTCTCGGAGGCGATCATCTCCAGCGTCCGCTGCTGGCGATGCAGCTCGGCGTCGAGGACGGCGGCGATCTCGGGGTCGACCTCGCCCAGCGGGGCGTTCTGGAAGTTCTCCGGCAGCTCGGTCATCTCGGGCTCGACCATAGCAACGGCTCGGACGGATTCGCGAAACCCGCGTGTGCGGCCCGGCGAGCGCCGGACCGAGCGGGGCAAGGACGCAGGGAGGCCGAATAGCAGCGCTATTTGGCCGACTGAGGACGCCGGACCGCGAAGGTCCGCCGCCGCCGGACGTGCGCGGGGGTTTCGCGAATCCGTCCTAGGGATAGTCTGCGCGCCTTGAGAGCGCGTTTCCCCGTCTTCTGCGCGGTCTTCCTGGCCGCCCTCCTGCTTCCGGCCGCGGCGCTGGCCCAAGTCGACAACCCGTGCATCGGCCCCGGCTCCGGTCATCTCCTCTGCCCCAACCTGCGGATCGGGCCGCCGGGCGAACTCTACGTTCAGGACTTCGGCCCGGGACGGGTGCTGCTGCGGGCGACCAGCGACGTCCGCAGCCGCGGCCGCGGGCCGATGGAGCTGCGCGGCCGGCGCAACGGCTGGCGGACGATGAAAACGGTCCAGCGGATCTACCGCGCCGGCGGCGGCCACCTCGACGTCCGCAGCGAAGCGACGCTGCGCTTCACCGACGTCGGCTCCTACTTCGGCGGCGCCTACTGGAAGGTCCACCAGCTAGCCCGGTTCGAGCTGCGGCCGGTCGCCGCCGACGGCAGCCTCGGCCCCGTCGTCCGCGCCAGCCCGAAGCTGAACTACTGCCTGCGCGACCTCGAGCGGACGCGGCCGGGGCGGCGCTCACCGGCGAGCCGCCACTACCCCGGCTGCAATCAGGACCCGTACCGCAACCGTGTCGTCCTCGGGACCTCGGTCGGCTGGTCGGACATCTACCCGGCCGACTACCACCAGCAGTGGATCAACGTCGCCGGCCTGCAGGGCTGCTTCGCCTTCGTGATGACGGTCGACCCCCAGCAGCACCTCTTCGAGTCGAACGAGAGCGACAACACCTCCCAGGCCCGGGTCCGCCTCCCCTACCCCGGCTACACCGGCTGCTGAGCGGCTAGCCGAGGCCGACCGAGGCGAGGGCGCTGGCGAGGTCGCCCGGCGAGAGCGCCCCGGTGCGCAGGACGTGCCAGGTGCCGTCCTCGTCGAGCGAAGTGACGTCGACCACGGTCGAGGGCATCCCCTGCAGCTCGCCGCCGTCGATCGCCAGGTCGACACCGGCGACGATCTCCTCCGGCACCTCCTCGAAGCGGCCGGCGGCGTTGCGGCCGCTGAAGTTCGCCGAGGTCTGGAAGACCGGGCACATCGTCCCCGCCAGGGGGCCGGTGATGAGCCGGATCCCGAGCTTTTCGGCGTCGTCGCGGCAGGCCAGCGGGTAGCGCCGCTCGGGGTTGGCGACGACCAGCGTCACCGGGCCCGGCATCAGCGCGCTGACCGCCGCCGCCGTGCGGGGGCCGAGCCCGGAGACGAGCTCGCGGAGCGCCAGCGGCGAGAAGTACATGACCGCCGAGGGCTTGCCGTCGTCGCGCCCCTTGAGGCGGTGGATGCGGGCGATCGCCTGCTCGTCGAGCGGGTCGCAGGCCAACCCGTAGAGGCCGTCGGCGGGGAAGACGGCGACGCCGCCGCCGGAGATCGTCCGTTCCAGCGCTTTGCGGACGACGTCGGCGTGGCCGGGCTCGATGCGGAGGATCTCGGTCATCCCAGGCTCCCCTCGCCGGTGCCCGGGAGGCACCCGCCGACCACCCGCTCGATCCCCGCCAGGTCCCGCCGCACCTCCACCTCGTCGAAGCCCGCCGCACGGAAGAGCTCCGCCACCGCCGGCGCCTGCCCCTCCCCGACCTCGACCGCGAGAACCACCGGCGCGGTAGAGCTTTTCCTCGCATAGCGCCGAAAAGCTCTACCGCACTGTGGGACGAAGGCGCGGTAGGCGTCGAGACCGTCGGGGCCGGCGTAAAGCGCCTCGGGCGGTTCCCAGCGGTTGACCTCGGGCTGCAGCGAAGGCCGTTCCGCCTCGCCCACGTAGGGGAGGTTGGCGACGATCAGATCGAAATCCATGCCGTCCGGCAGCGATCCCTCAAGGAAGCGGACCCGGTCGGCGAGGCCGAGGCGCGCGGCGTTGGCCCGGGCCACTTCGAGCGCTGCTGCGGAAGTGTCGGTGGCCGTCACCTCGCAGCCGGGCAGCTCGTCGGCGATGGCCAGCGCAATCGCCCCCGAGCCGGTGCCGACGTCGAGGACCCGCGCCGGCGCCCGCTCCAGCGCCAGCTCGACCAGCAGCTCCGTCTCCGGCGACGGGATCAGCACCCGGGGGTCGACCGCGAGCTCGATGTGCCGGAAGGCTTTGCGGCCGAGGATGTAGGCCACCGGCTCACGCCGCAGTCGCCGCCGCACCATCTCACCGAAGGCCCTGCCGGCGGCGGGCGGCAGCTCGGCGTGCGGGTCGGCGATCAGCGCCGCCCGCTCCCTCCCGCTCGCCTCCGCCAGCAGTAGTTCCGCGTCCAGTCGCGGCTCTTCGACCCCCGCCGCCGCCAAAGCCTCGATCGCGGCCCCGAGCGCGTCGCGGACACTTGCCCCGGTCATCGTCGTCACGGCAATCAGGCGGCGGCAGAAGCCGCAGCCAGCAACCGCTGCCGCTTCTCCTCCGCCGACAGCGCCTCGGTGAACTCGCCCAGTTCGCCCGCCAGCACCCCATCGAGGTTGTGCGAGGTGAGCTTGATCCGGTGGTCGGTGACCCGTCCCTGCGGGAAGTTGTAGGTACGGACCTTCTCGGAGCGCTCGCCGGTCCCGACCTGGGCCTTGCGCTCGGAGGCGATCTTCGCCTGCTGCTCGGCGAGCTCGCGCTCGTAGAGCCTGGCCCGCAGCACCCGCATCGCCTTCTCGCGGTTCTGCAACTGGGACTTCTCGTCCTGCATCGAGACGACGATGCCGCTTGGTTTGTGGGTGATCCGGACCGCCGAGTCGGTCGTGTTGACCGACTGGCCGCCGGGGCCGGAGGAGCGGTAGACGTCGACCTGCAGGTCGTTCTGGTCGACCGCGACCTCGACCTCCTCGGCCTCGGGCAAGACCGCGATCGTCGCCGTCGAGGTGTGGATCCGCCCCTGCGACTCGGTCTCCGGGACCCGCTGCACGCGGTGGGTCCCGCCCTCGAACTTGTAGACGGAATAGGCGCCCTCGCCCTTGACCTCGAAGGTGACCTCCTTGAAGCCACCCGCCTCCGAGGCTGACTGCGAGAGCACGTCGGTGCTGAACCCGCGCAGATCGGCGTAGCGGGTCAGCATCTTGTAGAGGTCGCCGGCGAAGAGCCCGGCCTCGTCGCCGCCGGTGCCGGCGCGGATCTCGACGATCACGTTTTTGGCGTCGTTGGGGTCGCGCTCGACCATCGCCAAGCGGATCTCCTCTTCCAGCTGCTCGAGCCGCGCCGGCGCCTCCTCGACGACCCGCCGCAGCTCCTCGTCCTCGCCCTCGGCGAGCAGCTCGCGCGCCCCTTCAAGGTCGTCGCGCAGCGTCCGCCACTCCCCCGCCAGCTCGTTTGCCGGCTGCAGCTCGCGGTATTCCCGCCCCACCGTCGCGTAGCGCTCCCGGTCGCCGATCACCTCGGGATCCGACATCTGCCCCTCGAGCTCGGCGAACCGCGCCTCGATCTGCTCGACCAGTTGCTCGATCATGCTCATGCCGGGAAGACTAGGTGGGATCGCGCTACGCGACGATCTCGATGTGCTGCTGCTTGGCCGCGTCCTCGGGGGTCTCCCGGGCAAGGACGGCTTTCAGCGAGGCGATCGCGACCGCGAGCTGTTCCTCGTCGGGCTCGCGCGTGGTCAGGTTCTGCAGCATCAGGCCGGGCCACATGACCGCCCGCACCCAGCGTTTGCGCCGGTTTTTGCCGGCCCACTTGATCACCTCGTAGGAGAGGCCGGCGATCAGCGGAATGCCGAGGATGCGCGAGAGCACCAGCCAGTACCAGGCGGGCAGGCCGATCGGCGCGAAGACGAAGATCGCCAGCACCATCACGATCAGCAGGAAGCTGGTCCCGCAGCGGGGGTGCAGCCGCGAGTAGAGCTTTGCCCGCGCCGGGGTGAGCTCGTCTTCGGCCTCGTAGCAGGAGATCGTCTTGTGCTCGGCGCCGTGGTACTCGAAGACACGCCGCAGGTCGGGCATCTTGCTGATCGCGGCGATGTAGCCGATGAAGATGCCGGTCCGCAGCAGGCCCTCGACCAGCCAGAAGAGGAAGGGGGAGCCGAGCTGGTCCTTGATCAGGCTGGTGAGGCCGACCGGGACGACGAAGAAGAGCCCGATCGCCAGCAGCATCGAGAAGGCGATGGTCAGGCCCCAGACCCAGCCACCGATTTCTTCCCTCTGCCCCTCCTCGTCCTCCTCCATCTGCGCGTTGGCGGAGATCGCCAGCGCCTTGAAGCCGATCTTCAGCGACTCGCCGAGGGCGACGACGCCGCGGATCACCGGCAGCCGCCAGACCCGGTGCCGCTGCGCCCATGGCTTCAGCGGTTCGGACTCGACTTCGATCTGACCCTCCGGTGTGCGGACCGCGACCGCCCAGACGGAGATGCCGCGCATCATCACGCCCTCGAGCACCGCCTGGCCGCCGACCGGCGCGTCGCGCTTGGCGACGAGGGCGCCATCGGGCATGCGAAGAGGATCCCCTCCGTTGTTGCCGGAGGAGGGGACCTGGGATGCCTGTGCCGAGCCCGCCGGCGGGCTCACGGGTTACTTCCCAGCCCTGTGCTTGGCGGCGCGGCGCTGGAAGCGCTCGACGCGTCCGCCGGTGTCTACAAGCTTCTGCTTGCCGGTGTAGAAGGGGTGGCACTCGGAGCAAAGCTCGACATGCAGGTCGGCTTTCGTCGACCGCGTGTAGAACTGGTTGCCGCACGAGCAATGCACGTTGGCGAGCGTGTAATCGGGGTGGATTCCAGACTTCATCTCCACCAAGTCTAGAGAACCGCGCAAGCCTTGCCGATAGGTGCATGTGCACGCCGTCGCCTCAGCCTCGAAAAAAGCACGGTTCGCGGCCCTGCGAAGGGCGATCGGAGCCGTCCTCGCCGCCGGCCTGGCGCTGACGATCCTGCACGACTGGCTGGGCCTCGGCGGCCCTGGACTCGACTCCGCGATCAACGGCGTCGCCTACGACGCGGCGATCCTCGCCGCCGGGTTCGCCTGCCTGCTGCGGGCGTCCCGCGGCGGCCGCGAGCGCGGTGCCTGGATGGCCGTGGGGGCGGCGGTCCTCGCCTGGGGAGCGGCGGAGATCTACTGGACCCTCTACATCGAAGGCAACCCCAACGCCGCCTACCCGTCGCCCGCCGACCTCGGCTACCTCGCCTTCTACCCGCTGGTGGTCGCCGGTCTCTACGCGCTGGTGAAGGCGCGCGCCCACGAGCTCGACCGGCGGCTGTGGATGGACGGCGCGATCGCCGCGCTCGGAACCGGGGCGCTGGGGGCGGCGCTGATCTTCGAGTTCGTCGCCGACCGCACCAGCGGCAGCCAGCTCGAAGTCATCACCACCCTCGCCTACCCGCTCGGCGACGTGCTCCTGCTCTCCCTGGTCGTCGGGGTCGTCGCCCTGACCCGCTGGCATCCCGGCCGCACCTGGACGCTCCTGCTCGCCGGCATGGGGGCGATGGCCGTCGCCGACGTCGCCTTCACCCTGCAGAGCTACGAAGCGACCCTCCCGGGAGGCGACTGGGTCGAACCGATCTACCTGATCTCGGCGCTGTTCATCGGGGCCGAGGCCTGGCAGCCCGAAGCCGAGCCGATTCGCCCCGACGCCAGCTTCGAGGGCTGGCGCGAACTCGTCGTCCCCGGGATCGTCGCCGTGGCGATGATCGGCCTCGTCGTCCTGCAGTACTTCAACGGCGCCAGCGCCCTGACGACGCTGCTCTGGTCGCTGGCGATGCTGGCGGTGATCGGGCGGCTGGCGCTCAGCGTGCGCGACAACAAGCAACTGCTGGAGCAGGTGCGGACCGACCAGTTGACCGGCCTCGGTAGCCACGGGCGCCTCCAGGTCGACCTCGCCGCCCGCTGCGAGGGCGCCGGCGCGGAACCGGTGACGGTGGCGCTGTTCGACCTCAACGGCTTCAAGCGCTACAACGACACCTTCGGCCACCCCGCCGGCAACGAGATGCTGGCCCGGCTCGGCGGCCAACTGCGCGAAGCCGTGAGGCCGGACGCGGTCGCCTACCGGGTCGGCGGCGACGAGTTCGTCGTCCTGATCGGCGGCGCTGAGGCCGGGCACGCCGCCGTCGTCAAGCGAGCGGCCGAAGCGTTGACCGCGAAAGGAAAGGGCTACGAGCTGAGCGCTTCCTGGGGCGCGGCCAAGGTCCCCGAGGAGGCCGCTTCGCCGGCGGAGGCGATGCAGCTCGCCGACGTGCGGATGTACGCGCAGAAGGAGTCCCGGCGGGTGGCGCAGGCGCCGGCGCCGGACCTCACGGTGCAGTTACCCGCGGGCGACCGCGAAGCTGTCGAGCAGGGCAACGAGGACGGCGCTGACCTCCGTCCGCGTGGCTGAGTCCTCGCTGCGGGCGATCAGCATCGCCGCCTCGTCGAGGGCGCCGAGCAGGAGATGGGCCAGCGGCCGCGCCGGCAGCGGCCTGATCTCGCCCGCCTCGATCGCCGCCGCGAGGCTCGCTTCGATCAATCCGAGCCCGTTGGCGGCGCCGATCTCGCGCCAGCGCTCCCAGCCAAGAACGGCAGGGGCGTCGTGGAGGGCGATCTGGCGCAGCTCGGGCTTCGCGCACTCGTCGAGGAAGGCCTCGACGCCGGCCTTCATCGCCTCCAGGGGGCTGTGCAGCTCCGAGCCGAGGACGACGCGGGCGACGCGCTCGGTGGATTCGGCCTCGATTCGCTCGTAGACCGCATCGAGCAGGGTCTTCTTGTCGCCGAAGTGGTGGTAGAGGGCGCCGCGGGTGACGCCGGCCGCGCGGACGATCTCCTCGGTGCCGACGGCCTCGTAGCCGCGCTCGGTGAAGAGCCCGCGGGCGGCGCCGATCAGAGCCTCCCGCGTGGCGCGGGAGCGCTCCGCCTGCGTGCGGCCAGGTTTCTGTGACCCTTGTCCACCAGTTGCGTGCATGCAGTATGTATGTTATCCGTTCCGATCTTGGCCAAACAGAGGAGGCAGGATGGCGACCGTGGCAGACCAGCGCAAAGAGGTGCAACTGGCGGCGGGGAGGATCCGCTACCGCGAAGTGGGCGAGGGAAAGCCGATCGTCTTCGTGCACGGTTTCCTCGTCGACGGCCGCCTTTGGGACGGCGTGGTCGACGCCCTCTCCGATCGCTTCCGCTGCATCGCCCCCGACTGGCCTCTCGGCGCGCACCAGGCAGCGATGAACCCCGACGCGGACCTCTCCCCTCCCGGGATCGCCGACCTGATCTCCGACTTCCTCGCCAAGCTCGACCTCGAAGACGTGACCGTCGTCGGCAACGACTCCGGCGGGGCGATGTCGCAGGTGCTGGCGACGCGGCACCCGGAGCGGGTCGGACGCCTCGTCCTCACCAACTGCGACACCCATGAGAACTTCCCGCCGGGGATCTTCAAGGCGATGCCGCCGCTGGCGAAGCTGCCCGGCGGGATGCAGGTGATGGCGCTCCCCTTCCGGGTGCCGGCAATGGCCCGCCGCGCCTTCGCCCCCTTTGCCCGGACCAAGATCCCCGACGAGCTGGTTGCCTCCTGGATGGCGCCGTCCGCAAGCGACCGCGGGGTGTTGCGGGACACGAAGAAGGTCACGGCCGGGATGAACAAGCGACACACCCTCGCCGCCGCCCATCGGCTGCGCAGCTCCGAGCTGCCGATCCTCCTCCTCTGGGCCCCCAACGACAAGTTCTTCCCGCTCAAGTACGCCGAACGCCTGGCGGGCGAAGCCGCCAACGCCAGCATCGTCCAGATCCCAGAAGCCGCCACCTTCGTCCCCCTGGATCAGCCCAACCGAGTAGCGGACGAGATCGCGAAGTTCCTCGCCAGCTGACCCGTCCCCGGATCCCGTGGTTCCTTTCGGACGACATCCGTCCGAAAGGAACCACGGGACCTGTCGCAAGGGAACCAAATCCGCGTTTTCCGCACTCGCCCAAGTGCCGCAACGAACAAACGTTCCCCAAATTCCGCAAACTGCATATTTCTCGTCCGGCCGGAGGAGGAGTCTTTGCCAAACCCCCTACCACCAGGACGGAGAGCAATGGCCAAGCAGATCTTCGACCAGGAGCGGCCACGGAGCACGATGGCGCAGCGTCTTGACGAAGCCTTCGCCGGTTGTGATCAGTGGACCGTCGTCGCCGCCCCGGCGCGACGCAACAGCCTCGACCTCAGCCCCCGGGCCTCGAGCAGCTCGAGAATCCTCGGCAGCGCCGCGGCGGTGCGGACCCAGGAGCCCGAAGCGCTGTAGTAGTCGGCGTCGTGCAAGAGGAGGACGTCCCCGGTGCCGACGCCGGCGGTCAGGCGACGCGTGATCGACTCCGGCGTCGCCCGCCGGTCCCAGTCCCGTCCCCAGCGCGACCACAGCACCGGCCGCCAGCCTTTGGCGCGGACGGCGGCTAGGCCGCTGGCGCTGAAGATCCCGTAGGGGGGCCGGTAGTCGGCGACCGCCTGTCCGCCGGCCTCCTCGATCGCCGCCCGCGCCCGCTCCGCGTCGTCGAGCAGCATCCGCGGCGTCAGCCGCATCTGGTTGCGGTGGCGGTGGCAGTGCAGCTCGACCCGGTGCCCGGCGGCGACGATCTCGGCGACCAGGGCCGGGCGGCGCTCGACCTGCTCGCCGGCGAGGAAGAAGGTCGCCTCCGCCCCGTGCTCGCGCAGCGTCTCCAGCATTGCCGGCGTCCCCTGGGGGTGGGGCCCGTCGTCGAAGGTGAGGGCGACCCCGTCGAGCTCCTCGTCGCGCAGGACTACGTCAAGCGCCCGGCCCAGAGGCGGCACCACCGGCGCCAGCGAGGGCACCGAGTTGGCAACGGCGCCCGCCGCCAGGGCGCCGGCGGCGAGGCCGATCCGGCTCAAGGACTCGTTTCGGAGCCGGCGCTGACCGGCGTCGCGCTCGACGCCCCCGCTCCGGTGCTCGGGTCGTTGTCGGTGCCGAGGTGGATGCGGGTGGTGACCGGCTTCCAGGGGCTTTCGCGGTGGACGACACCGAGCGCCAGCAGCAACGTCACCAGCCCTACACAGGCAGCGGCAACGACCCGCTCGACCCGCAGGCGCCAGACCGGCTGCGGCTTCACCCGCGGCCGCACCTCGAGCGCCCGCGAGGCGATCGAGGGCAGCGAGGCGAAGGAGGAGTCGGGCGAGCGGCGCTCGCGGGTGACGTGGCGGAGCATCGACTCGAGCTCGTGCTCGGAGCGGGCGACTTCGGCCAGGCCGAAGCGCTCGAAGGCGGCGTTGTTGGCCCGCAGGTGGCCGGCGGAGAAGCCGTAGGAGACGACCGGGCAACCGCGGATGTGGGCCTCGAGCACGGTCAGCCCCGCGGTCGCATGGATCATCGCGTCGGCGGCGGCCATCCAGTCGCTCATCTGCTCGGTGAAGCCGAGCACCCGCACCTGCTCGTTGTCGCCGAAGCGCTGCTCGAGCCGCTCCCGCGCGCCCTCGTTGCGGCCGGTGATGCAGACGACGAGGGTGTCTTCGTCGGCAAGGGCGGTGCGCACCGCGCCCTCCAGATCGCCAACCCCCCAGCCGCCGCCGGAGACGAGGACGAGGCGGGCGTGCGCCGGCACGTCGAGCGCCTCGCGGGCGTCGCGACGAGTGCGCGGCATCAGGAAGTCGGGCGAGATCGGCGGCCGCATCCATTCGACACTGCCGGGGCCCGCGAGGTGCTCGACTTCCTCGATCGACTCGGGGTGGGTGACGAAGTGCATGTCGACACCGGGATGGACCCAGTAGCGCAGCCCGGCGAGGTCGGTGATCGCCGACTGCACCGGGATCTCCAGACGCCGGTTCTCGCGCAGCATTCCCAGCACCGCGGTCACTCCCGGGTAGGTGGAGATGACGACGTCGGGTTCCTGCTCGGCGATCAGCCGGGTGAGGCCGCGGGCGCCCAGCAGGTACATCAGGTGGTGGGCGAGCCAGCGGGTCGGCGCGAACTTGGTGATCAGCCAGTACTGCAGATCGAACATCCACGGGGTCCAGCGGAAGGTGAAGCGGGAGCCGCCGCGGACGACGGCGGAGAGGATCTTCCCCATCGCCTCAAGGCCGTTGGCGATCTCGACCTCAGTCCCCGGAACTTCCGCTTCGAGGTCGGACTTGATGATCCGCGCCGGCAGGTCGTGGCCCTCGCCGATGTCGGCGGTCAGGACCAGCACCCGCGGCTCGCGCTCCTGGAAGCGGGAGGCGCCGGCGAGGAGGGCGCCGGCCGCGTGTTCGTTGCCGTTCATCGAGGGCCGCTTGCCGGGTACGGGGTCCGGCGGCCGGGTGCTGGAGCGGACCCATTCGACGTACTTGCGGACCCCCTCTTTGAAGGTCGTTTCCGCTTTCCAGTCGAGCTCGGCGAGCGCCCGCTGGTTGGAGATCACCTTGCCGGGGAAATCGCCCGGGCGCGGCGGCGTGTGGACGATCTCGCAGTTGTCGGTGTTTTCCTGGACGCGCTCGGCGATTTCGAGGATCGTCACGATTTCGTCGCCGGAGAGGTTGTAGGTGCGGCCGGTGGCCTCGGGGCGCAGCGCGGCGACGATGCCGTCGGCGAGGTCCTCGACGTAGATGAAGCTGCGGGTGGTGCTGCCGTCGCCGGCGATCGTCAGCGCCTTGCCTTCGAAGGCGAGGTCGGTGAACTTGGCGACGACGCCGGCGGCACGGGCGCGGGGGCCGTAGGGAATGCCGAAGCGCAGCACCGTGCTCTCGAGGTCGAAGAGCTCGGCGTAGCCGGCGCAGTAGGTCTCGCCGGCGAGCTTGGTCGCCGTGTAGAGATGGCGCGGCGCCGGGATCGCCGTTTCCTCGTCGACCTCCTGCTCGGGGCAGTCGCTGTAGACCCAGGTGGTGGAGCCGTAGACGACGCGGCCGACCTTGGCCCGGCAGGCAGCCTCCAGCACGTTGAGGGTGCCGCGGGTGTTGACCTCCTCGGCGAGGACCGGGTCGGCGTGGACGTGGCCGACGTCGGCCACCGCGGCGAGGTGGATCACGGCGTCGCAGTCGCGCATCGCGAGGTCGAGGTTGGCGGGGTCGGTGATGCTGCCGGTGAAGGTCTCGACTTCGAGCGGCGAGTGGTAGGGCGAAGCGCTGAGGTCGAAGATCCGCGGGGTGTCGCCGCGGGCGAGCAGGCGGTCGACGACGTGGGAGCCGATGAAACCCCCTCCTCCGGTGACCAGGACCCTCATCGCGCTTCCTCCTTCGTGCTCAGTGCCGCCTCGCGGCTCTCGGGCCTGTAGTAGAGCGGCACGCACCAGTGGTTCTCGGCCACCCAATCGGTGTTCGGCAGCTCGTCCGGGCGGCCCATGATCCGGTGGCAGGGCTGGTCGTAGACCCGGCCGGTGCTCTTCTCGATCTCCTCGAAGACGATGTACTTGTAAAGGCCGGAGGTCATCCCCTCGGGCAACTCCAGCCGCGCCGGGTGGACCGGGTCGAGGTGCTCGCGGGCGTAGGCGTTCTTCCAGGCGACGATCTCCTCCATCCGCTCGGCCTGGACCAGCGCCAGGGCGGCGGTGAACTCGTTCATCCGGAAGTTGAGGCCGTCGACCTCGTGCTCGAACTTGCCGTAGTTGCGGAACTTCTTCGCGAACTCGATCAGGTCCGCGTCGCCGGAGACGAGCACGCCGCCCTCGCCGGTGGAGACGGTCTTGGTCGCGTAGAGCGAGTAAACGCCGGCGTCGCCGAAGCTCCCCGGCCGCGTGCCGTTCCAGTCGGCCCCGTGGGCGTGGGCGCAGTCCTCGAGCAGGAAAATCCCGTGGTCGCGGCAGTAGGCGGCGATCCGCTCGGCATCGAAGGCGAGGTGACCGCCGATGTGGACGAGGATCGCGGCGCGCGGCTTGTAGCGCTCGGCCTTGCGCTCGAAGTCCTCGAAGGACATGCAGAGGTCGCCGCGGTTGCAGTCGACGAACTCGACCGTGGCGCCGGCGCCGATCGCGGCCAGCGGCGTCGCCATGAAGGTGTTGGAGGGGCAGAGGACGGTCTCGCCCTTGACCCCGGCGAACTCGAGCGCCGCCAGCGCCCCGCCGGCCCAGCTAGAGAGGCCGAGGCTGGGCAGGCCGTTCCACTGCTCCCAGCGCTGCTCGAAGGCCGCCAGCTTGGCGCCCTCGGACCACTGCTCGGAGTCGAGGACCTCGGTCCACAGCTCGAACAGGCGGCCACGGTCACGGTGGTCGAACCCGATCGCGAACTTGGTCGCGTCAGGCCGGGTTGTCTCTGCGGCGCCTACGGTGGCTCCTTGGGATGGGTGGCTGGCTTGGGGGTCGCTCCGGCTGGACTTGACGTGCATCTACGCCGAGAGCGGGACGAATCTACCAGCGAAACCGGACCATTTACCCAATCCTTAGAACCTCAATCCTCGGCGCGTGCGGACTCGATCACCGCGCCGACGACCCGCGAGCCGGCCAGCAGGACGGTACCGGCGACCGCGACGGCCATCGAGGCGACCAGGACGGCGCCACCGAGCGGCGTCCCCGACCAGGACTCCCCAAAGATCAGCGGCGCCAGCACCACCGGGACCAGCACCTGGGTGGCGAACATCGCCGGGGCGACGTGGGTGGCCGGCCGCCGCTGCAGCGCGCTCATCTCGCTCAGCAGCGCCAGGCCCTCGGAGACGGCGGCGGTGGCGAGCCAAAGCGCCCCGGCCAGCACCGCGCCCGCCGCCAGCTCGTCGGTCAGCAGCTTGCTGGCAACCGCGGTCCAGGCGTAGCCGCAACCGGCGCTGAAGATCGCCAGCGTCGCCGCGATGCCGGCTCGGTGGCGGAAACCGTAGGGAGCGAGCACCGGCAGCGCCACCACGACCAGCGCCAGCGCGATCGCCCCGGTGCCGGCGTGGTCGGTGGTCCGCTCCGGCGCCGCCAGGGCGACGCCGGCGACCCCGGCGACGATCGCCGCGACGGCGAAGAGCTCCCGCCGCCCCGGCCTCTCCCCCAGCCGCGTCGCCCCCAGCCAGAGCAGCAGGACCAGGCCGCTGGTGAGACAGGGCTGCACCACGGTCAGCGGCGCCAGCAGCAGCGCCACGATCTCCAGCGGCCAACCCGCCAGGCCCAGCGCCGTCGCCCCCAGCCAGCGCCGGTTGCGGATCAGCCGCCCCAGCAGCGACGGCCGCAGCGAGTGCTCGTGCGGCACCTCCCGCGCCTCCAGCGCCTGCAGCGCGATCGAGGTGTTGTAGAGCGCCGAGGCCCCGATCGCGCAGATGATCCCCAGCGCCAGCATCCGGCGAGCCTATTCGGCCCGCGCGTCGGATCGGCCTAGTTCGGGTCTTCGCCGCGCGCGATCGCCCCGGTGCCGGCGTGGTCGGTGGTCCGCTCCGGCGCCGCCAGGGCGACGCCGGCGACCCCGGCGACGATCGCCGCGA
>DASSHE010000047.1:0-4398 GCA_035693065.1 Solirubrobacterales bacterium
ATCCCGACGTTGGCCTTGCCCGGCGACAGCGCGCCCGGGCAGTTCGGTCCGATGTGGGTGATCGGGCGCCCGACCGACTTGATGTAGGCGTAGACGCGCAGCTCGTCGTGGGCGGGGATGCCCTCGGTGATGCACACGATCAGGTCGACGTCGCTGGCGACCGCCTCGTACAGGGCGTCGGCGGCGAACCGCGGCGGCACGAACACCATCGCGGCGTTCGCCCCCGTCTCCTCGACGGCGTCCCGCAGGGTGTTGAACACGGGGATGCCGTCGACGTCCTGGCCGCCCTTGCCGGGCGTGACGCCGGCGACGAGGTCGGTCCCGTAGGCCTTGTTGCGCAGGCCGTGGAAGCTGCCCTCGCGGCCGGTCAGGCCGGAGACGACGAGCTTCGTGCCCTCGTCGATGATGATGCTCACGACTCGGCCCCCTCAATCACGACTCGGCCCCCGCGAGCTCGACGACGCGGCGCGCCGCGTCCAGCATCGTCTTCTCCTGATGCAAGTTGGGCAGGTCGGCTTCGGCGAGGATCTTCAGCCCCTCCTCGGAGTTGGTGCCGTCGAGGCGGACGACAAGCGGAACGCCGAGGTCGATCTGCTGGGAGGCGGTGACGATCCCGTTGGCGATCTCATCACAGCGGGTGATGCCGCCGAAGATGTTGAAGAGGATCGCCGTCACCTTCTCGTCGCTCTTGATGACTTCGAGCGCGTTGACGATCGCCTCGGCTTTGGAGCCGCCGCCGGCATCGAGGAAGTTGGCGGGCTTGCCGCCGGCCTGGGCGACGACGTCGAGCGTCGACATGCAGAGTCCGGCGCCGTTGGCGAGGATGCCGACGTTGCCGTCGAGCTTGACGTAAGTGAGGCCCTTCTCCTTCGCCATCTGCTCCTGCGGGTCGTCGACGGTGTCGGCGATCTCGGCCAGGTCCTGGTGGCGGAAGAGCGAGTTGCCGTCGATCGTCACCTTGGAGTCGAGGGCAACGACGTCGCGGTCGGCGGTGACGATCAGCGGGTTGACCTCGATCAGGGTCGCGTCCTCCTCACGCGCCACCTCGGCCAGCTTCACCAGCGCCTCGGCCGCCTGGTCGAGCGCGTCCTCGGCCAATCCGGCGTCGGCGACGATCGCGCGCGCGGCGGCGGCGTCGAACTCCCGCGTCGGGTCGATGTGGCGCTTTACCAGGGCGTCGGGGTCCTCGGCAGCGACCGCCTCGATGTCCATCCCGCCCTTGGCAGAGACCATCGCCAGCAGCTTCTTCTCGCCGCGGTCGAGGATCACCGAGGCGTAGTACTCCTCGGCGATGTCGGAGCCACCCTCGATCCAGACCTGGTCGACCCGGAACGGCCCCTCGCCATGGGGGCCGACGATGTCCATGCCGATGATCGCCTCGGCCTGCGCCCGCGCCTCCTCGGCGTCCTGGGCGATCTTGATCCCGCCAGCCTTGCCGCGGCCGCCGATCAGGACCTGGGCCTTGACCGCGCAGGGGTAGCCGATCCGCTCGGCGGCGGCGACCGCCTCCTCGACGGTCTTCGCGACCTCGCCGCTGGGCACGGGGATCCCGTGCTTGGCGAACAGCTGCTTGCCCTGGTACTCGAGAAGGTCCATGAGGTGCGGCGCGCCGGGGGCAGCGCGCGCGGCACACTAACGAATGACATAATGCCGCGCTCTCCGATGGCCCTCCCAAGTTTGAAAACGATCGAGTGGGTGACCACCGACTGCTATGGAACCCTGATCGATTGGGAGAAAGGCATCGTTGAGGCCTGCAAGAAAGAGGCGGCCAAAGACGGGTTCAGCTTCGAAGAGGGCCCGTTTCTGGAGCGCTTCATGGAAGTCCAGGCGGAGATTATGGCCGGCTCGTATGAGCTCTACGCCGAGGTGCTGCGCCGCACGATCGTCAAAGTCGCCGGCGAGATCGGCTGGGAAGTCGAGCCCTCGCGCGCCCAGTTCCTGCCCAACAGCGTCGCCTACTGGCTTCCCTTCCGCGAGGCCAACGCGGCGATGGACCGGCTCGGCAAGAAGTACGACATCGGGATCATCTCCAACGTCGACGACAAACTGCTCGGGATCTCGCGCCGCCACCTGCGGACCGAACTCGACCTCGTCGTCACCGCCCAGCAGGTGCGCAGCTACAAGCCAGACCCCGTCCACTTCAAAGAGTGCGCGCGGCGGATCGGCGGCAAGAAAGGCTGGCTCCACATCGGCTGCAACTACGCGACCGACATCGCGCCGGTGCTGAAAATGAACGTGCCGGTGATCTGGGTGAACCGCCACGGCGAGAAACTGGAAGGGCGCAAAGCCCCCAGCGCCACGGTGAAAAACTTCCGTGAAGCAGTAAAAAAGCTCGGCGCGTCCTGAGCGTCATTTAGCTTTCATCCCGCAACTCAGGCAGGTGGCGCCGGTTTCGAGTTAGGCGGCGCTTGGCAAGGGCAGGGCACCGCTCGATTTCCCCAATCGTGCAGCAGTTGACTCGACACACCGGTTCTTCGCGCGCCGTCACGGTCGCGCGGCTGGCGCTGCCCGCCGGCTTCCTCGCCCTGCTCGCCGTTCTTCTCCTCGCCTTCGCGCAGGGCGCCGGCGCCTATTCGCCATCCTCGCCCCTCTCGCCGCAATCGCTGCAGCAGCGCCAGAGCGAGGTGGCGAGCGAAAAACCGAGCTTCGTCGTGATCCAGACCGACGACGAGACTCTCGACCAGCTCTACGCGGCGATGAACGTCGGCGGAATCGAAGTCCTCTCGATGCCGTACACGCTCTCGCTGATCGCCAACCGCGGCGTCACCTTCAACCGCTACTACGTCTCCTACCCGCTCTGCTGCCCGTCGCGGGTCAGTCTGCTGACCGGGCGCTACGCCCATAACCACAACGTCCGCGGCAACGTGCCGCCCAACGGCGGCTACCCCGGCTTCAAGGTCCGCGGCGCCTTCACCCACAACCTCGCCACCTGGCTACAGGGCGCCGGCTACCGGACGATCCACATCGGCAAGTTCCTCAACGGCTACGGCGACGAACCGTTCGACTACGGGACCGACGTGCCGCCCGGCTGGAGCGCCTGGCACAGCGTCCTCAAGGCCGACACCAACCACTACTTCTACGGCTACACGCTGAACGACAACGGGATGCTGGACGGCCCCTTCGGCGACCCGGGAAGCTGGGAAACCCGCGAATACGGCGAACGCGACTACTTCGGCTGCCCGACGACGACGATCGAAGAAAAACCCTGCCTCTACGCAACCGACGTCTTCACCCGCATCGCCGCCGAAGAGATGGCGGGGACCCCGCCGGAACAGCCGTTCTACCTGCAGCTCGACTACACCGCCCCGCACGGCGACTTCCGCAAGCCGGCAGGGCCGGAGCCCGCGACGCGCCACTACGACACCTTCGCCGGGGCGCCGTTCCCGCACGACCGCTCGGAAGGCTTCAACGAGGGCAACGTCAACGACAAGCCCCGCTTCATCCGCGAAGCGCCCTACCTCTCGCCGACCGACACCCACACCTACCGCGTCTACTACCAGAAGGCGCTGGAGTCGCTGCGCTCGGTTGACGAAGGGGTGCGGACGGTGGTCGAAACTCTCGGCGGCCTCCACCGCCTGCGCAACACCTACATCATCTTCACCTCCGACAACGGCTTCTTCTACGGCGAGCACCGGCTCACCGGCGGCAAGTTCCTCGCCTACGAGCCCTCGACCCACCTGCCCTTCCTGGTTCGCGGGCCCGGGATCAAACCAGGCACCTCGACCGGGCAGATCGCCGCCAACATCGACATCGCCCCGACCATCCTCGAACTGGCCGGGGTGATTCCCGACAAGAGCGTCGACGGCGCCTCGCTGGTGCCGTTCATGCGCGAACCGACGCTGCGAACCCGGCGGCCGATCCTCTTCGAGTCCTTCGTCGAGACCAACGACGTCGAAGCCAACGGCGAACCGACCGCCCAGCGCTCGCGGGTCAAGGAGCTGCGCCCGCCGAAGGCGACCTCCTCGATCGTGGCGCCGCCGAAGGACTACGAGGGAATCCGCCTCGGCCCCTACAAGTACATCGAGTGGCCCGACGGCGAGAAAGAGCTCTACGACATCACCAAGGACCCCAACGAGCTCAACAACATCGCCCGCGTCCCCAACTTCTTCCCGATCCGCGCCTTCCTCCACGCCCAACTGATCCGGCTCGAGGCCTGCGTCGGCCGCGGCTGCCGCGAAGCCGCGCCGAAATTCCCGCTGACCCGCAAGCAGCAGCAGAAGGTCGACAAGCAGCGGCGCGAAGAAGAACGTCAGAAACAGAAAGAACGCGAAGAAAAGAAGCACCACAAACGCCGCGGCTGAGGTCGTTGTTCGGAGCGTTGGTGGGGGCGGTCGGGAGGGGGTCTCAAAACTCGCTCGCTGGCGCTCGCTTTTGAGTGTTTTGAGACCCCCTCCCGAC
>DASSHE010000048.1:0-15379 GCA_035693065.1 Solirubrobacterales bacterium
AACTCGCTCGCTGCGCTCGCTTTTGAGTGTTTTGAAGGGGTCCCCCCGACCGGCCTACTCGGGCCGTTGCCCTGACGGCCTCCCGAGAGGTAGCTGACATAGGCTCACGGATGTGAGCGAGACGGTCCTCCGGCGCACCCCTTTGTTCCAGTTGCATCAGGACGGGGGGGCGAAGGTCGTTCCCTTTGCCGGCTGGGAGATGCCGGTGCAGTACGAGGGGATCCGGGAGGAGCATGTGGCGGTGCGGACGCATGCGGGGATGTTCGATGTCTCCCACATGGGCGAGGTCGAGGTCGAGGGCCCCGGGGCGCTGGCCTTCCTGCAGCGGGTGCTCTCCAACGACGTCGCCAAGATCGCTGTCGGCGGCGCCCAGTACTCCTGCCTCTGCCAGGAGGACGGCGGCGTCCTCGACGACCTCTTCACCTACCGCCTCGGCCACGACCGCTACCTCGTCGTCACCAACGCCGCCAACCACGAGGCGGACCTCGCCTGGCTGGGCGAGCAGAGCCGCGGCTTCGAGGCGATCGTCCGCGACGTCGCCGACCGCTACGCGATGCTCGCCGTCCAGGGGCCGCACGCGCGCCAGATCCTCACCGCGACGCTGGGGATCGAGCTGCCGCCCCGCTTCGCCGTCTCCCACGTCCAGGTCGGACGCCGCCCGGCGCTCGTCTGCGGCACCGGCTACACCGGCGAGGACGGGGTCGAGCTGCTGCTCGACCCGGAGGTGGCGGCGCCGATCTGGGCCGAGCTGCTCGACGCCGGCGTCGTCCCCTGCGGGCTCGGCGCCCGCGACACCCTGCGGCTCGAGGTCTGTTACCCGCTCCACGGCAACGAGCTCTCGCCCGAGCGCAACCCGATCGAGGCCGGGCTCGGCTGGTGCTGCAAGGAGGAGACCGGCTTCATCGGCTCCGAGGCGATCGCCCGCGCCCGCGCCGAGGGCACCGCCGAGAAGTCGGTCGCCTTCAAGATCGAGGGCCCGGGGATTCCCCGCGCCGGCAACCCGGTCCTCCACGGCGGCGAGGAGGCCGGCGTCGTCACCAGCGGCACCTTCGCGCCATCGCTCGAGCTCGGCGCCGGGATCGCCTATGTCCGCGCCGACCTCGCCGCGCCGGGCACCGAGATCGAGATCGACGTCCGCGGCAAGCATCGTCCGGCGCGAGTAGCTTCCAAGCCCCTCTACGCGAAAAGGAGCTGAGTTGGCCGACGCCACCTACCCCGACGACCTCCGTTACCACGAGGAACACGACTGGGCCCGGATCGAGGGCGAGCAGGCGACCTTCGGGATCACCTGGTACGCCCAGGACTCGCTCGGCGAGGTCGTCTTCGTCGACCCGCCCGAGGTCGGGACCGAGATCCAGAAAGACACCTCCTACGCCGAGGTCGAGTCGGTGAAGGCGGTCTCCGACGTGATCGCGCCTCTCTCCGGCGAGGTGATCGAGGTCAACGACGCCCTCGCCGACGCCCCCGAGCGGATCAACGAGGACCCCTACGGCGACGGCTGGCTGGTCAAGGTCCGGTTGACCTCGCCCGAGGAGGACGGCCAACTGCTCAGCGGCGCCGAGTACCGCAAATTGGTCGAGCGTTAGGCGCAAAGCCCAGCCACCGCGTTCCCTAGCCTGTGATCGAGTGACCCGCTACACCTCCGCCACCGCCGACGACCGCCAGGAGATGCTCGCCGCGATCGGGGTCTCCTCGGTCGACGAGCTCTTCGCCCAGATTCCCGAGGCGCTCCGCCTCGGGCGCCCGCTGGCGCTGCCGGAGGGGATGAGCGAGGCCGAGGTCTACGAGCGGCTGGCGGCGCTCGCCGCCCGCAACGCCGACGCCGAAGAGCAGGTCTGCTTCGTCGGCGCGGGGATGTACGACCACTACGTGCCGGCGCTGGTCGACGCGATCACCTCGCGCAGCGAGTTCCTCACCCCGTACACGCCCTACCAGCCGGAGATCTCCCAGGGCGGCCTGCAGGTGATGTTCGAGTTCCAGACGGCGATGTCGGAGCTGACCGGGCTGCCGGTCTCCAACGCCGCCCTCTACGAGGGGCCCTCCTCGGTTGCCTCGGCCGGCTACCTGGCGATGGGCGCGACCAAGCGCAAGCGCTTCGTCGTCTCCCGCAGCGTCCACCCGCACAGCCGCGAGACCCTGGCCACCTACTCGACCGGCTTCGGTGCCGAGGTGGTCGAGGTCGGGCTCGAGGGCGGGCTGACCGACGCCGCCGCGCTCGCCGCGGCGGTCGACGGCGAGACCGCCGCCGTGATCCTGCAGAGCCCGAACTTCCTCGGCGCGGTCGAGGACGTCGAGGCGCTCGGCGCCGCGGCGAAGGAGCACGGGGCGCTGCTGGTCGTCGCCTGCGACCCGATGACCCTGGGGATCCTGAAGCCGCCGGGCGAGTGCGGCGCCGACATCGCCCTCGGCGAGGGCCAGCCGCTCGGCAACCGCCTCGACTTCGGCGGCCCCTCGTTCGGTTTCTTCTGCGCCACCGAGGAGCAGATCCGCCGCATGCCGGGCCGGATCGCCGGCGAAACCGAGGACGTCGACGGGCGCCGCGGCTTCGTCCTCGCCCTGCAGACCCGCGAGCAGCACATCCGCCGCGAGAAAGCCACCAACAACATCTGCACCGCGCAGGCGCTGAACGCGCTGGGGGCGATGATCCACCTCGCCTGGCTGGGGCGGCAGGGCTTCCGCGAGCTCGGCGAGCTGCTGGTCCGCCGCACCGCCTACGCGCGCGAGCGGCTCGCCGCCGTCGAGGGGGTCGAGCTGCTGCATGAGGCGCCGGTCGCGCGCGAGTTCGCGGTCCGACTGGACGCCCCCGTCGCCGCCGTGCTCGACCGCGTCGCCGAGCGCGGCATCGCCGCCGGCTACCCGCTCGGGCGCGACTACCCCGAGTTCGAGGACGGCCTCCTGGTCGCGATCACCGAGCGCCGCACCAAGGCCCAGATCGACGAGCTGGCCGAGGCGCTCGCCGCCGCCGTCGCCGCATCGCGTGGTTCCTTACGGACGGATACCGACCGAAAGGAACCACGAGTTGGGGGGGCTGCCTGATGGCGCTGACCGAGACGCCGATGCAGGCCGAACGCGCGAAGACGATCTTCGAGAAGTCGAAGCCGGGCCGGCGCGCCGCCGCCCTGCCCGCGGTCGAAGTGCCGGAGACGCCGCTGGCGGAGCTGATCCCGGAGAAGCTGCTGCGGGCCGAGCCGCCGCGGCTGCCGGAGATCGCCGAGCCGGAGATCGTCCGCCACTACAACCGCCTCAGCCGCCGCAACTTCGACCTCGACAGCGGCTTCTACCCGCTCGGCTCCTGCACGATGAAGCACAACCCGCGCCTCAACGAGCGGGTGGCGGCGCTGCCCGGCCACGCCCGCCTGCATCCGGCGCAGGACCCCCGCCGCGCCCAGGGGGCGCTCGAGCTGATGTGGCTGCTGCAGGAGAGCCTCAGCGAGATCTGCGGCCTGCCGCACGTCAGCCTCCAGCCCAGCGCCGGCTCCCACGGCGAGCTCGCCGGCCTGCTGCTGACCCGCGCCTACCACGCCGACCGCGGCGAAACCCGCCGCAAGGTGCTCGCCCCGGACACCTCCCACGGCACCAACCCCGCCTCGGTGACGATGGCCGGCTTCGAGGTGGTCAAAGTCGCCACCAACGAGAAGGGCGGGGTGGAGATGGACGACCTGCGGGCGAAGCTGGCCGAGGACCCCGACGACGTCGCCTGCCTGATGCTGACCAACCCCAACACGCTTGGGGTCTTCGACGAGAACATCGCCGAGATCGCCCGCCTGATCCACGAGGCCGGCGGCACCCTCTACTACGACGGCGCCAACCTCAACGCGGTGATGGGCCACTCGCGACCCGGCGACATGGGCTTCGACATCGTCCACGTCAACCTCCACAAGTCGTTCAGCCAGCCGCACGGCGGCGGTGGCCCCGGCGCCGGCCCGATCGCCGTCTCGGAGCGGATCGAGCCCTACCTGCCGCGGCCCCAGGTGGTCCGCCGCGAGGGCTCCAACGGCCACGGCCCCAGCTTCGACCTCGACTTCGAGCGGCCGAAGTCGATCGGCCGCCTGCGCGGCTTCCAGGGCAACTTCGGCGTCTTCGTCCGCTCCTACGCCTACATCCTCAGCCTCGGCGCCGACGGCCTCGCCGAGGCCTCCGAGACCGCCGTCCTCAACGCCAACTACCTGAAGGCGCGCCTCGCCGAGGGCCGCGCCGGCGAGCGCCTGCCGATCGCCTTCGACCGCCACTGCATGCACGAGTTCGTCCTCTCCGGCAAGCCGATGAAGCGCGAGCTCGGCCTCGCCACCCTCGACCTCGCCAAGCGCCTGCTCGACTTCGGCTTCCACCCGCCGACCGTCTACTTCCCGCTCCTGGTCGAGGAGGCGCTGATGATCGAGCCGACCGAGACCGAGGCCAAGGAGTCCCTCGACGCCTTCGCCGAGGCGATCGAGCGGATCCTCGCCGAGGCCGAGGAGCAGCCGGAGCTGGCCAAGAACGCTCCCTACACGACCCCGGTCCGCCGCCTCGACGAGGTGCGGGCGACGCGCAGGCCGGTCGTGCGCCAGCAGCTCGGGGAGTGACCGACCCCGCCTACCGACCGCGGCCGGTCGAGGCCCGGGTGGCGACGCGAGACGAGCTCGACGAGCTCACCGAGACCCTGACCCTCGCCTTCCGCGAGGATCCCGTCTGGAGCTGGGGCTTCTCGGTTCAGGACCGCGGCCTGGGTGGCATGCGGGTGGCCTGGCGGCTCTTTCTCAGCTCGGCGCTCGAGCACGGCTGGGTCTGGCGCACCGAGGACGGCTCCGCCGCCGCGCTCTGGGTCCCACCGGGCAAACCCGACCTCCTCGCCGAGGACGAGGAGCGCTTCGAGCCGCTGATGCGCGAGGCCCTGGGCGCCGACGCCGAGCGGTTGCTGGAGGCCTTCGAGCGCTTCGAGCAGGCCCGCCCGAGCGAGCCCCACTACTACCTCAGCCTGCTCGGCACCCACCCCGACCGGACCGGCCAGGGCTGGGGGATGGGGCTGCTCGCCGACAACCTCGCCCGGACCGACGCGGCGGGCGTCGCCGCCTACCTCGAGTCCTCCAACCCCGCCAACGTCCCGCGCTACGAACGGCTCGGGTTCACCGTCTTCGACGAGTTCGCCGTCGGGGAGGGCATCGTCGTCGCGCAGATGTGGCGCGACCCCGCCGGCGGCGACTCCCGCTAGAGCTTCGGCAGCTCCTGCTCCAGCTCGAGTACCGGCGCAAAGAGGTCGCCGTGCTCCTCGATCCGGCGCAGGACGTCGTCGCTCTCGAAGACGAGGGGCTTGCCGTCGCCGGAGTCGGCGGCGGCTTCGACCTCCTCCCAGGTGATCGGGGTCGAGCAGGTGGGCCGCTCGCGGGCGCGGAGGCTGTAGACGGCGATCGTCGTTTTGCGTTCGTTGTTCTGGTACCAGTCGATCAGGACCTTGCCGCTGCGGTCGGTCTTTTTGCCCATTTTCGCCAGCACCTCATCGGGGGACTGTTTGGCGATCAGCTGCGCGAGCGCCTGCGCGAAGGGGCGCGTCTCCTCGTAGGTCGCCTTGCCGTTGAGCGGGACGTAGAGCTGCATCCCCTTCGAGCCGGAGGTCTTGGCGAAGCACTCGAGGCCGAGCTGCCCCAGCACCTCGCGCAGGCGCAGCGCCACCCGCGAGCAGTCGACGATGTCGGCCGGCGGGCCCGGGTCGAGGTCGAAGGCGAGCACGGTCGGCCGTTTCGGCGCCCTGCCGAGCGAGAGCGAGGGATGCAGCTCGATCGCCGCCAGCTGCGCCATCCAGATCAGCGTCGGCAGGCCGTCGCAGACGCAGAAGTCGATTTTCCCCGCGTTCGGGCCCGCCTGCACCCGCGTCGTCTTCACCCATTTCGGCCGGTGTTTGGGGCAGCGCTTCTCGAAGAAGGCGGAGTCGAGGTCCTCGACCCCTTCCGGGAAGCGCCGCAGGGTGACCGCGCGGCCGGCGAGGTGGGGGACCATCGTCGCGCCGACCCTGGCGTAGTAGTCGACCATCTCGCCCTTGGTGAACCCCACCTTGGGGTACAGCACCTTGTCGAGGTTGGTCAGCCGCAGCTCCTTGCCCTCGACCTCGACCTGCCGGGACTCGCCCACGGCTAGATCACCTCAGAGCCTATTTCGAGCTTTTGGCTTTCGAGCGCGATTTCGATTTCGCGGCCGATTTCGGTTTCTTGGCGGCTTTGGCTTTTGCCTTCGCCGGTTTCTTGCCGCTCTTCTCCTTCACCGCGGCGATGCTTTCCTCCAGCGCCGCCATCAGGTCGGGAGCTTTGGTCGCTTTCGGCGCCTCGGCCTCGGGGGCGACGATCTCCTTGCCTTCGGCCTTCTGTTCGATCAGCGAGAGCAGCTGCTCGCGGTACTCGTCGCGGTAGTCGCCGGGCTTGAACTCGGTGCTCAGCGACTCGATCAGTTGCTCGGCCATCTCCTGCTCGCGCTTGGCGACTTTCGGCTGCTTGTCCGGGAGCGCGTCGTCGAGCTCGGAGGGCGGCACGACCTCGTCGGCGAAGCGCATCGTGGTCAGCGTGAGGACGCCGTCGGAGGCGCGGATCGCCGCCAGGTGCTCCTTGTTGCGGAAGACGAAGCGGGCGATCGCCGCCTTGCCGGAGGACTCCATCGCCTTGGCCAGCAGCGAGTAGGCCTTCTCGGCGCCCGCGGCGGGGCCGAGGTAGTAGGGGCTGTCGAAGTACATCGGGTCGATTTCCTCGATGTCGACGAAGTCCTGGACGTCGATCGCGCGGGTCTTTTCCGGCGCCAGCGCGGCCAGCTCGTCCTTGTTCAGCGGCACGTACTGGCCGGGGGACAGCTCGTAGGCCTTGACGATGTTCTCGTAGGGGACCTCCTCGTCGGTCCCTTCGGCGACGCGGCGGTGTTTGATCCGGGCGCTGTCGGACTCGCGGATCTCGCGCAGGGCGATGTTGCGGCGCGCCACCGCGCTGAACAGCCGCACGGGCACGTTCAGCAGCCCGAAGCTGATCGTTCCACTCCAAATAGCTCTCGCCATCAGCGCATCACCTACCCCGATTGTTCCAGTCAAACTCGCGAAGGGCGATAGCGGCGACCGCAACGGCAGCCATCTTGCGATCGGCGATCATGCGCCGGTGCTCTTCGAGTTGCGAGAGGTGGGACTGGACCGCGGCGGCAAGGCCGTCCTCGACGGGGTCACCGCTTCGATCCCGGCCGGGGCGACGGCGATCGTCGGCCCCTCCGGCGCCGGCAAGTCGACGCTGCTGCGGCTGCTGAACCGGCTTGCCGACCCCGACCGCGGCACGATCGCCTACCGCGACCGCTCGCTCGACTCCTACGAGCCGCTGGCGCTGCGGCGCGAGGTCTCCCTGGTCCCGCAACTGCCGGCGCTGCTGCCCGGGACCGTGGCCTCGAACCTCGCCTACGCCGCCGGGCTCGCCGGTGCCCCGCCCGAGCCCGAGCGGACCCTGACCCTCGCCGGCCTCGACCCGTCCTTCGCCGAGCGCGACGTCACCAAGCTCTCGGTCGGCGAGCAGCAGCGGGCGATGCTGGGGCGGGCGCTGGCGCAGCGGCCGCGGGTGCTGCTCCTCGACGAGCCGACCTCGGCCCTCGACACCGCCGCCCGCGACGCGATCGAGGCGACGCTGGCGCGGCTGCGGCGCGAGCTCGACATCTCCCTCGTCCTCGTCAGCCACGATCCCGAGCAGGCGCGGCGGCTGGCGGAGTGGGTGGTGCGGCTGGAGGCGGGACGGGTGGCCGACAGCGGGCCACTGGCGGAGGTGCTGGCGTGAGCGCGCCGCTCGCCGCGGCGACCTCGATCCACCTCGAGGTCTGGCAGGTGGCAGCCTCGCTGACCCTGGTGGTGCTGGCGGCGGCGATCTCCTTCTGGCGCGGCGCCGACCTCGAGCGCGACATCGGCGTCGCCACCGTCCGCTCCTTCATTCAGCTGACCCTGGTCGGCTACGCGATCAAGATCATCTTCGAGACCGACACGATCTGGCTGGTGCTGGGGCTGCTGGCGGTGATGGTCGTCTTCGGCGCGATCACGGCGCGCCAGCGCGCGACCAAGGTCCCCAGCAGCTTCGTGCCGCTGCTGGTCGCCCTGGCGCTGGCCGCCGCGACGACGCTCGGGCTGGTCGTCGCCCTCGGCATCTTCGACCCGACCCCGCGCTACCTGGTCCCGGTCGGGGGGATGGTGATCGGCAACGCGATGACCGCCTCGGCGGTGGCGCTGAACCGGCTCGGCGACGAGATGCACGACGCGCGGCCGCGGATCGAGGCGACGCTGGCGCTCGGCGCCACCGCCCGCGAAGCGGCCAACCCAACCGTCCGCCGGGCCCTGCGCTCGGGGATGATCACCCTCGTCGATTCGACCAAGACCACCGGCCTGATCTTCTTCCCAGGGACGATGGTGGGGATGCTGCTCGCCGGCGCCAGCCCCACCGACGCGGTCCGCCTGCAGTTGATCCTCCTCTACACCCTGCTCGGCAGCGTCTCGATCTCCGCGCTGGTCGCCACGACGCTCGCCTACCGCCACTTCTTCACCCCCGCCGCCCAACTCCGCGAGCTGGAGGAGCCGGCCTAGTCGCTTCCCCGGCCTCGGCGATCTTCTCGAGGCGGCTTTCTATCGAGGGGTGGGTGGCGCGCTGTCGCCCCCACCAAACCCAGCGGCCGTCGGCGATCGGAGAAGCGACGAAGAGGGAGAACCGGCGGTCGCCCAGCCAGGCGGCCGTCGGTCCGTCTTCGACGTTGGCAACCCGGCGCAGAGCGCCCATCAGGACTTGCGGGTCACCGGTCAGCTCGACCGCGCGGCAGTCGGCCTCGTGGATGCGCGCCCGGGAAACCAGGCGCGAGAGCAGGAAAGCCGTCGGCGGCGCCAGGACCGCCTCGACCAGGCTCATCGGACCGAAGAAAGTCCCCTGGAGCATGAGCTGGCCGAGCCCTCGCCAGGATTGCTTCAGCGCCTGCCAGAAGGCGTAGAGGAGTCCCAAGGTGACCAAGAGCAGCACCAGCGAGGCAGCGGCGCTGCTGCTGTTGGAGCCCTCGAGGCCCGTGAGCAGCGCCCCGCCGACTACCGTGACGATCAGGAGCGGCACCGTGTCGCGCACGATCGCCATCGGGCCCCAGAGGAAATGCCCCTTGACGCGGGTGAGGTCGCGAACGCTGTCCGCCACCGCATCCGCGAAGCCAACGGCTTTCACGTCTTCGCGCTCGACGTGCGCGAGCTGCTGAGCGAGGACGGCGTCCATCTCCGCGCTCGGGAGCGATTCGATCAGCCCAGAGGTGAGGATGATCGAGGCCTCGTTTCGCGAGTGGGCGACGGCGAACGCGTTCTTCTCCGGGCTCTCGATCCAGCCGAGGCTGGGTGGGCGGTCCAGTGAGGTCTTGCGGGTCAGCTCCCGCAGCCGCAGGACCAGAGGATGCTCTTCGGACTGCGCCGGCATCGGCGTCCACAGCATGTACTCGTCGTGGCGGAGTGCTCGCTCGCGCAGCAGCGACGCCGCGACGATGCCGCCGGCGCCGATCGCGCCGACAAGCAGCGCGTAATCGAAGGAGGGGGCGTGAACATGGACGACCTTCAGCACCGCCCCCAGTGCGCCATAGAGAGTAAGTCCGAGGAAGAGGCCGTTGGCAGCGGCGATCAGCAACAGGCCCGCCAGCAGGATGACGCTGTGTTGCCCCCGCCCCACGGCCGGAGCTTATCCGCGGCGAGTCCGCCTCAGGCGTCGAATAGCGACGCTCAGCGCGGAGTCGCGAGGCAGCACCAGCCGCTGACGGTGGGGAAGCGGCCCGGGGCGCGGCCGCCGGGGTTGAACTGGCGGGAGATGTCGCCGACGGCCTCGACCTTGCCGCGGCCGGAGACGGGGACGAAGAGCCACTGGTCGGCCTGGGGCCAGGTGACCAGCAGGCGGGAGCCGTCCGGAGACCAGGCGAGCTGGCCCAGCCGCCCGGGCGTGCGGAGGAGCCGGCGGACGCCGCCGGAGCCGAGGTCGATGAAGTCGACCTCGGCGCGGGGCAGGGCGCCGCCGAGTTGGCGCAGCACCGCGACCTTGTTGCCCGCGGGCGAGATGGCGACGGAAGCGATCCGGCCGCGGCCGGGGAGAGGCAGCGGGCGCGGCGTTCCCAGCCGCAGATCCCCACTCAGCTTGTCCAGCTCGATCGGCCGTAGCCGTATCCGGGTCGCCGAGGCTTCGACGAGGCTTCCGGCCGGCCCCCATTCCAGCGACTCGATCCCGCGGAGCGCGTCGCCCCTGCCCAGCAGACGTCCGCTATCGACGTCTCGAACGGCCACCCGCCCGCGCCCATCCACGTAGGCGAGCTGGTGCAAGCCCCCCGGCGCCCAGCTTGGGGCCACCGGCATCACGCTCCGGTCGACCAGGGAGTCGGAAGTCCCGTCGGCGTGGACGACCCGGAGCATGCCGCCGCTGCGGTAGGCGATGCGGAACCCGGAGGGCGACCAGCGCGGATCCTCGACCCGGGCCGGAGCGGCGATCGACCAGCGCGGCGTCCCGTCGGGCTCGACCGCGCTCAGCGTCCTCCCGGCGGCGACGGCGAGGAAGAGCCCGTGCGGCGACCAGGTCGCTTCGCGATAGCGCCCGAGCAGGCGGCGGGAGCCGTCGGGCCGCACCACCCACGGCCCCGCCGGCGAGTCGACCGCGAGCCTGCCGCCGCCGGGGATCCGGGTCAGCGCCGGCTCGGCATTGCGCACCCCGGGTTCGAAGACGTCGCCGATCCAGTGGCGGACGGCGGCGCCGGCGGGGGAGAGGACAAGCGCCGCGAGCAGGGCCGCCACCGCGAGGGCGAGCGCCAGGCGGGGGAGGGCGGTGCGGCGGTGGCCCCGTTCCTCGCTCCGCCGCGCCGCGAAGGCCGCCTCGACGAGCGCGCGGCCGCGCCGCTCGGCCGCCTCGGCTCCGGGCAGCGGCGCCTCCCGCAGGAGGCTGCGGAGACGGTCCTCGCCGCGGCCGCGGGGGCTCACCGCTCCTCCTCCAGCACGGCTCCGAGCCGATCCAGGGCCCGGCGCAGGCGCGAGTTGACGGTGCCGCGGGGCAGCTCCAGCATCGCCGCGATCTCGCCCGGCGTGTAGTCGAGCAGGTAGCGGAGGACGACCGCGGCCCGCTGCTCGAAGGGGAGGTCGGCCAGCGCCCGCATCATCTCGTCCCCGACCGCCGGCGGGTCGGGCGCGGCGGCGGCGACCCGGTCCGGATCGTCAACCTGGCGCCGCAGCGCCTCCCGCCGCGACCAGTCGATCGCCCGGTTGACGACGATCCGGTGCAGCCAGGGCCCGAACGGCCGCCGCCGGTCGAAGCGCTCCAGCGAGGCGATCGCGGCAAGGAAGGCGTCCTGGGCGACGTCCTCGGCCGCGGCGGCGTCGTGGACCACCAGGTAGGCGGCGCGGTGGGCGCGCGGCCAGTGCGCCGAGTAGAGGCGGGAGACGGCATCGGCCGACCCCCGCTGGGCCTCGCGCACCAGCTTCCGCTCCAGGCGCCGCGAGGGCGGCTCCTGCTGAGCCGCCCGCCCTCGGGCCGCCGCTTCGACCGCACCGCTGTCAGATGCCAACCGTCACCCCTTCCGCGGGACATCTCAATCTTCGCCCACCTTCGCCTCCCGCCTGCCGATCCGGTCGATCGCCCGCTCCAATCGCCGCTGCAGACCCGGCGCCAGCGGCCCCGGCGGCAGCTCGACCACGTAGGAGCTGGTCCCCGGGAAGCGCCGGTTCTGCCAGTGCGGTGCCGTCCCGTCCAGCCACGGCAGCCGCTTGAAACGGATCCCCGCCAGGCGCGCGAAGCGGCGAGCGGCCGGGACGCTCTGCCCCCAGGCGCGGACGAAGGGGCGCGGGCCAAGGTGCTGGTGGAACCAGATCGTCACCCGCGGGCGCAGGTGGCGGACGATCCTGGCCGCCAGCCGCGTCTCCGGCTCAGAGAACGGCTGCGGTCCCGAGTATTCGGGATCGCCGCGCCCTCCGATCGGCCGCCAGCCGACCGAGAAGTTGCGGTTGAGGTCGACGCCGTCGCCGTTCAGCCGGGTGCTTTCGGCGCTGCCGTCGGGGTCGAGGTTCGGGACGAGGTAGATGTTGGCGTCGGGGTCGGGGCAGCCCGCGCCCCCGAGCGGCTGCAGGTGCCGCGCCGCGCACTCGTCGCCGTGAATGCAGCCGAAGACGAGGACGCGCCCGCGGTGGTGGCGGTCGCCGAGCTCCTTCAGCAGGATCGGCCGGCCGCCGGCGGAGCGGCCGACCACGCCGACCCACAGGCCGATCCCGCCGGAACGGTGCTGCGGCGTCTTCGCGAAGGCGAGGAAGCGGGCAGCCGCGACGGCACGCCTCAGCACCGGCCGCGCGTGTACCGCGAAGCCGCGGGTGGCGATCGAGAGGAGGGCCGCCCGGCGCGCCAGTTCCGGTGGGCGGCCCCTGACCAACAGCCGCTGCCGGTGAGCGCCGAGCCGCAGCGTCAGCATCATCGGGTTGGGAAGGCCGGTGAGTTGGGGCAGCGGCTTGGTGAAGACCGCGCGGCGGGCGGTGTCGAGCACCTGCAGGTAGACGGTCTCCTGCCTGCCGTAATAGAGCGTGTAGAGCCGGCGGCCGTCGGCGAGCGCGGTGATCGGGATTGCCTGGATGCCGGAGCGCGCCCAGCGGCTGTCGAAGAGGGCGCCGGGCAGGAGCCGACCGCTGGAGGTGTCCATCTCGCGGATCGCGTAGTTGCCGGGGTAACCGGGTTTGACGTTCTCGGCCAGGTAGAGGCGGGAGCCGTCGGGCGAGAGGGCGAGCGGTCGGAGATCACCGGGAAGGACGAAGCGGGCAACCGGCGCCCGGCTGAGCGGCGTCGAGCCGGTGCCGGGCCGCCGGCGCGGGTGCGGCCCCGTGTCGAGGATCGCCAGCCGCGTGGTCCACCGGCTCGGCCGTGGGTAGGCGTAGCGGAAGGCGGCGAGGACCAGGCGCCGGCCGTCGGCCGAGATCCCGGTGCCGCTGCCGTCGTAGGCGGCGGCTGGGACCATCCAACTGCCGCGTAGGTGCCACCAGCGGCTGACCTCGCCACCGTTGCGGGCGATGCGCAGGACCGTGGTCCAGCGGTTGCCGGCCTTCGGCGCGGGCTGCATCAGCGCCTGGTAGCGGAAGGGCGAGCCGGGCGCGGCGACGCCGCCGACGGCGCCCGTGGTGTCGAGCCCCTTGGCATCGGCGCCGGCGCTGAGCAGCGCGCAGGCCGAGACGGCGGTGGCGATGGCGAGGGTGAAGCGGGGTCCGGTCATGCCATCTATACGGACGAGCGGGGGCGAGAGGTCCGTCCTCCTAGACTCGCCCGGGTGTCCCGACAGCAGCGACTGACCCTGGTCGCGACGATCCTCGGCTCGACCGTCGTCTTCCTCGACAGCACCGTGATCAACGTCGCCCTGCCCTCGATCGCCGACGGCCTCGACGCCGGCCTCGCCGGCCAGCAGTGGGTGGTCGAGATCTACATGCTGACGCTGGTCTCGCTGCTCTTGGTCGGCGGCTCGCTCGGCGACCAGTTCGGGCGCCAGCGGATGTTCGTCGCCGGTCTCGTCGGCTTCGGCGCCACCTCGGCGCTCTGCGCGGTCTCGCCCAGCGTCGAGTTCCTTGTCGCCGCCCGCGGCCTGCAGGGGATCGCCGGGGCGCTGCTGGTGCCGGGCTCGCTGGCGATCGTCGCCGCCACCTTCGCCGGGGAGGCGCGCGGCAAGGCGGTCGGGACCTGGACCGCCTGGACCGGGATCGCCACCGTCTTCGGGCCGGCCGGCGGCGGCGCCCTGATCGGCCTCACCTCCTGGCGGGCGATCTTCTGGATCAACCTGCCGCTGATCGCGGTCACCGTCTGGCTCAGCCTCCGCGTGATCGAGGAGAGCAGCGACCCCGACGCCCACCACGGCATCGACTGGCTCGGCATCGCCCTCTCGGCGGCCGGCCTCGGCGGCCCCGTCTTCGCCCTGATCGAGCAGCCCACCCGCGGCTGGGGCGACCCGCTCGTCCTCGCCACCTTCGCCGGCGGCATCGCCTGCTTCGCCCTCTTCGTCCTCTGGGAGGCCCGCGCCCGCCATCCGATGCTGGACCTCGCCCTCTTCCGCATCCGCAACTTCGCGGTCGCCAACGGGACCACGCTGGCGACCTACGCGGGGCTGATCGGCGGCCTCTTCTTCGTCGGCCTCTTCCTCCAGCAGGTGGTCGGCTACACGCCCCTGCAGGCGGGCCTGGCGACGACCCCGATCTCGGTCCTGCTCTTCGTCCTCTCGCCGCGCTTCGGGCGCCTCGCCTCCGGCACCGGGCCGCGGCTGCCGATGACCGCGGGGCCGATCGTCGGCGGCCTCGGGCTGCTGCTGATGCTGCGGGTCGGCGCCGACGCCGACTACCTCACCGAGGTGCTGCCGGCGGTCCTCGTCTTCGGCCTCGGCCTCGCGGCGACGGTGGCGCCGCTGACCGCGACCGTCCTCGACTCGGTCCCCGAACACCGCGTCGGCATCGCCTCCGGCGTCAACAACGGCGTCTCCCGGGTCGCCGGGCTGCTGGCGATCGCCGTCCTCGGCGCCGTCATCTCAGCCCATTTCGGCACCGACCTCGACGCCAACCTCGGCCCGCAGCCGGTCAGCGCCGCCGCCGAAAAGACGATCTCCGACGCCAAGGCGCAGCCGCTCGGCGTGCCGAAGACCGGCAAGCTCGAGGCCGCCGAAGCGACCCGGATCCGCGCCGCCTCCGTCTCCGCCTCGACCGCCGCCTTTCACCTCGGCGTGCTGATCGCCGCCCTGCTGATGATCGCCGGCGGCGTCGCCTCCGGGGTCGGGATCGAGGACCCCCGTCGCCAGCAGGCGCCCAGCGCCGCGCCCGCATAGGCTGCGTGCCTTGAGCGCGAAGCCGATCATCTTCAGCGGCATCCAGCCGACCGGGCGCAAGCACCTCGGCAACTACATCGGGGCGATCCGCCAGTACGTCGAAGGCCAGGAGCGCGGCGACCCGGCGATCTTCTGCATCGTCGACCTGCACGCGATCTCGGTCGACTACGACCCGGTCGAGCTGCGGGAGCGGATCTACGACACCGCCGCGATCCTCCTCGCCGCCGGCCTCGACCCCGAGCGCTGCATCCTCTTCCGCCAGTCCGACGTGCGCGAGCACGCCGAGCTGACCTGGCTGCTCTCCGCGGTCACCGCCCACGGCGACCTCAACCGCATGCACCAGTTCAAGGACAAGTCAGCGCGCCAGCAGGAGCTGGTCTCGGCCGCGCTCTTCTTCTACCCGGTGCTGATGGCGGCCGACGTGCTCGCCTACCGCGCCACCGAGGTGCCGGTCGGCGACGACCAGCGCCAGCACGTCGAGCTGATGCGGGAGATCGCCCGCCGCTTCAACCAGCGCTTCGGCGAGACCTTGGTGGTGCCGGAGCTGGTGGTCCCCGAGGTCGGCGCCCGGATCATGGACCTG
>DASSHE010000049.1:0-6704 GCA_035693065.1 Solirubrobacterales bacterium
TGTAGATGCCAGTCACGTTGTTCCGGCTGAGCTCCCGTAACCGCTGAATCGGCGGCTGGTGGCCGAGGGCGCCGTGTCGTCGCCTGAAGTTGTAGCGCTCGATCCAGCCAGAGAGGGCCGCGGCCCTCTCTGGCGAGGAGCCGTAGACGGCGGCGTAGGCCCACTCGCGCAGCATCGTGCGGATGAAGCGCTCGGCCTTGCCGTTGGTCTGGGGTCGGTAGGGACGGGTGCGGATGTGGCGAATCCTCAGAGCCCGACAGGCGAGGGAGTGGGCGGCGGAGCGATAGGCCGGTCCGTTGTCGGTCATCAACCGCTCGACGGCGACGCCATGAGAGCCGTAGAAGCCGACGGCCCGACGCAGGAAACCGATCACGGTCTTGGTTTTCTCGTCCGGGAGAACCTCGGCGTAGGCCAAGCGGGTGGCGTCGTCGACGCAGACGTGCACGCACTCCCACCCGACCTGGCGGCGCTTGACGCCGGCGGCGTCGAGCTTGGTTATGTCTCGACGCCGTTTGCGACCGACTATGCGATGGCCTGCCCCGTGGGGGCCGATCCGCCCCAGCTTCTTGACGTCGATGTGGATCAGCTCGCCCGGGCGGGAGCGCTGGTAGCGACGGATCGGCTCCGGCCGCTCCAGTCGACTGAGCTTGCCGAGGCCAACCCGCTTCAGCACGGCCGAGACAGTCGAGGTCGCCATCTCCAAGAGCTCGGCGATCTCGGGCCCGGTCATCGCCAGGCGGCGCAGGGCCTCGATCGCCTCAACTCGATCGGCTGGCGTCGCGTTGTGGACGGTATGTGGCGCTGAGCTGCGATCGAGCAGCCCGGCCTCGCCCTCTGCTCGATAACGGGCAACCCACTTGCCGGCGGTCCTCGCGCTCACTCCGGCGGCCTCGGCCGCCTCCGTGAGCGCGACCCCTTCCTCGATCACTCGCAGAACCATGTGGCGCCTGCCCTTCGGGCCGAGGGGCGCGTTAGCGTGGAGCTTCATCCGGTTCCTCCTTGTTGCTGGGGCTTCGACACCGCCAGCCTCCAAGGAGGTCCGGATGAACAACGTGCTTAGGAATTACACCTAGCGCGGTCTGCGGGTATACGCGCTCCCCGCCCCGGCCGAGCCCGCCGTCAGTCCCCCTCCGTAGTCGCCACGGCCGGGATCGCCACCGGGGCGCCCGCCGCCACCGCCCGCCGCAGCAATCCCCGCCGGGCCAGGATCAGCGGCAGCCCGACCGCCGGCAGCGCCGCCGCGAGGAGGACGCCGGCGCGCCAGCCCTCGGCCTGGACCAGCGGGCCGGCCAGCGCCGAGCCGGCGCTGGCGCCGACGACGACGGCGAGGGTGAGCCAGGTGAAGGCCTCGGTGCCGGTGCCGGGGGGCAGCGAGCTCTGGACGATCTGGCTGCGGGCGGTGATCGTCGGCGCGATGAAGCTGCCGGCGACCATGCCGAGGACGAGCATCGCCGCGACCGAGGGCGCCAGCAGCAGCGGTAGCACCATCAGCGGCTGCAGGATCGCCAGCCGCACGCAGACCTGGGCGGCGTCGCCGAAACGCTGTGGGCTGGCGCCGTAGACCAGGGCGCCGAGCGCCGAGCCGGTGGCGAGCGAGGCGGTGAAGGCGCCGCCGAGCGCCGTACTGCCGTGGGCGGCGCCGAAGGCGGGCAGGGCGACGTCGAGGGCGCCGAAGGTGGCCCCGAGGGGGACGCCGGTGAGGACCAGGACCCGGATCGCCGGCGAGGCGAGGGCGCCGGCGCGGGTGTGCTGGTGCGGCGGCGAGGGATCGACCGCGGCGATCACCGGCGAGGCGACGAACCAGATGGTCCCGGCGACGCCGAAGGCGGCGGCGGCGAGCAGCGCCTCGGCGGCACCGGCGGTCGCCGCCAGGAGCCCGGTCAGCAGCGGTCCGGCGATGAAGAAGATCTCGATCGTGACCGCGTCGACGACGTAGGCGGTGATCAGCAGCGGCGGCTCGACCAGGCTCGGCCAGAGCTTGCGCAGGAGGCCGCCGAGCGGCGGCATCGCCCCGCCGGCGACCGTCGCTGCGGCGACCATCGGCACGGTGCCGGCGCCGAGGCCGCCGAGGATGGGGACGGCGACGAAAGCCGCGGCGGAGAGCAGCGCGAAGGGGACGAGGATCGGGCGCGGCCCGCGGCGGTCGACGAGGCGGCCGAGCAGCGGTCCGGTGGCGCCGAGGCCGATCGTGAAGGCGCCGGCGGCCGCGCCGGCGGCGGCGAAGGACCCGGTCTGTTCGTGGACGTAGATGATGAGCGCGATCGCCCCCATCCCCGCCGGCAGCCGGGCGACCACCGCGGCGGCGGTCAGCGAGAGGACGTGCGGCGCGGCGAGGACGCGGCGGTAGGGGTTATCGGGGCCGGGACGGGGCATCCCTCCAGCGTGCCAGACAGGCGGGAGGGGCAGGCGAGAGTCCGCCCGGACGGGGGGCTGCGATCAGCTGATCGAGCTGGCGTCGAATCCGTCGCTCGACTCAAGCGGCCCGTCTTCGACCAGGGCAGGGTCCGGCAGGTCGATCTTCGGCTGGGCGCCGAAGTCGAAGAGGTCCATCCGCATGTCCATCGTGAACGCGGGCCCACCGTCCTTGCCGCCCGGGACCGGCATCACCAGACGGAAGCGGCGCAGCAGATGCTTGTCGTCGACCCAGGCTTCGGCGCTGACCCCGGTGGTGGTGCCCCCCTCGAGGCCTTCGTAGGCGTCGGCGACTTCGTCCTTCCCCTTCTCGCGCAGCAGCTCGACGAACTGCCCCAGCTCGATTTCGGCGCGGTAGCGGCGGGTCGAGCGGCCGTCGATCTCCTCCACTCCGACCAGGTGGACGCCGCCGGAGGTGCCGAGCATGTTCATCGCTTCGTCGATGTCGGCCGAGGGCCGGTCGCCGTCTTCGGCGTCCTTCTCGGTCCGCACCCACTGCTTGCCCGGCGGCAGCTCGGCGTCGACCGTGTCGCCGCTTTCGTACTTGTACTCGCTGTCGTCGACCTCGACGAAGTGCAGCGACCCGATCACGGAGCTGTTCAGCGAGAGCTCGGTGAGGGTGCGTTCGGTGCGGGCGTTGTAGGCGCCGCTGCCGCTGGCGGTGAACGGTTCGGGGAGGGCGGGGGTGGTGTAGGTGACGTAGAGCGAGAAGCGGAAGCCGGGGCACTTCTCGGCCCGCTGGGCGGCGAGGGCGACCGGGTTGAGCGCGGCTTCCCCTCCCTTGAGGAGGGAGTTGGCGACGACTGCGATCAGCAGCAGCGAGAGGACCCCGGCGATCCGCAGCAGGCGTCGGGAGAAGGGCTCCAAGCCACCGGGCCCGCCGCTGTTGGACCCGCCGCGGCTGGGAGGAGCACCGCCGCTGGAAGGGGCGGGCGCGGGCGCGGGGCCGCGCGCGGCCCCGCCCCAGAGGGAGGCGGCGCCGGGCGGCGGGGCGGACTGGGGCTGCTCGGACAAGACAGCAACGGCATCGGCGATGCCGCAGAGTCACTTGAGCATTCACCGCCGCGGCCGAGCAGTAACAAACGTTCGTCCAGAGCGCGGCGGCGAAGTAGTCTGGGCTCCGAGATGGGACTCCTCGACCCCGCCCCTCCCCCCTTTGAGGTAGGCGAGTGGCGGCGCCTCCCGCACCTGCAGCGGATCAAGCCGCTGGCGCAGGACTGGGCGCTGAACGGTTTCGGAACCCCGGTCGCGGTCTACTTCCTCTACCTCTTCAAGATCCTCGCCTACGTTGGGCTCGGGGCGCTGGCGATCTTCGCCACCAGCGGCTGGCCGAGCTGGACCGACCCGATCGTCTTCGAGAAGGCGGTGCTGTGGACGATGCTGTGGGAGGTGCTGGGGCTCGGCGCCGGCTCGCTGCCGCTGACCCTGCGCTTCAGCCCGATGGTCGGCGGCTTCCTCTACTGGCTGCGGCCGGGGACGACGCGGCTGCCGCCCTGGCCGGAGCGGGTGCCGGGGACGCGGGGGACGACGCGGGCGCCGCTCGACGTCGCCCTCTACGCGGGCCTGCTCGTCGCCCTCGCCTTCAACCTCGGCTCGAGCGGGGTCGGGGGCGGCGGCGAGCCGGCGCACCTGGACCCGGTCGCGGTCGCGGTGACGCTGGCGCTGCTGGCGGCGCTGGGGCTGCGCGACAAGGTGCCGTTCCTGGCGGCGCGGGCGGAGATCTACGGCAACCTCGCGATCATCTTCCTCTTCCCGCTGACGAACCTGATCGTCGCTGCCCAGCTCGTCTTCGTCTGCATCTGGTGGGGCGCGGCGTCCTCGAAGCTGAACCGCCACTTCCCCTTCGTCGTCACGGTGATGATCAGCAACACGCCGTGGAACAAATCGCGGGCGATGAAGCGGCGGCTCTACCGCGACCATCCCAACGACCTCATGCCCTCGCGGCTGGGCGAGCTGATCGCCCACTCCGGGACCGTGATGGAGTTCACCCTGCCCCTGCTCCTGCTCGTCACCCAGGGCGGCGTCATCGGCACCATCGCCGTCGCCGGGATGGTGATCTTCCACGTCCACATCTTCTCCACCTTCCCGCTGGCGGTGCCGCTGGAGTGGAATGTCTTCATGATCTTCGGGCTGCTCTTCCTCTTCGGCCACTACGGCGACGTCCCCTGGTCGACCCTCGACGACCCGCTGCCGCTGGTGATCCTCGCGCTCACCTGCGTCGGCCTGCCGATCCTGGGCAACTTCCGTCCCGACCTCGTCTCCTTCCTGCCCTCGATGCGCTATTACGCCGGCAACTGGGCGACCAGCCAGTGGCTCTTCCGCGAGGACACCGGGGCGGAGGAGAAGCTCGACCGCGAGCTGGTCAAGGCGGCGCCGATCGTCGGCGAGCAGCTGAAGAAGTTCTACGAGCCGGATCTGATCGACGTCCTCCTCTACAAAGGGCTGGCCTTCCGCTCGATGCACTCGCACGGGCGGGCGCTGAACGGGCTGACGGCGCGGGCGGTCGACGACGTCGAGGCCTACCGCGTGCGCGAGGGCGAGCTCGTCGCCGGCGTCGTCCTCGGCTACAACTTCGGCGACGGCCACTTCCACGACCAGCGCCTGCTGGCGGCGGTGCAGGAGCGCTGCCGGTTCGCGCCGGGGGAGCTGCGGGTGGTGACGCTGGAGTCGCAGCCGGCGCACGTGCAGCGGCAGCGCTACCGGATCTTCGACGCCGCCGACGGGCTGATCGAGGAGGGCTGGGTGAACATCGCGGACATGGTCGGCCGCCAGCCCTGGCTGGGCGATGAGCCGTTCCCGGTGGCGGCATGAGCTCGGCGATCGTCGTCGGCTCGGGGCCGAACGGGCTGGCCTGCGCGGCGACGCTGGCCAGCCGCGGCGTTGCGGTGACGGTGCTGGAGGCGGGGGAGACGATCGGCGGCGGCACCCGCAGCGGCGAGCTGACCGTGCCGGGACTGCTGCACGACGAGTGCAGCGCCTTCCACCCGATGGCGGTCTCCTCGCCCGCGGTCGCCTCGCTGGGGTTGGAGCGGCACGGGCTCGAGTGGCTCTGGCCGGAGGTCGACCTCGCCCACCCGCTGGACGGCGGCGGCGGGGCGGCGCTGCTGCGCTCGCTGGCGGCGACGGCGGCCGGGCTGGGGGAGGGAGGGCGCTCCTGGGAGCGGCTCTTCGGCCCCTCCTCCCGCGCCTACGACGCCCTCTGCGAGGACATCTACCAGCCGCTGATCCACCTCCCGCGCCACCCTTTGCGGCTGACCCGCTTCGGCCTGCGCTCGGCGGCGCCGGCCAGCGTTCTCGCGCGGGGTTTGGCGACGGTCGAGGCGCGGGCGCTCTTCGGCGGCGTCGCCGCCCACTCCTTCACCCGGCTCGACCGGCCGTTCAGCGCCGCGGTCGGGGTGGCGTTGGTCAGCGCCGGGCACGCCTACGGCTGGCCGGTGGCCAAAGGCGGCTCGGCGGCGCTGGCGGCGGCTTGGGCGGGGGTGATCCGCGAGCACGGCGGCAGGATCGAGACCGGGCGGCAAGTGCGCTCGCTGGCCGAGCTGCCGGCGGCGGACGCCGTCGTCCTCGACCTCTCGCCGCGGGGGGTGCTCGAGCTCGCCGAGGAGCGGCTGCCGGCGCGGGTCGCCCGGGCCTACCGGCGCTACCGGTACGGACCGGCGGCCTTCAAGGTCGACCTCGCCGTCGAGGGCGGGGTGCCGTGGACCTACGAGCCGGCGCGTCGCGCCGGCACCGTCCACGTCGGCGGCAGCTTCGAGGAGATCGCCGCGGCCGAGGCCGACACCAACGGCGGCCGCATGCCGGCGCGGCCCTTCGTCCTGGTCGGCCAGCAGTACCTCGCCGATCCCGGCCGCTCGCGGGGGGATCTGCACCCGGTCTGGGCCTACGCCCACGTTCCCCGCGGCCACCCGGGCGATGCTACCGACGCCGTCCTCGACCAGGTCGAACGCTTCGCCCCCGGCCTGCGCGAGCGCATCGTCGCGACGACCGTCCGCACCCCGGCCGAGATCGAGGCCGCCAATCCGAACCTGGTCGAAGGCGACATCGCCACCGGCGCCAACGGGCCGTTGCAACTGCTGCTGCGGCCGCGGGTCACGCCGGTCCCCTACTGGACCGGCATCCCCGGCGTCTTCATCTGCTCCGCCGCCACCCCGCCCGGCGGCGGCGCCCACGGCATCTGCGGCTTCAACGCCGCCGAAGCGGCCCTGCGCACGCTTTAGGGCTCCGATCAGCTCCGCGCCCCAGCGCCAAATCCCGGGGTGTGGTTGAGCTTCGTCCCGCATAGCGGCTCAAAG
>DASSHE010000050.1:0-62647 GCA_035693065.1 Solirubrobacterales bacterium
CGGTTGTGGGGCTATCCGGTGCTGACCGTCGTCTTCCTCGGCCTCGCCGTCCTGACCTCCGTGGCGGTGGCGATCGGCGTCCTGCGGCGCGACCTGCCGCAACGCCGTCGTCGGTAGCCGATCAGCGGCGCGGGCTGACCCGGTACCGGATGTGCGTGGCACGTGGGGAGTGGCCGACCTCGACCGGGGTGAGCTCGACGGCGTGGAGGTCTCCGAACATCGACTCGCCGCGCCCGAGCACCACGGGGGCGACGTCGACGACGAGCTCGTCGAGCGCGCCGGAGTCCAGCGCCTGGCGCACGGTCGACGCGCCACCGGCGATGTCGACGACGCCGTTCTCCCCGGCCACCTCGCTCGCCTGCTCCAGCGCCGAGTCGAAGCCGTCGGTGACGAAGTAGAAGGTGGTGCCCCCCGCCATCTCCAGCGGCTCGTGCGCATGGTGGGTCAGCACGAACACCGGGGCGTGGTAGGGCGGCTCCTCCCCCCACCAGCCGCGCCAGTCGCCCTCCCACGGTCCGCGGATCGGGCCGAACATGTTGCGGCCCATGACGTAGGCGCCGCGGGGGCGCAGCAGACGGCGCTCGGCGGTGGCGTCCGCCTCGTTCGCGCGCTCGTCGCCGAGGTGCCAGCGATGGAGCTCGATGCCGCGCTTGCCGAGCGGGTCATCGCGGCTTTGATCCGGCCCGGCGACGAAGCCGTCTACGGAGATCGACATGTGGCAGGTGGTGTCGGCCATTGCTCTCCTCGAAAGTGATTGCAGATTTGCGGTGGCGAATTGCTTCGCACATCCTCGCGGACCGGCTGCGGCTCTTGAGCGCGGATACCGCCTAGGCCGTCTCAGCCAACTCGTGCTGAATTGCAACCGTAGCCGCGTGAAGGTCTCGGTAGAGGCGGTAGCGGTCGTCGTATAGCCCCCGCCACTCCGGCCGCGGCGTGACGGTGCCCGCCGTCTGCGCCCAGCTCGACCCAGGCGCCACGAGCCCAGCGCCTTCGGCGGCGAGCAGGGCGTCGCCGTAGGCAGCCCCGAGGGTCTGTGCTGGCAGCTCCTGCTCGAGGCCGGTGACGTCGGAGACGATCTGGGTCCAGAGCTCTCCCCGGGTGCCGCCGCCTACGGCGACAACGCGGTGGGGACGCTGTCCGGCCAGCGTCTCCAAGTTGTGCCGGGCACCGAAAGAGATCCCCTCCAGCGCCGCCCGGTAGAGATGACCGCGCGTGTGCCGAAGGGTGAGCCCCGTGATCGACCCCCGCGCGCGGGGGTCGAGCAGCGGCGTTCGCTCACCGGCGAAGTAAGGCAGCACCAGCAGCCCGTCGGCGCCCGGCGCGGTCGCCGCGGCCTCCGCCACCAGCGTCCCGAAATCCGGCGCGCCGGTCATCTCGCGCAGCCAGGCCGTGAGGCTGCCGGAGGTCGCCATCCCAGCAGCGCGGGTCAGCGAGCCGGGCTCGGTGCCGGCGGTCGTCCAGACGCTCGGATCGTCGGCCGGCACCTCGGCGCCGAGGACGAAGAACATCGTCGAGCCGTACATCACCATCAGCTCGCCCGGCGCGGTGACTCCAACGCTCTTTGCCTCGGCCCACGCGTCGATCGTGCCGGCGACGACCGGCGTCCCCGCCGTCAGGCCGGTCGCCGCGGCGGCCTCCGCGGAGACCTCGCCGACAACCTCGGCCGCCCAGGCCAGCGGCGGTAGCGCGAGGCCGGGCAGCACCTCTCCGACCCAGTCCTCCGCCCAGAAGCTGGAAGCCATCTCGTAGAACGGGTCGCACTGGCTGGCGAACTGGTGGTCGAGGACCCACTCGCCGGTCAGCCTCGCGACGAGAAAAGAGCCGGCAGTGTGCCAGCGCCGCATCGCGGCCCAAACCTCGGGCTCGTGGCGAGCGAGCCAGAGCAGCTTCGGGCCGAGGGCCTGGCTAGAGAGAGCGGAGCCGCCGCGGGTGAGGATCCGCTCGGCGCCCAGCCGTTCCGTCACCTCCGCCGCCTCCGCCTCGGCCCGGGTGTCGACGCCGTAGAGAATCGCCGGGCGCAGTGGTCGGTCTCGTGCGTCGCAGGGCAGCAGGCAGGGTCCGATGCCACTGGCGCCGACCGCCGCGATCGGGGCTTCGATCCCAGCCAGCAGCTCATGGCAGAGGGCGACGCACTCGCCCCACCAGACCGCCTCGGCATCCTGCTCGACCCAACCCGGTCGCGGCAGAGAGACGCCGTGCTCGCGGACCGCCACGCGCACGACCTCGCCGTCGGCGGCGACCAGCGCCCCCTTGCTGGAGGCGGTTCCGACGTCGATGCCGAGCAGGAGCTCGCTTCGACTCACCGGATCGTTATCGGTGACATGTCCCAGGCATCGATTGCTGTGAACGTCGCTGCCTCACCGAGGCTGAAGAGGCGCACGCCCAGGCTGTCCTCGCGAGTGGGGTAAATACGCTGGGTAAGGCACTGCCGCCCGTTGGCGAAGACCTCCAGCACCGATCGGTCCAGGTAGATGCGCAGGTCCAGCGCCTCGTCAGGTCCCAGCTCGAACGGAGCCTCCTGCGCGGTTACGCGTGGGTTCTCGAAATTCAGGTTCGGGACCACCATCACGAAGGTCGTGGGCAATGCCTCCGAGTCCAGGGAGGATTTGGCGAGGTCGATGCGCAGCACCTTCTCCGCCGCGTCGTAGACGACCGCCGTCTGCTCCTCCCCGTCTGGCGAGCAGCGCAGCTTGACCCCGCACTGGTCTGCCCGCTGCGGGTCGATCGCGACCCGCAGCTCCATGCAATCGCCGCTGACGCCGTCGAGGTCCACCTCCACGTCGGGCTCGACCTCGCCCGGTTCGAGGCGCCTGTGGTTCCGGCGCAGCGCATCGAGCTCCTCGACCGGTTCGATCCCCATCGTGCCGTCCTCCCTCATCGAGAGGACACGAGGCAGGGTCATGCTCGAGGGGCTGCCAATCGCCCATGCCCAAAAGATCCGCCGGCCCCGGTCGTCGAGCAGCGTCTCCAGGGCGAAACAGTCGCCGCCGATCCAGTTCATGCGGTGGTGCTCTTCAGGGTAAAACTGCTCGTTCTCAAAGCGGCCGAAGTAGTAGCGAGCCCCTCGTTTGTGGCTGATGCAGAGGAGGACGCGCTTGTCACCGAGCTGAAACAGATCCGGGCCCGAGAGGTCCTCGTCCGCTTCCACGTCCGGCATATCGTGGCTCATGAAGTCGCCCACGAGGGTCCACTCGGCCTGATCGTCGTCGGTGCACTTGTAGAGCGAAGGGACAGTGCCCGGCTCCTCTGGATGCGATCCCGAGATCGAGTAGTAGACGCCGTCCTCCAGCCAGCCGAAGGGGTCCCAACCGGGGTCTTTCATCACCGGGTTGGCGGCCAGCTTCACGAAGCTGTCGAGTTCGTCGTCGTCCTCGTTGACGGCGATGCAGTTGCCGGCGTCGACGCCGTGGTAATGGAGAACGACGCGCCCCTTCTTGTCAACCAACGCGTTGCCGCTGAAGATGCCCTTGTCCGGATCGCCCGGGTACGGCGACAGCATCGGCGGGTGCATCTTCCAATCGATCAGGTCCGTGCTGGATACGTGGCCCCACCAGAAGTGCTTACTGCACTCGTCGTAGTAGCCGACGATGTACCCGAGGTGGTAGCGGCCCTTCCAGAAAATGGCGCCGTTGGGGTCGAATGGCTCGCAGTCCATCCCGGTTGGGCTGGTGAAGTGATAGGTGGGTCTCGTCTCGGGCATCACGGCAGGCTACGTTCGGACGAACGGCGGGGAAGTGCCAATCGCAGGGAATTGGCACAGGAAGCGACTCCCGTCTCCCGCCGCGGCCCGGGAGCGCGCAAAGCGCCTGCTACCGTAGGTAGGTCGGGTTGGTCGAATATTTCCCGCCCGAGAGGTTCCGTTTCCTCCACGCGCTGTTCGGTGCCAGGGGCCAGGATCTCCCTCAGTCGCACGTCAGGAGCGCATCTGCAATGACCGTCACCGCAATGAAGTGGACCTGTGCCGGCTGCGGTGTGGCCGCGAGCCGCACCGACGCGGCGGCGGCGCCGTTGCCGCCGGCCTGGGAGGCCTGCAGCGATGGGACCTTCTGCCTCGGCTGCAGGCGCCAGCGCGTGTCCGAGGCGGCCGTCGCATCGGCCCCCGCCAGCACGGACCGCGGCGATCGCGCCCGGCTCCGTCGCAGCGCCCTGGTCGAGTTCGAGGTGCTGCGGGCGCCGGAGCGGACGAACGGCTCGATCGCCAAAGCCGCTCGCGCCTCGATTCCCGCGGTGATCGCGGCCCGGCGCCGCCTCGGCGTCCCCGCCGTCTAGCCGAACCACGCTCAACGGCCTGCGCCGGCCGTCAGCGCCCGGCCGCCCGCATCGCGGCCATGCCCCGTCGCAGCCGCCTCAAGGTCGTCGCCCCGGGTTGGACCGGAACCGCGCGGAAGGTCGAGGCCGGGAGGTGGAGGCGAAAGGCGATCCTTCCCTGCCGGTCGAAGCCCGTCACCAGCGGGTTGTCCCCCCAACTCACGATCCAGCCGCCCCCCGGCAGTTCGCGTGCCGAGCCGCAGCAGTGGCTTCGCTTCACCTCGGGATCGTTGAGCTGACCGCGGTAGAGGGCTCTGCCGTGCTGTAGGTCGAGCCGGTAGAAGACGACGCGCGGACGACGCGGGCGGTCCTTGCCGTTGTCGAAGATCGTCAGGCGCCCGCGGCGGTCGATGCGAACATCGTGCTGACCGCCGAGCAGCTTCGTCGCCGGGTCGCCGATCACCCGCAGCGACTTCCCGGTCTGGGTCCCCCCCAGCTTCCAGTTGATCTCACCGCTCGCGCGATCGATGCCGTAGACCGCGTCGGTATGGCGGGTGGAGATCACCACTTCCCCGCTTCCCCGCGGCTCGATCGAGTTGATGTGGACGGGATCGAAGGCCTCACGGTGCAGCCGTCGCCGCGGGTTGCTGAGCACGTTGTGCCACCAGCGCCCGGTCTCCCGCAGGCCGATGTGGCCGCGCGAGTTCCAGCTCCAGAGGACCTTCCCCGCGGGGTCAACTTCCTGGACGGCGGCGGAGACGATCGTCGCCCGCCGCGGCCCGCCGAAGCGCCGCAGATCGGCCGTTTCCGGGACGTAGGTATCGAGCAGGACGTTGCCGTTGGACAGTTCCCGGTACTCGTGGCCGTCGACGATCGAGCCGCTGGTCCTGACCAGGCGCAGCAGCTTCCCCGACTCCGAGCGGACCTCGTGGGCCATCCGCGGGTCGAGCCCGTAGCCATCGCCGTAGGACCGCGCCCAGACCACGCTGCCACTGCGCAGGACCTGTCCCCAAAGGGCCCTCGTGTCGGGGTTGTACCACCAGCGGGGCACCCCTTCGGTGTCATAGACGATCACCCAGGGGCGATCGTCCGCAGGGTCCTTGAAGGAGACCACGAAGAGCCCCGGCGGCGTCGGCCGCAGGGATTCGAATCGCGAGGAGGGGAAGTTGGCGGGCAGCGGGATCGGGCCCGCCGCAGCCGGCCTCGGTCGGGAGCCCACGGGACCGGACCCGGAGTCGCCGCCGGTAAACGCGATCAGCACAGCCAGGACCGCGGCCAATGCGACCAGCGGGAGGAGCAGGCGTTTCATCAACGAACCATTAGGAATAGATACCTATCCAAACTGCCCGCGAGCGGCATTCGGTAACCCCCGGAAGCCGGAAGCTACGCGTAAACCGCGGGCGGACCTCAGCGGGTGGCCCACAAGAAGGCGCCGGAGAACTACGGATTGACTATGAAAACCCTTGGTTCTACGGTCATTTTGGGTTCGGCTCCAAATGGGGAGTGCTGACCCGCAAGCCAATGCGCCTTCGGGCGATCGGGAAAGGAGTGCTAATGGAGTCCACTACTCCAGGGAGCGGCGCAGCAGATCGGCGTCGGGTCGAAGCGAGGCAGCCGACCGGCTGGACCGTCTTTGCCGGCGCGGTGATGCTGATCGTGGGATCGCTTGACGCCCTTTACGGGCTGGCGGCGATTCTCAACAACGAAATCGTCATCGTCGGGGGTCAGGGAGTGATCCTCGCCGACGTGACGCTCTGGGGCTGGATCCACCTAATCCTGGGTCTGATCCTGATCGCGACGGCGCTCGGCCTCTTCGCGGCGGCCGAGGCGGCTCGGTGGGCGGGGGTGTTCTTCGTCACCCTCAACGCCGTGGCCCAGATCGTCTGGTTCCCCGCGGCACCGCTGTGGGCCTTCCTGATGATCATCCTCGACGTCACGATCATCTACCAGCTCACCGCCCGCTGGGAGGAATGAGCTGATGGCGACGGGCGCTCTCGACCGTGAACCGAGGCAGCACCGGATCGCAGTGCCGCTACTGCTCGCGATCGGGACGCTCGTCGCCTTCCTCACCGTCTTCTCCGTCTGGGTCAACCGCCAGGCGCTGAACACCGACAACTGGGTCGACACCAGCACCCAGCTCCTCGCCAACCAGGAGATCGACGAACAGCTCTCGACCTTCATGGTCAGCCAGCTATACGCGAACGTCGATGTCGAAGCCGAACTAGCCAAAGCGCTGCCCCCGCAGGCGCAGGCGTTGGCGGGGCCGGCGGCGGGAGGCCTGCGCAAGCTCGCCGAAAACGTCGCCGAACGCGCCCTCACCGCGCCGCGTTTCCAGGCTCTCTGGGCCGACGCCAACCGGGCCGCGCACGAAGCCCTATTGAAGATCCTCAACGGCGGTGGCTCCTTCGCCTCTACCGGCGAAGGAGAAGTGACCCTTCACCTGGGAGCGCTCGTGACCGAAATCGGCCAGCAGGTCGGCCTGCCGCAGAGCCTGCTGGAAAAGATCCCGCCGGAAGCCGGCGACCTCACCGTGCTGAGGTCCGAACAGATCTCGACCGCGCAGAAGGCGGCGAAGCTGATCCGCCGCCTGCCCGTGGTCCTCTTCATCCTCCTGGCGCTGCTCTGGGGTGGAGCGATCTACCTCGCCCGCGACCGCCGGCGCCAGACGCTGCGCGCCGTCGGCTTCGGCTTTGCCGCCGCCGGGATCCTCGCGCTGATCGTGCGGGGGATCGCCGGCAAGGCCATCGTCGGCTCGCTCGCCTCTACCACCGCGGTCGAACCCGCCGCCGAAGCCGCCTGGAGCATCGGCACCTCGCTGCTGGCGACGGTCGCCTGGTCGGCGATCGCCTTCGGCATCCTCCTCGTCCTCGGCGCCTGGCTCGCCGGCTCCACCTCCGCGGCCCGGGCGCTGCGCCGCGAGGCCTCGCCCTACTTCCGCGACCGCCGCGCCGCCGCTTACGCGATCGCGGCCGGCATCTGGGTGCTGCTGATCGCCTGGGCGCCGATCTCCGCCTTCCGCAAGCCGCTCGGCATCCTCGTCTTCGCCCTCCTCTTCGCGGTCGGCACCGAGCTGCTGCGGCGGCAGGCGATGGAGGAGTTTCCGGACGCCGAGATGCGCCCCCTCTCGGACCGCTTCGCCAGCTCCATGGAGTCGTTGCGCGGCCGCCGCGCCGCACCGGCCGCGCCCGCCGCCGCCGCGGACCCGCTCGATCGACTCGAGCGGCTGAACGCGCTGCGGCGCGAGGGCGCCCTCAGCGACGAGGAGTTCGCGACCGAGAAGCGGAAGCTCCTGGCGGCAGGCTAGGCCGCCGCCCGGGCGAGGGCGACGCGCTCGTAGTCGCTTTCGTTCTGGTCGGCGTAGGCCTCGGCGAACTCGTCCATCGCCCGATCGAACGCTTCGCCGCGGCCGAGGTAGGCGGCGATGCCGATGCGGTCGCCGGAGCGGGCATGGGCCCGCGCCAGGGTGCCGCCGCAAAGCGAGGCGTAGACGCCGAGCTCGCGGGGCGCCATCCGCTCGACTTCGGCCGACCCCTTGCCGTCCCAGAGCTGGCGCACGTAGAAGCTGCGGTGCTCCTCGTCGATGCCCTGGACGGTGACCCAGCCGAGGAAGATGTCGCTGGCCGCCTGCATCAGCCGTTGGCCCTCGACCACCCGGCGCCCGTGGTGCTCGTAGGGACTGGCGCCGAGGTGCTCCTCGAACACCGAGCTCTGGGCTTCCTTCGCCTGCAGGAAGAGCGGGTCGGAGGCGTCGCGGCCGAGCAGCAGGACGATCCAGGCGCGGGTGCCGACGCTGCCCACCCCGACCACCTTGCGGGCGGCGTGGACGAAGCGGTAAGAGGAGGCGAGATGGCGGCGGTCGTCGCTGAGCGAATCCCGGTAGACGTCCAGCACCGCGTCCAGTTGGGCGGACGCGTCGGCGGCGTTGGTCAGGTCCTCCAGCGGCGTGATCAGCGGCGGTTCGCTGATAATCCGCGGCTCGCCATCGACCTCGCGGGTGAGCTTGCGCAGCGCCCGCATGCTGTCCTTCGCCCGCGCCTTGGCGAGGTTGCGCTCGACGCCGCGCAGGCGCCGCTCGTCGACGTGGGCGCTCAGCTCCCGCAGCCTCGATTCGACGTCGACCCGGGAGTACCAGACGTCGATCGTGCGCATCGCCGCGAAACCGCGCATCGCCTCGCGGTAGGCGGCGACTCCGCGCCGCACCGCGCGCCGGCGCTCCGCCGCGCTGAAACCCCGCTCGCGGCCGGCGATCGCAACGCTGGCGGCGAGGCGCTTGACGTCCCACTCGAAGGGCCCGCGGCAGGTCTCGTCGAAGTCGTTGCAGTCGAAGACGAGGCGGCGGTCGGGAGCGGCGAAGACGCCGAAGTTGGAGAGGTGGGCGTCGCCGCAGAGCTGGGCCTCCAGCCCGGAGGACGGCATCTGGGCGAGATCGGCTGCCATCACCGCGGCGCCGCCTCGGTAGAAGGCAAAAGGCGAGGCGAGCATCCGCTCGTAGCGGATCGGCACCAGCTCCTGCACCCGGCTGCGGTCCTGGGCCGAGAGGATCGCCACCGGGTCGCGCGAGGATTGCTCCCACTCCCCGTGGCGCGAGCGCGGCACGGACTTGCGGGCCGCCTTGCCGGCTGCCGCGAGCTGGGCGGGGTCGCGATCGGGAGCCAGCGTCGACACGCCCCGAGTCTCCCGCCCCGCCGCGGCTAGCGCAAGCCCGCCTCTTCGGCGAGGAGGTGCAGCAGCACCTGCGGCACGTACTCGCGCTCGGCCGGCGGCATCGTCGCGATCACCAGCCCGAGCGCATCCTCCTTTTCGGCGGTCGGCTTGGCCCGCAGTTCGGCGACGATGCGGCGAACCTCGGCCTCGACGCGCTCTTTGTCTTCGGGGCTGAGCATGGCTACACTGCGCATAATGCTCAACTCCCACGGACAGATCGCCGTTGCCCAGCTGTCCGTCGTGGAGAAAATCGAGACCGCGCTCGTAGTCGCGGTCATTGCCTGAGCAAAAAGGGACGCCCGCCGGCCAAAGAAAGACTTCAGGGGGACACGGCGGAGGCGCCGTCAGCAGCCCGGACCCCCTCGAAGAACTGGCAGGAAGCGCTGCGGGTCGTCGCCGCCCGGCGCTACCTCACACCGGCTCAGCCGCCGACCGGATTCGGCCGCGACGGTTAAGTTCGCCTGATGCATCCGGTCTTCGACGGCCACAACGACGCGATCACCCGCGAGGGGCATCCCGACCTCGCCCAGACACGCGGCGAAGGGCACCTCGACCTGCCGCGGATGAAGGCGGGCGGGATGCGCGGCGGGATCTTCGCCGTCTTCACCCCCTCGCCCGGGGACGACAACCACCAGCCGAATTTCGGCAACGGTGGCGCCTTCGTCGAGCCGATGGCGCAACCGGTCAGCCTCGAGACCGCGGCCGCCGATGCCAGCGCCGCCGCCGGCCGGCTGCTGCGGCTGGAGCGCGAAGGGGAGCTCGTCCTCGCCCGCCGGGTCGCCGACGTCGACGCCGCCTTCGCTGGCGAGGGGCCGCCGGTCGCGGTCCTCCACCTCGAGGGCGCCGAGGCGATCGACCCCGGCCTCGAGGCGCTCGACCACTGGTACGCGGCGGGGCTGCGGTCCCTCGGCCCGGTCTGGAGCCGCGCCAACGCCTTTGCCACCGGCGTCCAGTTCGCCTTCCCCTCCTCGCCCGACATCGGCCCCGGCCTGACCGAGCGCGGCGCCGCCCTGGTCGGGGCCTGCGCCGAGCTGGGGGTCCTCGTCGACCTCAGCCACCTCAACGAAGCCGGCTTCTGGGACGTGGCCCGGCTGGAACCAGGGCCGCTGGTCGCCAGCCACTCCGGCGCCCACGCGATCGCCGCCGCCTCCCGCAACCTCACCGATGCCCAGCTCGACGCGATCGCCGCCAGCGACGGGCTCGTCGGCATCGTCTTCGCCTCGGTCTTCCTGCGCCCGGACTTCGCCGACAGCGGCGAGACCCCGATCGGGCTGATCGCCGAGCACGCCCGCTACGTCGCCGACCGGATTGGCGTCCGCCACGTCGCCCTCGGCTCCGACTTCGACGGCGCCACGATCCCCGCCGAGCTCGGCGACGTCGCCGGCCTGCCAAAGCTCGTCGAGGCCCTGCGCGGGGCCGGCTTCGGCGAGGAGGAGCTGGAGGCGATCTGTTGGCGCAACTGGCGCCGCGTGCTCGACGCCTGGTGGCGCTGAGGCCCTGCCACCGCAGGCGGATGCCCAGGTCTAGGTTTCGCCCGGCCGGCATGCGAAGGTAACGCCGTGAAAAGGCGCGCGACGATCCTGATCCTCGGGGCGGCGCAGTTCATCATGGTCCTCGACACGACCGTGATGAACGTGTCGATCACCCAGGTCGTAGAAGACCTGAACACGACCGTCCCCGCGGTGCAGTTGGCAATCACCGCCTACGCCCTGGTGATGGCCGCCTTCATGCTGACCGGGGCCAAGCTCGGCGACATGTACGGACGGCGGCGGATCTTCTCGATCGGGCTCGGCGTCTACGGAACCGGCTCGCTGATCACCGCGCTCAGCCCCAACGTCGGCGTGCTCCTGATCGGCTGGTCGTTCGTCGAGGGGATCGGCGCGGTGCTGGTGATCCCGGCGATCGCCGCCCTCACCGCCAGCAACTACAGCGGCAGCGAACGCGCCCTCGCCTTCAGCCTGCTCGGGGGGATCGCCGGCGCCGGCGTCGCCGCCGGGCCGCTGATCGGCGGCTTCGTCACTAGCGCCCTGACCTGGCGGGTGGTCTTCGCCGCCGAGACGGTGGTCGTGATCTCGATCCTCCTCTTCGGGGTGAGCCGGATCGAAGACGACAGCGTCCCCAGCGGCAAGAAGCTCGATCTCGGCGGCGCCGCCCTCTCCGCCCTGGGCCTCGGCCTGATCGTCTTCGGGATCCTGAAGAGCAGCCAGTGGGGCCTGCTGACGCCGAGCTCGCCCCCCACCATCAACGGCACCGAGATCACCCCGCTCGGCCTCTCCCCCGTCCCCTTCCTGATCGCCGCCGGGGTGGCGCTGCTGGCCGCCTTCCGCCGCTGGGAGGCCCACCTGCAGGCGCGGGGCCGCGACCCACTGCTGAGCCCGGACCTGCTCTCGATCGGGCAACTGCGGGCAGGGCTCTCGATGTACGTCTCCTCCTACCTGATCATGGCCGGGACCTTCTTCGTCCTGCCCCTGTACCTGCAACTGGTGCTCGAAAAGGACTCGCTGCAGACGGGCATCGAGATCCTGCCGATCTCGATCGCGATGATCGCCGCCGCCCTTGCCGGCGGGCGTCTGGCCGACCGCGTCTCGCCGCGGCGGATCGTCCAGGCGGGCCTCGCCCTGCTCTTCGTCTCCCTGGTCGGCCTCTTCGCCTCGATCTCCCCCTCGCTGACCTCGCCGCTCTTCTCGGTCTCGCTGGCGGGATTCGGCGGCGGAATCGGGCTGGTGGTCTCGCAGCTCGGCAACGTCGTCATGTCCTCCGTCGGCGCCGAGCGCTCGAGCGAAGTCGGCGGCCTCCAGGGCGCCGGCCAGAGCCTCGGCTCCTCGCTGGGGACGGCGCTGATCGGCGCCGTGCTGCTGGCCGGGCTGACCAGCGGCTTCCACGACCGCGTCCGCGCCGACCCGGCGATCCCGCCGGCGCTCGAGCAGCAGATCGTCGCCGGCACCGAGCAGGGCGTGCCGATGATCTCCAAGCCCACCGCCGAACAGGCGATCGACGAAGCCGGGCTGCCCCCCACCGAGGCCGAAACCGTTCTCAGCCACTACGAATCGGCGCAGATCGACGCCCTCAAGCAGGCGCTGCTGGCGGCGGCGCTGTTCGCCCTGCTGGCGCTCTGGTTCGCCTCCGACCTGCCCGCCGTCCCGCTCGCGAAGCCCGCCGAAGAACTTGACGGCGACACCCAGCCGCAGGCGGCCTAGCCTATTTTTGAGCTGTTACGATATATCGCGTTGTATATCGATAGAAAGGTTTGTTATGTGCAACAGGCATGAATCAACGGGCTCGCGCCACGGGCGGCGGGCCGAGTTCGCCCGGCGCCAGGGCTTCGGCTACGTGCGGGGACGCGGGCGCGGCGGTCCGCGGGCGCGCCGCGGCGACGTACGGGCCGCGGTCCTCGCGCTCCTGGCCGAGCGAGAGATGCACGGCTACGAGATGATCAAGGAGATCGACGAGCGCACCGACGGCGCCTGGACGCCCAGTGCCGGCTCGATCTACCCCACCCTGCAACTGCTCGAGGACGAGGGGCTGATCCGCGGCGAGGAGAGCGACGGCAAGCGCCGGTTCACGCTGACCGATGAGGGCCGCGCCGCCGAGGCGGAGAGGTCGGGTGAGCAGACCCCGTGGGACGCCGTGCGTGCCGACGCGGCCCCGGAGCAGATCAAGCTCCGCGAGAGCGTCCACAAGCTCCACCACGCGATCGGCCAGGTGTTCCACGCGGCTGACGAGCAACAGCAGAAGCGCATTCGCGAGATGCTCGACGAGACCCGTCGCGGGATCTACGCGATCCTCGCCGAGCAGGAGTAAGCATCGGCGAGGCGCCCGCCGCGCTCAGCGTGCGCGAGGCACGCCCGCGACCATCCGACCGCGGGCGCGCCTCGCGCCCCAGCCGCCGGAAGCGGTGGGCGCGAGAGATCCGTTTCCCCAAACGGATCCACACATATATAGATGCGCGTCTCCCCTCCCGTGGTGATCCCCCAGAAGCGCTGTGGCTTCCCCTTCACCGGAGAGACTGGCGCAGGCTAGTCGATTGCGCGTATTGATGCAATCCCTAAAAGTAATTAGGTGAGCGCCGGCTGCGCGGACGGCAGCGAGCTCAGCACCCGGTCGGCCACCGACTCACCGGTGAGCCCCACCTCGGCCCGCAGCAGGGCGGGCTTGCCGTGGGTGACGTAGGAGTCGGGGAGCCCTACCCGCAGCACCCGCGCCCGCTCCCCAGGAGACTCGGCGAAGGCGTCCTCGAGGTGCTCGAGCACCGCCGAGCCGAAGCCGCCGGGCAGCGCGTTCTCCTCGATCGTCACCACTAACTCGTGCTGGCGGGCGAGGCGCTCGGTCAGCTCGCCGTCGAGCGGCTTGGCGAAGCGGGCGTCGGCGACGGTCGCCTTGAGGCCGTGCTTGGCGAGGATCTCGGCCGCTTCGCGGGCGACGGTGACGCCGTACCCGTAGCCGAGCAGCGCGACCCGCTCGCCCTCCTGCAGCACCTCGCCGCGACCGATCGGAAGCAGCTCGGGCGCCACCGGCAGCTCCACTCCCTCGGCCGCCCCGCGCGGGTAGCGCAGTGCCGCCGGGCCGTCGTGGGCGATCGCGGTGTGCAGCATGTGGACCAGCATCGCCTCGTCCCGCGGCGCCATCACCACCACGTTGGGCAGGGGCCGGAAGTAGGAGATGTCGAAGGCCCCGTGGTGGGTCGGGCCGTCGTCGCCGACGAGGCCGGCGCGGTCCATCGCGAAGGTGACATCGAGCTTCTGCAGGCAGACGTCGTGGACGATCTGGTCGAAGGCGCGCTGGAGGAAGGTCGAGTAGATCGCGCAGACCGGCTTCGCCCCCTGCAGCGCCAGGCCGCAGGCCAGAAGGACGCCGTTCTGCTCGGCGATGCCGACGTCGTAGTACTGCTCCGGGAGCTCGTCGCAGAGCTGCTGCAGGCCGGTCCCCCCCGCCATCGCCGCGGTGATCCCGATCACCCGCTCGTCGGCCTTCGCCTCGGCCACCATCGCCCCGGCGAAGACCTTCGTGTACTGGGGCGGGGCGCTGGCGGCGGGCGGCTTCTCGAGCAGCTCGATCCCCTCGGGGGAATCGGTTTCGGTCACCGGGACCGGTTTCGCTTCGCTCGCCGGGCGGCCGTCGACGATCGACTTCGGCTTCGCCGCGTGCCACTCCTCCATCGACTCCAGGCCGCCTTCCTCGGCGGGCGCGAAGCCCTTCCCCTTGACCGTGTGGATGTGGACGACGACGGGGCGGTCGGCGGCGAACGCCTCCTTCAGCGCCTCGCGCAGCGCGTGCACGTCGTGGCCGTCGATCACGCCCATGTAGGCGAGGTCGAGCTCCTCGAAAAAGAGGCCCGGCGCCCAGTAGGCCTTGATCGCCGACTTGATCTCCGGCCCCAGGCGCTCGATCCGTTTGCCGAGGCCCAGCGGCAGCTTGGTCAGCCGGTCCTCCACCCCCTCGCGGGCGTGCCAGAGGCGCGGGTTGAGGCGGATCCGGTTGAAGTAGCGGGAGAGAGCGCCGACGTTGGGTGAGATCGACATCCCGTTGTCGTTGAGGACGATCACGATCGGCGTCTGCATGCCGCCGGCGGCGAGCAGCGCCTCGTAGGCGACGCCGCCGGTGAGGGCGCCGTCGCCGATCACCGCCGCCACCTTGCCGTCGGCGCCGATCCCCTTGCGCATCGCCTCCTTCAGCCCGACCGCGTAGCCGATCGAGGTCGAGGCGTGGCCGGCGCCCATGATGTCGTGCTCGGACTCGGGGATCGAGCAGAACGGGGCGAGGCCGTCGTACTGGCGAATCGTCGGCAGCCGGTCACGGCGACCGGTGAGGATCTTGTGCGGGTAGGACTGGTGGCCGACGTCCCAGAGGACCTTGTCGCGGGGGGAGTCGAGCAGGCTGTGGAGGGCGACGGCGAGCTCGCAGGTGCCGAGGTTGGCGCCGAAGTGGCCGCCGATCTCACCGATCGTGTCGATGATGTAGGTGCGCATCTCCTGCGCGACCTGCTGTAGCTGCGCCTCGTCGAGCCCGTGCAGGTCCTCGGGCCCGTCGATCGTCGGCAGCAGCGGCTCTTGGGTCTCGTTCTCGGTGCCCTGGGTGGGGGGCTCTTCGCTCATTCGTTCCTCGTGAAGATGTAGTCGGCCACGCGCCTCAGATCCTCGGTCTCGCCTTGCGCCTCGGCCAGGGCCGCGGTCGCCTTCGCGTGGGAATCGGCGGCCAGCTCCCGCGCCCGCTCGAGCCCGAAGAGGCTGACGTAGGTGAGTTTGCCATGTCGCTCGTCGCTTCCATGTGGCTTGCCGAGCCGCTCGTCTGACTCGGTGACATCGAGGATGTCGTCGACGATTTGGAAGAGGACCCCCAGCTCGTCGGCGAAACGGCGATAGGGCATTCTCTCACTTTCGGGTAGTCCCTCGAGCTCGAGGACGACGGCGACGCTGGCGGCGATCAGTCGACCGGTCTTGAGCGCATGCAGCGCCCGCAGGCCCTCGGCGTCCTCTGTCGCCCCGATCACATCGACGTACTGGCCGCCGACCATGCCGTCGACGCCGGTCGCGCCGGCCAGCTCCTGGAGCGCCGCCAGCACCCGGGCCGGCTCCCCCGGCTGCTGGCAGAACAGCCGCACCGCCTCGGCGAAGAGGCCGTCGCCGGCGAGGATCGCCACGTCCTCGCCGAACTTGACGTGCGCGGTCGGCAGGCCGCGGCGCAGCTCGTCGTCGTCCATCGCCGGCAGGTCGTCGTGGATCAGCGAGTAGGTGTGGATCAGCTCGATCGCGCAGGCGACCGGGAGGAAGCGCTCGGGCTCGGCGCCGAGGGCGCGCGCGGTGGCCAGGGTCAGCACCGGCCGCACCCGCTTGCCGCCGGCGAGCAGCGAGTAGTTCATCGCCTCCTCGAGGCCGGCGGTGGCGGGAACGGCGGAGAACTCGAGCTTCGCTAGCGCGTCGTCGACGGTGGCGCGCAGCTCATCCGGATAGCTCACTCGGCGCTCGTCCGCTGCCGCGCTTCGCGGTTGGCTTCCTCGACCGCCTCGGCGGAGAGGTCGGCGGCCTCCGAGGCGAGCTCGGCGGCGCGCTCGTCGCTTGCCTCCTCGCCCTCCAGCTCGGCCGCGATCTGCCGCAACCGCTCCGCGATCTCGCGCAGCCTGGGACTGCTCATCCGGTCGGCTCCCGCTCGCGGACGATCGCCCCGAGGATGCCGTTGATGAAGCCCGGCGCGTCCGCGCCGCAGTACTCCTTGGCCAGTTCCACGGCCTCGTTTATAGCCACCTCGGCGGGCGTATCGGTGAACTCAATCTCGTAGATCGCGGTGCGCAGGACATTCAGGTCCAGCGGCGCGATCCGATCCACCGTCCAGCCTTTGGCGTGGTCGGCGACGATGTCGTCGAGCTCTTCGCGGTGGGCGTCGACGCCCTCGGCCAGCTCCCGCGTCAGCGGCCGCGCCTCGCTCAGGACTTCCGCGATCGAACGGCCGGTCACGTCGCGCTGGTAGTTGGCGAAGACGGCGTCCCGCCGCTGGTCGGACCTGCGCATATAGCCATTGTGCCAGCGCCGCTAGGCGCGGGAGACGTACTCGCCCGTGCGGGTGTCGACGCGCACGCTTTCGCCCTCTTCGATGAAGAGCGGGACCTGGACGACGACGCCGGACTCCAGGGTGGCGGGCTTGTTGCCGCCGCCGGAGGCGGTGTCGCCTTTGAGGCCGGGGTCGGTCTGGGTGACCTTCATCTCGATCGCGCTCGGGACCTGGACCTCGCCCGGCTGCTCGTCGACGAAGAGGACGTCGACCTCGTCGTTGGGGAGGACCCATTTCATCGCGTCGCCCAGTGAGCTGGTCGGGATTTCGATCTGGTCGTAGTCGGTCGTGTCCATGAAGACCGCCGAATCGCCGGAGTCGTAGAGGTACTGCATCTTCTTCGATTCCGTGCGGACCGGGCGGAACTTCTCCCCCGCCCTGAAGGTTTTGTCGATCACCGAGCCATCCTCGATCCGCCGCAGCTTGGTGCGGACGAAGGCGCCGCCCTTGCCGGGCTTGACGTGCTGGAAATCGAGGATCTTCCAGATCTTGCCGTCGATCTCGATGTGGGTGCCGTTCTTGAATTGGTTGGTGCTGATCGTCATCGGCGGCGAATCCTAGAGACCGGCCCTACTCGACGGCGGCGAGGCGGTCGACGGCTTCCTCGGGGTCGCGGAAGACCTCGCCGCGGGCGAAGCGGTCGCCGGCCAGGTCCCAGATCCAAGCGACCGGCATGTCGCGGATCCCGAGCTGGCGGCTGCGGGCGTAGACGCGGCCGCGGACCAGCAGCGAGCCGTCGCGGCGTTCGATCACGTTGGGGGTGATCAGCAGCTCGTCCCAGGCGCGCTCGAGGTCGCGCATGTACTCGCGCAGGCCCTCGGGGCCGACGTAGGGAGCGGTGCGGCCGACCTGCTCGGCGGTGCCGACCGGGAAGAAGTCCATGCCGGGGTCGCAGAGCTCGGTGATGGCGACGTCGTCGCGGCGGTTGAAGGCGTCGAAGAGCCCCTCGACCAGGTGCCGCTCCCGCTCCGGTGCCGGAGCGGCCTCGGCGGAGGCGGGGCCGACCGCGATCATCGCCGCGTCGTCCTCCAGCTCACCCCCGGTGAACGCGCGCAGGGCGACCTCGACCTTCTGCACGGCCAGCGCCGGGCTCGCCACCCCCGCCAGCTCGGCCCGCAGCCGGGGCTCGTCGAAGCGGTCCTCCTCGCCGCCGCGCGCCTCGGTGATTCCGTCGGTGATGACGACGAGCTGCTGGCCGGGCGCGACCCGGGTCCGCTCGATCCGCCAGCCGGCGTCGTCGAAGGCGCCCAGTACCGGCGCTGGCGAGGTGGCGGCGACGACAGAGGAGCCGGTGACCAGGAGCGGCGGCGGGTGGCCGGCGACGGCGAGGCGCACCGGCTCGTCCGGGTCTTCGGAGATCGCCATCGCAGCGACGCTGCAGAGGGCGGCGCCGCGGCGCGCCAGCAGCTCGCGGTTGAGGGTGCCGAGGGCGACGACGGGATCGCCCGTCAGCGCCGCCGCGGTGCGCAGCGTGTAGCGGGCGTGGGCGGTGACGGCGGCGGCGTGGGCGCCGCGGCCGGTGACGTCGCCGACGACGATCATCCAGCCGCCAGCGATGCGGAAGGCGTCGTAGAAGTCGCCGCCGATTTCGTTCTCGGCGCCTGCCGGGCTGTACATCGCCGCCACCGTCCAGCCGGGGATGTGGGGCAGCGGCGGGGGCAGCAGGCCGCGCTGCAGCGTCTCGGCGATCTCCGCCCGTTCCCGCCCGCCGCGCTCGATCTCCGAGAAAAGACCGGCGTTGTCGAGCGCGAGGGCGACCCGGCCGGCAAGAACCGTGGCGAACTGGATGTCGCCGGAGCGCAGGCGCCGGCCCGAGCGGGCCATCCCCAGGGTCAGCATCCCGGTCGGGCGGCCGCGCGCCCGCAGCTCGAGGGTGAGCCCGGAGCGGATCCCGAGGCTGCGCAGGAATTCGAGGTCCTCCTCGTCCTCGGCGACGTCGACCAGGACGGCGTCGTTGACGTATTCGAACAGCCGCGGCTCCTGGCGGCCGCTCACGGCCGCCGCCGCCATCCGCTCCTGCAGCGCTGGCTTGCGAGCGGCGAGCCCGGCTTCCACCTCGCTGGTGTCGGGCCCCGCCACCCGGACGGCGGCGCGGCGCACCTCCCCTGCCTCGATCACGTCGATCGCGCAGAAGTCACCGAGCTCGGGCACAAGGATGTCGGCGATCGCCTCCAGGGTCTCGTCGAGCGAGCCGCCGTCCTCGGCGGCGCGGGCGATTTCGTCGAGGACGCGGAAGCGGCGGTTGACCTGCCGCACTTTCTTGGTCGAGATATGGGCGACGATCGCGGTCACCACCAGGGCGGCCGCGACGATGATGTCGGCGAGCAGCGGCATCAGCTCGAAGTCGGGCCCCGGTCGGCTTCGGCCGCGGTGCTGGTGGTCAGTGGGGCGGCGGCGCCTCCGGTGAGGACCCGGCGGACGAGCGACGGGGCGACGATCCGCAGGACGGCGGCGAGGCCATAGGGCCGCGGCACGTAGCGCTCGGCTTTGCCGCCGGGGCCGCACTCGTAGATCGCCTCGGCGACCTTCTCCGGCTTCGAGACGATCCAGCGGGTCAGCGCTTTCTCGCGCAGCTCGGTCGCCGGAAAGCCCTCGGTGCGGACGAAGCCCGGGAGCACGAGGCCGACGTGGACCCCGTTCGGCTTCTCCTCGGCGTAGAGGGAGTCGCTCCAGCCGATCAGCGCGAACTTGCTGGCACTGTAGGCGCCGGTGCGAGCGCGGGAGACGCGCCCGGCGGTGCTGGCGACGTTGACGATCGCGCTCGGCGCCGAGGCCCGCAGCAGCGGCAGCAGCTCCTCGGTGAGCCGGAGGACGGCGTTGAAGTTGAGCTCCATGTGGCGCTGGACGTTGGCCCAGCCGCCCTCGGCGAAGGGAGCCCGCCAAGCGGCGCCGGCGTTGTTGACCAGGAGGTGCAGGGCGCCGCCGTGCTCGGAGGAGAGGTGCTGGCGGATCCGCGCCGGAGCATCCGCGTCGGTGAGGTCGGCGACCACGTAGGTGGCGCGGCAGGGCAGCGAGGCTGCCAGCTCGCGCAGCCGCTCCTCGCGGCGGGCGACAAAGACGAGCTCGGTCTCCGGCTCACGCGCGAGCCTGACCGCCGTCGCCTCCCCGATTCCCGCTGATGCTCCCGTCACCAGTGCAACCCTCATCGGCGCAACTGTATTGCGAGGATGGGGGTCGTGGAGAGCAATTCGCGCCATTCGCGCCTGTCCGCCGCCCGCCGCGAAGGCGAGCGGGTCACCCCGCTGGAGCTCTTCTTCGATCTCGTCTTCGTCCTCGCGATCACCCAGTGCACGGCGCTGATGGCCCACGACCAGACCTGGTCGGGCCTGGCACAGGGACTGCTGGTGCTAGGCGTCGTCTGGTGGGCCTGGGTCGGCTATGCCTGGCTGACCAGCGTGATCGACCCCGAGGCCGAGGCGGTGCGCTTCGTGATCTTCATCGCGATGGCGGCGCTGCTGATCGTCGCGATCGCGGTGCCCGAGGCCTTCGGCGACCTCGCGCTGGCCTTCGCGCTCGCCTTCGGCGTTTTCCGCTGCGCCCACATCATCCTCTTCATGCTCGCCGGCGCCGACGACAGCGACCTGCGGCGCTCGGTGATCGGGCTCGCGGTCAGCACCGCGATCGCCGTCGGCGTCCTCGCGCTGGCCTCGCTCTTCGACGGCCTCGCCCAGGGATCGCTGTGGGCGCTGGCGCTCTTCCTCGACATGGCGGGGCCGTACTTCTTCGGCGCCGAGGGCTGGAAGCTGATCCCCCACCACTTCGCCGAGCGCCACGGCCTGATCGTGATCATCGCCCTCGGCGAGTCGATCGTGGCGATCGGGGTCGGCGCTTCCGGCGTCCTCAGCCTCGGCATCGGGACCGCGGCGGTGCTCGGGATCGCCCTAGCGGCGGCGCTTTGGTGGATCTACTTCGACGTCGTCGCGCTGATCTCGGCCCGGCGCCTCGACGAAGCCGAGGTCGGCAGGGTCCAGAACGAGCTCGCCCGTGACTCCTATTCCTACATCCACCTGCTGCTGGTCGCCGGGATCGTCCTCGGCGCCCTGGGGATGAAGGTGACGATCGGCCATCACGCCGACGAGCTTCACTACGTGCCCGCCTTCGCCCTGCTCGGCGGCGTCGCCATCTACCTGCTCGGCCTCGTCGCCTTCCGCTACCGCCACGTGAGGACGATCAACCGCCGCCGGCTCGGCCTGGCGATCGTGCTGCTGCTGCTGATCCCGGTCGCGACGGCGGTGCCGGCGCTGCTGACCCTGGCGATCGTCGTCGCCCTGGTTTGGGCCTTGATCGCCGTCGAGCACCGCGGCTACGGGCCTCGGCGCAGCGACCTCCGCCGCGAAGCCAACCTCGCCCAATGAAACGGAATCCTTGCTCAATGAAGGATTTTCATACGAGGCGACGGACAAACGTTCGAGTTAGGCATACTGCGCGCACCTTTGGCTACTCCAGAGCTCCTCGACAAGCTGCTTCGCGCCGGCGCGCCCTCGGGCTACGAGGGACCGGCGGCTGAGGTCTGGCGCGAGGCCGCGTCCTTCGCCGAGCTCAGCACCGACGGCATCGGCTCCTCGATCGCCCGCGTCGGCAAGGCCTCCCCGCTGCTGGCGGTGGTCGGCCACATCGACGAGATCGGGCTGGTCGTCACCCACATCGACGACAGCGGCTTCCTCTGGTTCGCCCCGATCGGCGGCTGGGACCCGCAGATCCTCGTCGGCCAGCGGGTCGAGGTCCGCGGCGCGGACGGGCTCGTGCCCGGCGTCGTCGGCCGCAAGCCGATCCACCTGCTCGAAGCCGACCAGCGCAAGAAGGTGGTCGAGCTGAAGAGCATGCACATCGATGTTGGCGCCGCCGATCGCGAGGAGGCGGAAGGGCTGGTTCGCGTCGGCGACCCGGTCGTGATCGCCGCCGAGCCGATGGCGGTCGCCAGCGAGCGCCTCGTCTCGCGCTCGATGGACAACCGCCTCGGCGCCTACGTCGCGCTCGAGAGCCTGCGCCGCTGCGCCGAGGGCAAAGGCCCCGGCGGGTCCTTCGCCGCGGTGGCCGCCGTGCAGGAGGAGATCGGCCTCTTCGGCGCCCGCACCTCCGCCTTCCAGGTCCGCCCCGACATCGCGATCGCCGTCGACGTCACCCACGCCACCGACGCGCCGGGAGTCGACGAGAAAGAGATCGGCTCCCACCCCTTTGGCTCCGGCCCCGCGATCGGCCGCGGCTCGACCCTCTCGCCCAAGGTGTTCGAGCTGCTCGTCGAGACCGCCGAGGCGGAGGGGATCGACTACTCGATCAGCGCCAGCGGCCGCGGCACCAGCACCGACGCCGACGTCCTCCAGATCTCCCGCGCCGGCATCCCCACCGGCCTCGTCTCGATTCCGCTTCGCTACATGCACTCACCGGTCGAGATGGTTGATTTGCGCGACGTCGAGGCGGTGGTCGAATTGATTTCTGCGTTTGCGTCGCGGCTGAGCAGCGATATCGATTTCAGTCGCTGAGCGCGAGACCAAGCGCTCTCGGTACGGGAGCCCGGTAACGCTCTCCACTCGCCTACCTGGCTGAATCGCGTCCAGCCGTCCGAGAGACCGGGTTGGGCCAGCGGCGCAAAACGTGGAGAGCATCACCGCGCTCCCCCACGACAGAACTGCACTAGACGAGGAGACGACGGGAGCTTTTTGGGAGCTTCCGGGGGACGGGAGCTTCTTCTTAAGAGTTTCCGTTACTTGGGCGTCTGCGGGGGCACTGTTGCTGGGAGGGACAGGTGCCCCTCTCGCAAAGGCTCAGGAACCACGTTGGCGCCCCCAGGGCTCGATTAGCTGCGCGACGGTCTTTGAGAGAGGGGCACCTGTCCCTCCCTACCGCCAATGCCTAGTCCCTCGCTGTCAACTATCCACGTAAACCAGGTTTCGCCCACTGGCCTTGGCGGCATAAAGGGCCGCATCGGCGCGGGCTAGGAGATCGTCGGTGTCGACGAAGTCCGGTTCGGCAACGGCGACGCCGATGCTGATCGAGACCGGGACACCGACCGGGCGGCGCTCTCGGACCTCGGTGCGCAGGCGCTCGGCGATCTCCAGCGCGTCCTGGCGGCCGGCGCCGGGCAGGATCACGAGGATCTCCTCGCCGCCGACCCGGTAGATCGAGTCACCCGCTCGCAGCGCCGCCCGCATCGTGTAGGCAACGTCCTGGAGGACGGCGTCGCCGGCGGCGTGGCCGAGCTGGTCGTTGACCCGCTTGAAGTGGTCGAGGTCGCAGAGCAGGAAGGCGTGGGACAGCCCCTCTTCGGGATTGCAGGGCTGCCCCTCCAGCTCGCCCAGCCGCTGCTCCAGCGCGTTGCGGTTGAAGAGGCCGGTGAGGGGGTCGAGGGTCGAGCGGCGGCGGTGGGCGCGGTCGGACTCGACCAGGGCGCCGGAGAGGATCACGGTGCTGAGGATCAGGGCCGCGTCGGCGATCAGGGTCTGGCGACCCTCCCAGGCCGCCCCCGGGTCGGGAACCACCGCGGCGGCGGCGAACATCGCCAGCACGAAGGCGGTGCCGAAGACCATGCCGCGGGGCTCGAAGCGGAAGCCAAGCGTCACCGCCGGCAGGGCGAACCAGACCAGGACCGGGCTCTCCGCCCGGCCGGTGACGAGGACCGCGGCGGCGATCAGCACCGGCAGCGCGGCCCAGGCGCCGGCGACCCACAGCGCCGGCCGCGGGCTGGTGCGGACGAAGCGGTCGGCGACGGCGAAGCCGGCGAGCCCGGCCAGCAGCGGCACGACCCACCACCACCCGACCGTGCTGCCGCCCAGCACCAGGGCAAGGGCGAGGATGCCGAAGCAGGCGAAGCGGTAACGCCGCAGACGCTCCTCCATGTCGAGCAGGCGCTCGCGGCGCGCTTCCTCGTGGATCGAGACGAGCGTCTCGGCGTTCGAGCTCATGCGCGGCCATCGACCCCGGCGCTCCCGAACTTGAGAATCAGTCGACTATCTGCAGGTCCTTGGGGAGCGCGCTGAGGTTTTCGATGCCGTCCTCGGTCACCACGACCAGGTCCTCGATCCTCACCCCGAGCTTGCCGGCCAAATAGATCCCCGGCTCGACCGTGACCACTTCGCCGGCGGCGAGCAGGTCCTCGGAGCGCGGCGAGAGCCGGGGTGCCTCGTGGACGTCGATGCCGACGCCGTGGCCGAGCCCGTGACCGAAGTGCTCACCGTGGCCGGCGGCGCCGATCACGTCGCGGGCTACCTTGTCGACGTCCTCGCCCTTGACTCCTGCCTTGACCGCGTCGAGGGCGGCCAACTGCGCCGCGAGAACCGTCTCGTAGACGGTCCGGGCCGGCTCGCCGGGCTCGCCGACGGCGTAGGTGCGGGTGCCGTCGGAGCAGTACCCGTCCAGTTTCGCTCCCATGTCGAAGACGACCAGATCGCCGGAGCCGATCTCGCGCTCGCCCGGCTCGGCGTGCGGCAGCGCCCCGTTGGGGCCGGCGGCGACGATCGTCGGGAAGGCGAGCTCTGCGCCCAGCTCGCGGATTCGCGCTTCGGCGGCGCGGGCGACCTCGCGCTCGGTACGGCGGGTGAGGCCGCGCTCCAGCGACCAGCGCCAGACGTCGTCCGCCAGTTTCGAGGCCTCGGCGATCGCCGCCAGCTCCTCGGCGTCCTTGACCCGCCGCAGCTTCTCGACCTGCCCCCCGGCGGCGACGAGCTCGATTCCCTCGCCGGCTTTCTCCTTCAGTTTCTCCAGCACCCGCACCGCCATGTGGTCGTCCTCGAAGCCGACCCGCCCCTCCAGGCGCTCGACGATCCCGCCCAGCCAGTCGTTGGCGACCGTCACCGTCTCCCAGCCGGAGACCTCGGTTGCGGCGCGCTCCGTATAACGGAAGTCGGTGAGGAACAGGCGCAGCCCCTTACCGCAAATACAAGCCCCGTTCGTGCCGGTGAACCCGGTCAGGTAGCGGACGTTGACGAGGTCGGTGACCAGCATCCGGTCGAGCCCGCGCTCGGCCAGCAGCGCCTCGAGGCGATCGCCGCGACCGCGCATCAGGAGCCCGCCCCGAGCTCGCTGGCCAGCAGCTCCAGGGCCTCGTGGTAGCCATCGGGGCCCTTGCCGCAGATCTTCGCCAGCACGAGGCCGTCGAAGACCGAGAGCCGGCGCCAGTCGTCGCGGTTCTCGACGTCGGAGAGGTGGACCTCGACCGCCGGCAGGTCGGCGAGGTCGAGGGCGTCGGCGATCGCGCGGCTGTAGTGGGTCCAGGCGCCGGCGTTGACGATCGCCGAGTCGGCAAGGTCGACCGAGCGGTGCAGGTATTCGCAGAACTCGCCCTCGGAGTTGGTCTGGAAGAAGATCGGTTCCAGCTCCAGCTCGCGCGCCCAGCCGGAGATCTTCGACTCCAGCTCGGTCAGCGAGAGCCCCCCGTAGACCTCCGGGTCGCGCCGCTCCAGCACGTCGAAGTTGACCCCGTGCAGGACGGCGACGCGGTTGCGGGTGATCGGCACTAGTAGAGCTCCTCCACGGCCGCCCGCACATTAGCCGGGTCCAGCACCTGTCCGGTTCGAGGCTTGCCCGGCTCCGAGAGGAGGACGAAGCCGACCCCGGCCGCGGTCCGCTTCTTGTCGTGCTGGACCGCGCCGAGCACGTCCTCGATCGCCACCGCCGGATCGAGCCGCACCGGCAGCTCGTGGCGGGCGAGGATCGCCTCGCACTCCTCGCGCAGCTCCGGCGCCTGCGAGAGACGCAGAGCCGCCAGCAGCCCGAGCGAGATCGCCTCGCCGTGGCGGTAGCGGCGGTAGTCGGTGGCCGCCTCGATCGCGTGGCCGACGGTGTGGCCGAGGTTGAGGACGTTGCGCAGACCCGCGTCGCGCTCGTCGGCGGCGACGACCCCGCACTTGTAACGGGCGCAGGCGAAGACGACGTCGTCGAGGTCGGCGGGATCGAGCGCCCCGATCGTCCGCACCCGCTCCCAGAGCGCCCCGCCGGCGAGGAGCCCCGTCTTCAGCACCTCGACGAAGCCTGCCGCCAGCTCCGCCTTGGGCAGCGACGCGAGGGTGCCGGTGTCGGCGAGAACCGCGGCCGGCAGGTGGTAGGCGCCGGCGTAGTTCTTTCCCTCCGGCAGGTCGACGCCGGTCTTGCCGCCGTAGGCGGAGTCGACCTGGGAGACGAGGGTGGTCGGGACGTGGACGACCTCGACCCCGCGCTGGTAGAGGTGGGCGCAGAAGCCGCCGAGGTCGCCGACGACGCCGCCGCCGAGGGCGACGAGGTGGTCTTCGCGGGTCATCTCGGCCTGCGCAAGCTGCCGCAGCACCTCCTCCGCCCAGCCCATCGTCTTCGCCCCCTCCCCGGCTTCGACCTCGACCGTCGCGGCGAGGTCGCCCAGTTGCCCGCCGAAGAGCGGACCGACGGCGCGGTCGGTGAGGCAGAACCGGCGGCCCTCCAGCGGCCACCAACCGCTCGCCAGGAGCCCCGGCCCGACCAGGATCGGGTAATCGCCAGACGCGCTCGCCGCCCAGAGCAGCTTGGTACCGGCGGGAAGGCTAGGCAGCGCCTGGATCGCCGGCAGCGCCCGCGAGACGACGTTGCGGTCGGCCATCGGCACGATCGCGTCGGCGAGCTCCTCGTAGAGCGGCAGCCGCTCGGCCAGCAGCCGTTCGACGTCGGCGGCGCCGGTGGCGAGCGGGCGGTTGCTGCCCTGGATCCGCCGCCAGGCCTCGCTTGGGTCGACCTCGAGCCAGACGACGACGTGGCGGTCGAGGGCGGCGCGGATCCGCTCCGAGAGGACGCTGCCGCCGCCGAGGGCGATGGCGCCGCCGTCGGCGCGTTCCAGCAGCGAGCCGACCACCTCCGCCTCGCGGGCGCGGAAGGCCTCCTCGCCCTCCTCCTCGAAGGCGCGGGCGATCGGCTTGCCCAGCTCGCGCTCCATCAGGTCGTCGATCTCGACCGTCTCCAGGCCGGCGGCGCGGGCGGCGGCGAGCGCGGTGCTCTTGCCGGCTCCCATGAAGCCGATGAAGACGATCGCCGGTTTGCGCTCGGCCACGCGCGCTACCCGCGGAAGTCGATGCGCTGCTTGTAGGCCTCGAGCGCGGCGAGGGCATCGTCGATGTGGTCGCCGCCGAACTTCTCGCGGTAGCAGCGGGCGAGAGTGAGCGCGACCATCGCCTCGGCGACGATGGCGGCGGCCGGGACCACGGTCGAGTCGGTGCGCTCGCGCAGCGCCTGTGCCGGCTCCTTGGTCTCGGTGTCGACCGAACGCAGCGGCTTGGTCAGGGTCGAGATCGGCTTGATCGCGGCCCGGACCGAGAGCGGCAGGCCGTTCGTCATCCCGCCCTCGAGGCCGCCGGCGTGGTTGGTCTCGCGGTAGTAGCCGCGCTCCTCGCTCCAGAAGATCTCATCGTGGGCCTCGGAGCCGGGGCGCCCGGCGACGTCCCAGGCTTCGCCGATCGCCACTCCCTTGATCGACTGGATTGAGGCGACCGCGCCGGCGAGGCGGCCGTCGAGCCGGTCTTCCCAGGAGATGTGGGAGCCGAGGCCGGGGACGAGGCCGAAGACGAGCACCTCGAAGCTGCCGCCGAGGCTCTCGTTGGCCTTGCGCAGGCGGTTGATCTCCTCGACCATCGCCTTGCTCGCCTCGGGATCGAGGCAGCGGACCGGGTCCTCGTCGACGGCGGCAAAGTCCGCCGGCGCCAGACCCGGGCGCTCGGACGCCTTCACCGAGGCGATCTGCAGCACGTGGCTGTGGATCGAGACGCCGAGCTTGGCGAGGAAGGCGCGGGCGATGGTGCCGGCGGCGACGCGGGCGGCGGTCTCGCGGGCGCTGGCACGCTCGAGGACGTTGCGGATGTCGGAGTGGCCGTATTTCTGGGCGCCGACGAGGTCGGCGTGGCCGGGCCGCGGCAGGTGCACCTCGTCGGGCTCGAAGCCCTCGACCGGCCACGGGTTCATCCGCTCCTCCCAGTTGGCGTAGTCGCGGTTCGCGACCAGGAGCGCGATCGGCCCGCCGAGGGTGCGGCCGTGGCGGACGCCGGCGCGCACCTCGACCGAATCGGTCTCGATCTTCATCCTCCCGCCGCGGCCATGGCCGAGCTGGCGTCGCGCCATGTCGCGGTCGAGCGCCTCGCGATCGAGCTCGAGGCCGGCGGGCATGCCCTCGACGATCGTCACGAGCCCGGGCCCGTGCGACTCGCCGGCGGTGGTGAAACGGAACGTCGTCATCGAGCGGAAGGCTATCGGCGCCGGGCCGCGGCGCGCATCACGTCGAGATCCGGCTCGCGCCCGGTCCAGATCCGCAGCGAGCGCGCCCCCTGCTGAGCGAGGACCTCGAGGCCGTCGACGGTGAGGGCGCCCGCCTCCTCGGCGGCCGCGAGGAGGCGGCTCGGGCGATCACCGTAGACCATGTCGACGACGACCGTTTCGGCGAATTCGTCGCGGCGCAACGGCAGTTGCTCGAAGGGGTCCTCGCCCCCTAACCCGACCGTCGTCGTGTTGACCAGGATGCCCCAGTCGACCTCGGCCGGGGAGTCGACCGGCCAGCCGCCGATCTCGACGTAGGCGCCGAACTCGTCGGCCAGCGACTTCGCGCGCGCCGCCGTGCGGTTCCAGATGAAGACCACCGCACCGGCCCGCGCTAGTGCCCAAACGGCCGCCCGCGCGGCGCCGCCCGCCCCCAGGACCAGCGCCCGCCGGCCCGCCGGCCCGCCGGGCAGGGAGGCGATCAGGCCGCCCGCGTCGGTGTTCTCGGCGAGGATGCGTCCCTCGCGGAAGCTCAGCGTGTTGGCGGCGCCGATCTCCCGCGCCGCCTCGCTCGCCTCGTCGGCGAGGGCCAGCGCCGCCTCCTTGTGGGGGACGGTGACGTTGAGGCCGGCGTACTCGCCGCTCACCGCGAGCTCGCGCACGCGCGCCTCGAGCTCCTCCGGAGCGAGGTCGATCGCCCCGTAGCTCCACTCCTCCCCCAGCCCCAGCGCCTCCAACGCCGCCGTCTGCATCGCCGGCGAGCGCGAGTGCCCCACCGGGTGCCCGATCACCGCCAGCCGGGGCATGCCGCTATTCCCCGCAGGTGTCCGGCGAGTTGCCGCCGGCTTCTTCGCGGGCGGTGTTGTATTCCGACACCGCCTTTTCGAATTCCGCTTCGGTCTTGGCGAAGGTGAGCTTGCCGCAAGCGCCCGGCTTCGTCACGTAGAAGATGTAGCCGGTCTTCGCCGGGTGGGCGGCGGCTTCGATCGCCGCCAGGCCCGGGCTGTCGATCGGCCCCGGCGGCAGGCCGGCGTTGGTGCGGGTGTTGTAGGGAGAGTCGACCGCGAGTTCGGATTCGGTCAGCGGCTTCGTGTAGTTGCCGGTGGCGAAGCGGATAGTCGCGTCGATCCCCAGCGGCATCCCTTCGTGCAGGCGGTTGTAGATCACCGAGGCGACGTCCTTGTACTGGCTCTGCACACCGGCCTCACGCTCGACCATCGAGGCGATGATCAGGACGTCGTAGACGGTCAGGTTCTTCGACTTCGCGTAGCCCATGTCGACGCCCTTGATCCGCCGCTTGAAGTCCTGCAGTTGAAGTTGGACGAGGTCGGCGACGGGCGCGTTCGGCTTCAGTTCGAAGGTGTCGGGGAAGAGGAAGCCCTCGAGGTCCTTCGCCCCCTTGCCCCCGTACTGCGCGGGGTCCAGGTACTTGGAGCGCACCGTCGCCTTCGTGTAGCTGCCCGGGATCCCGTCTTCTTCGACTAGCTGCGCCGCCTGCGAGCGGGTATAGCCCTCGGGGATCGTCACCGCGACCGTGCGTTTCACCGGCGGCGTCGAGAGGGCGTCGATCGCGGCGCCGTAGCTCATCCCCTCGGCCAGGGTGAAGTGGCCGGAATAGATTTCCGAGCGCTTGCCGGCGAGGGTGACCCGCGCCTGGAACATGGTCGAGCCGCTGATCAGCAGGCCACCATCGATGACGCCCTTCTCTTCGAGGATGTCGCCGACTTCGCTGACGCTCGAGCCCTTCGGAATCGTCACCTGCACGCGGCCGCTGCCGTCGCCGTGGAAGGGCTGGAAGAACGAGTTGAGGAAGAGGAGGACGAGCAGCGCGAAGAGGACGGCGACGAGCCGGAAGGGGTGCCTGCCGATCGCCCCGAGGACGCCGCGGCCGCGGTTGCCGCCGCCGTCGCCGGCGCGGCGGCCGGACCGGGCCGCGGCCGCCATGTCCGGGTCACCTTCATCGTGGAGAGTGGGCTCGGTCGCGATCGGCGCCGGAGGCTCCGGCGTCGGCTCTTCGTTCCAGAACTCCTGCTCGGGGGTTCGCGGCAAGGGCGGTGGCTCCGCCGGCGGCTCAGGTGCTTGCGGAGGGGGCGGTGGCGGCGCCTTCTTCGACTCGGCGGCGGCCGCCTTGCCGGCCCGCTTCGCCCGCCGCTCTTCGCGCTCGCGGCGGCGCTCCTCCCGCTCCCGGGCGGCGGGGTCCTGGGGATCGGCGAAGGGATCCTCGGTAAGCCAGTCGTCGCTCACGAATCCACCGCTCCGCGCGCTTCCAGGTAGGACTCGAGCAGGTGCGCGGCGGCGATCGAGTCGCGCGCGGCGCTGGCGCCGCCGCGGCGGCTGGCATCCGCCATCCGCGAGGTCAAGCGCTCGTCATAGGTGTCGACCGGAACCGAGAGGATTGCCTCAAGTTCCCGGCAGAAGCTGCGCGCCAAACCTGCCTGCGCCCCCTCCTCGCCGCTGAGGTGCAGCGGCAGGCCAACGACGACGCGTTCGACCCCGTGCTCGGCGACCAGCTCGGCGACCGCGCGGGCCTCCGGCGGCTCGATCACTGGCAGCGGCGTCGCCAGGGTGCCGCTGGGGTCCGAAAGGGCGCAACCGATCCGAACGGTGCCGTGGTCCAGCGCCAGCACCCGCATGCGCCTCAGCCGAGCTCCCGCTCGACCGCGGCGCGGGCGGTTGCCAGCGCCTCGTCGAGCTTCGAGGGATCGCGGCCGCCGGCCTGCGCCATGTCGTCGCGGCCCCCTCCCCCGCCGCCGACCACCGGCGCCGCCTCGCGGATGATCGCCCCGGCGGAGGCCCCCTGGGCGACGGCGTCCTTGGAGGCCAGCGCCACCAGCCCCGCCTTCGAGCCGAACTCGCCGCCGAGGACGACGACCGACGGCTGCTGAATCTTCGATTGGACGCGGTTGGCGAGGTCGAGGAGCTGCTTCGGGTTGGCCTGCAGGCTCGGCTTGACGACGGCGATCACGAGGTTGGTCTCGCCGGAGCCGCCGGCGTGCGTGCTGGCGGCGGCGGCGAGCGCGTCGGCTTCGCCGCCGAGATGCTCGCGCTGGGCCTGCTCGGCGCCGGCGCTCGCCTGCTTCAGTTGCTCGGCGGCGCGGCGGGCGGCGGCAACCGGGTCCTGTGGGTTGCCGAGCAGCTCGCCGGCCTCGCGAAGCTGCGCCTCGCGCTCGCGGAACCAGTCGATCCCGGCCGGTCCGGTGATCGCCTCGATCCGGCGCACGTTGGCGGCACTGGAGCCCTCGGAGGTGATCTTGAAGATGCCGACCTCGGCGGTGTTGGCGACGTGGGTGCCGCCGCAGAGCTCGCGGGAGACCGAATCGACCTCGACCACACGCACGATCTCGCCGTATTTCTCGCCGAAGAGGGCCATCGCGCCGAGCCGCTCGGCCTCGGGCCGCTCCATCGTGAGCCAGCGGACCGGGCGGCTGGCCTTGATCCACTCGTTGACGCGATCCTCGACGTCGCGCAACTCCTCGGGGCTGAGCGCCTGGCCGTGGGTGAAGTCGAAGCGCAGCTTGTCGGGACGGACGGCGGAGCCGGCCTGGCGGACGTGGGTGCCGAGGCGCTCGCGCAGCGCCGCGTGCAGGAGGTGCGTGGCGGTGTGGTTGCGCATCGTCGCGTGGCGGGTCTCAGCCTCGACCTCGGCCTCGATCTGCGCCGTCTCGCCGGGGTCGGCCTCGAGCAGGAGCGCCTGGTCCTCGCCGAGGCGGTAGACGTCCTTGACCGCGATCTCCTGCCCGTCCGCCCGCAGCACGCCGGCATCGGCCACCTGGCCGCCGCCCTCGGCGTAGAAGGGGCTCTCGTCGAGCTTGACGAGGAAGCCGCCGTTCATCTCCTCGATCGCCGCCAGGCCGGTGGAGACGCGCAGGGTCTCGTAGCCGACGAAGCGGGTCGGCGGCGCCGCCGCGGCGAACGCCGCGACGCGCTCGTGGGTGTTCTCGGAGCCGTGGGCCGTGGCGGCCCCCATCCGGGCGCGCTGGCGCTGCTCCTCCATCAGCTCCTCGAAGCCCTGGTCGTCGACCGCGAGCCCCTGCTCGGCCAGCAGCTCCTTGGTCAGGTCGTAGGGGAAGCCGAAGGTGTCGTGCAGCTTGAAGGCCTCGGCGGCGTCGATCCAGGAGGTCTCGGACTCCTTGGCCTCGGCGACCAGCCGCTCGAGCAGCTCGCTGCCCCGCTCGAGGGTACGGCCGAAGCTCTCCTCCTCGTCGCCGACCCAGCGCCGGATCGTCTCGCGCTCGGCGACCAGCTCCGGGTAGTCCTCGCCCATCAGCTCGATCGTGCGCTCGGCGAAGCGGCCGAGCCAGGGCGACTCGAGGCCGAGGCTGCGGCCCTGCTGGATCGCCCGCCGCATGATCCGGCGCAGGATGTAGCCGCGGTCTTCGTTGGAGGGAACGACGCCGTCGGCGATCAGGAAGGCGGCGCCGCGACTGTGGTCGGCGACGATCCGCATCGCCCGGGTGACCGCGCCGCCCTCGGCGTACGCGTGGCCGGAGAGCTCCTCGGCCAGCTCGACCAGCGGCCGCACGTGGTCGGTCTCGTAGACCGAGGGCACGTCCTGGAGGATCGCCGCCATCCGGTCGAGGCCCATGCCGGTGTCGATGTTGCGCATCGGCAGCTCGGTGAGGCTGCCGTCCTCGGCGAGGTCGTAGCTCATGAAGACGTGGTTCCAGAACTCGAGGAAGCGGTCGGTGTCGTCGCCGGGCCGCTCATCCTCGGCGCCGAACTCGGGACCGCGGTCGAGGTAGAGCTCCGAGCAGGGGCCGCAGGGGCCGGTCGGGCCGGCCTGCCAGAAGTTGTCCTCGCGGCCGAGGCGGACGATCCGCTCCTCGGGCACGCCGGTGGCGCGCCAGATCTCGATCGCCTCCTCGTCGGGCCCGAGCCCGAGCTCCTCGTCGCCGCCGAAGACAGTCACCCAGATCCGCTCCGGGTCCATCCCGAAGCCCTCGGTCGAGAGCTCCCAGCCCCAGGGGATCGACTCGGCCTTGAAGTAGTCGCCGAAGCTCCAGTTGCCGAGCATCTCGAAGAAGGTGAGGTGACGGGCGGTGTTGCCGACCTCCTCGACGTCGGTCGTGCGGAAGCATTTCTGCACGTCGGCGAGGCGCGGTGCCGGCGGCTTTTCGCGGCCCAGGAAGTAGGGCTTGAAGGGCTGCATGCCGGCCGTGGTGAGCAGCACCGAGGGGTCGTGGACGGACGGAACCAGCGAGGCGGAGGGGACGATCTTGTGACCGCGCTCGGCGAAGAACGAGAGGTACGTATCGCGGATTTCCTTCGCCTTCATGTTAGGAAGCCTAAATATTTCTCGGCTCGGACACCTGTCCGGCCACGCACGCCAATTCCTTTGGAACGGCATCTTTGGCCTTATAGACAGCCGCATTCCCACGTTTCACCAGGACTGAACCGTTCGACCCTGTCGAAGGAGGCAGATGATGAGAACCCCGAAGAAGCTCGTCCTGGGCCTTGCCGTGCTCGCCCTCGGCCTCGTGCCGGTTGCCGGCGCCGGCGCCAGCGGCCCCGAATACGCGCCCGAACACCCGCCCAAGACGCACACGCCGAAAGGCCACGCCTACGGCTACTACTGCAAAGGCGAGAGCAAGAAACACGTCGACGGCGAAAAAGGGACCGCCTTCAGCCGCTGCGTGCAGGCGATGGCGAAGGCCGACCACGACGAAGAAGTGACCGCTCGCGAAGCCTGCAAGCTGCTCAGCAAGAAGCACGTCAAAGGCGTAAAAGGCACGCCCTTCAGCACCTGCGTCAAGGGCGTCGCCCAGATGCGCAAGGAAAAACACGACGAAGAAATGGCGTCGTAGCCGGCTCTGCGTAAGTCAGACGGCGATGGTGCCGTGGCCGATGATCGTCTCGCCGGCCATCAGCACCGCCGTCTGGCCGGGGGCGACGCCAGGGAAGCCCTCGGCCAGCTCCACCTCGATCGACGAGTGCCGGCCCCTTCCCGCCGCCGAGACGGTGGCGGGAAGGGCCTTGGAGCGGTAGCGCAGCTTGACCGCGTCGACCGCGGTGCCGTCGCGGTGCAGGACGGCGTCGCGGACGCGGACGCTGCGCTGCTCCAGCTCGGACCTGGTTCCGACCGTGACCGTGTTGCTGGCGGCGTCGGTGGCGAGGACGTAGAGGGCCTCCGGCGCCGAGACGCCGATGCCGCGGCGTTGGCCGACGGTGAAGTCGTGGTGGCCGCGGTGGCGCCCGAGAGTGCGGCCGGAGGAGTCGACGATCGCCCCGTCGCGCTCCCGCAGGCCGCCGTGGCGGCGGAGGAAGCCGCGCTTGCCCTGGCCGGCCAGGAAGCAGAGGTCCTGGCTCTCGGCCTTGCGGGCGACGGCGAGGCCGTGGCGGGCGGCGATCTCCCGCACCTCCGCCTTGGTCAGCTCGGTGAGCGGGAATTCGAGCCGGCCGAGCAGTTCCGGCGGCAGCGCCGCGAGCATGTAGCTCTGGTCCTTGGCGCGGTCGGCGCCGGCCGCCAGCAGCGGGCCCTCGGCGTCCTCGACGATGCGGGCGTAGTGGCCGGTCAGCAGGTGTGAGGCGCCGAGCCGCTCGGTGAGGTCGATCATCGCCGCCAGCCGCACCTCGCCGTTGCAGAGGATGCAGGGGTTGGGCGTGCTCCCGGCGGTGTAACCGCCGATGAAGCGGTCGACCACGCGGCGGCGGAAGTCCTCCTCCAGGTCGAGGGTGAAGTGCGGGATCCCGAGCTGGTGGGCGAGCGCCCGGGCGCCGAGCACCGCCTCCGGCGAGCAGCAGGCCTTGGCCCCGTCGGTCTCCGGGTCGGTCCAGAGCTTGACCGTGACCCCGACCACCTCCGCCCCGCGCTCGCGCGCCAGCAGGGCGGCGACGGCGCTGTCGACGCCGCCGGACATGGCGACCGCGACACGCGGCGGCCGGGAGGAATCGACGGTGAGGTCGAGGGATGAGGAGGCGACGCCCTGGAGGGCTCGGTGGAGGGCGTCCGCTGCGAGGACCGCCGCGTGGCGCTTGGCCGGGGTGAGGCCGCCGATGGCGGCGTCGACGGCGTCGACGTCGACCGCCGCGACGGCGAGAACGGGCTCGCCGTCGATCATCTCGGCGACCGCCGCCGTGGCAGCGCGGGTGGCGCCGCATCCCTCGGCGTCGAAGGTGACGTTCGCGAGCCGGCCGTTGGCGACCGTGAAGGAAATCCGCGAGAGGTCGCCGCAGGCCGCGCCGCCCGCAGCGCCCGTAAAGGCACCGTCGGCCGCGGGACCAAGCCGCGTCTCGTCGCGCAGGTAGTGCTCGAAGAGCTCCCTCTCCATCGGTTAGAAGGGTAGAGACCCCAGGGCCAGCCGCAGATCGGCGACGATCGCGATGGGTTCGTGCTGGAGCTGCCGCCAGGTGATCCGCATGGTCCGGTAGCCCTCCGCGATGAGAATACGGTCGCGAAACCGGTCCGACTCGAAGTTGCGCGGCGTGCTGTGAACGCTGCGGCTGTCGAGCTCGACCGCCACCCGCTCCGCCTCCCAGAGCGCGTCGATCTCATAGAAGCGGCCGCGCAGCGCCAGAGCGGCGTTCATCCGCGGCCGCCTGACGCCGTGGGCGTCGACCAGCGCCAGGAACGCCTCCTCGAAATCGTTGCGAGTGAACCCGACCGGCGTGTCCGACGCCAGCAGCTCGCGCAGGATCCGCGAACCCCGGTGCCGCGGATAGCGCTCCAACAGCGCCGGCAACGACAGCTTCGCGGTCAGTTCCCGCACCAACGCCTCGTGCCACGCCCGCTCCACCTCCCGGGGATCGCCCAGGGCGGCGAGGTCGAAGATCGTCCGGAACACGTCCGTCACCGGGATCCAGTCCGTGACCACCCACTCGTCAGGCGCCAAGGCCGATTCATGGACGATCAATCCGGAGCGTCTTGCCCGGCGCCCTGGCGGCGCGGTCGCTTCCGGCCATTCTTCTCCCGGAGGCAAAAGCCGCCAGAGCCGAGCCGCCGAGCGGTGACTCAGAGACGAGTCGCTACCGGCAGCCAGAACCCCAGCCATCCACCGACCCTTGCGGCTGACGCGGCGATAGCCAACTTTGTAGACCCCACGATGGAGGCGGTGCAGCCTTCCGCGGTCCAACCGGACCCCAATCGCCTTCGACCCCATCCCAAAGCCCAACAACTGACGCCGCGCGACCACCCCATGCTGCCGCCCGGCAAGCGATGCGATGGCCGCGTCCCATCCGCGAGCCGGCACTTTTCCTCCTCTAGCGGGGTCAAATGCCGGTTCGCCGCTCACCCCGCCGATGCTGGGCGACCGCGACGCACTCGTGGCGCGCACAAGCTGCCAACTCCGTCACATCTCCCGTCCCAAAGCCGCGCCGCCGACTGGCTGATTGGCCAGGTTTCGGAGAGCCGCCTCAGTGGTAAATTGGCACCAGGCTCGAACCCGTTCGAGAGCCGTCTCACCGTTTGACCCAACACAAACGGCGCGGGAGCCGACAAGTCTCCGGATCTCTTGGGATTCGGGGCAGGCACCCACCTTCACTTGAAGGGATCAAAGCCAGAGGCGGCGACGGCGGGTTGGGGCCTTCTTTATGCCCGCGGCGAGATCAGTCGTCGAGGTTGGAGAGGTGCCACTCGGCCTCGCTCCAGCTCTCGGGCGGCACCCGCAGGGCGATGTCGCCGCGGCCGTAGCGGTCGAGCGGCCAGTCGGCGGTTAGGGCCGCTTCGAAGCCAGCCTCGATCAGGGATTGGTGCCAGGCCCGGGCCGTCCGCACGTCGCCGAAGTCGCGCACGACCTCCCAGCCGTCGTAGCTCGGGTCGTCGACGTGCACGGGGGTCTGGCCGGGACCGGGTTCCGGACGCCAGCGGCGCGGAATCCAGTCCTTGAGAGCCATCGCGGTTCCCCTAGTGGCCGGCGAGATTGCGCTTGTGGATGGCGATGCCGAGGTCGCGGAGCTGCGGCTCGTCGACCGGCGCCGGCGCGCCGGTGAGGAGGTCGAAGCCCGACGCGGTCTTCGGGAAGGCGATCACGTCGCGGATCGTGTCCGCGCCGGCCAGCCGCTGGACGATGCGGTCGATCCCGTAGGCGATGCCGCCGTGCGGCGGCGCGCCGAAGCGCAGCGCCTCCAGGAGGAAGCCGAAGCGCGCCTCGGCCGCCTCTTTGTCGATGCCGAGGGCCCCGAAGACGGCCTCCTGCACCTCCGCTTCGTGGATCCGAACCGAGCCGCCGCCGAGCTCCTGCCCGTTCCAGACCACGTCGTAGGCCTGCGCACGCGCGGCGCCGGGGTTGTCGGGGTCGAAATCGCCGTTGGGGGCGGTGAAGGGATGGTGCAGCGAGTCCCAGCGCTTCTCGATCTCGTTCCACTCCAGCAGCGGCCAGTCGACGATCCAGACCAGCCGGTTCTCGTCCTCGTCGATCAGGCCGAACTTCTTGCCGAGGTCGAGGCGTAGCTGGCCGAGCACCGCGTCGGTGACCGTCCGCTTGTCGGCGACCAGGAGGAGCAGGTCGCCCTCCTCGGCGCCGAGGCGCTGGTTGATGTCGGCCAGCTCGGCGTCGCTGAGGAACTTGGCGGTGGGCGAGCGCCAGCCGTCGCCCTCGCGGAAGGCCCAGACCAAGCCCTTCGCCCCCAGCTCCTGCGCCCGCGAAATCAGACCGTCGAGCTCGGACCGGGTCATCTCGCGGCGGCCGGCGTTGATCGCGCGGATCGCCCCGCCGCCCTCGAGCACTGAGCGGAAGACCTTGAACTCCGTCTCGCGCAGCGCCTCGCCGACGTCGACCAGCTCCAGACCGAAGCGCAGGTCGGGCCGGTCGGTGCCGAACCGCCCCATCGCCTCGTCGTAACACATGCGCTCCATCGGCAGCTCGACCTCGGGGCCGCCGACGCGCTTGAAGACGTGCGCCAGCATCCGTTCGTTGACCTCGATCACGTCTTCGCCGTCGACGAAGGACATCTCGACGTCGAGCTGGGTGAACTCGGCCTGGCGATCAGCCCGCGTCGCCTCGTCCCGGAAGCAGCGCGGGATCTGGTAGTAGCGCTCGAAGCCGGAGATCACCAGCAGTTGCTTGAACAGCTGCGGCGACTGCGGTAGCGCGTAGAAGGATCCGTGCTGCTGGCGGCTGGGGACGAGGAAGTCGCGCGCGCCCTCGGGCGTCGAGCGGGTCAGCACCGGCGTTTCGATTTCGACGAACCCCTCACCGTCGAAGAACTCGCGGATCGCCGCGACCACCCGGTGGCGCAGCATCAGCGCCTGCTGCATCGGCTCGCGGCGCAGGTCGAGGTAGCGGTAGTGCAGCCGCGCGTCCTCGCCGACCTCGCCGGAGAAGCCCTCGACCTGGAACGGCGGCGTCTTCGAGCCGGCCAGCAGCTCCGCCTCCTCCACGTGCAACTCGACCTCGCCCGTCGCCAGCTCCGGGTTGACGGTCTCCTCGGAGCGGCGCACGACGCCGCCGCTGGCGCTCAGCACGTCCTCGGCCCGCAGCTTGTGGGCGAGCTCGAAGGCGGCCCCGGAGCGGTCGGGATGGAAGACGAGCTGGACGATCCCGGTGCGGTCGCGCAGGTCGATGAAGATCAGGCCGCCGTGGTCGCGCCGGCGATGGACCCAGCCGGCGACCCGGGCCTGCGAATCGACGCGGTCCGGCAGCACCCGCCCGCACCAGGTGTCGCGGAAGCCGTTCGGGCGCAGCGCCGCCTCGATCCCGGTCGCCTCGCGCAGCGGGCTGTCGCCGTGGCTCACGTCTCTCCTCCAGTCATCTCGTCGACAAGATTGCCGGTATCGACCGCGCGCTGCTCTCCCGAGCCCATGTCGCGGAGCTGGGCGGTGCCGTCGCCCTCGAGGATGAGGACGCGGCCGGCGCCGATCCGGTCGGCGTGTTTGAGCTGTCCCTTGAGGCCGCGGCCGGCGAGGTCGACCTCGGCCGAGATCCCGGCGCGGCGCAGCTCCACCGCCAGCGCCATCGCCCGCTGGCGCTGCGCCGGGTCGGCGATCGCGACGAAGGCCTCGCGCCCGATCGCCGGCACCTGCTCGTCAAGCGCCAGCAGGATCCGCTCGATGCCGGCGGCAAAGCCGACCGCCGGGGTCGGCGCCCCGCCGAGCTGCTCGATCAGGCCGTCGTAGCGGCCGCCGCCGCCGATCTCCGACTGCGCTCCGAGCTGGTCGCAGACGAAGGAGAAGATCGTCCGCGTGTAGTAGTCGAGGCCGCGGACCAGGGTCGGGTCGACGACGTAGGCGATCCCGGCGGCGTCGAGCAGCGCCCGCACCTCCTCGAAGTGGGCGGCGTCGTCGCCTTCGAGCCCCCCGACGATGGTCGGCGCGCTCGCCATCACCCCCCGCGTTCCCTCGTCGTCGGAGTCGAAGGCCCGCAGCGGGTTGACGTCGATCCGCTCCCGCACGTCCTTGGAGAGGTCGACTTCATGCGCGTGCAGGTGCGCTTTCAGCTCCTCGAGGTAGCCGCGCCGCGCCTCCAGCGAGCCGAGGCTGCCGATCCGCAGCTCGACCCCCGGCACCCCCAGCTCCCCCAGCAGGTCGCTGAGGAGCATGATCGCCTCGGCGTCGGCGAGCGGCGAATCGGTGCCGATGCACTCGATCCCGAGCTGGTGGAACTGGCGGTAGCGGCCGGCCTGCGGGCGCTCGTGGCGGAAGAAGGGACCGAGGTAGGAGAGCTTCACCGGCTGCGCCAGCTTGTGCATCCCGTGCTCGAGGTAGGCGCGGCAGATCGAGGCGGTCCCCTCCGGCCGCAGGGTGAGGCTGCGCCCGCCCTTGTCCTCGAAGGTGAACATCTCCTTGCGGACGATGTCGGTCGACTGCCCGACCCCGCGCACGAAGAGGTCGGTGTCCTCGAAGGCCGGCGTCTGGATCGGCTCGTAGCCGGCGCGGGCGAAAATCTCCGCCGCGGCCTGCTGCACGCGGGCGCGGGCGCGCGCCTGATCGGGCAGGACGTCGAAGGTGCCGCGCGGTGCCTGGTACTTGCTCGCCATCGTCGAGCGACCTTAGTGGCTTTCAGCTGCCCCGGTCGCTACCGCGCCAGGGAGCCGAGGAAGGGGTTGGTGGCCCGCTCGGCGCCGAGCGTGGTCAGCCCCATGTGGCCGGGATGGACGACGGTCTCGTCCGGGAAGCGATCGAGCAACTGGCCGATCGAGGCAAGCAGCGTCGGCCCGTCGCCGCCCGGCAGGTCGACGCGGCCGACCGAGCCCTGGAAGAGGACGTCGCCGGAGAAGATCGCGGGCTCGCCGCGGACGGCGTAGGTGACGTGGCCGGGGCTGTGGCCGGGGGTGAAGACGACGTCGATCTCCATCCCGGCCAGCTCCAGCGTCTCGCCGCCGGCGACGGTCTCGTCCGCCTCGTAGCTCTCGAACGGGCCGAACCCCTCCCAGGGGACGAAGGCCATGATGTCGGCCAGTACCGGCACCTCGATCTCGGGGCAGTAGACCGGCGCCCCGGTCGCCCGCGCCACCGGCGTCACCGCGCCGATGTGGTCGAAGTGACAGTGGGTGAGGAGGATCGCCTCGACCTCCGCCCCGCTCGCCTCGACCGCGGCCAGGATCCGCTCCGCCTCCTCGCCGGGGTCGACCACCAGCAGCCGGTCCGATCCCTCTTTCCGGACCAGGAAGCAGTTCTCGGCGACGGGGCCGACCGTGAGCATCTCGACGTCGAGCATCGCCTATTCCCCGCGGGCGCGGATGCGGGCGCGCTCGCGGCGGCGCCACATGGCCGTGTCGATGTAGTAGCCGGCGGGGACGTAGAAGGCGAGCATGAAGAGGGCGAAGATCGCCGAGCCGCCGACCGGTTTTTTGAACAGCAGGATCAGGACGACGAAGAAGATCACCGAGGCGAAGAGGCCTCGCAGCAGCGAGTTGCGCCAGGTCGGCGGCAGGTCCTCTTTCGGCCCCGCCGGGCGCCGTTTCGAGCGCGCCTGAGCTTTTGCCTCCTCGCGCGTGCGCGGCCGGCTGCGGCGGGCGCTGGTGTCGATCCGCCCGCCCTGGGTGCCGCGGTGCTTGCGACGCCGCTTCTTCCGCGTCTGGGCCATGACCGGGAATTTAGTCGGTCGCCGCGGCGAGCCGCCGCTCGATCACGTGGCGGGCCGGGTCGAAGCCACGCATCGGCACGTCCGAGGGGTAGTCGACGAGGGCCGCCTGCGGGATCAGGCCGACCAGCTCGGCCGCGACCGGGCGGGCGTCGAGCGGCGCCGCCAGCACCCGCACCCGCTCGACGATTTCCCCCAGCGGCACCGTCAGCGGGTCGTGAACGTTGGTCGAGACCTGGGCGCGGCCGCTGGAGAGCAACAGCCCGATCGCCCGCACTCCCACCGGCCCCCCGCCGGCCTCGCGAAGGGCGGCGGCGACGGCGCGGGCGACCTCGACGTCGCCGCTGTCGAGCTCGACGTTGAAGGCCGCCAGGGGCGGGCGGGCGGTGACCAGGGTCGCGCCGCCGCGCGGATGCGGCAGGTCGGGGCCGAAGTCGGGCCGCAGCTCGCCCGACTCCATCCGCAGCCAGAGCTCCGAGAGCCCGCCGAGGCGGAAGTAGGAGCGCTCCGCCCGCGTCGGGTCGCGGGCGAGCTCGCCATAGAGGAAGACCGGGACCCCGAGACCGCCGATCTGGGTCGCCACCTCGATCGCCTCCGCCCGCGCGAGCTCGTGGTCGCCCGGGTCGAACCAGACGACCGGGCAGACGTCGAGCGCCCCGATCGCCGGGTGGGCGCCGCGGTAGGCGCGCATCTCGATTTCCTCCAGCGCCTCCTCGGCGCCGGCGGTGAGGGCGTCGGTGAGCTTGCCCGGCTTGCCGGCGAGGGTGAAGACGGAGCGCCCGTGGTCGGCGTCGGAGTGGACGTCGAGCAGGGTGACGCCGCGGCTGAACGCGGACTCGAGGCGCCCGAGGCGCTCACGGTCGCTTCCCTCGGAGACGTTGGGAACCGCGAGCAGGGCCGACATATCTAGATCAGGAGCTCGCCGCCGTTGACGATCGTCTCGCCATCGATCTCGATCGTCGGTTCGACCAGGATGCAATCGAGGTGGACGGGGACCTGGACGGTGCCGCCCATCGCCGCCGAGGCGCCGAAGGCGACGTGGCAGCTTCCAAGGATCTTCTCGTCCTCGAGGATGTTGCCGGTGAGGAGGGCTTCTTCGTTGGTGCCGATGCCGAGCTCGGCGACGTTGGTGGCCTCGGGCCCGTGGACGGTGAGCAGGTCCATCAGATGCGAGCCGCCCTCGCCGCTGGTCTCGACCAGGTGACCTTCGCGGATCGTCAGCGCCGTCGGGGTCTCCAGCATGCCGACCCCGGCGATCGAGCCGTCGACGACGAGGGTGCCCTCGGCCGTGCCCTCCAGCGGGGCGATGTAGCCCTCGCCGCAGGGCAGGTTGCCGAAGGCGCCGCGGCTGCTGATTTCGCCGGCGTCGACGATCCCCCGCCGTCCCTCGAGGCTGATCCGCAGGTCGCTGCCGTGGGGACAGGTGATGTGGACCTGGTTGCCGCTGTTCAGCGCCGTCACCACCGCCCAGCCGCGGCGGCGGATCTGTTCCAGGTCGCCGGTCATCAGCCGGCACAGCATCTCCTCGGTGACGCCGGGGAGCGAGCCGACCCGGACGCCGGCCTCGCTGGCCGCTTTGCGCGCTTCGGTGTGGGAGAGCGACTGGATCGTCGGCGCCAGGACCACGTCGGACGCCGTCATCGCCGCCGCCACCGCGCCGGGCGGCTCGGCCGCGTGCGAGTCGCGCTCGGAGATCACCGCCAGGGTCGCGTCGGCGCCGTCGCCCTGCGCCTCGATCCTCATCAGGGCGCCGATCTCTTCGGTGACGGGATTGCAGATCACGAGCACCTCCTCGCCCGGCGAGATCCCCATGCACTGCCGGACGACCGTCTTGACCGCCCTGTCCAGATCCGCGCTCACCGGCCTCACCCTAACGATCGCCGCCCCAACGCGCCTTGATTTTTCCTGCAAGTCGCCCTAATTCCGCCCTATTGCAGGAATTTCTCCCACCAAACCGGTGGGTTCGCCTAACGGTCGTCGTCGTGCCGGTGTCTAATCGTCCAGACCTGGAACCAGACCAAGCCGATCAGAACCGAGCCGAAGGCAAAGAACGGAGCGAACCACCCCTGCGGCCGCACGATTGCCAGCGAGGCCACCGCGAACGCATCGGCCACCAAAAGGAAGGCCACCAGCACCGGCCGAATCGCCGCCCACCCCGTCTCGGGCTCGCCGCCGGGCCGTCGCGCCACCGCTACCATCCCCCTCCCCGCCGGAGTAGCTCAGCTGGTTAGAGCAGCGGAATCATAATCCGCGTGTCGGGGGTTCGAGTCCCTCCTCCGGCATGGCAGCGCAGAGCCAAATGCACCGTCCAAAGGGTGGCGCATTTGTTTCCGGGTCAAGGTGATGCATGCCGAGGCGCATTTGACGGTACGCGGTGCCCCATCGAACGACGACCGCGCTTAGGGCAGCGACGGGCTACTTGGGATTGGGCTATTGCTGCGGGATCGCTGCAAAGTTCCTCGCGACGAGAGCCAAATTAATAGTCATCTGCGTTACGGCTCCCTGGCGACGAAGGACTAGATCACCAGCAGTGCATCATCGGATCAAGGCCGGGCTCGCATTAGTCCGTGTTGGGTATCGCGCGAGCTTATTCCGGTACGTCTGGTGTGCCACATAGGCTGGTGGGCCGGCAAGCGACGACTGGACAAGTAGGAATCTCCGAATGGAGACTGACGAACTTAAGAGCCACCTTCAGAGCTTCTTCACCGATGGCTTGGTCACTGTAATCGGCCTCGGCCACTCCGCCGCCCACGGGTTGCCAACCATGCCCGTCTTGGCCGAGGGGCTGGGTGAGCGCGTGCCCGCGATGATCGACGACAGCCAGGCCGAGGATTGGGAGAAGGTCCGTGCGGCGCTTGACGAGGGTCGGCACCTAGAGGACGCGTTGGTCTCGATCGACCACGAAAGCCGGCTCATCGAGGTCATCGTCGAGGCCAGCGCCGAGATAATCGGTGCCGCCGAGGCGACCGCAATTCGGGAGCTGATCCACGATGGCGCCCGCTTCCCGCTCGCCGAGCTGGTTCCGCACCTCGCGCCCAACGACCGCGCCACCGTCGTCGCCACCAACTACGACCGGCTGGCCGAGGTCGCGATCGAGAGCGCCGGCTACTTCCTCGACTGCGGCTTCGTCGGCATGCACCGGGGCAGGGCCGACGCGATGCTGAGCCGGACCTCGTTGCGCAGCAACGCCGTCCCGCGCAAGAAGGGCTTCAGCTTCCGCTATCAGCCCCATGTCCGTCTCGCGAAGCCGCACGGGAGCCTCGATTGGTACCTCTGCGACGGGGTTCCGATCCGGTGCCCCTTCGCGCTCGAGCTGCCACGGCTGATGATCACTCCCGGTGCCAGCAAGTTCCGCAAGGGCTATGAGCGCCCCTTCGATCACCACCGCGAGATCGCAAACCACGCGATCGACGCGGCGACCCGTTTCCTCGCGATTGGCTTCGGCTTCAACGACCCCCACCTACAGACCCACCTAACGGAGCGGATTGAGGCAGGCGCGCCTTGCCTGATCTTGGTCAAGGAGCTGACCGAGGCGGCGAAAGAGCTACTCGCCCGCGGTGCGGGCGTGATCGCGCTCGAGTCACTGCCAGCCACCGGCACCCGGGTGCACCGCGGCCGCAAGACTGAGGATCTGGCCAACCAAGAGCTGTGGAAGCTCGAGACATTCATAGATGAGGTGCTGAAATGAGCGAGACAACTAGCCCAATCGACTTCACGGTGGGGGGTGCGTTGGGCCGGATCATCGGAGTCGACACCGGCCGGGCCTCGATTGACGTCCATGACCACGAGCTCCTCACCCAAGTGGCGATCGGCGACCTAGTCGCGGTGCGAGGGGCCATGAAAACCGAGCACCTGATCGGGGTGGTAGACCGCGTCACCCGCAGCGCCGACGAGGAGCCGCTGCTGGAGGAGGAGACCGAGGCCGGCGACGTCCCGGTCGAGGGCGGACAGCGCGATCTGGTGCGAATCGTCCTGGTCGGCACCTACCGCTCCGTCGACGGCGAGCGCAAAAACGTGCTGAAGCGCGGCGCCGACTCCTTCCCGCAGATCGACCGCGAGGCATTCCTCGTTAAGGGCGCAAGTCTGCAGGCGCTGATGTCGCTGTTCGCTATCGGCCTCCAACAGAGCGAGCGGCTCGAGCTTGGCCACTTCGTCGCTGATGTCTCCGCCAAGGCGATCGCCGACGGCAACAAACTCTTTCAGCGACACGCCGCCCTGTTGGGTAGCACCGGCACGGGCAAGAGTTGGGCCGTTGCCTTGATCCTCGAGCGCGCCACGGCCCTCGCTCATTCGAACCTAATCGTCTTCGACATGCACGGCGAGTACACGCCGCTGACCGAAGGCGAGAACCCGGTGGCAACCGGCTACCGGATGGCGGGGCCAGGTGACGTCGACAACCCCGGCGAGGAAGCGCTCTTCCTTCCTTACTGGGCGCTGAACCAGGAGGAGATGCTTGCCCTGCTCCTCGAGCGCGGCGACCAGAACGCCCCGAACCAGGCTTCTCACTTCGCCTCGGTCGTGCGCGAGATGAAGGGGGCGACCGCCGCGGCGGCGGGGGCGACGGAGGTCGCGGCGACCTTCACCGTCGACTCGCCTATCCCTTACTCGATCGTAGACCTGCTCGAGCGCCTGCGCGCTGACGACACCGAGCGCCTGCCAAGCACCCAGAAAGGCAAGGACAAAGGCGGCCCACTGTTCGGGAAACTGACCCGCTTCATTAACCGCCTGGCGGCAAAGCGCGACGACCGTCGCTACGCGTTCTTACTACAGCCGCCAGAGGAGACGGAAGAGTACGGCTGGCTGGCGGAGCAGGCGGCGCGGCTACTGCGGGCAGACACCAAGAACCCCGGGATCAAGGTGATCGACTTCTCCGAGGTTCCTTCCGACATCCTCCCGGTCGTCGCTGGGGTGCTGGCCCGCACCCTTTATGACATCCAGTTCTGGCTCGACGAGGACCAGCGCACGCCTCTGGCGCTGGTCTGCGACGAGGCCCACCTCTACTTGCCGGTCGCTGAGGAGACTGACGCCCTCGCCCGGCGGGCGCTGGCCGCCTTTGAGCGCATCGCCAAGGAGGGGCGCAAGTACGGTGTCGCCCTCTTTGTTGTCAGCCAGCGCCCCTCCGATGTCAGTCGCACGATCCTCAGTCAGTGCAACAACTTCCTCGCGATGAGGCTTACCAACGACCGCGATCAGGACGTCATCCGGCGCTTCGTTTCCGACTCCCTGGCCGGGCTGATCGACACCCTGCCGCTTCTCGACGTCGGTGAGGTTTTGATACTCGGCGACGCGATGCTGTTGCCCACCAGGGTGAAGCTGAACAAGCCGAGCGTCGAGCCGGCGAGTGCAACCAGGGATTTCTGGACCGAGTGGGGATCCGACGCTCCGGACCCGGACGCGATCGCCACCGCGGTGGAGGCGTTGCGCCGTCAGGTTCGCGCTTCAGCGTAGGAAGCCAGAACAAACGCAGTTACAGGACGCCCTCGGGAAAGGTGCGTCCAGCTTTGGCCTTCGCAGCGGTCATCTCTGCCGTCATCAACTCGGCACACTTCAAACGCCTGCTCGATGGCTGGTGCCTCGCCGACAGCATCGACTAGCTGGCGGTGGCTCCTGCTATTCCAGTTTGCGTTTGAAGTTCATCCAACGATTCTTATGCCATCTGGTTTCCGGCTATCTCCGTCTTTCTAATTTTCAGATTTTTCGCTGGCTATCTTATAGCTAGCGGTATCATTAGATTTTAGATATCCCTATCGATACCAATAGGTTTAAGAGATGCATCTACTTTCCATTCCTGAAGCAGCACGGGAACTGCGCGTGAACCAGTCACGCGCACGATCTCTGGTCGCTTCCGGTGAGCTTGCCGGCGTCAAGATCGGTGGGCGTTGGCTCGTCGATGGGGCTGCGGTGGCCGATCGGCTTCGCAGTCCTCGGCCGGCAGGCCGACCTTTGTCACCCTCGAATGCCTGGGCTGCTCTCTTCATCGCCTCCGGGGAGGGCGCTGAATGGCTGAGCCCACAAGCGCTCTGGCGCGTACGACACAGCCTCAAGTCCAACGGGCTCAGAGAGCTGAAGCCTCGCCTTGTGCAGCGAGCGAAACCGATGCGGTTCATTGCCCATCCCGGCGAGCTCAAGCGCCTTCGAGATCATTCGGCACTGGCTAAGTCGGGGATCAGCGCCGTCGGCGCCTATGGCCTCGACCTTGTCGCAGGGGATGAGATCGACGGCTATGTGCGAGCAGGGGATCTGGCGCGCCTGAAACGGGAGCACGCTCTCGAACCGGCGGAAGGCATGGAAGGCAACGTCCTCCTACGGGTTGTGCCCGACCCGGCCTGGCACCTCGAGGGACGACTCGCGCCCCTCGCGGCTGTCGCTATCGACCTCTCCGAAGAAGCGGACTCCCGCTCGATCAGGGTCGGAAAGAAGGCGATCGATCGGCTTGAACGGAGTCTGAAGCAGGCGGCGTGAACGCCTCGCCAATCGAAATCCGCCCTGGCGACGAGAGCGCGAAAAAGCTCTGGGAGGCCGTCGCAAAGCTGGCCGACCACCTGGGACCGCGGAACTGGTGCCTGGTCGGAGGCCTGATGGTGCAACTGCATGCCTACGAGCACGCAGTCAGCCCCCGCCCCACCAGCGACATCGATCTGCTCGGCGACGCGCGGGCCAGGCCAAGCGCGACCGAGCAGATCGGCAAAACGATCGATGAGCTCGGCGGCGAACTCGTCGAGCCACCCTCAACCGATCCCAATCTCGGACACCGCTTTGAGATCGATGGCCAGATCGTCGACGTCCTCGCCCCCGATGGCCTGAAGATGCCTCCTCACACGCTCGGCAATCAGGAGACCACCCAGATTCCCGGCGGCACTCAAGCCCTCCGCCGCGCTGAGTCGGCTGAGGTCTCAATCGACGGTGGCCCTCCCTTCCGCATTCCCCGGCCATCACTCCTTGGCGCGATCCTGCTGAAGGCCCGAGCCCTGGCCGTCCATAGCCGTCCTGATGACCAGCGGGAGGATCTGGTCTTGCTCCTGAGCCTGGCCCCTGACCCCAGCGCTCTTGCCGCTGAGCTGCGGGGCAACGAGGCGAAATGGCTGAGGGAGGCCGAGAAACGACTCCGGCTAGACGAGCGGGTTGGTCGACTCCCGGAGCCCACTGTCCGGCGCGCCCGCCAAGCACTCAGGCTGCTCATCCCAAGCAGTAATTAGCTGTACCGCACCTCATTACGGCACCGCCGCCCAAAAATACGGTGGTTTCGCTGATGTATCGAACCTTTCCCCGTCGTACGGTCGTAGGGCATTACGACAAGCACGCGAACAGGAGGAAATGAAATGCAGCTTTACGGGATTCTGCGCCGCAACGGTTGGGCTTCGCTGGAGGACCTGGAGGTCGCCGGGAAGAGGTCGGCCGAAGTCGGCGATCAGGATGGCTCGGGCGTCCGCTGGATCCGCAGCTACGCGCTGCAGGAGGAGAGCGGTGAGATCGGCACGTTCTGCGTCTACGAAGCCGAGAGCCCGGCGGCGATCAAGAAGCACGCCGAGGACGCCGACCTCCCCTGCGACGAGGTGATCACGATCGCGACGACGGTGGTCATTCGCCCTGACCCGGCGCCGGTCGCCTAGTCACCGGTTATGCGAGGCACGGACGCCCGGCGCGCAGCCGCCGGGCGTCGCGTGTCTCCCTCCCACCTAGACTGACCCTGTCATGAGCACGCGCACCCCGCTCGTCGGCCGGGCGAACGAGCTTGCTCGCCTTGGCGAGGCGCTCAAGCGGGCGCGCCAGGGCGAAGGCTCCCTGCTGCTCCTCGCCGGCGAGGCCGGCGTCGGCAAGAGCCGCCTGGCCGAGGAGGCCAGCGAGGCCGCCCCCGGCCTCGTCCTCCGCGGCGCTGCCGTCAACGGCTTCACCACCCCCTACGGCCCGATCGTCGACGCCCTGCGCTCCTGCCTGCGCTCGCACCCCGACGCGCTCGCCGGATCCGGACCGCTGCGCCCGCACCTCGCCCTGCTGCTGCCCGAGATCGGCGACGCCGCCCCCGCTACCGACCGGACGACCCTCTTCGAGGCGCTGCGCTGCGCCCTCGCCCGCCTCAGCGAGGAGCAGCCGCTCCTGGTCGTGCTCGACGACCTGCAGTGGTCCGACGAGACGACGCTGGAACTGCTGGCGGCGCTCGCCCCTCAACTGCGGCAGATGCCGGTCCTGCTGGTCGGCGCCTACCGCTCCGACGGGCTGCCCCGCGACCACCGGCTGCGCTGGCTGCGTAACGAGCTACGGCGGGCGGGCCAGCTCGAGGAGCTGACCCTGGAGCCGCTCGACCGCGAGCAGGTCGCAGCCCTGCTGCGGGAGCTGCTGAACGCTGACCCCTCCCCCTCCCTGACCGGCACCGTTCACGACCGCACCTTCGGCTCCCCCTTCTTCGTCGAGGAGCTGGTGGGGGCGCTGCGGGTCCGCGCCTCGCTGCGCCCGGGCCGGGGCGGCCTCGAGCTGACCGAGGACGAAGTCCCCGTCCCCGACACGATCCGGGAAGCGGTGCTGGTCGGCGCCTCCGAGCTCTCGCCCGCGGCGCGCGAAGCCGCCGAGGCCGCCGCGGTGCTCGGTCAGCAGGTCGACCTCCGGCTCGCCGCCGAGCTGGCCCCGGAGCCGGGCCTGGCGGAGCTGATCGAGATCGGGCTGCTGGAAGAGTGCGGCTCGGGGCGCGCCTCGTTCCGGCACGCGCTCGCCCAGGAAGCGCTCTACGCGGAGGTGCCCTGGATGCGCCGCCGCGAGCTGCACCGGAGCTTCGCCGAGCTGATCGACCGCGCCGGCGGCTCGAGCCGCGAGGTCGCCGCCCACTGGAGCGCCGCCGGCGAGGAGCCCCGCGCCCGCGAGGCGCTGATCCAAGCGATCGACGAGTCCGAGGGCCTGCACGCCTACCGCGACGCCGCCGGCGCCGCCCGCCAGGCGCTGGAGCTATGGGGTGAGGAAGACGGGGAGCTGCGACTGCAGACGCTGGAGCGCTACGGACGCTGCGCCGAGCTCGGCGGCGAGCTGGCCGACGCGGCGAAAGCCTGGCGCGAGGCGGCGGCAAGCCACGACCGCCGCGGCGAGGAGCTCGGATTCGCCCGCGCCCAGCGCCGGCTCGCCGCCGTCTGCGACCTCGCCGGCGAACGCGAGAGCGGCTTCGCGGCGCGGCGGCTCGCCGCCGAGGCCTTCGCCGCCGCCGGCGAGCCCGGGGAGGCGGCGCTGGAGCGGCTGGCGATGGCCGACCACTGCCGGCGCCAGGCCCGCTACGGCGAGGCAATCGAGCTGGCGCGGCTGGCGGGAGAGGAGGCGGAGGCCGCCGACCGCGCCGACCTCAGCGCCCGCCTGATGGGCCTGCGCGGGGTCGCCGAGGCCAAGGGCGGCGAGTTCGAGGCGGGCCTGGAGTCCGTGCGCTCGGGCCTCGAGCTGGCGCTGGAGCAGCGCCTAACGCCGGTCGCCGCCGAGCTCTACCAGCGGCTCAGCCTGGTGCTCTATGACGGCGCCGACTACCGGCAGGCCGAGGAGGCGCTCGACACCGCCCTCGGCCTCTGCCGGACCGGCGGCGACGCCGACACCGAGCTCGCCTGCGTCACCTGCCTCGTCTACGTCCTGCGCGAGCGGGGCGAGTGGTCGCGGGCCGAGGAGCTGGGACGCGAGCTGATCGACGCCGGCACCGCGGTCTGGGTCGCCGAGGGGCTGGTCGGGGCGATCCACGCTTTCCAGGGCAAGCACGGCTCCGCCCGACGCCTGCTCAGCGCTTCCCGCACCGTCTCCTCCTCGGTCCGCCACTACAACATGTACGTCGACTCGACCACCGGCCTCGGGGTCGTCGCCGCGGCCGAGGGACACCACGACGAGGCCAGCCGTTGCTGCCGCGAGCTGCTCGCCCGCTGGGAGGAAAGCGAGGACCACCACTACGCGGTCTGGGGCACCCGCTGGGCGGTCTCCTACCTGGCCCGGCGCGGCGACCGCGAAGGGGCCAACGCCTGCGCCGAGGCCCTCGGCTCGATGGCCTCCGACGGCGGCCACCCGGACGCCCTGGCGGCGCTGGCGCAGGCGATCGGGGAGCTCGCCCTGGCCGAAGGCGACGCGGCGGCGGCGGCCGAGCACATGGAGCGGGCGGTCGAGCTGCACCGCGCCCTCGCGATCCCCTACGAGCGCGCCCAGGTCGAGCTGCGCGCCGGCGTCGCCCTGGCCGCCGCGGGCGAGCGCGAGAGCGGCCTCGAGCGCCTTTGCGACGCCTACCGCACGGCGACCAAGCTGGGAGCGCGCCCGCTGGCCAGCGAGGCGGCGCGCGAGGTCGCCGCCCTCGGCGAGTCGGTCGCGCAGCGCCTCGGCAGCCGCGCCGCCGCCACCGCCGACGAGGTGAAGCTGACCCGCCGCGAGCTCGAGGTGCTGCGGCACGTCTCGGTCGGCCGCACCAACCGGGAGATCGCCCAGGAGCTGTTCATCAGCCAGCGCACCGTCGACATGCACGTGCGCAACCTGCTCGGCAAGCTCGACTGCCGCTCCCGGGTCGAGGCCAGCCACCGCGCGGGGGAGCTCGGCCTGCTCGGCTGAGCCCGGTCAGCCGCCGAGGCGGTAGTGCAGGTAGACGGTCCCGTTGCCGAAGCGGCGCTGGTCGAGGAGCTCCAGGTCGATCTGGCCGTTGATGGGAAACGCCGACTTGCCGCCGCCGACGACGACCGGGTTGAGCAGCAGGTGGCACTCGTCGACGAGGCCGGCCGCGAGCGCTTGCCCGGCCAGCGCCGGGCCGCCGATGCTGATGTCGTGCGGCGCCGAGTCCTTCATCTCGCGGATCGCCGCCGGGTCGAACTCGCGCTCCAGCCGGGTTCGACCGGTCGCCACCGCCTGCAATCGCGTGGAGTAGACGACCTTCTCGGCAGCCCGCCAGATCTCCGCGTACTCGCGCATGCAGGGAGGCTGTCCGTCGAGGATCTCGTCGCTCTCCCAGACCTCCATCACTTCGTACATGCGACGGCCGAAGAGGTAGGTCCCGATCGGCCGCTCGAGCTCGTTGACGAAGGAGTGGACCTCCTCGTCGGGAGCGGCCCAGCCGAAGTCGCCGCCGCGGTCGGCGACGTAGCCGTCGAGCGAGGCGATCGCGGAGTAGACGAGGGCAGCCACGGGCGGGAGCCTAACCTTCGCGGCGATGCGGGATGTGAACGGCAGCCGCGGCCCTCTGCGCCTGGCCGGCGCGATCCTCGCCTGCGCCCTTCTCCTCGGCGGCTGCGGCGGCACCGCGACCGACAGCACCGGCGGCAGCGCCGAGGAGGTCGCCCCCGCGGTCAACCGCACCGGCATCAAGCCCGAAGAAGCGAGGACCTCGCTGCGGCTCGGCCGCGACGACTGCCGCGCCCTCGCCGCCGCGCTGACCCGGCGCTCGGGTCAGCCGGTCAACGCCTCCAGCCAGCCGCGGCCGCCGCACTCGGAATGTCAACTCCACGGTCGTGGGATCGCGGTCAGCATCTCCCTCGACGCCAGCTACGGCGCCCACAAGCGCTATTTCAACCGGGTGGTCGAGACGCAGCAGTTCGGCGCCCCCGACCCGGCAAAGATGCCGCACCCGGTGCCGGGGGTCGGCGAATCCGGCGCCTACGGCCAGAGCGCCGAGTGGATCCCGGGCCTCGGCACCCTCCTCGCGGTCCGCGGCAACCGCTGGGTGACGATCTCCTATGCCGCCGCCGGCGAGTCCCGGCCTACGCGGAAGGCGGCCGCCGCGACCGTCGGCCGGCGCGCCTTCAGGCTTTCGGCTCGCTAGCCGGCGGAATCTCCACCATCAGCGTTACCGGTCCATCGTTGACCAGGGCGACGCCCATGCAGGCGCCGAAGACACCCTTCTTCGCCTCCAACCGCTCGCAGAAGCGGTCGTAGAGCGGCTCCGCGACCTCGGGCCGGGCGGCGCCGGTGTAGCTCGGCCGGTTGCCGCGACGGGCATCGCCGTGGAGGGTGAACTGGCTGACGCAGAGCACCTCGCGGTCGCCCAGCGGCTCGTTCATCCGCCCCTCGGCGTCGTCGAAGATCCGCAGCGCCCGCACCTTCTCGGCCAGCCGATCGCACTCCCCCTCCCCGTCGCCGACGCCGACCCCGAGCAGGACCAGCATTCCGGGCCCGATCTGGGCGACCCGATCCCCCTCAACGTCGACTGCCGCCTGGCTGACCCGCTGGACCAGTGCCTTCACGGGCGCAGGAGGCGGGGCGCTCCACCGCCGCTGCCATGGTGCCGATGCCGGTGGCGCTTGTGCACGCGGACGCAGCGGACCTTGCCGTGGATGCGCCGCTTCTTTTTCCCGCGCGGGCATTTGCGATGTTTGCGCGCCGGTGGGGTCACCGTCGGCGGCACTACCAGCGGCGGGGTCCTCACAAGCGGCGCGTAGCGGGCGTCGATCGCGCCGGCGCTGCTGCCGGCGCCCAGGCTGAGGACGTTGGCCGCGGCCAAGGTCGTCTGGTTGTTCCAGAACTGAGTCGGCAGCCCGTCGTCTTCTTCTCCCGGCGTGCCTTCCCCCGGGAAGAATTCCCAGAATTCGGGCGAGAAGACGACCTTGTAGTCGTCGGCGGCGAGGCGGTCGAGGCCGTAATTGCCGGCTTCGTCAGTCCAGGTGCACACCGTCAGCTTGCCGGTGCCCGCGTCGATCGCGCAGACCCTCGCTTCCAAGGGCGCTCCCGTCGTCGTTAGGACGCTGCCGGCGATCGACGCGCCCGGCTCGAGCTCGGCGTCGATCCCCGTCTTGTCTTCGCCTTCGGCGAGGGCAATGACGTCGGCTTCGGCGTAGCGGGCCTTGTGGTCCCAGAACTGGTAGGCGAGGTTGCGCACGCTGAAGCCGGTCCAGAATTCGACCTTGTAGTTCCCGGGGTTGAGCTCGCCGATCGAGTAGCTGCCGTCGCTTTCCGTGTAGCCGCATTCCCAGAAGTTTTCTTCGGCAGCGGACACCGGATAGGCGCAGACTTCGACTTCTTCGACTCCGAGGCCGTCTTCGGTCGCGGTCACCGTGCCCTCGATCGTCGCGGTCGGCTGCAGGGCGGCGTCGACGGCGCCCGAAGTCGTGCTTTCGACCACTTCGACGGTTTCGGCTTCCGACCAGCTCCCTTTGCCGTTCCAGAACTGACGGGCGTATCCGGATGCCCGGAATTCGACCGTATAGCCGCCGGGTTTGAGTCCGCCGATCAAGTAGGAACCGTCGGTGGCGGTATGGGCGCAGTCTTCCGTTTCTTCGCCAGTCGACCAAGCGCAGACCCGCGCGCCTTCGATCGCGAGATCGGTGGCGGCGTCCGTCACCGTCCCGGCAAGCGACCCCGTCGCGGCGAGAGCGGCCCCGGGTACGAGCATCAGACATAACAAAGCGAGGCCGAGCAGCCCCGAAGCCGCGCACCCCTTGCCAACGGAAGTTCCCTGAGAACTCAAGCCGGAGCAGTGTACAAGCGGACCCGGCCTACCCTTCCAGCCCTTCGACCAGCGAGCCGGCGTCATAAGCGCCCCAGTGCCGCTTGCCGTTGAGGAAGAAGGTCGGCGTGCCAGTGGCGCCGCTGGCCTCGGCCGAGGCGAGGTCGCGCTCGATTCGCGGCCGGTAGAGGCCACCGTCGACCTCGGCCCCCATCCGCTCGGCGTCGAGCCCGAGCTCCGCCCCGACCTCGAAGATCATCTCCGGTGAGAGTTTCGGTTGCGCCGCGTAGAGAGCGTCGTGGAAATCCCAGAACCGCTCCTGCGCCGCCGCCGCCTCGCTGGCTTCGGCGGCGAGCGGCGCCAGCGGGTGGCGCTCGGGGATCGGCAGGTGACGGAAGGCGAAGACGAGGCGGTCCCCGAGGCGGTCGCGCACGCGGCGGAGGACCGACTGCGCCCCGAGGCAGAAGGGGCACTGGAAGTCGCCGAACATCACCAACTGCAGCGGCGCGCCGCGCTCGCCGCGCACGTGGTCGAGGTCCTCCAGCGGGGGTGAGAGCAGTTCGTCCATCGAGCGATCTTAGAAGCACATGGGCATACCTCACCTCGCATGAGAGGCTGGCGCCAAAGACTCGTCAGCAATGGAGGTTCCAATGAAGTCAATAACCGGCAAGCTCACCTACGCCAACGTGGTCTCGACGCTCTGCCTCTTCCTAGTCCTCGGCGGCGGGGCCGCCTTCGCGGCCACGGTCGTGCTGCCGAAGAACAGCGTCGGCACCAAGCAACTAAAGAAAGCCGCGGTGACGCCGTCCAAACTGAACAAAGCCGCGAAGCAGACGCTCACGGGCCCGCAGGGGCCAGTGGGCCCGCGCGGAGCCCAGGGGGAACCGGGGGTGCCGGGGGTCCTGATCGACGCCCTCCCCTCTGGGAAGACCGAGCGGGGCGCCTTCGGGTTCGCCAGCACCCGCTTCGATGCCGGCGGCAGCGCATATACCCCGGGTACCGAGGTGTCGTATCCGATCCCGCTCTCCTTCAAACCGACGATCGAAGTGATCGGCGAAGGCGAATCCCCCACTGCAAATTGCCCCGGAAACGTCCTCGATCCGCAGGCCGCAGCCGGCTTTCTCTGTCTTTACTCCGAACGTGAAGACGCCGAACTGAGCGCCGAGAACAACCCTGCGCAAGGACATTTCGGCTTCCTCGTCTTCTTTGAAACCCCTGAAGGCGACAACTACGAGAACCACGGCACCTGGGCGGTGACCGCTCCCTGAGCGACGGCGGCGCGGCGGCACAGCCGTCGCGCCGCTCTCCGCCGCCCGACGCGGTGTGATTAGCGGCGTGAACGACGTCGAGTCGATCCTCGTCCTCCTCCTCGCGGCCGCCTTACTGGTGCGGCTCGCCGACTTCGGTCGGATCCCGGCGCCGATCGTGCTGGTGCTGGGGGGGCTCGCGATCGCCCTGGTGCCAGGGCTGCCCGAGATCGAACTCGAGCCCGACACCGTCTTCCTCGTCTTCCTGCCGCCGCTGGTCTACGCCGCGGGCTGGCGCACCTCGCCGCAGGAGCTGCGGGCGGTAATGCGGCCGCTGGCGATGCTCTCGATCGCCCTCGTCTTCCTCACCGCCGCAGTGGTCGCCGTCGTCGCCCACGCCACCGTGCCGGAGCTGACTTGGGCCGAGGCGGCGGTGCTCGGGGCCGTCCTCGCCCCCACCGACGCGGTCGCCGCCACCTCGATCTTCCGCCGCCTCGGCGCGCCGGAGCGGGTGCGGCTCCTGGTCGAAGGCGAGTCGATGATCAACGACGGCACCGCCCTGGTCATCTACCGGATCGCCGTCGGCGTCGCCACCGGCAGCGCCTTCTCCCTCGGCGGCGCCGCGCTCGAGTTCGTCGGCGTCTCCCTCGGCGGGATCGCGATCGGGCTGATCGTCGGCTGGCTCTCCGACCTCGTCGTCCGCCGCCAGACCGACATCGCCCTCTCGATCTTCCTCACCCTGCTGACCGCCTACGCCGCCTACATCGGCGCCGAGGAGGTGCACGTCTCCGGAATCTTGGCCGCGGTCGTCGCCGGCGTCTACGCCGGCTACCGCTCGCCGCGCTCGCTCGACGCCGACATCCGCCTCAGCGCCATCGCCTTCTGGAATGTCCTCGTCTTCGGCCTCGAGATCGCCCTCTTCGTCCTCCTCGGACTGCAGTTGCCCGGCGTCGTCGACGCTCTCGGCGAAACGAGCTCCGGCGCCAGCGACCTGCTCTGGCCGATCGCGGCCATCGCCGCCGCCTCGATCGCCCTCCGCCTCGCCTTCGTCTTCGCGATGCGCTCCGACGCCGGCGACACCGCCGGCGAGCGCTTCGCCGTCGGCTGGAGCGGGATGCGCGGCGCCGTCTCGCTGGCGGCGGCGCTGGCGGTCCCGCTGAGCGTCGGCGGGCGGCCGCAGATCATCTTCCTCACCTTCGCCCTGATCCTCGTCACCCTGGTCGGCCAAGGGCTCTCGCTGCCGTTCGTGATCCGCAAGCTGCGGTTGGAGGAGCCGCGGCGCTGGTCCGACGAAGAGGCGGTGGCGCGGATGGAGGCGGCGCAATCGGCGCTCGACCGCCTCGACCAGATGGAGCAGGACGAGCGCGCCAGCGAGACCCAGCTAAAGCGGCTGCGCGATCTCTACCGCGCCCGGTTTCGGATGTGTCAGGCCGTGCTCGGCGGCGAGGACCCCGAGACCGCCGCCCGCGAACAGCGGATCGCCGACTACGGCGAGCTGCGCCGCGAGCTGATCGGGGTCGAGCGCGACGAACTCCTCACCCTGCGCGGAGCCGGCCGCCTCCGCAACCAGACGATGCGCCAGATCGAGCGCGATTTAGACCTGGAAGAGGCCCGGATCCGCTCTTAGCTGCGGGTGCATCCGTTCCGGCGAGCTGAAAAAGCATTCGCCCCTCGGCCGTCTCGCAGCGGCGTGTTGTGGGGGAGTGCGGTGATCCTCTGAACGTTTTGCGCCGCTGGCCCAATCCCGATCTCGGAAGGCTGGCGGCGATCCAGCCAGGTAGGCGAGTGAAGAGGATCACCGCACTCCCGTACCGAAATCGCTTTGTCTAGGAAAAGAACTCGCGGGCGCGCTCGGCGACGAGGTCGGGCATCTCGTCGGCGATGAAGTGGCCGCAGCCCTCAACCTTCTCGATCTCCATCGCCTCCGCGTGGCGCTCGGAGCCACTGAGGATCTTGTGGTTCAGCGCCGCGTCGCCGGTGCCGAAGAGGAGCTTGGTGGGGACCTCGAGGTGGGCTTTGGCGTATCGCCCCTTCGCGATCGCCGGCACCTCGTGCAGGTTGAAGACCCGGTACATCTGCACCGCCGCCCGCGCCCGCTCCGGCTCGGTGAAGGCGTCGGAGAACGCGTGCAGCGTCGCCTCGTCCCAGACCTGGCGCCGTACCGAGCCGCCCGCCAGGACTTTCGGCACGAACTTGCCGCCGCGGTGGAGGCGATAGCCAACCCCCGGCGCGAGGATCAACCACTGGTACCAGAAGCGCCAGAGGTGGGGCGCCATCGCCCCCAGGCTCGTCCAGGGCGGGAGGATGTTCAGCGCCAGGTAGCGCTCGAAGCGCCGCGGCTCCCGCAGGCAGAGCAGGAAGCCGATCCAGCCGCCCCAGTCGTGGCCGACCAGCTTCACCCGCTCCAGCCCGAGCGCGTCCATGAAGGCGAGCACGTCGCTTGCCAGCTCCTCCTTCTCGTAGCCGCCCGCGCTCGCCTCCGACCAGCCGAAGCCGCGCTGGTCGAGCGCCAGCACCCGGTGCCGGTCCGCCAGCGCCGGCATCAGGTGGCGCCACTCGTACCAGTGCTGCGGCCAGCCATGCAGGCAGAGGACGACGTCCTCCCCGGCGCCGGCTTCGGCGTAGTGCAGCTCCACCCCGCGCACGCGCACCCGGTGGTGCGTGACGCCATCGACCCGCGGCATCTCCCTCATCGGAGGAAGCCTAAACGGACAGGGGCGCGGCGACCGGCGGCGGGCCGGGTCTCGCGCCGGGCCGCCGCCCCTCTCCGCTCAGCGCAGCGCGGCCGCCGCCGCCTGGCGGAAGTCGTTGAGGATCTCCTCCATCGCCCCGACCTCACATGGGACCCCTTCGGGCCAGGACTTGTCGGGATGCTCGTGAAGCGTCTTCAGGCCGTTGCCGCTGATGATCGCGACGACGACCTCGTCGGGCCCGATCTTCCCTTCCTGGGCCAGTCTCGCGGTGGAGGCGATCGTCGTCCCGCCCGCCGGCTCGGTGAGGATGCCCTCGGTCTGCCCGAGCAGGTCGATGGCGCCGAAGATCTCCTCGTCGGAGGCGGTCGCCGCGGCGCCGCCGCGGGAGACGACAGCGTCGACCACGAGAGCGCCGTCGCCCGGCGCCCCGATCGCCAGCGAGTGCGCCGCGGTCTCGGGCGTCTGGGTGACGATCTCGCCGCCGCCGGCGGAGATCGCCGCCGCGATCGGCGAGCAGCCGCTGGCCTGGGCGATGTTGATCTTCGACCCCGCGGTCTCGGCCAGCCCGACTTTCTCCAGCTCCACCAAGCCCTTGTGGACGCGCGAGGAGAGGGTGCCGCCGGCGGCCGGGATCACGAAGTGGTCCGGCGCCCGCCAGTCCAGCTCCTCGACGACCTCGAAGGCCATCGTCTTCGCCCCCTCGGCGTAGAACGGGCGCAGGGTGATGTTGGCGAACTCCATCCCGGTCTCCAGCGCCAGCTCACGGCAGGCGCGGTTGGCCTGGTCGTAGTTGGCGTCGAGCTGGATCACCTGGGCTCCCATCGCCCGGCAGGCCTTCGCCTTTCCCTTCTCCATGTTGCCCGGGTAGAAGATGTAGGGACGGGCGCCGGCCTGGGCAGCCAGCGAGGCAACCGCGGTGCCGACGTTGCCGGTGGAGACGCAGCCGACCTCGTCCTTGCCCAGCTCCAGCAGGCGGGCGATCGCCATCCCGACGACGCGGTCCTTGTAAGAGAGCGACGGGCGGTTGGTCGAGTCGTCCTTGAGGTAGAGGTTGCTGAGGCCGAGCTCGGCGCCGAGCCGCTCGGCGTGGACCAGCGGCGTTTTGCCGGCGAACTGGGCGACCTGCTGCTGGGCGCGCAGGTTGAGGATCGGCAGCAGCTCCTCGAAGCGCCAGATGTTCCACGGTCGCTCCTCGACAGGGCGCTCGGCGATCCGCTTCTTCGCCAGCTCGTAGTCGTAATCGATGTCGAGCCCTTCGCCGCAGGCAGGGCACTTGAATGCCTTATCGAGCAGCGGCGTCCGGTAGCCGCAGTCGCGGCAGGTGAGTTCGGTGGCGCAGGACCGGGTCCGGAGCCCGTAGGGCTCGGTGCGATGCGGATCAACCGCGTCACTCATGACTCCTCCTTTGCCGCCGATCCCTCGGCGCTAGTCCAATTGGTCGCACGGGTATAACACATGCTCTCTCGACGCTCAATGCTTTCTGTGTAAAGAAGACTTGACCGAGCCGCGCCGGTCTCTCTGGGCAAAGTAGCGAACGTCGCGGCTCGTGTGGCGGCCCGGAAGGCTGCTGTCTGTAGAGCTTCTGTCCGCAGCCCTGGAGACTGCCGCAGCGATGAAACCCCAGGACCGCTTCGCAGCCAACCTGCGGCAGGCTCGCGCCGCCGCCGGAATCTCCCAGGAAGAGCTCGGCTACCTCTGCGATCTGCACCGGACCGAGGTCTCGCTCCTCGAGCGCGCCGGCCGGGAGCCGCGCCTGGCGACGATCGTCAAGGTCGCGAGCGTCCTCGGCACCACCGTGGACGCGCTCTGCGAGGGCGTCTCCTGGGCGCCGAAGGCGCGCCGCTTCGAAGTGAAGCGGCCGCCCCGTGCCTGAGAGCGCGGACGCAAGAACGATGAAGTGAGGCGGGGCGACGCCGGCCGTGCCGGCGTTACCAGGATCCGTCATGACGCTTGATCCTGGCTCAGGACTGGTCCTCCTTTGCCACCCCAAGGCGGTTTCCCATATCCGAGAGCCCCGCCTCCTTCACCGGTTGATCGCCCGGCAAACGAATTCATAACATACGCCCGTGTAACAATCAAGCCCATTTTTGTAAACGAGCGGACTTTCGTATGAGGCTACGGCGCGGCGGCGGTTTCGCCCGGCGCGACCGGGATTTCCGCGCTCTGAGGCCAGGGCCAGAGCGCCTCGGCGCTGTCCTCCACACCGGCCGCGACCAGCAGTTCCTCGGCCGCGTGGGGCGCGAACGGGACCAGCGTCCGGGCCAGTAGAACGAGCGCGGCGATCTGCGCCTCGGCGTCGGCGCGGTCGAGCTGGCCGCGGCGCTTGACCACCCGCTTCTCGAAGTCCTGGATCCGCTCGAAGAGGCGGGTGATGTTGCGGATCGCCTTGTGCATCTGCAGTTGCTCGACGTCGGCGGTGATCCGCTCGAGGCCGTTCTCGCACCATTTGCGCAGCCGGTCGCGCATGTGCTCGGTGTCGGCGGCGGCCTCCGGGTCGTGCGCGTGGGACTCGAGCGCGGCGAGACGGTCGTGGGTGTAGGTCCAGACGTTGCGGAGGAAGCGGCTGGCGAAACGGACCGCCCCGTCGCTCCAGTTCAGCGTCTTCGCCGGGCCGGCGGCGTAGAGGACGGCGAGGCGGACGGTGTCGGCGCCGTGGGCGGCGACGAGCTCGTCGGGGTTGACGACGTTGCCGAGGTGCTTGCTCATCTTGCGCCCGTCGGCGATCACCATCTCGTGGAAGAGGCAACCGGCGAAGGGCTCCCCCTCCTCCATGAAGGCGAAGGGGCCGATGTCGCGCAGGGCCTTGGTGACGATCCGCTGGTCGAAGACGAAGCCGCCGCTGTCGTTGCCCGCCACCAGGCGCTCCGCCGGCAGCCACTCCCGCAGCTCGGGATGGGTGAACATCTGCTCGTCCCGGTCCGCCGGCGGCACCGCCGCCGGCACCCAGAGGAAGAGGGCGTCGAAGTGGCAGTCGAGGGTGTCGGTCTCGCGCTTGGCGGCGCCGCCGCAGCGCGGGCACTCGACGTCCACGAAGTCGGGACGCTCAGCCAGCGGGTTCCCTTCGCCGGTCGGCTTGATGTCGCGCGGCAGGACGACCGGCAGGTCGGTCTCGGGAACGGGCACCGGGCCGCACTCCTCGCAGAGGACCACCGGGATCGGCGTCCCCCAGGAGCGCTGGCGGGAGATCGAGAAGTCGTTGGCGCGGTAGCGCTTTGCCTCGCGGGCGCCCGCGGCGGGCGCGGCGGCGGCCTCCTCGTCGGGCAGCGCCGAGGCGACCCGCTCGAGGCGGTCGGCGATGTCGCGGTCGGCCTCGTCGACGACGGGGATGCCGAGCGCCGCCGTCGGCCCGAAGCGGGCGTCGACGAGCGGCGAGACGATCACCGGCAGCTCCTCGCCGGCCGGCCCCTGGATCGAGGCGCCGGTGTCGAGGACCGGCACCGAACGGGCGTCGCGGGCGCTGCGCTCCCAGCCTCCGGAGCGCATCCGCTCCAACTCCTCGCGCACTCCCTCCCCGCCGATCCAGGCGTCGACCTCGGGATGGCGGGGCGAGAGCAGGACGAAGCTGGCGAGGGCGGCGTGGTCGCGATGTGGGGTGAAGACGGTAAGCGCGCGCTCCCCCTCCCCCAGCTCCAGCTCGACACCGTCGCTGCGGCCGAGGATGTAGCGCTGGGTCGCCAGCGAGAGCTCGTCCCACTTGCCGCCGGCGGCGAGGAGCTCGGTGTTGCGGTCGTTCTCCTCTAGATAGGGGGTGATCCGCAGGAACCAGGTCGGCCGCCGGATCAGCCGCACCTCGTTGTGGCAGCGCCAGCAGCGGCCGTCCTCGACCTGGATCGAGGCGAGCGTGGTCTGGCAGGTGTCGCACCAGTCGACGGTGGCGTCGGCGCGGTAGATCAGGTCGCGCTCCAGCAGGGTGAGGAAGAGCCACTGCGACCAGCGGTACTGGCCCTCGTCGGAGCTGTAGAAGACGCGGTCGTAGTCGAACGAGTAGCCGAGCCGGCGCATCTGGCCGAGCATCTGCTCGCCCGAGCGCTCGACCCACTCGGCCGGTGGCACCTGGCGCTCGATCGCCGCCAGCTCGGCCGGCAGGCCGAAGGCGTCGAAGCCGAATCCCATCAGCACGCTGCGCCCGCGGGCGCGCTGGAAGCGGGCGTAGGCGTCGCCGATCGTGTAATCGCGGACGTGCCCCATGTGCAGGTTGCCCGAGGTGAACGGGCTCGAGGACTTGACGTAGACGCCGTGCTCGCCGTCGGGCGGCGGCGGGGGCGCGTCGTAGTCGCCGCGCTCGACCCAGGCGGCCTGGCGCTCGGCCTCGATCCGGGCGGGGTCGTAGGGCGGCTTGCGGGCGTTCTCGCTCATGCCATCAACGTTAGCTGAGCGGGGAAGGGCTTCAGAGCGCGCTCGCAGCGCCGCTCAGGCGAAGGTCCAGAGCTTGTTGCCGAGGAAGTTGAACGGCATCGCGACGGCGACCGCGATCGCCTGGGCGGCGATTTCGTTGAGCGAGGCGGACTCGACCAGGACCTCCAGCACGACCAGGTTGATGACCAGGGCGCCGACGCTGACCACGGTGAAGCGGATCGCCTGCTCGTGGGCCAGGCCCTCTCCCGGGCCGAAGGTCCAGTGGCGGTTCCAGAAGAAGTTGTTGCCGAGCGCGACCACGAAGGCACCGACCGCCGCCGCCACGTGGTAGACGCCGAGGTTCGAGGCGAGGAAGGC
>DASSHE010000051.1:0-29553 GCA_035693065.1 Solirubrobacterales bacterium
CATACGTCCGAAAGGACCCACGCAACTCGGGGCAGAGGCCTCAGGCGAAGGCGACGGCGCCGCCGCGGCGGGGATCGCCGCCGCCGCTGAGCTCACCGCTGCGGGGATCGCGGGCGACCGCCTGGACCCCGCCGAAGTAGAGGTTCGGCGCCGGCCGCCGCGCCACCGGCACCCCGCGCGCCTCCAGCCGGTCCAGCGCCGCCGCGTCGATTCCCGGCTCCGCCTGGACCAGGCCCCCCTCGAAGTGCAGCCGTGGCGCCTCGACCGCCGCCGCCACCGGATAGCCCTGCTCGATCGCCCGCACCACCGTCTGCAGGATCGCCGAGCGGATCCGGTTGGAGCCGGCGCTGCCGAGCGCGAGGACGATCTCGCCGTTCCGCAGCACCACCGTCGGCGCCATCATCGAGGGCACCCGCCGGCCCGGCGCGATCAGGTGGAAGCCGGCGGGGTTGAGGTCCTCCTCCCCCAGCATGTTGTTGAGGATCACCCCCGTCCCCGGCACCAGCACCCCCGAGCCGGAGCCGTTGGAGCAGGTGACGCTGGCGCAGTTGCCCTCGCCGTCGAGCACCGAGATGTGGGTGGTCGAGCCGAGCAGGTCGCCGACCGCCCGGTCGAGACCGGCGGGATCGAGGAAGCCGGCCGCCATCCCCTCCTCGTAGAGAGCCTCGGCGAAGGCGAGATCGCGGCGGTCGTTGGCCGCGCCCATCGCGGCCACCAGGTGCTCGGGGCCGCTCTCGGGCCCGAGCCGCTCCAGCAGCCCGAGGCAGTAGGCGATCAGGATCCCGCCCGAGGAAGGGGGCGGGTTGGTCAGCACTTCGGTGCCGCGAAAGGGGGCAGCGATCGGCGGCCGCTCGAGCGCCGCGTAGGAGGCGAGGTCGCGGGGGCCGAGGATGCCGCCGCGCGCCACCACCAGGTCGCTGATCGCCCGCGCCACCTCGCCCCGGTAGAAGGGCTCGGCGCCCTCGGCGCCGTAGCGTTCCAGCGCCTCCGCCAGTTCCGGGAAGCGGAAGACGTCCCCCTCGCGCAGGCGCCGTCCCTCCGGCGCGTAGAGCTCCCGCGTCCCCGCCATGTGCTCGTGGATCGGGGCGAGGATCTCGAGGATGTAGGCCTGCTCACGGTTGACCGGAGCGCCCTCGCGGGCGAGCCGGACGCCCGGCCCGACCAGGGCCGAGAGCGGCATCGTCCCGAAGCGCTCGAGCGCGTGCGCGAGCCCGGCCGCGGTCCCCGGCACCCCGCAGGAGGCTGGCCCGACGTAGAACGTCTGCGTCGTCTCGGCGTCGAAATGGATCGGGACCGGGACCAGCTCGGCCGTGCGCTCGACCTCGTCCATCCCCGGGGCGGCGACGAAGAAGTCGACCAGGGTCGTCTCGCCGGCCCCGTGGACCATCATGTAGCCGCCGGCGCCGAACCCGGTCAGCGGGCTCTCGACCGCGAAGGAGGCGAGCACCGCGCAGACGGCGGCGTCGACCGCGTTGCCGCCGTCGCGCAGTACCTCGGCACCGGCCTCGGCGGTCAGTGGGTGGCCGGCGGCGACGACCCCTTTCATCGGGGAAGCCGGCTCAGCCCGGCAGGAACTCGGGCACGTCGATGCCCAACTCGCCGGAGCGGCCGCGGCGTGAGGGCTCGGCGTCCTTGGTGCGGCGGATCGTCGGCTCGGCGGCGCGGCGCGGAGTCTGCGGGCGGCCGTCGAACCGGGTCGCGACGACGGTGACCCAGATCTGGTCGGAGAGCTCCTCGTCGACGTTGGCGCCGAAGATGATGTTGGCGTCGGGGTGGGCGGCCTCGCCGACCACCTTCGCGGCCTCGGAGACCTCAACCAGCGAGAGGTCGGCGCCGCCGGTGATCGAGAGCAGGATCGAGCGGGCGCCCTCCATCGAGGTCTCCAGCAGCGGCGAAGAGATCGCTTTTTCGGCGGCGAGGACGGCGCGCTCGTCGCCGTAGGCCATGCCGATCCCGAGCAGGGCGCGGCCGGCTTCCGACATGATCGTCCGCACATCGGCGAAGTCGAGGTTGATCACCGCCGGCAGGGTCACCAGGTCGGAGATCCCCTGCACGCCCTGGCGCAGGACGTCGTCGGCGACCTTGAAGGCCTCGACCATCGAGGTCTGCTGGTCGAGGACGTCGAGCAGGCGGTCGTTGGGGACGACGATCAGGGTGTCGACCTCGGCGGCGAGCTCTTCGATCCCCTTCTGGGCCTGGCCGGCGCGGCGGCTGCCCTCGAAGCTGAACGGCTTGGTGACGATGCCGACGGTGAGGGCGCCAACCTCGCGGGCCAGACGGGCGACGACCGGAGCCGCGCCCGAGCCGGTGCCGCCGCCGGCACCGGCGGCGACGAAGACCATGTCGGAGCCCTTCAGCAGGCGCTTGATCTTGTCCTGCTCCCCGAAGGCGGAACGGTGGCCGACCTCGGGGTCGGCGCCGGCGCCGAGGCCGCGCGTCTGCTCCTCGCCGATGTGGACGGTGATGTCAGCGACGCAGAGCTGTAGGGACTGCAGGTCGGTGTTGACGGCCATGAACTCGACGCCCGGCACCCGCGCGTCGACCATCCGGTTGACCGCGTTGACGCCGGCGCCGCCGACCCCGACGACTTTGATCACGGGCTGGTGCGGCTCGCCGCTGCCCGGCGGCTCGTAGGCCGGCTCCTCGCGACCGTAGCGCGGGGTTTCCGCCCCATACTGCTCCCGCCGCGGCGTCGGCTCCTCGGAGAAGACCCGTTTCAACCGCTCCGGCGCCGACTCCGTAGAACCTTCCAGCTCCGAATCCTGGTCGAAGAAGCTAGGACTGCTCTCATCTTGCGACCCCCCGGCGTCAGCCGACCCAACCTCCCGAGCTACCGGAGCGTCAGCCGGAATCGCCTCTGCCGCGGGTGGCGCGGATGAGGGGTCTTCGCCCGCAGCTTGCGAGGACGAGGACCCCTCGTCCGCGACAGGACCCGCGGCCCGGGGCTCCTCAGCCTGACCTTCTTCAGTCTTCTTCGCCTCCGCAGGATCCTGACGCCCGTACCTGGGCGCCTCCGGCGGATCCATCGGCGCGTCCTCGCTGGTCGACCGGAACAGGTCGGACAGCGGCCCTTCACGCATGCTTGCGCGCTTGTTACGCCGAGCCATTCGCCAGAACCTCCTTCGCCAGCTCCCGGTAGTAGTTCGCGGCGCTCGAGCCTGAATCGTACTTGAGCACGCTGGCCCCTTTCACCGGCGCCTCGGCGAATTTGATCGCCTTCTTGATGCGGGAGCGGAAAACGAGGTCTCCGAAGTTTTCCTCGAGAATCTCCACCGCCTCCTTGGCGTGGATCGTCCGCGAGTCCAACATCGTGGGCAGAATGCCCTCGATCCTGACGTCGGGGTTGAGGTTCTCCTGGATCATCCGCAGCGTGTTCTGGAGCTGCACGAGACCACGCATCGACAGATACTCGCATTGGACGGGGACGATCACTTTGTTTGCCGCCGTCAGCGCGTTGATCGTCAGCAGGCCCAGGCTCGGCGGCGTGTCGATGCAGACGAAGTCATAGTCGCCGTCGACTTCCTTCAGCGCCTTTTCCAGCGAGCGCTCGCGGCCGATCTTCGTGCTCATCGCGATCTCGGCGCCGGCGAGGTCGATCGAGGCAACCGCGATGTCGATCTCGCGCTTGACGATGATCTCGGCGATCGGCATGTCGTTGACGAGCACGTCGTAGAGGCTTTTCTCGACCTTGTCGGGGTCGATTCCCTGGCTCATCGTCAGGTTGCCCTGCGGATCGAGGTCGACGCAGAGGACTCGGTAGCCGGACTCGGCGAAGGCGACGGCCAGGTTCAGGGTCGTGGTCGTCTTCGCGACCCCGCCCTTCTGGTTGGCGAAGGCGATGACTTCGGCGTGCTTGACCGGCTCCGCCGCCGCCTCCTCCCTCTCCTTCAGGAAGTCGAGCCGGGTCGGGGCGATCAGGTCCACAGCCCGCATCCGCCCATCGCCCTCGTCCTCCTCCTCCTCCTCGGAAGCTTCAACTTCCTCGGCCGGGGGCTGATGGTCGACCGGCTCCGCCTCTGCCGCGGGTGGCTCCTCGACCGCGGCCCGGGGCTCTTCGACGACCTCAGCGACGGGAGTTTCCTCGACCACCTTCTCGGGGACAAGTTCCTCCATCCGCTGGAGTTCCTCCACGATCGGACTTTGCTCCTCGATCTCGACGGGCGCTGGCTTCGGCTTCTTGCGGCTTAGAAATCCCATTGCGCGGATATTCGGATGGGACCTCGCTTTTCCTGCCGACCCGCGAAATTGCTAGGAATTGCCCGATACCCGAACTTCTCGACAAGCGGCTCGTAATAGTCACCGGCAAGGGGGGCGTCGGCAAGACGACGGTCGCCGTGGCGCTGGGCCTGCGGGCCGCGAGCGAAGGCAAGCGAACGATCGTCTGCGAGGTCTCCTCGCAGGAGAACGCCTCGCGGATGTTCGAGCACGCCCAGGTCGGCTTCCACGAGGTCGAAATGGAGGAGAACCTCTGGTCGATCTCGATCGACCCCGACGAGTCGATGCGCGAGTACGTGCTGCTGCAGCTAAAGGTGCGGGCGATGCGCGACATGCTCTTCCGCAGCCGCATCTTCAACTATCTCGCCGCGGCGACGCCGGGGCTGAAGGAGCTGGTGACGATCGGCAAGATCTGGGAGCTGGCCCAGCTCGACCGCAAGGTGAAGCAGGGCCGCAAGTACGACCTGGTGATCGTCGACGCGCCGGCGACCGGCCACGGCGTCGGCTTTCTGCAGACGCCGCGCACCTTCGCCTCGATCGCCCGCGTCGGCCCGATCCACAGCCAGGCGGAAACCCTCGACCGCTTCATCACCGACCACGAGCACACCGGGACCGCGATCGTCGCCCTGCCGGAGGAGATGCCGGTGAACGAGTCGGCGGCGCTGGAGAAGGACCTGCGCGACGACGTCGGCGTCGCCGTCGACCGCGTCTACCTCAACGGCCTCTACCCGGAGCGGTTCAGCAAGGCCGAGGCCGAGAAGCTGGCGCGGCTGACCGCGAACGGAAACGAGAACGGGGCGCCGCGGGCGGCGGCGCGGGCGGCGCTCTCGGAGTTCAACCGCGCTCGCTCGCAGCGCGCCCAGCTTGCGCGGCTGCGCCGGCGGGTCGAGGCGCCGGTCAAATGCCTGCCCTTCCTCTTCGAGCCGGACGTCGGGGTCGAGGCGGCACGGCGACTGGCGAGGAAGCTCGGCTGATGGCCAGCGTCGGCGAGATCCTCGACGGCAAGGCGATCTGCATCTGCGCCGGCTCCGGCGGCGTCGGCAAGACGACGACCTCGGCGGCGATCGCGATGGGGATGGCGGCGCAGGGGCTGAAAGTCTGCGTGCTGACGATCGACCCGGCGAAGCGCCTGGCCGACTCGCTCGGGCTCAAGGAGCTGGGCAACGAAGCGCGGCAGGTCAAACCCGCCCTGTTCGAGAAGCAGGGGGTGGAGATGGAGGGCGAGCTGTGGGCGATGATGCTCGACGCCAAGGCAACCTTCGACGAGCTCGTCGCCCGCCAGGCCCCCGACGAGGAGTCCCGCGACCGGGTCCTGGGCAACCGGATCTACCAGCAGATCTCCAACGCCCTGGCGGGCTCGCAGGAGTACATGGCGATGGAGAAGCTGTTCGAGCTGCACACCGAAGGCCAGTTCGACCTGCTCGTCCTCGACACGCCCCCCACCCGCAACGCCCTCGACTTCCTCGACGCGCCGAAACGCCTGACCCAGTTCATCGAGGGCAAATCGCTGCGCGTCTTCATGAAGCCGACCGGCATCGCCGCCAAGGTCACCGGCCGCGGCGTCTCCGTCGCCCTCTCGGTCTTCAAGAAGATCGTCGGCTTCGACCTCCTCGCCGACCTGGCCGAGTTCTTCAACGCCTTCAGCGGCATGGTCGACGGCTTCCAGGCGCGGGCCAAACGCGTCGACAAGCTCCTCTCCGACCCCGAGACCTGCTTCCTCGTCGTCTGCGGCCCCCAGGGCGAGCCGATCAACGAGGCCGTCTACTTCCACCGCAAACTGGTCGAGGCCAAACTCCCCTTCGGCGGCGTCATCGTCAACAAGGTCCACTACCCCGCCGACGAGCTCCGCGCCGAAGTCGAAGACCTCCCCGCGGCGCTCGCCGACAAGCTCGACGACCCCGACCTCGCCGACCGCGTCGCCGCCAACTTCACCGACTACCAGGCCCTAGCCGAGCGCGACGCCCGCAACATCGACCACCTCGCCGGCGAGCTCCGCACCCAGGGCGTCATCCGCGTCCCCTATCTGGACGAAGACGTCCACGACCTCGGCGGCCTCGGGGAGGTCAACCGCTACCTCTTCGCCACCGCCGAGGAGCGGGTGGAGATGGCGGCGGGGCGGGCTTAAACCATCTCGACGAGAATGGCAGTCCCGAAGCACAGGACTCCAAAGTAACCGAGCCAGTCAGAAACGGATAGGCACCAATAGCCGACGTTACTGGCGGCTCTTCGCATCGGCGACACTCCTGGAAGCCCGCTGCTGACCGGGCTATTCGCGATCCAGAGGGATCCGAACACCAGGGCGCTCAGGGCCGCAAAGCCCAGCCGCTCCCAAACGGTGAAGTCCATGAGCGCAAGGGCAACGAACGCGATCCCGTAGATCGCGATCGTCTCGACGCCGTGGCGGCTGACCATTTCGGCGAGCGATGGGACCTTTGGCTCGAATTGAAACCGGACCCCATGACGCCCGCCCCAGGCGACGCGGCGTCTCCCGAACCACACGAAGGCGAAAATGGCCAGCAGGTAGATGCCGGCACTTGCTATGAGGCCTGCGACCAGTGCTTGCAGCTCAGCTAACGCGGTTGCGCGAGTACTCGAACTCGAGGTGCTCGACGTCCCAGTCGGAGTCCGGGACCGGGAAGAGATGGCGGACCCGGGGGGTGTCGATGCGCTCGCGGTGCTGGATGTCGCGGTCGGAGGCGGCGGGCCACTGGATCGTGTCGCTGCCGTGGGGATCGGAGACCTCCTCGAGCCACGGCGTGTGCGTGATCTTGATCTCGTCCTCGACCGGGACCGGCTCCATGATGCGGGTCTCCTGCTCCACGTACTCCTCCTCCTCGTAGCGGGGTGGCTCGTACTCGTCGACGGGCAGCTGAAGTTCGGCCGAGGGCTCGTGCTCGATCGAGATCTCGTGCTCCTGCTCCGGTTCCGGGGGGAGCGGGACCTCGTGGGCGGCCGGAGCCTCGGCGGGCGCAGGGATATCGGGGGCGACCGAGACGGTGATCTCGGCGTCGCCGGCGTCTAGTCCGTTGACGATCAGCGTCTCGTCGGCGGTCGTGCTGAGATCGTTGCCGAGCTCGCCCAGGGCGGCTTCGCGCAGCAGTTTGCGGACGCCCTCCTCGGCCCAGGAGGCGAGGGCGATGGCGCCCTCCAGAGGGCGGCCGTTCATCATCGCGCGCTCCAGCTCGAGCACGTCCTCGACCCGCTCGCGGGCCTGGATCCGGTCCATCGAGTCGTCTTCGATCAGCGCCGCCGCGCGCAGCGGCAGCGAGGCGCCAACCGGTCCGTGCCCCTCGAGCACGGCGCGCAGCGCCAGCAGGTGGTCGCTCAGTCCCTCCAGGGCGGTCTCCCGCTCGCAGCCCATCTCGAAGCGCCCGACCGCCCAGGTGAGGGCATTGTCGGGGTCCGGCCGGGCCTCCAGCGCGATCGCGAACTGGGTCAGCGCCTCGGCCTCGTCCTCGTCGAGGCGGTAGCCGCCGGGACGGGTGGCCGGGGCGCCGGTGGGCAGGCGTTGCCAGCAGCCCTCGCCGGTCGGGGCGAAGGCGTAGGGGCCGAGGCCGATCCCGCCGGCCTTGAACATCCGCATCACACTGACCAGCTCACGCAGTTGCTGCAAAGCCTCCTCCGCGCCCTCTCCCGGGCACTGCTCGGCGACCGCCAGGTACTGCGGCTCCCAGGCGGCGCGGCCCATGCCCTCGCTGCGCATCGCCTCGACCGGGGCTTCGATCGAGTTGGCGCGGACGATCCGCACCCCGCTCGGAAGCTGCAGCCGCGGCTGCGACATCCGCAGCCCGACGATCGGGACCAGCAGGACGTCGGCGTCGTCGGCGTCGCGCGATTCCGCGTCCAGGGTGCCCAGCGCCGCCTCGAGGCGCTCGCGGTCGAGGGTGAAGCCGGAGGATCCCTCCCAAAGCTCGGCAAAGAAGACGGTGAGCATCAGCTCGGCGCGCGATCCCGGGTCGGCGGGCACGGTCTCGCCGCGCGCCTCCAGGTACGGGGCGGCGACCCCGGCCTCGACCGTGGCCTCGCGCGCCGGCGCGAAGGCCGGCAGCGCCCGCAGCTCGTCGCGGTGGTCGCGGACGTAGCGGCCGGTCATCGGCACGTAGCTGTAGAAGGCGGAGTCGTCGCCGGCGTCGGCGGCGACGTCGAAGGGGATCTCCTCCCCCATCGCGACCAGGGTGCTGAGCCGGGTCGCGGCCTCGGTGGCGAGGCGCTTGATCGATTCGTTCAGGAGGAAATCACGCACGCCCCAGGCTTCCCGGCGCAGGCACGCGCTCCTGCGTGTGCACGCCGGCTTGCAGCCGGCCGCGGCGAGAGGTGCTCAGGCAGCGGTGGGCTGCGCTTCGCGGGCCCGCTGCTCGGATCTCTCGCCCAGCAGCCAGCGGGTCCCGTAGCGGCGCATGTCCTCGACCAGCGGCACCAGCGCCTCGCCCTTGGGCGTCAGCGCGTACTCGACCCGCGGCGGCACCTCCGGGTAGGTGTGGCGGGCGACGATGCCCTCCTCCTCCAGCGCCCGCAGGCGCAGGGAGAGGGTCCGCGGGCTGATCCCCTCGAGCGAGCGCTCGAGCTCGCAGAAACGGGCGGAGCCCTCAGCAAGGTCGCGGATCAGCAGCAGCGTCCACTTGCCGCAGACGACTTCGGCGGTCCTACAGACAGGGCAGGTGGAGTTGCTCTCGGCACTCATGATCGAAGCGCGGACGGGCGATCAGACCTGTCTCGCTTCATTCAGTGTAGCGCCATGGCTTCACTTACTGAAGTTTTGGTGAAAGGGCGCTAGAGCGGCCTACAGGTGCCCCGCGGAAACGGTCTTCACCTTGAGGATGTTGATCTTGTAGCGGACGTCGTTGGGGCCGAAGACGAAGGTCGTCGGAATCCCGGTTTCGACTTCGAGCAGCTGGCACTTCGTTTCGCCGGAGAGGCATTTGGCTTCGCCGAACACCGCGGTGACCGCGTCGGAGACGAGCAGCAGCGGGTTGTGCGTCTTCGGGCTGATTCCCATGTAGGTGACCACCTGGGCCTTGGCACCGGGCAGCGGTGCCGGCGGCAGGACTTCGTGGCGGACCTGAGGCTCGGCGGTCTCCTTGCTGCCATCAGGCTTGTCGGCGGTCTTGGTGATCTTGAGGTCGATCGCGAAGCTGTAGAGGTTGATCTGTTCGCCCGACGGTCCCCCGCCAGCCGATTCATCGCCGGGGGTCGAACCCGATCCCGACTTATCCGTTTCCGTCGTGGTCGTCGTCGATTCACCGCCGGCGGATTTCGTCGTTTCCTTGGTGACGGTGCTGGTGCCGGTCGAGCTCGTGGTAGTCGTAGTGCTGGTCGACGTGCTCGTTCCTTCGAAGCCGTTGTCGCCCTTGGAGCCGAGCTTGGTCCCCGCGAGGTCGGTACCGCTGGACCGCTTGCGGAAGGGATCGGTCGGGGTCCGACCGCGGAGCCGCTTGCGGTAGTCCCGCAGGCCCGGATTGGCCCGCACGACCGTCAACTGCGAGGCGTTGGTGCCGGTGATCGCCGGCGGATGAGTGGGGACGGGTTTCGGTTCGGAGCGGCTCGAAAGCAGGAACGGGACCGCGGCGATCGCGACCAGGACAAGGCCGAGCAACGGCAGCAGGCGCCGGTCGCGGAGGTCGCGGTAGAGGTCCTCGACCACTGCCGGAACCTTCAGCTCCGGCATTTTCAGATCTGGGCCTTTGAGCTTCTTCACGGCGCCGCTCCCGTAGTCGTCGAGGTCAGGGTCGCCGGTTCCGCTTCAGGGCCCGCCGGGGTCGCGCCCGCGGTCAGGCCCTGGCCGGGGGGCGTCAGGAAGGTGGTGACGGAGAAGTTCGCCTGCAGCTTTGCCGACGATTCCCCTTCCGAGTCGGCGGGGGCCAGCGAGAAACTGTTGACGGTGATCAGGCGACCGTTGACCGCGACGTTTTCGTTCGAGGTCTTGACCAGGTTGTCGAGGCTTTCGATGAACTTGGCGACCTGGAAGAAATCCCCTTCGAAGGTAAGGGAGTAGGGCATTACGCCGAGGCCCGCGGGCCCGATCGAGGCCCCCAGCGGCAGCAGCGAGGCTTCCGCCTCGGTCGGGCTCACCGCGGCTCCTTCCGGGGCTGCTTCTTCTTCGTTTCCACCGCCGCCGTTCAGCGCCAAGGTCTGGAAGCTGACTTCCGACTTCGCCGCCAGATGGTCGAGCTGGACCAGCAGGGACGCGGTTTCATCTCCGCCAGGCACCGCCTTGCCGAGGACCACCAGGCGCTCGTAGTTGCCGGAGAACGAGCGCCGCGCCGCTGCGGCGACCTCGGCTTCTGAGCGATGCTGCGCCAGCAGCGATTCCAGCGACTTCACCTGCTTGTCGAGCTTCTGGGCTTCCTCTCGCTTGGGGCTGAGCAGGAGCATCCAGAAGGCAATCGCGAGCGCCGCCACCACGACCATCGCCGCGACGATCACGTTGGTCTTCTTCTGGGTCTGCGCTTTCATCTCAGCCTTCTTCCGTTCCTTCGCCGCTGGCTTCTTCGCCTTCTTCGCTCGGTGCCGCGGTCGCGGCTTCGGCTTCGGCGGTATCGCTTTCGACCGGAACCGGCGCCGCGTCGAAGGCGACGACCATCTGGAAGGAAGTGGGTTCGCCCGGGCAGGCTTCAGCTCCGCCGGCACCTTCTCCCCGCGCCGAAGACTGCAGCCCCACCCGGGTGACTCCGTCGATGTCCTTGAGCGCGGTGATGAAGCCGGCAACCGCGTCCTGGCTGCTGGTGCAGCCGGTCAGTTCCAGCGAGGGGCCAGTGAGGGTTCCAAACGCCCCGCCACCGCCTTCGCCTTCGCTGGCGGCGCCGCTGGCGCTGGCGTTGAGGCTTTCCAGGGAGACGTCGCTGGGCAGAACCAGCGCCAATTCGCGCATTACCCGCGGCCAGTCGAATCGGCTGTTGGCCAGACCGGTGACGGTCTGCACCCGCTGTTCGCTCATCGTCTGGAACTCGACGTAAGGCGCCAGCCGTTCCGCCCGCGCTTTGGCGATCGCGTCTTCGTGCCGCAGGGTGACGATTTCGTCCTTCTTCTCGGAGATTTCGTTGCCGGCGAGCACCAGGAGGACGACGCCGACGAGCGCCAGCCCCAGGGCGCCGAGGAGGATGTAGGCGAGCGGGCCCGTCCGCAGGGGAGAATGGTCGCCGCGGCGCAGGTCGGCGGGGATCAGGTTGACGGGACGCATCGCTCAGCTCTCCAAGGCGAGGCCGTAGGACAGGGTCAGACGGGCCGCTGCCGCCTCCTCAAAGCCGGTAAGGGCGTAGGGACGGGTGGCCTCGATCGGCATCGCCAGCCGCTCTTCCATCGCCTTGGGCATCCCGGGAATCGAGCTGCCGAGGCCGCTGAGGACCACTTTGCCGACCGGCAGTGCGTCTTCCTGGGCGCCGTAGAAGTCAAGCGAGAGGCGGATCTCGTCGAGCAGCCCGGCGACGCCGTTCTCGAGCGCGTGCCGCGCCGCGGCGACCACCTCCGGGTCACCTTCGATCTGCTCCAGCGGCCGCTCGAGGCCGACGTAGCTGAGCCACTGAACCGCGTGTTCGGGAGTCAGGCCGCGCACCGCCGCCAGCTCTTCGGCGACCGCCTCCAAGCCGGCGTGCGAGACGCGGGTGAACAGACAGGAACGGCCGCGGGCAACCGCCAAGTTGGCGACGTCGCCGACGTTGCAAAAGAGAACCGCCTCGCGGGGGCGTTCGCCCGGCTGCAGGTCGGGGTCGGGGACCGCCAGGGCCCGGATCATCGCGAAGGCCGAGAGGTCGATGCCAACGGGTTCTAGCCCGGCCCTGTCGAGCGGCTCGAGCAGCGAAGAGATCATGTCGCGGCGGGCCGCGACGACGACGACGTCGACCTGGGGAGACGCTCCCTCCTCGGCCGCCACACCGCCGACGACCTGGTACTCGAGGACCGCCTGGTCGAGCGGCATCGGGATCTGCTCCTGCGCCTGGAAGCGGACCGCCGCCTCCATCTCCTTCGGGTCCTGGATCGCGGGCAGGCGGATCGTGCGGACCACGACGTTCTGGTTGCCGACGCCAACCCGCACCCGCTTCGACAGCTTGTGGGATCCGAACAGCGCCTTCAGCGCCTCGCCGAGGGCATCGGGGTCAAGCACCTCGCCCTCGTGAAAGACCCCCGGCGCCAGCGGCGTGATCGCGGTGCCGGCGATTTCGACGCTGCCGTTTACCCGCAGCTCGGTCACGGCAAGGCTGCCGGCCTCGATGTCGAGACCGGCGATGGCGGTGGGGTTCTTCTTCCTAGTCAGCTGCATGGGGTGGTTTGGCGCCGCCAGGAGACGGACGCTTCCCCTTCAATCGACAGAAAGGGCCCAGACCTTTCGCCCTGCAATTACCGATTTCTAGGAGAACCTGGACGGCCGTACTAGAAAGTGCCCAGGTACAGGTCCACCAACTGGTCCCCGAGCAGCAGCCCGACCACCCCGCCGAGCGCCAGGAAGGGGCCGAACGGGATCGCCATCTTCCTCGCGCCGGACCCGTGACGTGCCATCAGACCGAGGCCGACGACCGATCCCACCAGAAGCGCGACGAAGATCGCCGGGGCGACGTTGCGTCCCAGGAAGAGCCCCATCACCGCCGCTAGCTTGACGTCTCCCAGGCCCATTCCTTTCGGATAGGCGAGGGCGGCGAGGAAGAGGAGTCCGCCCGCGGCGGCCGCGGCGATCGCCCGCTCCGGGAGGCTGCCGGGGTCGCCGACCACGACGATCGCGACCCCGATCACCGCCGCGGTGAGGAGGATCTTGTTGGGGATGATCCGCCGCTCGAGGTCGGTCAGCGTGATCGCCACCAGGGTGGTGACGAAGACGATGCCAAGGGCGATTTCCGTCGCGTCGTCCCAGAGAACCAGCACCGTTGCCGCGTAGAGGAGGGCGACGGTGAGCTCGGTCAGCGGGTAGCGCGCCGAAATCGCCGCGCCGCAGCAGCGCGCGCGCCCGCGCAGCACCACCCAGGAGACGACGGGGATGTTGTCGTAGGCGGCAATCTGGGCGCCGCAGGCGGGGCAGCGTGAACGCGGGCCGACGATTGATTCCCCGCGTGGGACGCGGTGGGCAACCACCGTCACGAAGCTGCCGACGAGGAGCCCCCCGAGGAAGGCGAAGAAAGCGGCGGGGGCCACTGCTAGCCCCCTTCGAGGGGCGTGGTGGTGTCGACCTCGATCCGGGTCGGGTAGTTCGGGTGGTCGTACATGATTGGGATCGCTTCGGCCGGAGTAGTGCCGGCGTCGACGCTGAGGGCGACGCCGAGGCGATCACCGATCGCGATCGTCTTGGGCAGCGTTCCACCGAGTTTCATCGTCAGCCGCAACTTGGTCCATTCGGTTCGCGGCCAAGACCCCGTTCCCTGCGAAGAGTAGGTCCAGAAGAGTTTCCCGGTTTCGCTTTCGAACAAGGTGTCGGTGGCGACGGTCGATTCACCGGAGCCGGTTTCGTGACGGGCGAAGAGGAAGGCGCAGACGGTCCCCGGGTAGCTCGCTTCGTTCAGGGTCCGCGAGTAGAACTCCAGGGTCACCGAGCCGCTGACTTTGAACGCCTTCGGCATCGGATCGGTCACCCAGCGGTGCACCTTCGCCTCGGGGTGGACGGTGCTTTTCGGCAGGTAGTTACAGCCGGCCGAGTCGTCGTGGAGGATCTGGACGCCCTTGTCGGTGTCGGGGGTCGGCTCCAGGTAGGAGTCGGACGAGTAGTCGAAAAGCCCGGGGTTGGATTCGTCCAGCGGGTCGGGGTCGGGCGGCGCCCCTCGCAGCAGGGCGTCTGGCGCCCCCGGACGCGTTTCCCCGGTGCGCGGGCCGCTGGCGCAGGTGCCGAGCGTGTTGTGGAGCAGGTGGTCGGCTTCGATTTCTTCCCGGCTGGTCGCGCCGGTCGGCGAACACGGCGTGTCGGTGAGGAAGAACTGTTGGGCGGTGACCGCTTTGCCGGTGCCGTAGCCAGCGGTTTCGTCGTTTGCTTCTTCTTCTTCGCGTTCTTTTTCTTCCTGTTCGCTGCCTTCGCCGGTGCCGCCGTTGCCGACTTCTTCTCCCTGGGTCGAGCGCTGGGCCCGGGTCTGGGGGTTCGCGACCTGCGACTGGACTTCGACGTAGTTCCGTTCGCGCGTCTCGTTGCCCGGAGTGTCGAGCTTGGCGACGACGATGATCTGTTTGTAGTCCTGCGAGCCGGGACAGAAGTCTTTGCTGCCTTCTTCGCTTTCAGGGCAGGTCGGGTCGTTGCGCCAGACGACGTAGCGGTAGAGCTTGCCGCTGACGGTGCCCTCCTGGAACGGGATCGGCCCGGGGTTGACGGCGCCGACTTCGATCACCCCGCCACCGTAGAGTTCGCGCCCTTTGACGACCATTTCGGCGCTTTCGCCGAGCGGTTCCCGCTTCAGGGCGAAGTTTGCGCCGGAGACCCGGTAGTTCGGGTTCAGCGGGTTGCTCGAATGCGGTGGCGTCGCCGAGAGGGCGAGTTCGGAGTAGGAGAGCGTGTGCAGCTTCTCGATCTCTTCCTGTGCCTTGTCCTGGGCTACCTGCAGCGCCTGAGCGCGCTGTGCGTTGCGCGTGGCCGCGGCGAGGACGCCGAACGTCGCCATCGCCGCCAGGGCCAGGATGATCGCCGCGACCAGGACCTCGACCAGGGTCATGCCTTCCTCGCCGCGCGCCAACCGCCTCGTGATGTCGAATCTCGCCAGCATCGTCAGCTCCCAAACGCCGCCGACCTCAGCGTGGCGCCGTCGGAGATGGTCAGGAGGCCCCGCCCTTCGGGGTTGGGAACGCTGAGGTTGACGCCGACATAGGTGGGGACCGTCCCTTCTTTCGGGCTCCCGCATTCGGTCGGGTCTTCCTCCGCGCTGGGGACGAAGCAGAACACTTCGGTGCTGCCGAGGCCGGAGAGCGCCACCGTCTGGGTGCCGACCGCGGACCCTTCCGGCGTCGCTTCGCTGCGCGTGCAGGTGCTGGCGCTGCAGCTGTAGGTGACCTTGCACTGGATCGGTTCGGCGCTCGGGTTGGTGAGGAATTCCCCCCCGCACGCAGCCCGCCGCTCGCGGGCGATCAGGCTCACTTCGCTGGCGGTTACGGTTTCGAGCTTGATCCCGTTGCGCAGCTCATGGACCACCCGCTCGAGCTGGTAGCGGGCGGTCGTCACGTTCTGGGACTTGCGGCTCAGGCCGGGCTGGTCGCGGATGGCGCTGATCAGCATCGAGCAGGCGGCGCTGACGATGACCACGCTCATCAGCGAGGCGACGAGCACCTCGATCAGGCTCATGCCCACCTCGCTCCCGAGGTCGGCCTCACGACGGCGGAGCCGGCGCCTCATCGCGGCACCACCTTGAAGCTGCGCCGGACCGGGTTGGGCTCGACGGTGCCGGCGGCGTTGACGCCTTTGATCTGGAGGACGTGCCTGCCGCGCGAAAGGCGCTTCAGCCGCAGCGGCGAGCGGCAGCCCTTCCAACCCTTGCGGTCGAGCTTGCACTTGAAGGTGGTCCCAAGCTGGCCGGTCGAATCGGTGAAGCGGAAGGTCGGGTTGCGCGAACGCGTCTTCGCGGCCGGAGCGAAGGTGATGCGCGTGCGCGGTACGGCGTAGCCGGGGCCGATACCCGGCCCTTCGCCCCCTGGTGGTGCCGAGCTGCCGCCCAACGGCGTCGTAGTCCCCCCGCCTTCGCCTGCCGCCGGCAGCTGCTGGTAGCTGAGCGGCTGCGAGCAGGCGGAGACGAACCCTTCGGCTTCGGCGGTGGCCCTGAAGGTAGTTAGGGAGTTGGCGGTGACGCTGACCGCCAGCCCAGGTTCCAGCAGCTGCGCCGCCGTCCCCGTCGCCACCGTTTCGCCGGAGCAGTCCTCAGAGGTGTAGAGCTTGATCATCGAGCCAGGTTCTGCCCCGCCGAGGACGTGCGGGGTGGTCGAGGCAGCCGGGGATTCCGGGCTGGTACCCGTCAGCACCGGGGGCGCCGGCCCCAGGTCGAGGTTGGGATCGTTCCCGGTCGAGACGAGCCGGGTCACCTCTTCGCTCGGTTCGGAGCCGAGGAAGCGTTCGTAGACGTCGGCTTCGTTGTCACCGTCTTCAAGCGTGAAGCGCTCGACCGTCCGGAAGAAGACGTGGAGCCCGTTCTTCGAGGCGCCGACGAAGGTGGCGCCGCAGTTGCCTTTTTTCAGCGGGCAATAACTCGGCGCGATCGTGATCAAGCTGGTGGTTCCGGCACCGATGTCGCGGACGTAGATGTCGTCTTCTTCGTCAGTGTCTTTCCCCCCGCCGAGGACCACCTCGGCGGTGGTGAAGACCACCCGACTGGCGTCGGCGGAGGCTTCGTTGAAGCGGGCGTCGAATTCTCCGTTCCAACAGGCTTCGCAGCTAGCTTCCCCCCGCGAGACCAGAACCGGTTCACCCCCGGCCACGTTCTGCCGGTAGATGTCGTCGTATTCGTCCTGGTCGGCGGCGACGAGGCTTTCGGCGGTGCTGAACAGCACCTGCGTGGAGTCTTCGCTGACCGCGTTGAAGCTGGCGCCACAGAGGCTGGAGCAGGTGGCCGAGGTGATCAGGTCGAGGGTCCCTCCCGTCCACTCGTAGACGTCGTTGGCTCCGTCTTCGTCCCCCGCGACCAGCCCCTCGGCGCTGGTGAAGAAGACGTGGGTGCCGTCGGCGGAGGCGGCCGAGAAGCTCGCCGTTTTTTCGGCCGTGCCGGCGGAGATCAGGATCGTCGGCCCGGCGGGCAGGTCGCGCGCGTAGACGTCGGTGGCGTTGTCGGAATCGCCGCCGACGAGTTTCTCTTCGCTGCTGAAGAAGACCCGGCCGCCGGTTTCCGAGGCGCCATCGAAGATCGGCACCGCACCGCTGTTGCCGCAACCCGGGCAGGCGCCCGCGGAGACCAGCATCGTGGCTTCGGTTTCGAGGTTGCGGGCGTAGATGTCGAGCGCCGTGTCGGCGTCGGCTTCAGCGAGGGACTCCTGGGTGGTGAAGTAGGCGTAGGTGCCGTCGGCGGAGATGCCGCGGCGGGAGACTTCGAAGCCACCATTGCCACAGGCAGGCTGGCAGGCCGCTTCGCCCTGGGAGACCAGGGTCGTGGTCCCGGCGGCGATGTCGCGTACGTAGAGATCGGTGAAGCTGTCGGTGTCGGCCCCGGAGAGCTGCTCTTTGGTTTCGAAGAAGACCTCGCCGCCGGTCGGAGTCGCATCGGCAAAGGTCACCTGAAAGGCGCCGTTGCCGCAGGCCGGGTCGCAGGTCGAGCCGCCCTGACTGACCAGCGTGGTGGTCCCGTTTTCGAGGTCGCGCATGTAGATGTCGACGCTGCGGTCGGTGTCTTCGGCGACCAGCCGCTCTTCGGTCGAGAAGAAGACGCGGGTGCCGTCTTCGGTCGAACCCTCGAACTGGGCCCGGTAGGCGTCATTGCCGCCGGTCGGTCCGAGCGAGACCTCGCGGGTCACGTAAGCGCCGACGCCTTCGTCGAATGAGCGCTCGTAGACGTCGCGCTTGGTGTCGGTGTCGCCGGGGACCAGGCTCTCGTCGCTTTCGAAGAAGACGACTTTGCCGTCGGCCGAGGAGCCCTTGTAGCTCGGCACGGCGGCGTGGACCGGCGTCGCGAGCGCGAGCGCCGCGAGGAACGCGAGAGGAATTGAGAGATACCGCGGGCGCATCGCTTTGTTATCGGCGTCTGGGGTGAATCGCTTAGCCCTCTGGACGGGCCTCAGAGAACGCGCGAAGGGGCGGGCCGCTGGCCCGCCCCTTCGGAGCTCGTGCTTGACAGAGTCAAGGTCACGCGGCTGCGACTACTTGCTCCAGTCGCCTTTTTCTTCTTCGCCTTCGGCCTGCGGACAACCGCCGGTGCCGGGGGTTTCGCAGAGGTAGGACATTTCGCCAGCGTTGTTTTCAATTTCGAAAACGTTTTCGGTGCTGGAGGTCGATTTGATCGTGTAGGTCGTGCCTTCGCCTTCGACTTCGATCCCCTCTGGGGATTCAGCGGTCGGTTCGTCGGCAACCGTCGGCTCGATTTCCTGCAGGATGGCGACGGTTACACCCGTGTACGTACCACCGTTTTCGGTCGCGTAGGTCTCCATCGCGACCTGGGCGGTGTGGGCGTTCTCCTTCGCCTTCGAGTCGCCGGCCTTTTCGCGCTGGTTGAAGAACGCGGGAAGGGCGATCGCGGCGAGGATGCCGAGGATGAGCATGACGACGAGGAGCTCGATCAGCGTGAAGCCGGCCTCGCTGTCGCCGTTGAGCCGGGCTCCGATTCGGGCCCGGACGTTCTGGAGAAACATTAGTGACCTCCTATGGTCCTAATCGTTTGCGCCAGAGCCCCGTCGCTTGCAGCCACGTGGTGTCTGTCGACCCCGGTGGTAGCCCGGCCAGCTCCCGCGAAGGAGCCCCGTGGGCTTTGCGCCCCCACCTCACAGCGGGTTTGCCTTTTGCACCGAAGCACTGGCAGATTCATCACAGGGCCTACATCGACCAGTCTCGCCGGGACTTGATCCCTGAAATTTGGGTTACCTCCGGCGAAAAATCAGGCGCTTGGACGCACGTCCAGCCCCGGCGCCCGAAAACCGACTAGCGGATCAGCGGATCTTTTCGTAGATGCTGAACATCGGCAGGTACATCGAGATCACGATGAACCCGACGATGCCGCCGACGAAGACGATCATCACCGGCTCCAGCAACGAGGTCAGAGCTTTCACCTTGGCGTCGACCTCGACTTCGTAGAAGTCGGCGATTTTGCCCATCATGTGTTCGAGCTGCCCGGTCTCCTCGCCGACCGCGACCATGTGGCCGACCATCGGCGGGAAGATGTCGTGGGCTTCGATCGGCGCCGCCAGCGAGCCGCCGCGCTTGGCCGAGGCGTAGACGTCCTCCATCGCCTGTTCGATCACCACGTTGCCGGCCGTTTCGCCGGTCAGTTTGATCGCCTGCAGCATCGGCACGCCGGCGGAGACGGCGCCGGAGAAGGTCCGCGACCAGCGCGCCAGCGCCACCTTCTGGATCACGTCGCCGATCTTGAAGGGGATCCGCAGCGTGAAGCGGGCCCAGACGTCGCGACCGCGATCGGTCCGCTTCCAGCGCAGGAAGAGAAAGATGCTGACAGCGATGGCCGGGATGATCACGAACCAGTAGCCGGTGATCGCTTCCGAGGCGGCGACGCACATTTGGGTCGGGATCGGCAGGGAAGAGTCTTCTTCCGGATGTTCTTCGCCGATTTCGGTGAAGATGCCGGCGAAGACTGGGATGACGAAGGCGACGATCGCGATCAGCACCACGCCGGCGAAGCCGAAGATCAGCGCCGGATACATCAGCGCCGATTTCACCTGCCGCCGCAGCGCGTCGGCTTTCTCCACCTGGAAGGCGATCTGGTCCAGCGATTCCTCGAGGCGGCCGGATTCCTCGCCGGAGCGGACCATCGCCCGGTAGAGCCGGTCGAAGACCTGGGGGTGGCGCGCCATCGCCTGCTCGAGCGTGCTGCCCGCCTCGATATCGGCCCGCAGCCCCGCTGCCGCCTCCTTGATCATCTCGTCCTGGGTCTGCTCCTCGAGCGTGTGCAGCGTCCGCAGCATCGGCATGCCGGAGGCGATCAGGGTCGCGAACTGGCGTGAGAAGACCGCGAGCTCGCGCATGTCGACCTTCTTCCAGCGCTTGAAGAAGTCCTCGACGTTGAGCGGGTTCGCCTTCTCGCTGACCTCGAGGACGATCAGGCCGCGCTGGCGGAGCTGCTCGGTGACCTGGGCCTTGGACTCGGCCTGGACCTCGCCGGCGGAGGCGACCCCGGTGACGTCCATCGCCCGGAAGGCGAAGGTGTTCGTGGCGGCTGCCATCGCCTAGCCGACCTGCGTGTACTGGGGCGGCGCCACCGGCGCTCCGCCCAGCAGCCGTTTCAGCTCCTCCGGGACCGAGGCACGCTGCTCGGCAAGCGAGCGGGTGATCGTCCCGTTGCGCACCAAGCGCGCGAGGTCGGCGTCCATCGTCTGCATTCCGACCGCACCCGAGGTCTGCACCGCGGCGTAGATCTGGTGGGTCTTGCCCTCGCGGATCAGGTTGCGGATCGCCGGCGTCGGCACCAGCACCTCGCAGGCGGCGGTGCGGCCGCGCCCATCGGCGGTCGGCAGCAACTGCTGGGTGACGATTCCCTGCAGGGCGATCGAGAGCTGGGTCCGTACCTGGCCTTGCTGCTGGGGCGGGAAGACGTCGATGATGCGGTCGACGGTCTGCGCGGTCGACTGGGTGTGGAGGGTCGCGAAGACAAGGTGGCCGGTCTCCGCCGCGGTCAGCGCCGTGGAGATCGTCTCCAGGTCCCTCATCTCGCCGACCAGGATGACGTCGGGGTCCTCTCGCAGCGCGGCTTTGAGGCCGAGGGAGAAGTCCTCGGCGTCGGCGCCTACCTCGCGCTGGTTGACGATCGAGCTTTTGTGCGGGTGCAGGAACTCGATCGGGTCCTCGATCGTGAGGATGTGGTCCTGCCGCTCGCAGTTGATGACGTCGATCATCGCCGCCAGGGTGGTGCTCTTGCCGGAGCCGGTCGGACCGGTAACGAGGACGAAGCCACGGGGTTTCGACGCCAGCTCGCGCAGGACCTGGGGGACCTTGAGCGAGTCGAGCGAGGGAATCTCCTGCGGCACCAGGCGGAAGGCGGCGCTGACCGAGCCGCGCTGGAAGAAGCAGTTGACGCGGAAGCGGGCGACGCCCGGGATCGCGTAGGCGAAGTCGAGCTGTTTGTGGTTCTCGAAGCGTTTTCTCTGGTCGTCGTTGAGGATGCTGAAGACGACCTCACGGGTCTGCTGGGTGCTGAGGACCGGAAAGCCCTCCATCGGCTCGATCTTGCCCTTGTCGCGCATCGCGGGCGGGAACCCCGGCGTCAGGTGCACGTCGGAGGCGTTCGCCTCGACCATCTGGGCGAGGACGTCGGAGAAGTCGAAGTCCATGGTTCTAGATCGTCCGCCGCGGCCGGTTTCTCGATACCTGGTTTCGATTATGCGGTGACACGCAGCACCTCCTCGAGGCTGGTCAGCCCCGCCCGCACCTTGGCGAGACCGTCCTCGCGCAGGGTCAGCATCCCTTCGGCCCTGGCGGCGGCGGCGATGTCCGCCTCGGGCGCCTGGGCGACGGCCATCTCCTTGATCGTGTCGCTCAGTTGCATCACCGAGTAGAGCCCAACCCGACCCCGGTAGCCGCTCTGGTTACAGCGGGCGCAACCGACCGGCTCGTAACCCTCGAGGTCGACGCCCGCCCGGAGGTCGGCGTCGGCGAGGGCCTGGGCGGGGATCACGCTGCGCCGCTTGCAGTGGCTGCAGAGCTTGCGGGCGAGTCGCTGGGCGACGACGCAGTCGACCGCGGAGGCGATCAGGAAGGCCTCGATCCCCATCTTGGTCAAGCGGGTGATCGCGCCGGGGGCGTCGTTGGTATGGAGGGTGGTGAGCATCATGTGGCCGGTCAGCGCCGCCTCGATCGCGATCCTCGCGGTCTCGCCGTCACGGATCTCGCCGACCATCACGATGTCGGGGTCGGCGCGCAGCATCGAGCGCAGGCCGGTGGCGAAGTCGAGCCCGGCCTTGCGGTTGACGTTGATCTGGTTGATCCCGTTGAGGCGGTACTCGACCGGGTCCTCGATCGTGATGATGTTCTTCTCGACCTGGTTCAGCTCCTGCAGCGCCGCGTAGAGCGTGGTGCTCTTGCCGGAGCCCGTCGGCCCGGTCACCAGCACCGCTCCGTAGGCCTGGTGGAAGGCGGCTTCGAAGCGCTCCCGGGCGCCGCCGTCCATGCCGAGGTCGTCGAGCGAGCGCTGCGCGTTGTCCTTGTCGAGAATGCGGATCGTCACGCCCTCGCCGCGCTGGGTCGGCAGCGTGGTGATGCGGAGGTCGACCCGGCGATCGTCGACGGTGACGCTGACCCGGCCGTCCTGCGGCACCCGCTTCTCGGCGATGTTGAGGTCGCTCATGATCTTCACCCGCGAGACGACCGCGTTGATCATCCGCTTCGGCACGTGGGCGGCCTCGCGGAGGACGCCGTCGACGCGGAACCGCACCCGCATCTCGTCCTCCCCGGCCTCGAAATGGACATCGGAGGCACCCTCCCCCACGGCTTGGCCGAGGATGCTGTAGACGAGCTTGATGACCGGCGCGTCTTCGGCGCTGACTTCGATGTCGCTGACTTCGGCCAGCCCATCTTCCTCGGCCTCGTCCTCCGTGACCGCCTCGGTGACGGCGCTCTGCAGGGTGTTGAGGCGGCTGATCAGCGCCTCGATGTCCTCGTCGGCGGCGACCGCGACCCGGCAGTCCATCCCAGTGGCGATCTGGATGTCGTCGACGGCAAGGACGTTGGTCGGATCCGACATCGCCACGATCAGGGTCCGCTTGTCGATGTACCCCACCGGCAGTGCCCTGTAGCGCCGAGCGGTGTTGACCGAGATCAGGTTGGCGGCGGCCATGTCGATCTGGAAGGCGGCGAGGTCGATGTGGTCGAGGCCGTAGCGCTCGGCGACGGCGCGCGAGAACTGGTCGGCGGTGATCGCGCTCTGCTCGAGCAGCAGGCGCTCGGGCGGGCGCCCGGCGGTGCGAGCCTCTTCGATCGCCGCCCGTGCCCGGCCTTCGTCGACGTAGCCGAGGTCGACGAGGACGTCGGTGACGAAGCCGGTCGAGCGGCCGCGGGACAGCGGCGGCGTCAGCCCGAGGGTACCGCTCTGCTCGGCCGGCAGCGCCGGCGCCGCCGACCCACCCGAGTCGGGTACCGGGCGCAGGTGGGTGGGGAAATCCCGACCCTCCATGGTCACGGGTGGTATTCGAGCGTCGGGCCCTGATAGCCGGCGTCGACCACGGCCTGGATGACGCTCGAGGAGTTCTGGAAGCCGTAGCTGACGGAGGCGGTCGGGACCGATTCGTCGAGCCGCTTCGGACGCAGCACCACCAGCGCCGGCACCCGGTCGACGCCGACCCCTTGGGTGATCGAGACGTAATGGGAGATGTCCCCGGCGGGCACGACAAAGGTCGTCACGCCGGCCATCCCGCGCAAAGAGTCGGTCGCGAGCTTGACCAGGTCGTCGTCGACGCTGCCGTCGTGGACGAAGAGCAGAACCACCGTCTGGTTGGCGTTCCAGGCGTCGACCACCGACTGGGGCAACGGCTTGGTCGCCAGCGTCGCCGGCGCTCCGGCCGCCCCAGGCGCACCGGCTTCGCCGGGTGAGGGAGCCGGGCCGACGCCTTCGGGCGCGGCGCTGGCGTTAAGGGAGCCGCCTTCGCCCCCTTCTTCGCTTCCACCGCCGCCCATCGAGGTGAAGAGGAAGATCGCGGCAGCGACCAGCAGGACGGCGATGACGCCCATCTGCACGAGCGGGTTGCTGTTGAGCTGCTCCCTCATAGTCGCTTCCATCTAGCTCGGCAGCCGGAGCCGAGAGCTTGAGAGGAGGGTCAGGATCTGCGGCGGCGGAGGGGCCGCTCAGCAGCTGGAGTTAGGTGCTTCGCCCGCTTTGGGCAGGCCGATGCACTCGAAGTACGCCTGGGGGGTGAAGTAGATCGCGCTGCGGTTGGTGCGATTTTTTTCTTCCTGCTGGATCTGTTCCCATTCTTCTTCGCGCAATTTCGCGATTTCTTCCGGCGTTTTGCCTTCTTCGATCCATTCCTGTTCTTTTTCTTCGTTCCCCGGCGCTTCTTCCGGCGGCAGGCTGGGGTTCAGTTCCGGCGGCACTTGGAAGCCGGCGTCCTGTTCGACCTTGCCGTTGCCGCTCATGTTGATCTGCTTGCCCGCGATGATGCCTTTGAAGGTGGCGTTACCGCTGATGTTGATGTTGGTGTCGGGCCCGTAGATGATCATCTCGTTGGTCGTCGAGAAGTTCCCCGTGAGACTGATCTGGGTGGCCATGGTGGGCGACCCGAGGAAGTAGAAGCCCGGCATTTCGAAATTGCCGGCGGAGGGCTGGTAGCCGGTAGCGGCGATCCGGTTGTTGCCGCTGAGGCTGAGCTGGTTGCCGTTGTTGTTGCAGTGTTCAGGGGTGTCGAAGAAGAAGCGGACTTTCGCCCCTTTGGCCATGATCAGCTGCGAGTTACCGCTGAGGGTGATCGAGCACACCCAGTAGTCCCCGCCGCCGACCGTCAGCGTGTCGTTCGAGCTGAGCGAGATCGCGCGGGTGGTGGCGTTGAAGGGCGGCTTCGATTTCCAATTGCCGGTGTAGGAGTCCTTCTGGCATTCGGTCGGGACGTTGGTGCTGGTGCAGGTGGTGATCCGGTTGTTGGAGTTGGCGGTGGCGATATTGGTCGGGATGAAGCTGCTGACCGGCGGCAGTTCGACGTTGCCTTCGGTCACCGCGTAGCCGCTGCACTGCGAGGCGTTGCCGCTTTTGCTCCAGGTTTTCCCGATGCCGTGGCGGATGTCACCGCAGACGCTGGCGTTGCCGGAAGAGACCAGGTTCCCGTTGGTGCCGACCCCGACGCGGATGTCGGCGTTGCCGCTGATATTGATGGCATCGCGCCCGACGAAGCCCTCGAGGCCAACCTGCCTCGCTTCTTCTTCCTGCTGTTTTTTCAGTTCTTCTTCTTTTTCTTTGATTTTCTGAAGTTCTTCTTTTTCCTGCGCTTCTTTCAGTTCGGCTTCGATTTCCGACGTTTTTTTCCGGTTTTCTTCCGCCGACTGTTCGGTTTTGTTGGTGACGAAGCCAGAGCGCTTGTAGGTGACCTCGATCCGCCTGCTCATCTGGTCGGCGGTGCCGGTGGAAACGACGCAAAGTTCGTAGTTGCCGCATTCGACCCCGACCGGGCTGACGCGGTAGACGTAGCTGGCGTCGCCGACGGTTCCCGAGATCGGCGGACACCATTCTTTGCCGCCGACCAGTTCGGCGTCCGCCTTGGTCAGCTTGCCGTCAGAGCCCATTGCCAAGCAGGGGTTGAGGCGGTTGAGGACGAACGCGTAGCGAGTCTGGCGCACGCGGGCGACGTTGGCGCCGGCGTCCGCGGCGGCGATCGCTTCCTTCGAGGAGTCGTCGCGGTGGGCCCCGTGCTGGACGTCGGTGGTGGCGATGACGGCCGCGCTCGCCAGCGCCATGCTGCCGATCATCGCGAAGAGAGCTACGGGCAGAGCCACCCCGCCCTCCTCCCGGCGTAGCCCCCGAACCAACAGGATGAAGCGGTCTATCGCTGCCATTGTCTGTGCTCCGTCGTCATTGAACGCCGTTACTTAAAGGCCTTTCGGCTGCGGGCGGAAAAATTTGGACGCCCGTCCTACTCAGTAGCGCTAGCCAGTTGCTCGATCCCGCTTGCCCGCTGGCCGCCCGCCGCGAGCATCAATTTGAAGTCGTGCGGGCTGGAGGCGTACTCCAGCGCCACCGACTCGGCGATCTTCCCCTCCATCACATACTGGAGCAGGGACTGGTCGAAGGTCCGCATCCCGTAGTACTCGCCCTCGGCGATCACTTCGGTGATCTTCCCCGTCTCCTCCGGATTCATGATCAGGTCTTTGACCCGGCCGGTGACGACCAGGATCTCCGAGGCGGGGACGCGGCCGTCGCCGGTAACGTCGGGGACGAGGCGCTGGGCGATCGCCCCCCGGAGGGTCGCCGCCAGCATCACCCGTGCCTGGTGCTGGAGGTGGGGCGGGAAGAAGTCGACGATGCGGTTGATCGTCTCGGTCGCGTCCAGGGTGTGGACGGTGGAGAGGACGAGGTGGCCGGTCTCGGCCGCGGACAGCGCCGTGCGCACGGTCTCCTCGTCGCGCATCTCGCCGATCAGGATCACGTCGGGGTCCTGGCGCAGGACCCGGCGCATCGCCCGGGCGAAGCTTTCGGTGTCGGAGCCGACTTCGCGCTGGTTGACGATCGAGTTTTTGTCTTCGTGCAGGTACTCGATCGGGTCCTCGAGGGTGATGATGTGGTCGGTCCGGTTGCGGTTGATGTGGTCGATCATCGCCGCCAGGGTCGTGCTCTTGCCGGAGCCGGTGGTGCCGGTGACGAGGATGATCCCGCGCTGCTCCTCGGCCAGTTTGGTGACCACCGGGGGCAACCCCAGCTCATCGACCGAGCGGATCTTGAAGGGGATCGCGCGGCAGACGATCGAGATCGAGTCGCGCTGCTTGAAGGTGTTGACGCGGAAGCGCGAGAGCCCGGGGATCGAGTACGAGAAGTCGGCCTCTCCCGACTGCTCGAACTCGGTCAGCGAGCGCACCTCGGCGATGTCGTGGAAGGCCTTCTCGGTGTCCGTCGGCTCGAGCACGGGGAAGCCCTCGAGCGGCGCCAGCTCGCCATGGAGCCGCGCGGTCGGCGGCACTCCGACCTTGACGTGCAGGTCGGAGCCACCCCTCTCGATCAAGATGCGCAGGGCTGCGTCGATGTCAAACATCCCGGCCTGTATCGGCCGAACAGCGGATTCCTTGAAGAGTTTTCCGGTAGGGGAGCCCGTTGCTCTCCCGAGCGAATTTGTCGCGTCCCTTCGGGACAGCTCCCGGAGATGCTGCCCGCCTATGGCGGGCAGGAATCAGATTGCATTTCGCCGCTTCGCGAACATTCGCGGGAGAGAGGTCACCACTCCCCTCCAACACGCAGCCCAAGACGGCCGAGGGTCCGGCAGCTACGCCTTTCAAAGCTTGCGGCTCATGAGGGGCCGGGTGTGCCCCTCTCACAAAGGCTCAAGGAACCACGGTTGCGGCCCCCGGGGCTCGCCCCAGCTGCGCGACGGTCTTTGGGAGAGGGGCACACCCGGCCCCCTCTCCCACCAAGCGCCTAAGCGACCTCGCGGAGTTTCTGCGCCTCGCCGAGAGACTGGAGCTTTTTCAGGCTCTGGTTCTCGATCTGGCGGATCCGCTCGCGGGTGACGTTGAAGGTGCGGCCGACCTCGTCCAGGGTCCGCGGGTGCTCGCCGCCGAGCCCGTAGCGGAGCTCGAGCACGCGGCGCTCGCGGTAGGAGAGGTTCTCCAGCGCTTCTTTCAGCGCCTCTTTCGTCAGCAGGTCGGCGGCCCGGTCGAACGGGCTCTCGGCCTTCTCGTCGGCGATGAACTGGCCGAACTCCGACTCCTCCTCGTCGCCGACCGGCTTCTCCAGGGAAACCGGGGCCTGGGCGGAGCGCTTGATCGAGTCGACCTCCTCGGGATCGATCCCCGTTACCTCGGCGATCTCCTCCGGGGTGGGCTCGCGGCCCAGCTCGGTGACCAGCTTGCGCTCGGCGCGGCCGATCTTGTTCAGCTACTCGACGACGTGCACCGGGATGCGGATCGTCCGCGCCTTGTCAGCCAGCGCCCGGGCGATCGCCTGGCGGATCCACCTGGTCGCGTAGGTGGAGAACTTGAACCCCTTGCGGTAGTCGAACTTCTCCGCCGCGCGGACCAGGCCGAGGGTCCCCTCCTGGATCAAGTCGAGGAAGGGCAGGCCCTGGTTGCGGTAGTTCTTCGCGATCGAGACGACCAGGCGCAGGTTCGACTCGACCATTTTCTGCTTCGCGTCGAGATCGCCGCGCTCGATCCGCTTGGCGAGTTCGACCTCCTCCGCGGCGGTCAAGAGGCGCACCTTGCCGATGTCCTTGAGGAACAGCTGCAGGCTGTCCGTGGTCATGTCCGGTTTCAGGTCGAGCGCGGCTTTCTGGCGGCGCCGGCCTTTTTTCCCGGTGTCGGCGGGCATGGCTTCCGCGGCCGCTTTCTGGGCCGGGTCCATGTCCTCGACGAGCTCGATGCCCGACTTCTCGAGGTGCCCGTAAAGGTCCTCGACGTCCGACTCGTCCAGATCAACCTCGGAGACCGCAGAGGCGATGTCGCCAAAGGTCAGCACGCCAAGCTGCTGCCCACGGGTAATGAGGCCTTTGACCTCCTCCAACTCCTGAAGCTCTGCTACCAGCATCCTGTCTGACTCGTTTCTTTGGAAGGTGGTTAAGTCCTACGACTAGAACGCCCCTGCGGGCGGAGAGTCGCGAAAAAATAGACCGGCTATCCGGTCCGAGAAGCTGAATATCCTGCGCTGGCCTTGAGGCCTGGGACGGGCGATCTGGTTTCGCTCAAACGTCTGTTCGCATATTAGCGCTTCAGTTTCTGAAGTCAATGCCAAAAACCATGCGACAAACCCGCCCCTGGCTGCGTGCCTTCTGGAACCGAGCCTACCGCGAGAACGTCACCGGGCTCTCGGCGATGGTCGCCTACAACCTGATGCTGGCGGTCTTCCCCTTCGCCCTGCTGGTGCTCTTCGTCGGCGGCCAGGTGCTGAAGATCCACGGCGTCGAGGCGAGCGTGGTCGACGACCTGCAGCGGCTCTTTCCCAACTACGACCAGCACACGCTGGCGGACGTGCTCAACAAGATTGAGGAAAACTCGACCACGATCGGCATCGCCGCCTTCTTCGGCTCACTCTGGATCGGCGCCTCCTTCTGGGGCGCGATGGACACCGCCTTCTGCCGCATCTACCACGTCGAGTGCCGCGGCTGGGTCGAGCAGAAGCGCTTCTCCTTCGCGATGCTGGCGGTCGTCCTGCTCTTCATCGCGGCCAGCATCTTCCTGCCGGCGATGGAGAGCACGCTGGTCTCGAGCACCGACCGCCTCCCCTTCGGCCTCTCCGACATCAAGGCGATCGACACCGCGCTGCTGCTCGGGGCCGCGATCCTGATCACCTTCCTGATCTGCTGCGTGATCTTCTGGGCGGTGCCGAAGGGCCACATGCCATGGCAAGCGGTCTGGCCGGGTGCCGCCTTCGTCACGGTCGGCGTCAGCCTCGCCAACTGGCTCTTCCCGGCCTACCTCTCCAACGTCTCCAGCCTCTCGCGCCTCGGCTCGACCCTCGGCTTCATCCTCATCGCCCTGCTCTGGTTCTACCTGCTCAGCCTCGGCCTGCTGGCCGGCGCCGTGATCAACTCACTGCGCCACGAGCTGCACGAGACCGGCGAAATGCCCTATGGCCCGGGCGCCGAGGCGAAACAGCCCTGCGGCTGCGAAGAAGAGGCTCAGCCGTAACGCTCGCCGGTGACGGCGCGCAGCTTCGAGCGGTCGTGGGTCGCCTGGACGCGGCGGACCGTGCCGGAGCGGGAGCGCATCACCAGCGATTCGGTGGTCGCCCCTTTGCCGCGATAGCGGACACCTTGGAGGACGTCGCCGTCGGTGACGCCGGTGGCGGAGAAGAAGACGTCTTCGCCGGAGCAGAGGTCGTCGGCTGTGAGGATCCGATCGAGGTCGTAGCCGGCGTCGATCGCGGCGCTGCGCTCCTCGTCGTTGCGGGGCCAGAGGCGTCCCAGGAGCTGGCCCCCCATCGACTTCAGGGCCGCGGCGGAGAGGACGCCCTCGGGCGTGCCGCCGATCCCCCAGAGGAGGTCGACCGGGGAGCGCTCGGAGACCGCCAGGAGCGCCGCCGAGACGTCGCCGTCGGTGATCAGGCGGATGCGGGCACCGGCCTCGCGGATCTCGCGGATCTGCTCCTCGTGGCGGGGTCGGTCGAGGACGACGACGATCAC
>DASSHE010000052.1:0-3618 GCA_035693065.1 Solirubrobacterales bacterium
CATGCCTACTGGAACCGTGAAGTGGTTTAGCGACGACAAGGGCTACGGGTTCATCACGCCCGACGACGGCTCGAAGGACGTCTTCGTCCATCACAGCGCCATCCTGGGTGAGGGCTTCAAGTCCCTGACCGAGGGCGCCAAGGTGAGCTACGAGTCCGAGGAAGGCCCGAAAGGCCCGGCCGCCGCGAGCGTTCAGCAGCAGTTGTTTCGCTAGACGCTTCAGCAGTCCCGAAGCCCGCCGCAAGGCGGGCTTCTTCGTTCCGTGACCAAGGCTGAAAGTCCCCTACTCTCCCAACCTCCCGATGAGCGCCACTCGAGACACCCTGCGCAACGTTGCGATTATCGCCCACGTCGACCATGGCAAGACGACGCTTGTCGACGCGATGCTGTGGCAGACCGGGACCTTCCGCAAGGGGCAGGAGGTCGCCGAGCGGGTGATGGACTCGATGGACCTCGAGCGCGAGAAGGGGATCACGATCCTCGCCAAGAACACCGCGGTCACCTACGGCGACGTCAAGCTGAACATCGTCGACACGCCCGGGCACGCCGACTTCGGCGGCGAGGTGGAGCGGGCGCTGACGATGGTCGACGGGGCGCTGCTGTTGGTCGACGCCTCTGAGGGTCCTCTCCCCCAGACCCGCTTCGTCCTGCGCAAGGCGCTGGAGCGGCGGCTGCCGATCATCCTCGTTGTCAACAAGGTGGACCGCCCCGACGCGCGGATCGCCGAGGTGATCGACGAGGTCTACGAGCTCTTCATGGATCTCGACGCCGACTCCGAGCAGATCGATTTCCCGATCGTCTACACCAATGCCAAAGCGGGGTGGGCAGCGCTCGAGGAAGGCGTCGAGGGCGAGAACCTGACGCCGCTGCTCGACCTGATGCTGGAGAAGATCCCGGCCCCGCGCTACGAGGAGGAGGCGCCGCTGCAGGCGCACGTGACCAACCTCGACGCCTCGCCCTACGTCGGCCGGCTGGCGATCTGCCGGGTGCGCCAGGGGACGATCCGCGCCGGGCAGCAGCTCGCCTGGTGCCGCGCGGACGGGACCGTCGAGCGGGCCGCCGTCTCGGAGCTCTACGTGACCCAGGGCTTGGAGCGGGTCGCCGCCGAGGAGGCTGGGCCGGGCGAAATCATCGCCGTCGCCGGGATCGAAGAGGTGACGATCGGGGAGACGCTGGCCGATCCCGCCGATCCGCGGCCGCTGCCCGTGATCACCGTCGACGAGCCCTCGCTGTCGGTGGTGATGGGGATCAACACCTCGCCGCTGGCGGGGACGCAGGGAGGCGACAAGCTGACCGCGCGCCAGATTCGCTCCCGCCTCGACGCCGAGCTGGTCGGCAACGTCTCGCTGCGGGTCAAGGACACCGAACGTCCCGACGCCTGGGAGGTGCAGGGACGCGGCGAGCTGCAACTGGTCGTGCTGCTGGAGATCATGCGGCGCGAGGGCTACGAGCTGACCGCGGGGCAGCCGCAGGTGGTGACGCGGGAGATCGAAGGCGAAATGCACGAGCCGGTGGAGCGACTGGCGATCGACGCGCCGGAGGACCACGTCGGCGACATCACCCAGATGCTGGCGGCGCGCAAGGGACGGCTGGAGCAGATGGTCAACCACTCGACCGGCTGGGTGCGGATGGAGTACCTGGTGCCGGCGCGCGGGCTGATCGGCTTCCGCACCGAGTTCCTCACCGCGACCCGGGGCAGCGGCCTGATGCACCACGTCTTCGACCGCTGGGAGCCATGGGCGGGCGAGCTGCGGACGCGGCAGACCGGCTCACTCGTCGCCGACCGCCGTGGCCAGACCGCGGGCTACTCGCTGATGAGCCTGCAGGATCGCGGCAGGCTCTTCGTCGGCTCCGGCGAGGAGGTCTACGAAGGGATGATCGTCGGCGAGAACTCGCGCTCCGACGACCTCGACGTCAACCCGACCAAGGCCAAACAGCAGACCAACATGCGGGCCGCGAGCGCCGACGTGCTGGAGCGGCTGGCGCCGCCGGTGCGGCTCTCGCTGGAAGCCTCGCTGGAGTTCGTGCGCGAGGACGAGTGCGTCGAAATCACCCCCGACGCGATCCGCTTGCGCAAGGTTGAGCTCGACAAAGTCAAACGCCTCAAGGCCGCGAAGCAGCGGGACCGGGCGCCGGTGCGCTGAGTCCCCGCTGCCCGAGCAGGCGGCGGACGCGCTCGATCACCTTCTGCGGTTCGCGTTCCAGGCGCGGGCCGGTGACCCGGGTCATCGCGATACCCGCGAGCAGCAGCTCCTCCTGGCGCAGGCGGTCGCGCTCGAAGGCGGCACGGGTCCCGTGCGTCTCGTAGAGGTCGAGTTCGACAGCGAAGCGGAACTCGGGCCAGTAGCAGTCGAGCTCGAGACCCTGCTCCACGTAGTTGGTGCGCGGCTGCGGCAGCCCGGCTTCGAGGCATAGCTCAAGGAAACGCGCCTCGAGGTCGGAGCGGGTGAAGCTGGTGGGCTTATAGAGGGCTATCGCCGTCCGCAGCCGTTTGTGGCCGTGGTGCCCGACGGTCCGCCCGAGCAGCTCCTCGACCGCTTGGAGATCGAAGAGGCCGAGCTCTTCGCTCCGCTCGACCAGGCGGTCGAGCTGCTGTGGGCGCAGGCGCGCCGCCATGTCCAAAAGAGTGCGTGGCACCGCGGTCACCGGGACCCCCTCCTCTCGCACGCGATCCGCGGCTTCCAGCCGCCGCGCGCGATGAATCCGCACCGGCATGCGGGGTCGCCGCGCCACCGGCCCGGTGACGTGAAACGGCTCCGGTTTCCAGCGCGCAAGGCCGAGCAGCCAACAGGCCGAGTAGTGGCTCAATACGGCTCCCGGCCCGCAAGCCAGCACCGCCGCCAAGCACCGCCCATACAGCGACAGGTTCGTGTGCCCGACGGCGTAGACACTGCGGTCAATCGGGTGCAGACGCCCCAGAGACGTGGCGCGCGAGACAGAGGCTCGCGAGAACCCGAGATCCCAGAGCTGCTCGACGCCGACGACACCGTGCTGGCAGCTCGCCAGCGCCGCGAGACCTTGCTGCCGCCCCCGCGCCAGCGAGTGTGGTTGAGCTTCGTTCCGCATAGCGGCTCAAAGCTCAACCACACCTGTTCTCTCCCCGCCCCGGCACGAAAAAGCCGCCGGCCTCAGGCCGGCGGCTTTCATAGGCCTTCGTCTGCTGGCAGCGCCAGCGGCAGGGCTAGACCGTGGCGGCGGCCTGTTCGGACTGGCTCTGCTCGGCCGCTTTGGCGGCGGGATCGGGCGCGGCGGTTTCCTGCCGCGGGAGCAGCACTTCTTTGGCGATGACGAGGCGCTGGATCTGGCTGGTGCCCTCGTAGAGCTGCATGATCTTCGCGTCGCGCATCAGTTTCTCGACCGGGTACTCCTTGATGAACCCGTAGCCGCCGTAGACCTGGACCGCGTCGACGGTGATCTCCATCGCCGAGTCGGCGGCGAAGCGCTTGGCCATCGAGGAGATCTTGCTGTTGCGCACGCCCTGGTCGAGCAGGAAGGCTGAGTTCCAGACCAGCAGACGGGCCGCCTCGACCTTGGTCGCCATGTCGGCGATCATGAACTGGATCGCCTGGTGCATCGCGATCGGCACGCCGAACTGAACCCTTTCTTTGGAATAGTCGG
>DASSHE010000053.1:0-85773 GCA_035693065.1 Solirubrobacterales bacterium
CGGCCCTCTCTGGCTGGATCGAGCGCTACAACTTCAGGCGACGACACGGCGCCCTCGGCCACCAGCCGCCGATTCAGCGGTTACGGGAGCTCAGCCGGAACAACGTGACTGGCATCTACACCTAGGAGGGATTGGCGAAACCCGCGTGTGCGGTCCGGCGACCGCCGGACCGAGCGGGGCAAGGACGCAGGGAGGCCGAATAGCACCGCTATTTGGCCGACTGAGGACGCCGCACCGCGACGTGTCCGCCGCCGCCGGACGTGCGCGGGGGTTTCGCCAATCCCTCCTAGACCCCGGGCGCGTCCTCCCGCACCCAGTTCGGCTCGAAGACGCGCACCTGGTCGCGGCCGGCGTCCTTGGCCACGTACATCGCCGCGTCGGCCTCGGAGATGACCGAGGCGAGGCTGGTCCGCGGGTTCTCGCCGAACATCGTGATGCCGACGCTGGCGGTGACCGCCGCGAGGGGGCCCTCGGGCCGGTGCTCGCGGACCGCAGCCGCGATCGCTTCCCCGACCAGCAGCGCCTCGGCGCGGTTGCAGCGAGGCAGGATCACCGCGAACTCGTCGCCGCCCAGCCGCGCCAGCGCGTCGCTTTCCCGGGTCCGCTTGCGCAGCACCGCGGCGATCTCGCGGATCAGGCGGTCCCCGGCGGGGTGCCCGTAGGAGTCGTTGACCTGCTTGAACTCGTCGAGGTCGAGCATCAGCAGGGCGCCGCTGCTGCCGTCGCGGCGGCTGCGCGCCATCGTCGTCCGCAGGTCTTCCTCGAAGCGGCGACGGTTGTTGAGCCCGGTCAGCGCGTCCTGGCTCGCCTGCCGTTCCAGCTCCTGCAGCCTTTCGCCGCGGCTCCAGGCGAAGATCAGCGACCCCAGCAGGGCGGCGAGGGCGATGCCCATCGCCGCCAGGACCAGCGGCAGCGTCAGGTCCGGGCCGCCGGGCTCCTTGACGACCAGCAGCCAGGTGCGGTCAGCGATCCCGATTGGCACCGCGGCGGCGTCGTCGAGCTCGCCGGCCGGTCCGACCGCCACCTGGTGGTCGACCCGCAACTGCACGTCGACGCCGTCGGGCAGGGCGTCGATCGCCGCTTTGGCCAGATCCCCGACCCGGAAGCTGCCGCCGACGAAGCCGACGAGCGCCCGGCGGCGGTCTGCCACCGTCGCCAGCGGCGCGCCGTCGCGGTAGATCGGGCGGAAGACGTTGATCCCGCTCCCCCCGAGCAGCAGCGGCACCAGCGGCGTCGCCACCGCCTTGCCGCTGTCGCGGGCGCGTTCGATGGCGGGCCCGCGCGCTTCGTCGGAGCCGAGGTCATAGCCGAGCAGCCGCGCCGAGCCGCCGTAGCGGGTCGCGAAGGTAACCGGGTAGTAGACGGGCCTCGGGCCGGCGCGACCGATCAGCCGGCCGGTTCGCCGCTCCTGGATCTCGATGCCGTAGCGCTGTTCATAGGCGGCGCGTTCGCCGGCCCCTACCCGCGGGGCGAAGGCGGCGGCGCTGAGCGCGCCCTCGCCCAGCAACGAGTGGCCGATCACGCTGAACTCGTGTTTGCTGACGTGCTCGTCGGCCTGGAAGAAGGCGGCGGCGCTGGAGAGCTTGCCGACCGAGAGGGCGGCGACCGCTTCCGCCTGGTGGGCGGCCCGCACCGCCTCGTCTTCCTGCATCTTGTGGAAGTCGCCGTTGTCGTTTTCGTAGACGAGCAGCGCCGCGACGACCGAGCCGATCGCGACCAGGGCGACGGCGACGATGCCGATCCAGAAACGGACTCTCATGAGGGAACCGCGGCCAGGGACTCCCAGAGGTAGATCGAGGCGAGGCTGCGGTGGGGCCGCCAGGGCTCGCCGATCTCGAGCACCCGCGTTGGCGGCGGCATCTCGTCGAGGCCGTACTCGATCTGGATCGCTTTGCGGATCCCGAGGTCGCCGCCGGAGAGGACGTCGGGGCGCTCGAGGTGGAAGAGCAGGAACATCTCCGCGGTCCAGCGGCCGAGGCCGCGGACGGCGACGATCTCCTCGATCACCTCCTCGTCGCCGAGCTCGCCGAGGCGGTCGAGCTCGAGCTCGCCGGCGAGCACGTGGGCGGCGAGGTCGCGAACGTATTCGGTCTTGCGGCCGGAGAGGCCGCAGGCGCGCAGGTCCTCCTCCCGAGCCTCGAGCAGCTGCTCGGGCGAGGGGGTGACGCCGCCGAAGAGGTCGACCACGCGGAGGTAGATCGTCCGCGCCGCTTTCGTCGAGAGCTGTTGGCCGACGATCGCCCGCAGCAGCGCCCCGTAGGCGTCGCCGGGCCGCTCCTCCTTGCGGCGGCTCAGCCGCGTCTCGATGTCGATCTTGCCGACCCGCTCGATCAGCGCGCCCATCACCGGGTCCGACGCCGCCAGGGCTTTGCGCGCCTTCGCGCTCACCGCCCGGTCCACCGCGGGCGGCGCTTCTCGGCGAAGGCGCTGATCCCCTCGCGGAAGTCCTCCGAGGAGAAGCACGATTCGCGCAGCACGATCAGGCCCGCCTCCTGCTGCTCGGTCAGCACCGGCGAGTCGTTGAGGAGGTCGATCGCGTGCTTGTTGCCGCGCATCGAGAGCGGTGCGTTTTCGGCGATCGCCGCCGCCAGGGCGACCGACTCGCGCTCGAGCCGTTCGTCGCCGACGACTTCGTTGACGAGGCCGATCCGCTCGGCCCGCTCGGCGTCGAAGTTGCGCCCGGTGAGGAAGAGGTCCTTGGTGTTGGCGAGGCCGACGGTGTCGAGGAACTTGCGCAGGCCGGTGTGGCCGTAGATCAGGCCGAGCTTGGCGGGCGGCATGCCGAGCTTGGCGCCGGCCGCGCAGATCCGCAGATCGCAGGTGATCGCCAGCTCGAGGCCGCCGCCGAGGCAGTGGCCGTTGATCGCGGCAACCGTTGGCCAGGGGTGTTTGGAGATCGCCTCCATGGCCGCGTGGAAGGGGTGGGCGACGAGCGCCTCGGCGTCGCGCTCGAAGCTCTCCTCGGGAATCCCGGCGATGTCGTAGCCGGCGGAGAAGACCGGCTGCGCGCCGGTGATGAGGACGCAGCGGTTCTCGATCCCCCGGTCGAGCTGGGGAAGGACCTCGGCGATCGCGTCGAGGATCTCGTGGTCGAGGGCGTTGCGGCGCTCGGGGTTGGAGATGCGCAGCCGCGTCACCGCCTCGGCGGGACGGTCGAGGAGGAGCTTGCCGCCGGCGAGGCGCTCGTCCACGGCCTACCCCAGGACGATGAGGACGTCGCCTTCGCTCACCGACTGGCCCTCCTCGCAGCGGATCTCCTTGACGACGCCGTCGTCTTCGGCCTCCACCGGGATCTCCATCTTCATCGACTCGAGGATGACGACGGTGTCGCCGTCGGCGACCTCGTCACCGACCGCGACCTCGATTTTCCAAACGTTGCCGGTGATGTGTGCCTCGATGTCTGCCATGGCCGGGGACAATATCCGCACGATGGGACCGGACACGGTGGCGGCGGATGGCGGGGTGGCGGTGATCGTCGCCGCCCGCAACGAGGTGGATCGGATCGGCGCGACCGTTCGGGCCGCGCGCGCGGCCTTCCCGGGCGCTCGCGTCTGGGTCGCCGACGACGCCTCCTCCGACGGCACCGCCGAGGCGGCAATGGTGGCCGGGGCCGAGGTCGTGCGCCGCGGCCGCAGTCACGGCAAGGGCGGCAACGTCGGCGCCGCCGCCGAGGCGGCGCTCGGCGTCGAGCCGGCGCCGCGGCTGGTGCTGCTCTGCGATGGCGACCTCGGGGAGTCGGCGGCGCGGCTGGAGCCGCTGGTGCGGGCGGTGGAAGCGGGGGAGTGCGACCTCGCGGTGGCGGCCTTCGCGCGGCGTGTAGGCGGCGGCTTCGGGCTCGCCCTCGGGTTCGCCGGCTGGGCGATCCGCCGCCTCTGCGGGCTGCGGACCGAGGCGCCGATCTCTGGCCAGCGGGCATTGCGGGCGGAGGTCCTGCGCGCGGTGCTGCCCTTCGCCCACGGGTTCGGGATGGAGATCGGGATGACGGTCGACGCTGTCCGCGCCGGCTACCGGGTGCGCGAGTACGAGCTCGACCTCGAGCACCGGGCGACGGGGAGGGACCTGCGCGGCTTCCTCCACCGCGGTCGCCAACTATGGGATTTCACCCGCGCCTTCGTCGCTCGGGTTCGTCCGTTTCACTCGCGTTAACCGGTTGGGGCAAACATTTTGCTTTCGTCACCCACAGGTGTAAACACGCCCCCTAAGGTGGCAACATGGAGGCGGTGAGGGAGAAGTGGACCGACGAGCGGCTCGACGACCTGAAGGAGCAGGTGGTCACCGGCTTCGAGCGCGTCGATGGGGATATCCGTGAGGTCAGGTCGGAGGTCGCAGGGCTCCGAACCGAAATGAGCGACCGTTTTGACGCAACCCACCGTCTCATCGTCCAGGTCGGCGCGGGCCTTTTCGGGACGATGGCCATGGGCTTCCTCGGAATGATCGCGACCCTCCTCCTTACCCAGAGCTGAAACGCCCTTGATCCTCGCAATCGACCAGGGGACGACCGGGACCACCTGCCTCGTCTTCGACCGCGAGGGTGCGATCGCCGGTCGCGCCTACTCGGAGTTCGAGCAGTTCTTCCCCCGGCCCGGCTGGGTCGAGCACGACGCCGGCGAGATCTGGGAGGTGACGCGGCGGGTCGCCGCGGAAGCGATCTCCGCCGCGGGGATCGAGGGCTCCGAACTCGACGCGATCGGGATCACCAACCAGCGCGAGACCGTGGTCGGCTGGGACCCCGACAGCGGCGAGCCCGTCCACCGCGCCCTCGTCTGGCAGGACCGCCGCACCGCCGCGCGCTGCGACGAGCTGCGCGCCGAAGGGCACGAGGAGCTGGTCCGCGAGCGCACCGGCCTGACCCTCGACCCCTACTTCTCCGGGACCAAGATCGAGTGGCTGCTGCGCAACGTCGAGGGAGCCAGGCGGGCGGTCTTCGGGACGATCGACTCCTGGCTGCTGTTCAAGCTCACCGGCCGCCACGCGACCGATTTCACCAACGCTTCGCGGACCCTCCTCTTCGACATCCGCAAGCGTGTCTGGGACCCGGAGCTGTGCGGGATGCTGGGGGTCGATCCGGAGCGGCTGCCGCAGCCGCACCCCTCCGCCCACGTCTTCGGGACCACCACCGAGTTCGGCGGCGAGGTGCCGGTGGCGGGCATCGCCGGCGACCAGCAGGCGGCCCTCTTCGGCCAGGCCTGCCACCACGCGGGGATGGCGAAGAACACCTACGGCACTGGCAGCTTCATCCTCCTCAACACCGGCCCGGAGCCGCCGCAACCGCCGCCCGGCTTGCTGGCGACCATCGCCTGCGGGCTCGGTGAGGAGCCGGCCTACGCCCTGGAGGCGTCGATCTTCGTCACCGGCGCCGCCGTGCAGTGGCTGCGCGACGGGCTCGGGATCATCTCTGAGGCGGGGGAGAGCGAGACCCTGGCCGCATCGCTGGAGGGCAACGACGGCGTCTACTTCGTCCCCGCCCTGACCGGGCTCGGCTCGCCCTACTGGGATCCCTACGCGCGGGGCACGATCGTCGGCCTCACCCGCGGCAGCGGCCGCGCCCATCTGGCGCGGGCGGCGCTGGAGGCGATCGCCTACGAGACCGTCGACGCGGTCCGCGCCCAGGAGGCCGCGGCGGGCGAGCGACTCGAGCTGCTGCGCGCCGACGGCGGCGCCACCGTCAACCGCTGGCTGATGCAGTTCCAGGCCGACGTGCTGGGGGCGCCGGTCTCGGTGCCCGAGGTCTCCGAGACGACGGCGCTCGGCGCCGCCTATCTGGCGGGGATCGCGACCGACACCTGGAGCGGCGAGGAGGTCGCGGCGCTGTGGCGGGAGGCGGATCGCTACGAGCCGCGGATGGAGGCGGGGCAGCGCGAGGAGCTGCTGCGCGACTGGGGCCGGGCGGTGGAGCGCTCACGCGGGTGGGCGTAACCGGAGCTGTGGCGGCGGGTAGGCAGGAACGCGGCGGCTAGCGTGCCCGTCGATCACCCCATGGCAGACATGAAGCCACAGGTCTACAAGGACCCGCGCCCGGCGGAGTACTTCATGCAGTTCCACGAAGCCGCCCGCAAGGGCGTCGGCTGGACCTACACGCTGGCCCGGATCATCCTGACGGTCCCGACGATCCTCATCTACCGGGTCCGCGCCATCGGGGTCGAGAACGTCCCCAAGGACGGCCCGCTGGTCCTCGCCCCCAACCACTTCAGCCAGATGGACCACTTCTTCGCCGGCGTCTACCTGCGGCGGAAGATCCGCTTCATGGCGAAATCGCAGCTCTTCGGCCCACCGGTGTTGACCTACATCTACAAGCACGGCGGCGTCTTCCCGGTGCGCCGCGGCCATCACGACGAGGAGGCCTTCGAGACCGTCCATCAGCTCCTTGCGCAGGGGGAAATGCTGCTCGTCTACGCCGAGGGTGGACGCTCGCGCTCGGGCCGGCTGGGGGAACCGAAACCCGGGATCGGCCGGATCGCGCTCGAATCCGGGGTGCCGATCGTGCCGGTGGCGATCCACGGTTCGGCGGTGGTGCGGCGCTGGAAGCGCCTGCGCTTCCCCAGGGTCACCGTCCAGTTCGGCGAGCCGCTCGTCTTTGCGGTGGAGGAGTCGCCGAGCCGCGAGCGCCAGCTCGAGGTCGCGACCGCGGTCTTCGCGCAGGTGCGCGACATGTACGAGGAGCTATCTACTCGTAGCGAGGCTCGAGCCGGGCGTAGAAGTCCGGATCGTGGCCCGGCGTGATGACCGCGTCGGGGGACTGACGCTGGAACAGCCGCAGCTCCTGTAGGGAGCGGCGCAGGTTGTGGGCGTCGAAGGGGCGCGGCGCGGCCGCCTCGCTGCCATCGAGCTGGCCCAGCAGGTACATCGCGTCGCCGCCGATCACGAAGTCGCGTTTGGCCAGCCGGCAGACCACCGACATATGCCCCGGGCTGTGCCCAGGGGTGAAGGCGAGGCGGACGGAGCCGTCGCCGAAGAGGTCGAAGCTGCGGCCGAAGCTGGCGTAGGAGTCGATGCTGCCGCGGTCGAAGTCGACCGTGCGGTACTCGAAGGCGTAGTCGAAATGGGCGCGGCGGAAGCCGTTGAGGGTCGGTTGCGGACCGTGGGCGGCGGCCCGCCACTCGGTCTCGCTGACGATGAAGGTCGAGTTCGGGAACTCGGAGATCGCCGAGGTGTGGTCGAGGTGCATGTGGGTCATCACCACGACCGGGATCTCGCCGGGATCGAGCCCGCGCTTGCGCAGCCGCGACGGCACGTCTTCCCCCGGCTCCAGGCTCGGCTTGCCGATCCGCGTCGCCATGCCGCCGAAGTTCTCGCGCCCGCCGCTGACGATCGAGGGATGGAGGCCGGTGTCGACCAGGATCGCGCCGGCGCTGGGGTGGCGGATCAGGAAGGCCGGGACCGGTACCGCGATTGCTTCCTTTCCGGCGAGGATCGCCCAGAGCACCTTTGCCGTGACGAGGCGGCCGCCGGGACTGACCATCGCCGCGCGGGGCCAGGTGACGTGCCCCGCGACCATCGGTTCGACGATGACGCTGGCACCGGGGGTGCCGCCCGCAAGCGGCTCGTGCAGCGGTTGTGGCTCGACGTGGACGCTCATTCTCAGCTCAATTTACGGCGCTCAGCACGCCTATAGGCTTGCCCCTCGATGACTGAAAGCTCACATTCGCAGGTATTCAGGGACGGGCTGCTCGAGGGGTTGGTGTGCGCCGTCTCCGGCGCCGGCAGCGGTCTCGGCCGCGAGACGGCGCTGGAGCTGGCGCGGCTCGGAGCGACCGTCGTCGCCTGCGGGCGCCGCGAGGAGCCGCTGGCCGAGACGGCCGAGCTGGCGGCTGCGCTCCCCGGCTCCTTCGAGTTCGAGTGCCTCGACATCCGCGAGGAGGAGCCCGTTGGCCGCTTCATCGACGGGTTGCTGGAGCGCCACGGCCGCCTCGACGTCCTCGTCAACAACGCCGGCGGACAGTTCCTCAGCCCGGCCGAGGCGATCAGCCCAAAAGGGTTCCGCACCGTCATCGACCTCAACGTCAACGGCACCTGGCTGATGACCCATGCCGCCGCCACCAAGGCCTTCATTCCGCAGGGGGAAGGCAAGGTACTCAGCGTCACCCTCTCGCCCCACAACGGGATGCCGGGGATGGTCCACTCCGGCGCCGCCCGGGCCGCGGTCGAGAACATGATGCGCACCCTCGCCGTCGAGTGGGCCCGCTTCGGGATCAAGACTTGCGCCCTCGCTGCCGGCCAGTTCGCCACCGAGACGCTGCTGACCAAGTATCCGCAGGTGGTCGTCGACAACCTCGAGCGCTCGATCCCGATCGGCCGCGCCGGCCGGCCCGAGGAGATGGCCTGGCTGGTCGCCTACCTCGCTTCGCCCGCCGGTGACTTCTTCTCCGGGACGACGATCACCCTCGACGGCGCCCGCGACAACTGGGCCGGCCCCTGGCCCCCGCAGGCGATCGCCACCGAGTCGGGGGATCCCGTCGCCGAGGAACGGCGGCCGCGGGATCGCCGTTGAGCTTTTCCGCTCTATTCGCGGAAAAGCTCTACGGCCCATCCGTAACGCAGCTCTCTACCGGGGCTCGAGAACGACCAGGGGAATTTCGCGGCCTTTGCTGCGCGCCGCGTAGTCTTCGTAGCCGTGGTACGCCTTGACCGCCTTCGCCCAGAGGTGGTCGCGCTCCTCCGGTTTGGCGACCCGGGCGTGGACGGGGCGGCGCTCGGAGCCGACCTGGACGGTCGTGTCGGGGTTGGCCTTGAGGTTGTGGAACCAGGCCGGGTGCTTGGGGAAGCCGCCTTTGGAGGCGACGATGACGAGATCGTCGCCGTCCTCGACGTAGAGCAGCGGCGAGGTCCGCCGGGTGCCGCTCTTGGCCCCGACGTGATCGAGCAGGAGCATCTTTCCCCCCACGCCCGGGATCGTGTGACCCAGGCGTCCACCCGTCCTCCGGTAGAGGAACGTGTGGACGCCCATGAAGCGGCGCGTGGCGGGCCAGATGTGGTCCCCCAGGTCGAGGTAGCGCGGCGTCCGCCGCGCCCCGCCCTCGGGGCTCAGGTGTACATCCCCCCGAACATCCCGCCGGTCACGTTCAGCACCTGGCCGTGCATGTAGTTGGCCAGCGGTGAGGCGAGGAAGACGATCGGGCCCGAGGCCTCAACCGGGGTCGCCGGACGCCCGAGCGGGATGATCGCCGAGGCCATCGCCCGCATCTGCTCGGGAATGCCGAGCTCGATCTTCTCGCCGGTCGGCGAGGTCATCTCGCCGCCTTCCTCCTTGGCCGCCGTGAGGCGGGTTTCGACGAAGCCGAAGGCGACGGCGTTGACGTTGATCTTGAACTGGCCCCACTCCTTGGCCAGGGTTTTGGTGATTCCGACCACGCCCATCTTCGCCGCCGAGTAGTTGACCTGGCCGGCGTTGCCCATCATCCCCGAGGTCGAGGAGACGTTGATGATCTTGCGGAAGACCTCCTTGCCTTCGCCGCGCTCGGCCTTGGCGGCCTCGCGCCAGTGCGGGGCCAGGGCCCGGGCGACGCGGAAGGGGACGATCGTGTGGATGTCCAGCATCGCCTGGAACTGCTCGTCGGTCATCTTGTGGGCGACGCTGTCCCAGGTGTAGCCGGCGTTGTTGACGACGATGTCGACCGCGCCGAAGGCGTCGACGGCGGCGGCGACGAGCTCGTCGGCGGCGCCGGTCTTGGTCAGGTCGCCGGAGTGGACCGCGGTTTCGCCGCTGATCTCGTTTGCCGCCTGCTCGGCGACGTCGGCGTCGAGGTCGTTGATCAGCACCTTCGCGCCCTCGCTGACGAAGAGTTCGGCGGTCGCCCGCCCGATCCCCCGTGCCGACCCGGTCACGATCGCCGCTTTGCCATCCAGAAGTCCCATAACTCGCCTCTCCTTAGTCGTAAAGTCGCGCCGGGAGGCTACACGGATCGAGGCGATCCTGGTTGACTGGCCAGTCGGTGGCGGATTCGGCTTAGCACCGGCGCTTCGCCTCAGTTGAGCCGGACGCCGCCATCCTCGGTCAGTCGCCAGTGCGGGTTGTGGGCGATCTCCCAGGTGTGGCCGTCGGGATCGAGGAAGACCGCGCTGTAGCCGCCCCAGAAGGTTTCGGCGGGCTCGCGCCCTATCGTCGCCCCGGCCGACCGCGCCTCCGCGATGGCCGCGTCGACCTCGGTGGGCGAGCCGAAGTTGAGGGCGAGGGTGACGCCGCCCCAGCCGCCGCTGTCGGTGACGCGGCTGTCCTCCGCGAGCCGGGCCCGGTCCCAGAGGGCGAGGACCATCTCGCCGACCTGGAAGAAGACGACGTCGTCGCCGGGGTCGGCACCGGTGCTCCAGCCCAGCGCTTCGTAGAAGTGGCGCGAGCGTTCGAGGTCGGAGACGCCGAGCGTGACCAGGCTGACGCGCTGCTTCATCGCGTCCGATTATCGCAGTCAGAATGGGGGCGTGGGCGACCTCAGCAGCATCTTCGTGCTGGCCCTGGCGGCGATGTTCAACCCCACCCTGCTGGCAGCGGTGACGGTGATGATGTTGCTGCCGGAAACGAAGAAGCTGATGTTCGGCTACCTCCTCGGCGCCTATCTGACCAGCATCTCGCTGGGGTTGCTGATCGTCTTCACCTTGCACGGCAGCTCCTCGGTCAACACGGCCAAGACCACGCTCACCCCGGCCGAGGATCTGGTCTTCGGCTTCCTCCTGGTCGCGGTCGGCGTCGCCCTCCGCACGGGGCGCTACGACGCGATGCGGGACCGCCGCCGCCAGCGCAAGGAGGCGATGGGCGAGGAGAAGAAGGAATCGCTACCGGAACGGCTGCTGGGCAGGGGCTCGGCGCGGATCACCTTCGTCGTCGGCGTCGCCCTCACCCTGCCGGGGGCGACCTATCTGGTGGCGCTGAAGCAGATCGCCGACCTCGACGCCGCCAAGGTGCCGACGGCGCTGCTCGTCGTCGTCTTCTGCCTGATCCAGATGGCCTTCCTGGAGCTGCCGTTGATCGGCTACGTGCTGGCGCCGGAGGCAACCCAGCGCCGGGTCGAGGCCTTCCGCGCTTGGCTCGCCCGCAGCGGTCCGCGCGTGGCGGGGCGGATCGCCCTGGCGCTCGGGATCTACCTGCTCGTGCGGGGCACGATCGAGCTGATCGCGATCTAGGGACCGGCGTCAGGCCTTGCCCGCCCGCTCCAGCCACTCGTCCAGGGCCTGGCTCTTCTCGGTGTCCTCGTAGACCTCGTACTCGCGCATCTTGCCCCAGCTCAGGTGGCCCCAGATCACGTAGCGGTTGTCGTACACCCGCCCCTCGGCCGGGTCGTCGAGGTGGACGTGGCCACGCACGCAGACCGTCTGCCGCCAGGGAAAGCCCTTGAGGACGACCTCGTCGGGGTAGATCTTCAGTCCCAGGGCGACAAAGCGGTCGAGCCACTGTTCGAGCTCCCGTTTGTCGCTGGCGCCCGGCGCGAAGGAGCTGGCGCCGGGGAAGCTGAAGCGGACGTCGTCCGCGTACATCCGCACCGTCGGCGAAGTGTCCCCTTCCCGCAGCCTGCGCATGTTGTGGTCGATCAGCTTCTTCGCGAGCCATGACAGCATCGGCGCCTCCTCAGGTCCGTGATCGTGGAGGCAACGTAGCGCTTTCTGTGGGTATCTCCCGATGCCGGCAGTTCGCGGGAGGAGCAGGCTTGGTCGATGCCGACGCTCGTCGCCTACGCCTCCAAACGCGGCTCGACCGCGGAGATCGCCGAGACCGTGGCGGCGACCCTGCGGCGCAGCGGCTTCGAGGTCACACTGCGCTCGGTCGACGAAGTCGAGAGCCTTGACCCCTACGATGCCGTCGTCCTCGGCAGCGCCGTCTACATGAAGCGCTGGCGAGGGGACGCCCGCCATTTCCTCAAACGCCACCGCAAGGCGCTGCGCAAGCTCCCCTTCTGGGTCTTCAGCTCGGGCCCGGTCGGCGACCCCGCCAACGACGATCCCGAGTGGGCGGAGCCGCGCAAGCTCGTCGAGAAGATCGAGGAGATGGGGGCGAGGGGACACGTCGTCTTCGGCGGCCGGGTGCCGGCGGAGCCGCACGGATTCATGGAGAAGGCGATGGTCGAGGGGACGCCCGAGCAGTACCGCGACCGCCGCGACTGGGACGAGATCCGGGTCTGGGCCGAGGGCGTGGCCGCGGCTCTGAAAAAAGCAGCGGTCTAGCCCGCGGAGGGTCCGGCCAGCGCCGAGAGGTCGCCGGGCCGAAGCAGCGCCAGCAGAGTCGAGCCGTCGACGATCGCCAGCCCGCCCTTGCGCATCTTCACCCGCGCGCCGGTGAGGCGGGCGACCTCGCTCGAGAAGTCCGGCTCGTGGCCGACGAGGAGGACGTCGCCGCGGCCCGCCGCAAGGGAGAGGGAGTCGAACGGCCCGCCGCCCAGCTCCGAGGCGTGCTCGGGCTCGATCCCGAGCGACCCGCAGGCCAGTTGGGCGGTCTGCTCGGCCCGCAGCTTCGGGCTGGTGAGGCAGACCTCGATCTCGGCGCCCATCGCCGCGAGGGCACGTCCCGCCGCGACCGCCTGCCGCTCGCCCTTGGCGGTCAGCGCCCGGGCCGCGTCGTCGTCGGTGATGTTCTCGGCATCTCCGTGTCTAAGGAAGACGATCAAGTTTTTAGACGAGCTTTCCGATCCAATTTCCAGGGGTTTTTGGCTTTGAGACTCAAGTTTGCGTTTTGTTAGCCGATCCACATGTTTAGTATGCCCGCGATGTTCACCCAGCCTGGCCGCAAGGTAGCGGCTGGTGCGCTGGCGGTCTTGGCTCTCCTGCTCTTTCCGACCGCCGCCGCTCCGGCCGGCCAGATCGTCATCTACGGCGCCTATGGCGGCTCGACGTTGACCGTCAGCACCAAGGGCGACCAGATCGTCGTCACCGGCGCCATGGCCGACCAGCCGCCCCACGGTTGCCGGTTCACCGCCGGCCACCGCCGCGCCGTCTGCCCGGCCTCCCGGGCGGGGGATATGGAAATCCTCACCGGCCCGGCCAATGATTTCATCCGCGTCGCCGACCGCCTGCCCTTCCCGCTCACCGTCCACCTTGGCGACGGCGCCGACAAGTTCATCGGCAACGGCGAGCGCGACACCTGCTTCTCCGAAGGCTCCCGCCGCAACCGCTGCATCGGCGGGCCGAACAACGACACCTGCATCACCGGCAATCAGAACAGCGACTGCGTCGGCGGCTCGGGCGACGACTACTGCCGCCACGGCGACGGTAGCGACGGCTGCTGGGGCGGCCCCGGCGACGACATCTGCGTGATGGGCGGCGGCCAGGATGGCTGCCACGGCGAAGGCGGCAACGACCGGCTTTACGGTGGCAAGGGGGCCGACCAGCTCTATGGCGGCGAAGGTGCCGACTTCTGCGACGGCAGCCCCGGCTGGGGCAAGTCCCACGCCTGCGACGCAGGTCCGCGGCGCTGAGGCAGCTCAGCCGGGTTGCCGGTCGAGGGCGCTGAGCCGCAGGATCGGGATCGTGCGGCCGGCCTGGCCGGCGCTGCGGCGGTAAGAGGCGAAGGGGGGAAAGACGCGGTCGGCGAGGCGCCAGACCCGTTCCCGCTCCGCCTCGTCCGCGATCACCTCGGCTTGGTAGGGCAGCCCGTTCAGCTCGACCGCGGGGTTGGCGCGGGCGTTGTGGAACCAGGAAGGGTTCTCGGGTGCGCCCGCCTTCGAGGCGACCAGGATCACCTGCTCGCCGTCGTGGAAGTAGATGACCCCGTTGCGCCTCACCTGGCCCGAGCGCGCCCCCCGCGTCTCCAGCAGGACGGTGGGGATGATCAGCCCGGTCCCAAGGCGACCGCCGGTCAGGCGCAGCAGGTGCGGGTCGATGTGCCAGCCGATATGACGGGAGAGCCAGAGGCCAGCGGGGGAGGCGACCAAAGCCGCCCAGGCCCGGTAGACGGCGCCCCGTCGGGCGCCCGGATCCACATAGCGCAGCTTCCCGCCAGCCCGCATCTGGGTGAGCCTATGCCGAACCGCGCCAAGCCGACGTCGCCAAGCTCCTAATCTCGGGCGAGTGCCCCTCGCCCACGGCCAGCGCCTCCTCTTCTGACGGACCCAGCGGTGTTCCTTTTGGGCGTTGTAGCGCCCAAAAGGAACACCGCTCACAACCCCATCGTCTTGCCGATGATCTCTTTCATGATCTCGTCGGTGCCGCCGCCGATCGGGCCGAGGCGGGCGTCGCGGACGGCGCGCTCGATGCCGTACTCGCGCATGTATCCATAGCCGCCGTGGATCTGGAGGGACTGGTCGGCGATCTCGAGGACGGCGCGCTGGGTCATCAGCTTTGCCATCGAGACCTGCTGGATGCAGTCCTGGCCCTCGTGGAAGAGGCGGAGGGCGTTGTAGGTGAGGGCGCGGGAGGCCTCGGCCTTGGTCGCCATCTCGGCGACGTGGTGGCGGATCGCCTGGAACTTGCCGATCGGGCGGCCGAAGGCTTCGCGGTCTGAGGCATAGGCGACGGTGGTCTCGATCAGGCGCTGCATGGCGCCAACGGCCCCGATCGCCATCAGCAGCCGCTCCCAGGCGAAGTTGGCCATGATCAGCTTGAAGCCGCCGTTCTCCTCGCCGAGCAGGTTCTCGGCCGGGACCTCGACGTCGGAGAAGGAGATTTCGCCGGTGTCGGAGGAGTGCCAACCCATCTTCTCGAGCTTGCGGCTGACCTCGTAGCCGGGCATCTCGCGCTCGAGGACAAGGAAGGAAATGCCGCCGTGGCCGCCCTCCGCGGTCGTCTTGCAGGCGCAGACGAGGAAGTCGGCGCGGACGCCGTTGGTGATGAAGGTCTTGGCGCCGTTGACGACGTAGGTGTCGCCGTGGCGCTTGGCGGTGGTGGCGAGCGAGGCGACGTCCGAGCCGGCGCCGGGCTCGGTGATCCCGAGGGCGCCGATCTTCTCGCCGGCGATCCCCGGGACCAGCCAGCGTTGCTTCTGCTCCTCGGTGCCGAAGTTGAAGATCGGCGGCATCGCGATCGAGGTGTGGGCGTTGAGGCCGGCGGCGACGCCGCCGGAGCCGCCGGAGCGGGCCAGCTCCTCGACCCAGATCGCGTCGTGCAGGTGGGTGCCGCCCTGGCCGCCGTACTCCTCGGGGAACTTCAGCCCGAGGAAGCCCAGCTCGGCGCAGCGCTTGTAGAGGTCGCGGGGGAATTCCCGCGCCGCCTCCCACTCGTCGACGTTCGGGGCGATCTCCTTCTGCACGAAGCGGGTGACGGTCTCCCGCAGCTCCTCGTGCTCCTCCCCGAAGGGCGGCAGGGTCGCCCGGGCGCCGCTGTCCTTGACCACGCTCATGCGGGTTCCTCCTTCGTCGCGGGTGCCTGCCAGTCGGAGAGCATGCGGTAGCCGCGGCCCTCGTGGTCGAACCCCAGCAGGTCGCCCTGCGGGTTCTTCTTACCGCCGTGGTGGTAGGCGCGGACCTCGGCGATCTTGCCGTCGCGGATCAGGAACCACTCGGCGCCGCGGTCGAGGCGCCTGTCGCCGCTCTGCGGGTCGCGCCAGGTCATCGTCCACTCGATCGCGACCTGGTCGCCCTGCTCGATCGCGTTCTCGATGTACCACTGGGCGTCGATCGAGGACACGCCGAGCGCGGCGAGGCCGCCGATCGTCTTCGCTCCCTCATGTGGCCCGAGCCGCGTGTAGTAGTGGACCGCGTCGTCGGTGAAATGAGACGACACCGCCGCGGCGTCACCGGTGTTGAGGGCCTCGTAATAGGCGCGGACGCGCTCTGCCCCAGTCATGGCACGAGGTTGGTGCTATAAATTTGCAGACAAAGCATTTCTTGTCACACCTTTCCCGGTAGCGTGGAGGGCATGAAGAGGACGATGTGGTCTGACACCCGACTTGATGACCTGGCGCGAAAAGTCGATGCCGGCTTCGAGCGGGTCGACACCGACATCCGCGACCTCCGGAAGCTGATCTTCCAGCTGTGGGGCGTGAACACGCTCGCGGTCCTCGCCACCATCGCGACGGTCATCGCGACGCGGTAGCCCTACAGCCCGTAGCTCCGCCCGATCACGTCGAGCATCACCTCGTCGGTGCCGGCGCCGATGCGGTTGAGGCGGACGTCGCGGTAGGCGCGCTCGATCTCGTACTCCTTCATGTAGCCGTAGCCGCCGAGGATCTGGACGCACTCGTCGGCGACGTCGCAGGCGATGCGGGAGGCGAAGAGCTTGGCCATGGTGATCTCGCGGACCGGGTACTCGCCGTTGCCGAAGCGCCAGGCGGTCGAGTAGGTGAACTGTTTCGCGGCCTCGACCTGGGTCGCCATCTCGGCGAACTTGTGTCGGATCGCCTGGAACTTGCCGATCGGGCGGCCGAAGGCTTCGCGCTCCTTCGCGTAGACGAGCGTTTTCTCGATCATCCGCTCCGCTCCCGCGTGGCAGCCGGCGGCGGCGACCAGGCGCTCGCCCTGGAGCTCCCAGGCGATGTGGTAGAAGCCCTTGCCGACCTCGCCGAGAACCGCGTCGGCGGGGACGCGGACATCTTCGAAGGCGAGTTCGCCGGTGTCGGAGGCGTGCATCCCCATCTTCTCCAGCTCGTTGGAGACGCTGAAGCCGGGGACCTTCTCGCCGTTCTCGTCACGCAGGTCGACGACGAAGAGGGTGATGCCGGCGTGGCGCTCGTCCGGGTCGGTCTTGCAGACGAGGACGATGAAGTCGGCGCGCGGCCCGTTGGTGATGAACGTCTTGGAGCCGTTGATCACGTATTCGTCGCCGTCGCGGATCGCGGTGGTGCGGATCCCGGCGACGTCGGAGCCGGCGCCCGGCTCGGTGATCCCGAGCGAGCCAACCTTGTCGCCCTTCAGGCCCGGCTCGAGGTACTTGCGCTTCTGCTCCTCGGTGCCGAGCAGGTGGATGGGGGGGAGGACCATGTCGGTCTGCACGGCGAAGCCCATGTTGGTGCCGCCGGAGCCGGAGTAGCTCATGCACTCGGCCCGGACCAGCGAGTAGAAGTAGTCGCCGCCCTGGCCGCCGTACTCCTCGGGGAAGCAGAGGCCGAGGTAGCCGAGCTCGCCAGCCCGCTTCATCTTCTCGGTCGGCCAGTAGGTGTCCTCCCACTCGTTGCGGTGGGGCCAGAGCTCCTTTTCGACCCACGAGCGCATCGACTCGCGCAGGTCTTCGTGCTCCTGGGTGAAGATGAAGTGCTTGCGCCCGGACTCGAAGTCGGGCTTGATGACGCTGGAGCCGCCGGTTGCCGTGGCCACTGTCTCTCCCTTTCGTAGTTCCCTTTGAGGCAAAGTGGACAGTAGCACTTCCCACTTTCAACGTTGTCGGCTATGGTTCCGGCCCGGATGCCCCAGGGAGAGTTCGAGAAGGTCGCCTACGAGGTCGCCGACGGCGTCGCCACGGTGACCCTCAACGACCCCGAGAAGCGCAACATGCTCTCGGGCCAGATGCTGGTCGAGCTGGTCGCCGCGATGAAGCTGGCGAAGGCCTCCGAGGAGGTCCGCGCAGTCGTCCTCACCGGCGCCGGCGACAAAGCCTTCTGCGCCGGCGCCGACCTCGGCGGCTTCGCCGCCGACCTGCCGCTGATCCAGAAACACTTCGCCTCCGACCTCTTCCTCGAGTTCTTCCGGCTGATGCCGCGGCTCGGCAAGCCCTCGCTCTGCGCGGTCAACGGGCACGTCCTCGCCGGCGGCATGGGCCTGGCCCTCTCCTGCGACCTGGTGATCGCCAAAGAGGGCGCGACCTTCGGCACCCCCGAGATCAACGTCGGCGCCTTCCCCTACATGATCATGTCGATCATCTACCGCAACGTCCCGCGCAAGAAGGTCAACGAGATGATGCTTCTGGGCGAGCGGCTCTCCGCGGAGGAAGCGGTCGAGTTCGGGCTCGCCAACAAGGTCGTCCCGGCCGCGGAGTTCGAGGGCGCCGTCGCCGAGTGGGCGGCGAAGCTCGCCTCCAAGAGCCCGGTCCTGATGCGGCTCGGCCACGACGCGATGTACCGGCAGCAGGACATGGCGCTCGACGACGCGCTCGAGTTCCTGCGCTCGCAGCTCTCGCTCACCTTCACCACCGAGGACATCGTCGAGGGGGTCAGTGCCTTCTTCGAGAAGCGCGACCCCCAGTGGAAAGGCCGCTGATGGCGAGCGAGGAGCAGGAGCAGCCGCGGCACCTGTTGCCCGGTGCCTCGTCGCTCGGCGACCTGACCGAGCAGATGCACGAGCGCCGCGCCAAGGCGAAGCTCGGCGGCGGCGAGGAGAAGATCGCCAAGCAGCACGAGCGCGGCAAGCTGACCGCGCGCGAGCGGATCGACCTCCTGGTCGACGCGGGCAGCTTCGTCGAGATGGGCCTGCACGGCCAGCCCCACTTCTCGCAGCGGGCGATGGAGGGGAAAGAGGCGCCCGCCGACGGCGTCATCACCGGTTGGGGCGACGTCGACGGGCGCCCCTGCTGTATCGCCGCCTACGACTTCACGGTGATGGCCGGCTCGATGGGGATGACCGGCGAGCTCAAGGTCACCCGCCTGCGGGAGATGGCGCTGACCAAGCGGATGCCGTTCATCTGGCTGCTGGACAGCGCCGGCGCCCGCATCCAGGAGGCGACCGGCTCGCTCTTCGCCGGCTCCGGCCACCTCTTCCGCGAGGAGGTCGAAATGTCGGGGGTGATCCCGATGGTGGCGGCGATGATGGGTCCCTGTGCCGCCGGCACCGCCTACATCCCGGCGCTCGCCGACTTCGTGCCGATGGTCTCCGGCCAGGGCGCGATGGCGCTCGCCGGCCCGCACCTGACCAAAGCCGTCACCGGCGAGGACATCACGATGGAGGAGCTCGGCGGCGCCAAGGTGCACTGCCGCAAATCGGGCGTCGGCGACCTCGAGGTGGCCGACGACGAGGAGTGCATCGCCGCGATCAAGACCTACCTCTCGTTCTTCCCCTCCAACTGGGAAGGGAAGCCGCCGCTGCGCGAGGCCGCCGATCCGATCGACCGCATGTCGGAGAAGCTGATGGAAATCGTCCCCGAGTCGAACCGCAAGCCCTACGACATGTACGAGGTGATCGCCGAGATCGTCGACGACGGCGAGTGGTTCGACGTCAAGCCGAAGTTCGCCCGCAGCGTCATCACCTGCTTCGCCCGCTTCGGCGGCCAGCCGGTCGGGATCGTCGCCAACCAGCCGAAGCAGCTTGCCGGCGTCCTCGACAACGACTCCTCCGACAAGGCGGCCCGCTTCATCAACCTCTGCGACGCCTTCAACGTCCCGCTCGTCTTCCTCCAGGACATCCCCGGCTTCATGGTCGGCTCGAAGGTCGAGCACACGGGGATCATCCGCCACGGCGCCAAGCTCCTCTACGCGGTCAGCCGCGCCACCGTGCCGAAGGTGACCGTGGTCGTCCGCAAGGCCTACGGCGCCGGCTACTACGTGATGTGCGGCAAGGCCTACGAGCCGGACCTGATCGTCGCCTGGCCCGGCGCGGAGATCTCGGTAATGGGCGCCGAGGGGGCGGTGGAAATCATCGGCCGCTCGGCGATCGAGGCAGCCGAGGACCCCGAGGCCGCCCGCGAGGCGATGCTGAACGCGGTCCGCGAGCGGATCGACCCCTACATCGCCGCCGGCAACGCCGTGATCGACGAAATCATCGACCCGCGCGAGACTCGGCCGACGATCGTCAAAGCCCTGCGGATGGCGCGCGACAAGCACGTCGAGAAGCCGCGCAAACGCCACGGCGTGATGCCGGTATGAGCCCAGGACGCTGCAAACCGGCGCATCTCGGCGTCCTCGGTCGCTCGCGTGCAGAGCACGCCACGCTCCCTGCGTCCGCCGATTTGCTTGGTTTTCGCGCCCTGGGGAGGCTTGACAAATGAGTCAATTCGGCGATCCGGTGATCATCAGCTGCTCGATCAGCGGCGTGATCGCCAACCGCGACCAGTGCCCGGCGATCCCCTACACGCCGGCCGAGTACGCGGCCGAGGCCCGTCGCGCCGTCGACGAGGGCGCCTCGCAGATCCACATCCACGCCCGCAAACCCGACGGCACTCCCTCCTATGAGGTCGAGGACTTCAAGGCGATCACCGAGGCGATCCTGGCCGAGGTCGGCGACGTCATCGTCAACTACTCGACCGGGGCGATCGGGATCCCGATCGAGAAGCGGCTGGAGTACCTGCGCGCCTGCCGTCCCGACGTCGCCGCGCTCAACATGAGCTCGATGAACTACGCGAAGTACTCGCGGCGGCGCAAGGACTTCGTTTTCAAAGCCGTCTTCGAGAACAGCTTCGACACGATCATCGAGTTCCTCACCGCGATGAAAGAGCTGGGGATCAAGCCCGAGCACGAGTGCTTCGACTCCGGCCACGTCGCCAACCTCGACCCGCTGATCGACATGGGGCTGCTGGAGCCGCCGCTGCAGATCTCCCTGGTGATGGGGGTGACGGGCGGCATCCGCCCGACCCCACGCAACGTCACCCTGATGTCGGACCAGATCCCCGGCGGCCCCGAGGGCCCCAACCAGTGGCAGGTGATCGGCATCTCCCGCGACCAGTGGAAGCTGTTGGCTTCCTCGCTCGTCCTCGGCGGCAACGTCCGCGCCGGCGTCGAGGACAACCTCTACCTACCCAACGGCGAGATGGCGAAGTCCAACGGCGAGCTGATCGGCAAGGCGCGCCAGATGGCCGAAGACATCGGCCGCCGCCCCGCCAGCGTCGCCGAGGCGCGCGAGCTGCTCGGGGTCCCGAGGCGTGAGCGCTCTACCGCTTAGCGACGTCAAGGTCCTCGACCTGACCCGGCTGCTGCCCGGGGGTTTCTGCTCGCTGCTGTTGGCCGACTTCGGCGCCGAGGTGCTGAAGGTCGAGGACACCGGGATGGGTGATTACATCCGCTGGGCGCCGCCCTACTACGGCGACGAGGAGCACGCCGCCCTCGGCACCCGTTCCTCGCTCTACCTCTCGCTCAACCGCGGCAAGCGCTCGGTCCGGCTCGACCTCAAGCAGGAGCGGGGGAGGGAGGCGCTGCTGCGCCTGGTTGCCGCCCACGACGTCGTCCTCGACGGCTTCCGGCCGGGAGTACTCGACCGCCTCGGCGTCGGCTACGAGCGGATGCGCGAGGCCAACCCCGGCGTCGTCTACTGCGCGATCACCGGCTACGGCCAGGACGGGCCCTATGCCCAGCGCGCCGGCCACGACATGAACTACCTCGGCCTGGTCGGGCTGCTCGGCCTCACCGGCACGAAGGACGGGCCGCCGGTGCAGTCGGCGGGCCAGATCGCCGACCTCGGCGGCGGCGCCCTGATGGGCGCCTTCGGGGTGATGGCGGCGCTGCACGAGCGCCGCCGCTCCGGCGAGGGACAGATGGTCGACGTCTCGATGGCCGACGGCGCCCTCTCCTGGCTGGCGATGGTCGCCGGCCGCTTCTTCTGCGACGGCGAGGTGCCGCGGCGCGGCGACCAGCAGCTCGCCGGCGGGCTGATCTGTTACCTGCCCTACGAGGCTGCCGACGGCTGGGTCACCTGCGGCGCCCTCGAGCCGAAGTTCTGGGCAGCCCTCTGTAACGGCGTCGAGCGTCCCGACCTGATCGAGAAGCAGTTCGAGGCTCCCGGCTCGGAGGCCTGGCAGCAGGTGGCGGCGATCTTCCGCTCCCGCACCCGCGCCGAATGGCTCGCCTTCAACGACGAGCACGACTGCTGCATCGAGCCGGTCCTCGACCTCGACGAGGCGCTCGACTCCGAGTTGGTGCGGGAGCGGGGGATGGTGGTCGAGCTCGAGCAGCCGGAGTTGGGGACGGTGCGCCAGCTCGGGGTGCCGGTGAAGATGGGCCGCACCCCCGGCGACCCCAGCCGCCCGGCCCCTGCCTTCGGCGAGCACACCGACGAGGTCCTGCGCGAGGTCGGCTACTCCGCGGAGGAGATCGCGGCGCTGAAGGAGGAGGGGGCCGCCGCCGGGCCCGCCGCCGCCCCCGGCGGGGAGTTCCGCGCGTGAGCGGCGAGTGGGAGCGCCGCGGCGGCAACGGCCTGCTGCGGATGGGCGAGCTGGCGAAGGCCTCGGGGGTCCCGGCGCCGACGATCAAGCACTACCTGCGCGAGGGCCTGCTCCCCGAACCGGTGAAGACGAGCCGCAACATGGCCTATTACCCGCCCGAGTTCGTCGACCGGATCCGCCTGATCAAGCGCCTGCAGGAGGAGCGCTACCTGCCGCTGAAGGCGATCAAGACCGTGCTCGAGGAGGATCCGGACCGGGCCGAAGCGATGCTCGAGCTGGGTGACCAGATCCTCGACCGCGCCCTCGCCGGCGAGCGCTCACGCACCAGCGCGGCCGAGGTGCGCGACCGCTACGGGGTCCCCAAGGAGGTGCTCGACCGCCTCGCCGAGCTCGAGGTCCTGACCCCGAACAGCCGCGGCTACTCGCCCTCCGACGTGACGATCATCGAGGCGATCAGCCGCTTCCGCGCCGGCGGCTACGACGAGCAAATCGGCTTCACCGTCTACGACACCCTCCGCTACAAGACGGCGATCGAAGAGCTGGTGCGCCAGGAGGTCGACGTGGTGATGGAGCGGCTCGCCGGCGAGGTCTCGCCCGACCGCGTCGTCGAGATGCTGGAAGTGGGAGCCGAGCCGCTGAAGGACCTGATCGCGGCCCTGCACACGAAGCTGCTGGTCGCCGAGCTCGAGCGCCGCGGCTGAGCCTCAGCCGATCGGCCGGCCCGAGCCCCCGGCGCTCGCCTCGATCAGGCCCTTCTCGGCCTCGAGGTCGAGCATCAGCGAGTCCGCCCGGGTCCGCCGGGCAACGCGCTCGGCCTCTTCCAGCGCCTCCAGGGCGCCGTCGCGGCCGGCGGCCCGAAGCGCCCGTGAGAGCGCCAGCATCGCCACCGGATAGGTCCACATCATCCCCCGCTCGCGGGCAACCGCGGCCGCCTCTTCGGCCACTTCGATCGCCTCCTCCGGCCGGCCGACCGCGGTCAGCGCCTGCGCCCGTAGCTGCCCCCGCCAGGCTTCCATCTCGCCACCGTTGCCCATCGCCTCGAGGTAGAGCCGCTCCGCTTCCTCGATCGACCGCAGCGCCGACTCCGCCTCGCCCGCGTTGAGTTCGATCCAGGCCAGGTTGGCGAGGGCGAGGGTGCGCGAGAAGACGTCGCCGAGCTTGTCGGTCAGCTCGACGTTGCGCCGGGCGGCACCCAGCCCGGCCTCGGCGTCGCCGCGCATCGCCATCATCCCCGCCAGGTTGCTGCGCACCCAGCTCGCCGTCTCGGGGTCGTCTTCCTCGATGGCGACCTCGAGAGCGCGATTGAAGAGCTCTTCGGCCTCGTCGAATTCGAGCTGCTCGCGCCGCACCATTCCCTTGCCCATCAGCGCCCAGGCGATCGGGCTGCCGAGGACGATGCCGGCGCCGATGGCGCCGTCGCCGTCGACCAGCTCCAGCAGTTCGTCGAGCGCCCCCTCGAACTCCGCGAACTTGCCGGTGCAGAGGAAGGCGTAGGCTCCCGCCGCTCGCACCGCGACCCGCAGGTGGCGGTCGCCGGAGCGGTCGGCGATCTCGGTCGTCTCACGCACCGCGGCGAGCCACTCCTCGGCGGCGTGGGGGAGGCCCGGGCGAACCCCGGTGGCGAGCCGCAACAGGGCCAGCGAGTGGAGGTCGTTGCGGCGGCTGGCGATCTCGGTGGCTTCGCTTGCCAGCCGCTCTTCTTCGGAGCGGCTCATCCCCACCCGCCAGGCGTACTGCAGTTGCAGGAGGCGCGAGCCGACCGCCAGCGCGTCGGTCTCCTCGTTGCGCTCCTCGATTTCGGCGACCAGCTCGGTGACGTCGTGCCAAAGCCGCAGCGACTCGCGCGGGCGGCTGTGGCCGGCCCAGTGGGCGGCGCGAGCCGACCAGCGCGCGGCTTCCAGCGTTTCGCCCCCCGCCCGCATGTGGTCGGCGATCAGGGCCGCGAGCTCGTCGTGGCGGTCGGGCGGGTTGAGCTCGATCAGCGCCCGCGCCGCCGCCGCGTGGGTGGCGGCGCGCTGGTCGGCGAGCTGGGTGCCGTAGGCGACCTCGCGGGTGAGCGGGTGGCGGAAGGCGAGGATCCGCTGCGGGTAGAGCTCGGCTTCGTAGAGGAAGCCGGCCTCGATCAGCTCGCGCAACGTCGGCTCCAGCGCTTCGGAGTCGATCCCGGCGGCGATCCCGAGCGCCTCGACGCTGACCTCCTTGCCGACCACCGAGGCAACCTGCAGCAGCGGCTTTGCCTGCGGCCCGAGGCGGTCGATGCGGGCGGCGAGGACCGCCTGCACGGTCGCCGGCACCCCCGCGTCCTCGATCGGCCGGGCCAGCCGGTAGGAGCCGCGCTCGCCCTGCAGGTGGCCGCATTCGGCCAGCTCGCGGACGATCTCCTCGATGAAGAAGGGGTTGCCGCCGGTGCGCTCGTGGATCGGCTCGTCGAGGCCGTCGAGCGAGGGGTCTTCGCCCGCGAGGTCGCGCAGTAGCTCACGAGTGTCGGCTTCTCGCAGCGGCGCCAGCTCGACGACGCTCCAGGCCGGGTGCTCTCCCCAGGGGGGCGCGTACTCCGGTCGGTAGTTGACCAGGGTCAGGGTGGGCGTCCCCTCGGACCCTTCGATCAGCCCCTGCAGCATCGCCTGGCTGCCCTCGTCGAGCCAGTGCAGGTCCTCGATCACCAGGACCAGGCTCTTGCGCCGGGCCGGGTTGGTGGTCAGCCGGCAGAGGACGTCGGCGAGCGCGCGCTGGCGGGCCTCCGGGCTCATCTGCGGCACCGGCCGCTCGGGGTCGGGAACGCCGAGGAAGTCGAAGAGCAGCGGCAGATCGTCGGCAAACGACGCGTCGAGGAGCAGTGCCCGGCCGGCGATCTTCTCCCGCGCCAGCTGCTCGCGGTCGCTGTCGGCGATGCCGAAGAAGGCGCGCAGCATCTGCAGGATCGGCATGTAGGGGATCGCCTTGCCGTGCGCCTGCCCCTGCGCCTCGAAGACCTCGACCCCCTCGCTGCGGCAGAGCTGCACGAACTCGTGGTAGAGCCGGCTCTTGCCGACGCCGGGCTCCGCGACGACGCCGACCGCGAGCGCTTCGCCGGCGCCGGCGGCGGTGAGCCGCTCCCGCAGCACCTCCAGCTCGCGCTCGCGCCCGACGAAGCGGGAGAAGCCACGCTCGCGGGCGAGGTCGAGGCGGGAGCGGGCGGCGCCGACGCCCGCCAGCTCGAAGACGCGCACCGGTTGACTGGCGCCTTTGATCTCGAACTCGCCGAGGTCCTCGAGGTCGAGGTAACCGCGAGCGAGCTCGGCGGTGTGCTCGGTCAGGTAGGCCTTGCCGGGCTCGGCCAGAGCCTCCATCCGCTGGGCAAGGCCGACGGTGTGGCCGATGGCGGTGTAGGCGCTGCCCTCGCCGCCGATCGCCCCGACCACCACCTCGCCCGAGTTGATCCCGATCCGGGTCGAGAAGTTGAGCCCCTGGGCTCGCCGCAGCTCGGCGGCGTAGTCGGCGACGTCCTCGAGCATCCGCAGGGCCGCGTAGCAGGCCCGCCGCGCGTGGTCCTCGTGGGCGACCGGGGCGCCGAAGATCGCCATGATCCCGTCGCCGGTGAACTTGTCGACCGTCCCCTCGAACTCGGCGACGCTCTCCCCCAGCAGCGAGAAGAAGCGTTGCATGATCTTCCGCCACTCCTCCGGGTCCTGCTGCTCGGCCAAGTCCATCGAGCCGCTGACGTCGGCGAACAGCACCGTCACTTGCTTACGCTCGGCGTCGTCCCTGGGGATCTCGTTCACGACATCACAAGGTTACGCCCCCGCCTCTGTAGCCTCGACGGATGCGAACCGTTCTCGTCACCGGAGCCTCGACCGGCATCGGCCGCGCCACCGCGCTGCGGCTTGAGGGCGCGGGCTGGCGCGTCTTCGCCGGCGTCCGCAAAGCAACCGACGCCGAGGCGCTGAGCGAGGCCGCCTCGGCCCGCCTCACCCCGATCTTCCTCGACGTCACCGAGCCCGAGCAGGTCGCCGCCGCCGCTGAGCGAATCGAGAATGAGGCCGGCGCCCGCCTCGACGGGCTCGTCAACAACGCCGGCGTCGCCATCCCGGGACCGCTGGAGACGATTCCGCTGGAGGACTTCCGCCGCCAGCTCGAGGTCAACCTCGTCGCCTACGTGGCGATGACCCAGGCGATGCTCCCGTTCATCCGCCGGGCCGAAGGGCGGGTCGTCTTCGTCAGCTCGATCGGCGGCCGCGTCGCCTTCCCCTTCACCGGTGCCTACCACGCGGCCAAGTTCGGGACGGAGGCGATCGGCGACGTCTTCCGGCAGGAGCTGCGGCCGTGGGGGCTGCGCGTCTCGATCATCGAGCCGGGCTCGATCGACACCCCGATCTGGGACCGCGGTCAGCGTGAGGCCGGCGAGCTCGAAGCCAGAGCACCGCGAACCGACATCCTCTACGGCAGCGCGATCGAACGGTTCCGCAAGGTGATCCAGGACACGGCCGAACGGGGAATCCCGCCGGAGAAGGTCGCCAAGGCAATCGCCCACGCGCTGGAGTCGAAGCGGCCGCGGTCCCGTTACCTCGTCGGCCTCGACGCGAAGGTGCAGGCGCGGCTGAAACCGTTGATTCCGACGCCGGTTTTCGACAGAATCGTCGCGCACGCTCTCGGCATCTAGCGCCTCCGGACCCCCATATACTCCTGATTGACTCGTCAATCAACGGAGGGTCTGTGCGAGTAGCGGCGGTACAACTGAACTCCCAGGGCGACAAGGCCCGCAACCTCGAGGCAGCCGAGCGCTTGGTCCGCGCCGCCGCATCGGCGGGGGCGGAGCTGGTGGCGTTGCCGGAGAAGTGGAACCTCTTCGGCAGCGGCGAGGAGATGGTCGCGGGCGCCGAGGCGCTCGACGGGCCCAGCCTTACCGCCGCCCGCGGCTGGGCGCGCGCGCTCGGCATCCACCTGCTGGCCGGCAGCATCTGCGAGCGCGGCGAGGAGGGGGGGAAGGCGTCGAACACCTCGGTCCTCGTCGGGCCCGAGGGCGAGGACCTCGCTGTCTACCGCAAGATCCACATGTTCGACGTCGACGCCGGCGGCGTCTCCTACCGCGAGTCCGCGCACGAGCAGGCAGGGCAGGAAGCCGTCGTGGCGCCCGTCGGCGAGCTCAGCGCCGGGCTGACCATCTGCTACGACCTGCGCTTCCCCGAGCTCTTCCGCATCCTCGCCCTGCGCGGCGCGAAGCTGATCGCCGTCCCCGCCGCCTTCACCCTGGCGACCGGCCGCGACCACTGGGAGGTGCTGCTGCGGGCTCGCGCGATCGAGAACCAGCTCTTCGTCATCGCTCCCAACCAGTGGGGCGAGGCGCCGCCCTACTACAGCTCCTTCGGCCGCTCGACCATCGTCGACCCCTGGGGAGTGGTCCTCGCGACGGCCCCCGACGGCGAGTGCTTCGTCAGCGCCGACCTCGACTTCGACGCTCTGCGACGCGTGCGCGAGGCGGTGCCCTCGCTGGCCAACCGCCAGCCCCACGCCTACCTCTGGCCGGAAGCGACCGGGAGCCACGCCTGATGGCGCAAGCGCCGCCGGCCGACAAGCGCCGCCAGATCCTCGACGCCGCCGTCCGCGTCTTCGCCCGCCAGGGCTTCCACGCCACCCGCGTCTCCGATATCGCCGACGAGGCGGGGGTCGCCTACGGCCTCGTCTACCACTACTTCCGCTCCAAGGACGAGGTCCTGAACGAACTCTTCGTCGAGCGCTGGTCGCTGCTGCTGGCGGCGATCGAGGAGGCCGACCGGGCCGGCTCGGACCCGCGCGAGAAGCTGGGCGCGGTCGCGACCTTCATCTTCGAGTCCTACCGTCATGACCCCGACCTGATGAAGGTAATCATCGTCGAGGTCACCCGTGCCGCCAACTCCTTCGGCCAGACCCACCTGGAGGAGATCCGCCGCGCCTACGAGTCGATCGCGCGGATCGTCGCGGAGGGGCAGGAGCAGGGTGTCTTCCGCCTCGACGTCGACCCGCTCTTCGCTTCGATGGCTTTCTACGGGGCGATCGAGCAGCTCCTCTCCGGCTGGATCTTCGGCACGATCCCCGCCGCCGACAGCGACTTCGACCAGGCCCGCGACCTCCTGGTGACGACGATCTGCGACGGGCTGGAGCCGCGGTGAGCGGTTTGGGCGTCGTCTCCCACCGCCGGCCGCGCAACCTGGTTTACTGCCGAGTTCCCGTGGGGAAAGGTTCGAGCTAGTGGAGAATGATCTGGTCAAACGCCTCGTTTGGAGCGGCCTGCTGGCCGCCACCGGCGCGCTCGCCAGCATCGCCGCCACGCGCCTCGCGGCACTGCTCTACCGCCGCTTCTACGACGAGGACCCGCCGGAGTAAGCGATGGCCGAGCCCACCCCGCCGCCAATCCCGCCTCCCGTCCCGCCGCCCCCGCCGGAGCACAAGTCGCTTGCCGACCTCGTCGTCGAGGTCTCTGAAAACGCCTCGACGCTGGTCCGCGAGGAGATCGAGCTCGCCAAGGCGGAGGTCTCCGACAAAGTCGGCAAGATCCTCCGCGGCTCCGCCGTCGGAGTGGCCGCCGGCACTTTCGGCTTCCTCGCCCTGATCCTGATCCTGCACGGCATCGCCTGGCTGCTCGGCGAAGAAGTCTTCGACGGCAACATCTGGGCCGGCTACTTCGTCACCGCGGCGATCTTCCTCCTGCTCGCTGCCCTCGCGGGCTTCCTCGCCTATCGCTCGGTCCGGGCCGGCTCTCCGCCGGTGCCAAAACAGGCGATCGAAGAGGCGAAACTGACCAAGGAGATGCTGGAAAAGGAGAGCGCGTGACCACTGGCGCACCAGGCCGCTCGCCGGCGGAGATCCGGAGCGACATCGACCGCAAGCGGCTCGAGCTCGGCGGCTCGGTGGAAGCGCTCCGTCACCGCGTCAACGAGCTCACCGACTGGCGCCGCCAGGCGGAGGAGCACAAACAGCAGTTGATCGTCGGTGCCGCCGCGATCGGTTTCGCGATCGGCGTGCGGGCGATGATGCGCCGCCGCCGTAGTCGCCGCCGCTAGCGGCGATTCCTAGCTGACCAGCTCGGTGCGAACCGAGCCGACGCCGAGCAGACCGGGGCCGACGTGGGCGCCGAGGACCGGGCCGATTTCGGAGATGAAGACGGGGTCGCAGCCGAAGATCTCGTAACAGTCTTCGATCAGCGCGTCGGCGGTCTCTTTGTCCTGGATGTGCTGGACGACCCAGCCGTCGGCGCCGGAGTCGTGCCGCTGGCGGGCGTAGCCGCGGAGGCGCTCGAGGGAGCGGGCGCGGGTGCGAACGCGCTCCACCGGCGTGATCTCCTCTTCCAGGGTGAGGATCGGCTTGATCTTCAGGGCGCCGCCGATCCAGGCCCGGGCGCCGCCGATCCGCCCGCCGCGCCGCAAGTACTCGAGGGTGTCGATCGCGAACCACATCTTCAGCGACTCGCGCGTCTCCTGCGCCTGCGCCAGCGCCGCCTGCGCGTCACCGCCGGCCGCGGCGGCTCCGAGGGCGCAGAGGCCCATGCCGCCGGCGGCGGTGCGCGAGTCCATGACGTGGACTCGCTCGCCCCCCTTGCCTTCCTCGACGAGACGCTCCCGCGCCTGACCGGCGGCCTCGAAGGTGCCGGAGATGCCGGCGGAGATGTGGATCGAGACGACTTCCTTGCCGGCGGCCAGCAGCGGCTCGTAGACGGCGAGGAAGTCGCCGATCGAGGGCTGCGAGGTGGTGGCGCCGCTTTCGGAGGAACGCAGCCGCTCGTAGAAGCCGGGATAGTCGGTGATGTCGGCCTCGCGCTCCTGCTCACCGTCGACCGAGACGTAGAGGCTGATCGTCTCGATCCCGCGCTCGGCCAGCAGCTCCGCTGGCAGATAGGCGGTCGTGTCGCAAACGACCGCAGTCTCTCCGGGCGGGGTCACGCTGGCGATTCTAGACACGCGGTCTGAAAAGCTCGCCCCCGAGGTAGTGGGTCAGTTTGAGGAGGAGGCACGCCCATGACCACGAAAGGCACAGCAACATGAGCATCGAGCGCGTCTACTACTGCGACTGGCGCGAGTGCGAGGCCCACGCGAGAACGGCTGGCGCCCTGCCGCCGACTACGTTTCTAGCCGTGACGGAGGACACCAGCCGCGAGCACCACTTCTGCTCATGGGATTGTCTCTTGAAGTTCTCAGCGGAGAAGCCGCCGATCGAGACTATCCCGATGAGCGAGACCTCTTAAGTCCGGTCGTAGACGGTCGCGAACATCGCGCCGTTCTTCACCACGTCAATCGCGTTCTGTGCGCTCTGCTTGGTCGTGTAGACCTCGCTCGTGAACATGATCTCGTGGTTGCCACCGCGAATGCGAGCGCGGTAACCGCCGGATGCGGAAACGATCTCGAAATACATCGATACTCCTAACCTTGGGGTTTCCCGCTTAGACACGCAGGTGCGAGCCGTGGCGCCTAATGCGGATTGACGCGTGCATCCTGACCTCGTTCCCGGACGGATAACTCGGCGGTTCCTATTCAGGACCGAAACACCGTCGGGCAGGACCTATAGCTTGCACGTGCGAGCCGTAACAACTACCGCCGCCTCCCCGTTGTTTTGGGGCTTTCCAGCGGGGAGGCGGCTCCCTAATCAGTCCAGCAGCGCCGCGATCTCTTCCAGCGACCAGATGTGATCTGCAACCCCCGCCGCCATCGCCGGCGTGCGCGGGTAGCGCTCCTTAAGCGAGCGATGCGGGCGGGCAAAGTTGTAGTGCATGAAGTGCAGGCTGACAGCGTGGGCCAGGTTCTCGACCTTACGGCTGAATCCGTTGGTCAAGCGGGTAAACCGCCGCATGCCCATACGCATCGTCAGGTTCTGCCGCTCCACGTAGCTGGTTGAGATCCGGTCGGGATCGGGGTCGCCCTTGAGGACGCGCCGCTTGGTCCCGGTGCAGACGGGCGGGCTGTATTTGCCGCCCTGGCTCGGGTCGGCCGCGTAGGTCTTCTGGATCTGCGCCCAGTCCACGTCGACCCCGAACGCCTGCCGCACCGACGATTCGTACATCGCGTGCCCATCCGTCGATAGCTGGATGCGCCCGGCCATCCGGCTCGCCAGGTCTTCGAGGAAGAAGGTCGCGTCGTATTTCGTGCGCTCCCCGACGAGCCAGGAGGGGACCAGCTTGGTATCGGCGCAGAGGGCCGTGAAGGTCCATACATCCCCGTAGCCCGGCGTGCCCTTGAACTGCTCGGGAACGTTCTTCTGCTTCGCGTAGCAGTAGGCCCATATCTCGTCGGCCTCGACCACCTGGCACGGGAGGTTCTGAAAGGCCCCGTCCTGGTAGTCAGCGCAGGCTTCCCCGAGATCGGCCAGCAGTTTGGTGATCGTGTTCTTGGCGGCTCCGGTCATGCGGACCGTGGCGCGGATGCTGTTGCCCTCTACGAGGCAGCCGATGATCTGCGCTCGCTTCTCGGTGCTCAGCCGGTTCATACTGACCATTTTGCTTGAGCGACCGGACGGAAAAACTGCCAAAATCCGTCCCAAGGTCCGAATTTCCTTTAGCAAGTGGACGCGGTATGACTAGACTGCGCCAGCCTCTGTGGACCGACTATGGCGCTGCAATACGAGCACATCTCTCTAAAACGCGTGGTGGTCGAAGCAAACCTATGGCCGCCTGTTGAGGAGATCCCGCACGGGACGCTCAGCCGCCTTTTCGGCCTAGTGAACGAGGACGAAATCTTCTCTGCCTGCGAGCTACGAGCGTCTGGGGCCAGCTTCCGAGGGGAGTACTGGACCTACGACATCGATGGTTCGACGGTCCGCATTCGCTGCTTTGGCTATCGAGACAGGCCAACGCTTTACGCCCGTATTCGGAAGCTTCTCGATGAAACGCGGTCCATCGCCCCGAGTCGCCGGGTCGCGTTCTACACGCAGGAAGTTCGAGTCTTCGCAGATGTCCCCGAGGGTGGCAAGCGCGATGTCGGAGACGTTGTTCAGAAGAAGCTTCTTCGCAGCGTCAAGCTTGAGGATCGCGAATCATTGCCTGGGCTCGACGGCGCTGGGCTGAGCCTAGTCGGAAGCACTGATGAATACGCCTGGCACGCGGATCTTGATCCAGCCGATGATGATTTCCTAAGCCTCTTTGCGGGGATATCGTTTTATCGGGAGCCCGAGCCCCCACGCCCGGGTTCAGACCTCGACGCAATCGAGGAGCAGGTGAAAGTTGCTTGCGGCTTTGTTGAGGGCGCACTTAAAGACTTTTCGGCGAAGTTCTTCACCTAGGGAAGGAGGAACGTATGGGATGGTCCAAAGAATCCGAAGACAAGATCATCGTGGCGGACCGCCACCGGCGACAGCGCAGGGAGCGACGCATTGAGCGCGAGGACATTTGGACCCGTTCTGGGGCGTTCCGTCGTCGCGTTCGCGGCTCATCTCCGATAACTGACGCGATCAACGCAGATCCAAAAGATGCGGCAAGGCTAGAGAAATCTCGCCAGCAGGCGAAAGAGGGAGAAATCCACTGGGGCGTCGAGGACGACGAGACCGGAACGAGCGGCGCTGGGGGTTAGCTCGAACTTCCGTTGCGCGAGAAGATCTAAATCGTCTCAAGAGGAATAACCGGAGCGCCTACCAAGAGGTAATCAAATTTCTGGAAGGTCTCCAGCTCGGGCCTTGGCCTGCCGAGGCTGAGGCTCTTCGGGAGCCATGGGAGGGCTGCTACGCCGTCCATGTCGGGCGCGACCGCTATCGCGTGATCTGGGAAGTCGATATCGAGATCAGGGCAATCTACGTCCTGCGAGTTGGACCCAAGAAACGCAGGAGCGGCACGATCTACGACGATCCCCGTCCGTCACGGGACGACTAACTAGCTAGCGCTTGGCCCAACGTGCCCGAGCAGCCTTTTTTGCCGCTTCGGAGCGTTGCTGGGGACTCATCCTTTCGGCTCTTACTTTGCCGCCCCTTTGTCCGCCTGACCGACCAGCTCGCGTTTCGGGGCTCTCTGGCTCCTGCGGCGTCTCGTCAGTCGCCTCGCCGACGATGGCAGCAGCGAGGCGGTTGAGATCGGCAGGCTTCTTGGAGCGCTTGGCCATGATCAGAGCCTAACGCCGGGGTCGGTGATCTCCCAGCAGCCGTAGGTCTTGAAGTTCGAGCGCCAGTGCAGCCCTTCGATCAACTCGTCGGCTGGGCAGTCGAGGGCGCGGACGAGTTTGACGAGGGTATCCAGCCGGGGCGTCCGCTTCGCGTTCTCAAGCAAGCTGATCTCGGTCCGGTGCATTTCGGTCATCATCGCCAGTTCTTCCTGAGTGAGACCGACGCCCTGGCGAGCGCTGCGCAGGTTGTGGGCGAACCGCTCTTTGATCGTCACGGCAGCCTCAGCCGTTCAAGGTGGGCGACGGGCTTGGTGGGGCGGATGGCGGAGCCGTGGCTTTCCAGCAGGCCCATCGTGATCAACTCGATCACCGCCCGCGTCAGCGCCCCCGAGGAGCCGATCTCCCGAGCCAGTTCAGGGATGGTCCGCCAGTGCGGGTAGGTCTCCAGGGCCAGCGCCATCACGGCCCGCTGGAGCGGGATGCGATGGGCGGGCCAGTGCCGCCGAATACGCTTCGCTTGCATCGGAACTCCGTTTCCGGTGCCGGGCGGGAGGCTGTTTGCGCAGCGCTCCCGCCACTTCGATTGTCAGGACGACGCGAAGCTAGCGCGGATATCGCTTCGGATGGGGCGGCGATTCAAACTGACCCACTACCGCCCCCGATTCCCGCTACACTTTGTGAAGTGACTGATACCTCCCAAGCCGCAATCACCCTCACCGACAAGGCCGCCGGGAAGATCGGCGAGCTGCTCGGCTCGCAGGCCGGCGAGGAACAGGCGCTTCGCGTCGCGGTCCGCGGCGGCGGTTGCTCGGGCTTCCAGTACGCGCTTGCCTTTGATCAGGCCAAGGAGGACGACCACGTCTTCGAAGTCGACGGCGTCTCTGTTGTCGTCGACAAGGTCAGCATGCAGTTCGTCTTCGGCTCCGAGGTCGACTACGTCGAAGGCCTCCAGGGCGCCGGCTTCCAGGTCAACAACCCGAACGTGGTTGCGGCCTGCGGCTGTGGCTCCTCTTTCCAAGTGAAAGAGGACGCTGCCGAAGCCGCCTCCGTCGTATAGACCGGCGCATTTTGGCGTCCTCGGTCGCTCGCGTGCGAAGCACGCCACGCTCCCTGCGTCCTTGAACTGCTTGGCCTATACGACGGAGGGCTATTCGATCTGCAGCGGCGGGGACTGCGCCGGCAGGCTCTCCGCGGGCGATGCGGCGACCTCGGGCTGCTCGACGCCGAGGGCCTCGGCCAGCTCGCCGGACTCGAACATCTCCTCGATGATGTCGCAGCCGCCGAGGAGCTGGCCGTTGACGTAGAGCTGGGGGAAGGTCTGCCAGTCGGAGATCTCCGTCGTCACTTCGCGCAGCGGCTGCAGCGCGGGGAGGACGTCGATCGCGCCGTACTCGACGTCGACCTGGTCCAGCACCTGGACCACGCGCATCGAGAAGCCGCAGCGGGGCATGTCCGGGGTCCCTTTCATGAACAGCAGGACCGGGTTTGCGGCGATCAACTCTTCGACTTTGGATTTCAACTCTGGGTCGGCCATGGGCTGCATTGTAGGGAGGCGGGACGCTCGGCTCAGAGCTTGGTGATGAGGACGCCGGCCAGACCCAGAAAGCCGGTCATCATCCCGACCATGATCGCGATGAATCCATAGACCATCGTGTGCTGAATCCCGTCGACGCGGCTGCTCAACTCGCTCACCCGATTGTTCAGGTCGTCAAGGCGGGAGTCGGTCCAGGTTGAGCGCATCAGCTTCACGCGTCCAGCGTAGAAGGAAAAGTCCTACAAGTGGCGCACCTAAGTGTAACTTTTTGTCCGCGACTTTGCGGAGTTGGAATCAGCCGGGAACGCTGGTCTTGACCGACAGCGCGTGGATCGTGCCGTCGTCGAAGCGCTCCTTGACCGCGGCCTTGACCAGCCGGTGCTGGTCAATCCGGGAGAGGCCCTCGAACTGGGGGGCGGTGACGGTGGCCCGGATGTGGTCGCCGGTGCCGGTTTCGTCGCTCACCTCGGCCACGGCGCCCGGCAACGCCGCCTCGATCATGCCCTTCAGCTCGGCCAGGTCGGCGGGCACCGCTAGGAGACGCCGCCGCCGATGGTGTCCAGCATCTCCTCGACCCGGACGAACTTGACCCGCGGGCGGCCGTGCGGCTCGCCGCGGCCAACCTCGGCCTGGTCGATCGCCTGCCAGTCCTCGAAGCTGACGAAGCGCACGCCCTTCTCGCGCAGCAGGTCCTCGACCGCGCCGGGGTCCGGGTTGGCCGGATCGAGGAGGGTCCCCGACTCGACGTCGTCAAAGAGGTGGCGGACGGTCTCCAGAGCGTCTTTCTTGTTGGTGCCGATCACGCCCGAGGGGCCGCGCTTGATCCAGCCGGCGGTGTAGTGGCCGACCTTGTGCCCGGCGTCGTGGGAGTCGAGGATTCGCCCGCCCTCGTTGAGGATCAGGCCACGCCGCTCGTCGAAGGGGACGCCCTCGATCGGGACGCCGGTGTAACCGACCGAGCGCAGGACCAGCCCGCACTCGAGCTCTTCGCGCTCGCCGGTGTCCTTGGCCCGCAGGGTGCCGCCCTCCTCGACCAGCTCGTTGCGGCCGACGACGATCGATTCGACCTTGCCGTCGCCCTTGATCTCGACCGGCGAGGCGAGGAAGCGCAGCACGATCCGCTGCTTCTTGCCCGCCGGCTCGCGGCCCGCGAACTCCTTCAAGGTCTCCACGTTGACCCGGGTCGTCTTGTCGGCCTCCCCGGACCCGAGGTAGGCCTGGTTTGCGGGGTCGAGCTCGACCTCGCCCGGGTCGACGATGACGTCGGCGTCCTCCATCTCCCCGAGCTCTTTGATCTCTGGGTTGGTGAAGGCGGCCTGGACCGGCCCGCGGCGGCCGAGGACGACGATCTCGCGGATCTGCTTGCGGTCGAGCTGCTCGATCGCGTGGTCGGCGGTGTCGGTCTGGCGCAGCTCATGGTCGGTCAGGGCGAGCATCCGGGCGACGTCCATCGCCACGTTGCCGTTGCCGATCACGACGGCGCGCTCGCAGGAAAGGTCGAACTGCCGGTTGGCGTAGTCGGGGTGGGCGTTGTACCAGCCGACGAAGGCGGTGGCGGCGTGACTGCCGGGCAGGTCCTCGCCGGGGATCCCGAGCTGGCGGTCGGTCTCGCAGCCGACCGTGAAGACGATCGCGTGGTAGAGCTTCTCCAGCTCTTCGACCTCGATGTCGTGGCCGATCTTGACGTTGCCGAAGAAGCGGAAACCGTCGCGGGCTGCCGTTTTTTCGTAGACCCGGATTACCGACTTGATCTTCGGATGGTCTGGGGCGACGCCGCCGCGGACGAGGCCGAACGGGGTCGGCAGACGGTCGAAGAGGTCGACCTGGGCGTGCAGGTCGCCGTCCTTGAGGATGTGCTCGGCGGCGTAGAAGCCGGAGGGGCCGGCGCCGACGATCGCCACGCGAAGAGGGGTGGTTTCAGTTCCGATCTGGCTCATTGGAGCGCGAAAGGATAGGGAACTCGGCGCCTCAGCCGAGCGCCGGGGCGCTGGTGCCGACGGCGCTGGGCGTCCCGTCGAGGGCGTCGAGCGCCTTCGCGACCGACATCGAGACGCAGGTGAAGATCGGCGTCTCGAGCTCCGTGTACTCGCTCGACTCGGTCGGCCGCAGCTCGTTGACGAGGTCGAGGAATTCGCCCGGGTCGTCGCCCTCGAAGCCGACCACGAACTCCTGATCGTCGATCCCGTAGGAGTAGGTCGTGTTGATCGTGATTTCGGGATAGCGGCGGCCGACCTCGATGTGGCTTTTCATGATCCGGCCGCGCTCCTCCGGCGCCAGCCCGTACCAGCGGCGCTGCTTGACCATCGGGTAGAGGAAGAGGTACTTGCGTTCGGAGACGCAGATCTCGCTCCGCGCCTGCTCGTCGGAATAGGGGGAGCGTTTGGTCATCGAGAGGAACGAGTAGGGCGTGCTCGCCCACTTCGCCAGGCCGCTCTGACCGAGGACGACGTGGAAGGTGTGGATCTCGTCGAGGTTGGCGCTCTGGCTCAACAGCACCAGGTCGACGTCGCCGCGCGTTCCTATGGTTGAGTAGGCCCGCAGCGACCGGTCGACGGCGAAGTCCTCGCAAGCGGCGAGGAATTCCTGCTTGTCGGCGGCGCGCAGCTCGGCGTCGCGTCGGCGCCAGGCGGGATCGATCTTGAAGAAAGAGAACTTGGCGAACGTGCGGTCAGCCATCGGGGTCACGATAGCGCTCTGCGCGCTCCTCGCCGTCCCCTCAACAGCAGGTGCTCAGCAGCAGGTGGTGCTGGCGTGGGTACCCAGCACGACCACCGTCGCCGAGCTCGCCGAGGCCGGCTTCTCGCCCGGTGTGATGAGCGCCGGGCTCGGAACGGTGCCGGCCGAGCAGACCCACCTCGATGTGGGGCAGGGCAACCGCGTCTTCGACTCCCTCTATGACAGCCCGCTTCCGGAGCGGCGAGGCGGTCCGGCGCGCTGGTGGCATGAAGTAGTCGAGAGGGCGGACAGCGCACCAGCGGACATCGTCCCGGGACTGCTGCGCTCGACCTTGTCACGAGCTGGCCTGGGCGGCCGCTTCACCGAGATCCCCAACACCTCGGTCCGACGGGCTGCGGACCTCGCTCGCGTGGGTCTTGTGATCGCCATCGCACGACCCACCGGCAAGAGCGACGATCCGCTGCCGATCGGCATCGCCGGCACCGGCGATCACGGCAACCTCACCTCCGACAGCACCCGAACAGCCGGCTACGTGCTCTCCACCGACATCGCTCCGACGGTGCTCGACTGGTTCGGGATCGAGGTGCCGGCGGCGGTATCCGGGCAGCCGATCCGCGCCGAGGGCCGGGTCGACCCGGCGGCGATCGAAGCGCTTGCCGGGCGGATGGAGGTGATCTCGTCCCGCCGCGGCCCGGTGATCGGGCTGCCGATCGCGACTTGGCTGCTGCTGACGCTGCTGGTTGCCGCGGTCAGTCGCGGCGGCTGGGCGCGGGTCGGCGTCCGTCTGCTGGCGCTGAGCGTCGTCTACCTGCCCTTGCTGCTGCTGGCCGGGGCGGCCCTCGAACCGGGGGAGACGGTGGAAGCGCTGCTGGTCGGCCTCGGTGCCCCTGCCCTGGCGGCGGCGACGCTGCTGGCGCTGCCCGGCTACCGGGCGCTCGCCGCCGCCGCCGCGGTCACCGTCCTCGCCTACGCGGTCGACGTGGTCGTGGGCTCGCCGCTGACCTCGCTCTCGCTGCTCGGCCCGAACCCGGGGCTGGGCGTTCGCTTCTACGGGATCGGCAACGAGCTCGAGGCGCTGCTGGCGGTGCTGGTCGTGGCGGGGACGGGGGCGTGGCTGAGCGGCTTCGGCCCCGCTCGCCCGCGCCGAACGGCGGCGACCGCCTTCCTCGCCGTCGGCCTGCTCGCCGCCTTCGTCTTCGCCGCCGGCCGCTTCGGCGCCGACGTCGGGGCGGCGATCGTCTTCCCGGTCGGGGCGGCCGTGGCCGCCGCGGCGATCACCGGCCGCGGCCGACGGGGCGCCGTCCTCGCCGTGACCGCGGCCCCCTTCGCCGTGCTGGCCCTGCTGGCGCTGGTCGATCTCCTCAGCGGCGCCAACGCCCACCTCACCCGCTCGGTCCTCGACGCCGGCGGGCTCGGTGACCTCGCCGACGTCGCCCAGCGCCGCCTCCAGCTCTCCGCCCACAGCTTCTCCCGGCCGGTCCTCCTCGCCTTCCTGCCGGTTGTGGCGGCGCTGGGAGTCCTCGCCTACGTCCGGCGCGACCGCTTGCGGGCCTGGCTCGACGGTGTCCCGGCGATGCGGGCCGGGCTCCTCGGAGCCCTCGCCGCCACCGTCGTCGGCACCCTCGCCAACGACTCGGGGGCGCTGTTGCTGGAGATCGGAGCCGCCTACCTGCTCGTTTTCACCGGCTTCGCCTGGGCAGAGGGGACCAAGTCACACGACTTCCACGCTTCCGCAGACGAAAAGTTACAATCTGCGAGACACCCTTGATTCCGCCCGCCCTAGCCTCTGTGGAGATGAGGACGCTGCGATCCACCTGGACCGATTCACGCCTGGACGATCTCAACTCTCGAGTTACGGAGATTCGGGAAGACGTGAGGGATCTGCGGGGCGAGATCGGCTCCCTCAACCGCACGATCATCCAGGTCGGTTGCGGGTTGATCGGCACCCTCGTCATCGCGATCCTCGGTCTGATCGGGACCCAGCTCTGAGCAGACCGCCGCCCCGCCTGGTTCCGCGAGGGGGGCCGGGCGATGAACTACCCTTAGGTACTCGTGCGCATAGGTCTCGTCTCGCCATACTCCTGGTCTTACCGGGGCGGGGTGAACCGGCACGTTGAGGCCCTGGCAGAGGAGTTTCTCGGCCGCGGTCACGATGTCCGCGTCCTCGCACCCGTCGACCCGCCAGGGAGGCTCAGCCGCGTCACCCACCGCGCGCCAGCGGAAGCACGCGAGCTGCCGGACTATCTGGTCCCCCTCGGCCGCACCGTCGGCTTCGGTGCCAACGGCTCGGTCTCCAACCTCGCGCCGTTCCCCCTCGGCGGCGTAGTCGCCCCCCGGCGTCTCGTCCGCTCGAGCGGATTCGACGTCATCCACGTGCACGAGCCGCTTGTCCCACTGGTCGGCTGGAACGCCACCCTCGGCGCCCGTGACCCGGTCGTCGGGACCTTTCACACCTATTCGACCAAGCCGGTCCCGAACTACATCGCCAACGCCGTCGGGGCGCGGCGCATGTTCAACCGGCTCTCCGCCCGGATCGCCGTTTCCGAGGCCGCCGCCTGGACCGGCCGGCGCTGGTTCGGCGGCGAGTATACGATCATCCCCAACGGCGTCGACGTCGACGCCGCCCCCAGCGACCCGGTGGCGCCCGGCGGCGATCTCAAGATCCTCTTCGTGGGCCGGCCGGAGGAGCGCAAGGGCCTGCCGATCCTCCTCACCGCCTTCAATGCCCTGGTCGAGCACGTCCCCTGCCGCCTGACGGTGATCGGGGCCGAGCGGGAGGACGTCCTGCGCTACGTCGCCGACCCCGACCTGCTGCGCTTCATGGACATTCGCGGCCGCGTCTCGGGCGAGCGCCTCTGGGCGGAGCTGCACCAGGCTGACGTCCTCTGCGCGCCCTCGCTCTCGGGCGAGAGCTTCGGGATGGTCCTGACCGAGGCCTTTGCCGCCGGCACCCCGGTGATCGCCTCCGCGATTGCCGGCTACAGCGACGTCGTCAGCGACGGCGTCGACGGCCTCCTGGTCCCGCCGGGCGATCCGCAGCGGCTGGCCGAGGAGCTGCAGCGGATCCACCATGAGCCGCGGCGCCTGCGGGAGCTGGGCGAAGCCGCGAGGCGCAGTGCCCAGCGCTACGCCTGGCCGCGGGTCGCCGATCAGGTCACCGAGGTCTACGAGCAGGCGATCGAGGCCCCGCGGCCGGAGACGACCGGCGGGAAGATCGCCCACTGGGCAGGGTTGCGGCCCGCTGACGGAGGGCCGCGGCGGCCCGCGCAGCGGCTGCCCTCCCTCGATCCCGCCCCGGCGCGGGCCGGCAAGCGGGGCCGCGTCGTCGCCCGTCGCCTGGGTCTCGCCGTCGCCGGGGTCATGGGTGTCGGCCTGACCCTCCTCGCCGCCCAGAAGATCGGCATCGACAACGTCGTCGAAAGCATCGTCCGCTCCAACCTCACCTGGGTCCTGATCGCCTGCGCTTTGATGGCCTCCTCGCTCTTCTTCCGCGCTGCCTCCTGGTACTGGATCGCCCGCGCGGCCCTGCCGAGCCGCCCGATCCGGCGCCGCGACGTCACCTCGGCGACGATGATCGGGGTGCTGATGTCGGCGACCCTGCCCGCCCGCCTTGGCGAGCCGGCTCGCGCGATCGCCCTCGCCCGGCGCACGGGGCGGATGCGGGAAACCTTCCCGGTCCTGTTGGGGACGCTGGTCTCGCAGACGTTGCTGAACCTGGTCGCCCTGGTGCTGCTGGGCGTGATCATCGTCTCGACGACGCCGCTCTTCCACTCCGGGACGAAGAAGATCTTCGCCTTCAGCCTGGTGCCGCTGATCGTCCTCCTCGTCGTCCTGATCGCGCCGCTGTTGATGCGGCGCAACGGAAACGGTCGGCTGGCGCGACTGGGGGCGGTGGTTCACCGGGCGCTGGCCCAGGTCAGGGCGGGGCTCTCGGTCTTCCGCCACCCTCGTCAGGGCGCGGCCGCGGCCGCCGCCCAGCTCACTGCCTGGGCGATCCAGCTAAGCGCCTGCTGGGCGCTCTTCTACGCCCTGGGCCTCAACGGCCAGGCCGGCATCGGCGCCGCCGCGGCGGTCCTCTTCGCCGTCAACGTCACCGCCGTGGTTCCGGCGACGCCGTCGAACATCGGCGTTTTCCAGTGGGCCGTGACCAGCGTCCTCCACACCGGTTTCGGGATCGGCACCGCCGACGCTCTCGCCTACGGCGTGATCCTGCAGGCGGTGGAGATCGCCACTGCGGTCGCGCTTGGGCTGCCGGCGCTGGTGCGTGAGGGCCTGACCTGGAGCGACCTGCGGATGCAGGCGATCTCCACGACCCCGGTGCGGCTCGACCCCGAGCCGCGGGCGCGATCCTCGGCCCAGCCCAACCGAGAAGGCGTTCTTTAGGAGAACTTTCTCCTCATTTATAAAAAACTTCCGCGTGTTGTTTTAGGATCTCCCCAGGGGCGTGCCGCCACCATTCCCAGGCCGGCACTCCTGTTCCGAGGAGGAGCGAGGCCGACGTCGGTTCCATCCGATCGACATCGGCCTCCCTTCTCGGACAATCTCGTAGCCGGATCGTTAAAGTTCCTTGACGGGTTCGGAATAATGTGCATAGAGTCGAGCAATCGGCTAAACGCTCACGCGAACTTTGGGAAGGGGACTCGTGAGAAACGACTCGGCATTGCTTGAGCGGGTCGCGCAGCGGTTTCGGCGCGACATGTGGACCTCGGTCGTACCGGAAGCGGTATACGAATCAGGGGTTGAGGTGAAGCAATTCGGACCTGTGCAGGCGACGGCCTTCGCCGACCTGCCGGAAGTGCATCTGCTGCAACAGATTCAGGGCGCCGCGGAGCCAGACGCGGTCGACGGCGGCCACCTGGCAGCGGCGATCGAATGGATGCGGGCGCGAGAAGTCGACTACCGGATCCCGGTCTCGGTCGACCGCCCCGGCGCCGACGACGCGGAGGCGTGGCTGGGGGAACGCGGCTACGAGCGCGGGGAGGGCTGGATCAAGCTGCTCCGCGACGGCTCGCCGCCGGATTTCGCCTGCGACCCGGGGATTGTCGTCCACAAGTTGGGTGACGACGAAGCCGAAGGCGAGGGTCTGAGCACGATCGCCGCCGAAGCACTGGAGATGCCACTGGTGGCGGGGACGCTGTTCTTCTCGCTGCCGCAGCGAGATGGATGGCACTGCTACACGGCGTCGCTGGCGCCGGACGAGGCCCCGGTGGCGACCGGCTCGATGCTGATCGTCGACGGGGTCGCGCAGCTCGGTGCCGGGACGACGCTCGAGCACGCACGCGGCCTCGGCTGCAACGCGGCGCTCCTGCACCGCCGGCTGCTCGATGCCCACCTGGCCGGCTGTCACACCGTCTTCGTCGAGCTCGGCGAATGCGATGGGCGGTCCTGGTCGGCGATCTACCGGAACCTTCGCCGTGCCGGCTTCCAGGACGGTTTCGAAGGCCGCAACTGGCAGCGCCCGGCCCTGCACCCGGCGCGCGTCTACTGAGCCACGGCGCGCGGCTCAGTTGAGGGCGGGGAGGGACTCAGCTTCCTCGCCCTCCTCGCCGGCCTCCGGCTCGTTCTCGGGCGGGAGCTCGCCGCCGCGGGCGGTGCCCGCGATCAGCTCGTCGGCTGCCTTCTCCGCCGGGATGAAGCCGGACTTCATGCCGAAGTAGACGGCCTGCGGGTGGTGGGCGACGATCGCCACCGTCGACTGCTCGGGCGTCACGGCGAAACCGTCGGAGAGGGTCATGCCGATCTGTTCGAGGTCGAGCAGCCGCCAGACCTTCTCGTGCTCGGACTGGTCCGGGCAGGCAGGGTAGCCCCAGGAGTAGCGGCGGCCCTGGTCGAGCTCGATGCCGAGCTGGCGGCGGACCTCCGCGTGCAGCCACTCCGCCAGACCCTCGGCGGACTGGACGCCGAGCCCGTGGACGTAGAGCTGTTCGGCGAACTCGCCTTCGCTCTCCAGCCGTTCGATCAGCTCGGTTACCTCCGGCCCGACGGTCACCCCCTGGAGGGCGACGACGTCGCGCTCGCCGGAGTCGAGCGGGCGGTAGAAGTCGGCGAGGCAGATCCGGTCGTGCCGCGGCTGGCGCGGGAAGACGAGCCGCTCGAGCTCGCGCTCGGGGTTCTCGGGGTCGAAGACGACCAGCTCGTTGCCGTCGGCGTTGCAGGGGAAGTAGCCGAGTCGGGCGCGCGGGCGCAGGTAGTCCTGCTGGCGCCACATCCGCTCCAGTCGCGGGGCGAAGCCCTCCTCCTCGTCGCTGCCCTCGACCAGTTCCCGCCAGGCCTCGCCCTTGACCCCGCGCCCGCCCCAGTGCAGCTTGAAGAGGACGTGTCGATCGAGGTAGGGGAAGACGTCGGCGAGGTCGACCGGGACCTCGCGCACCCCCCAGTAGGGAGGGGCGGGGACCGGGACGTCGGTGCGGGCGGCGGAGCGGACGCTGGCGTCGGTGGTCGGCGGGGCGTCGTCGACCTCGACCGGCTTCTCGCGCAGCGCCTTGGCCTCGCCGCGGATCCGCTCGACCAGGGCCGCGCGCGCCTCCTCGTCGACGATGGCGTCCATCGTGTCGAGCCCCTGGAAGGCGTCCTTGCAGTAGAAGACGCCGGGCTCGTAGACCTCGTCGGACTCCTTGCCCTTCGGGTAGAGGGTGCGGCGGCCGAAGTCACGGTTGATTGCGGCGCCGCCGATCAGGACCGGGAAGCCGAGCCCGCGCTGGTGCAGCTCGGCGACGCAGGTCGGCATCTGCTTCGAGGTCGAGACCAGCAGGGCCGAGAGGCCGATCGCGTCGGCTTCGTGCTCGACCGCCGCCTCGATGATCGTGTCGATCGGGACCTGCTTGCCGAGGTCGATCACGGTGTAGCCGTTGTTGGTGAGGATCGTGTTGACGAGCGACTTGCCGATGTCGTGGACGTCGCCGAAGACGGTCGCGATCACGACCTTGCCCTTGGTGTGGCCCTCGATCCGGTCGAGGTGGTTCTCCAACTGCGCCACTGCGCGCTTCATCACTTCGGCCGACTGCAGGACGAAGGGCAGGATCAGTTCGCCGGCTCCGAATTTGTCGCCGACCTCCTTCATCGCCGGCAGCAGCACCTCGTTCAGGGTTGGGACGGCGCCGATCTTCTCGACCGAGCGCTCGATCTGGTCCTCGACTCCGTCCTTCTTGCGGCGCAGGATGTGCCAGTGCAGAGCCTCCTCGGGCTCCATCCCGGCGGTCGGATCGGCGGCCTCGGTCTCACTCTCTTCCCCCTTCGACTCGAAGTGGGAGATGAACCGCTCGAGCGCGTCCTCGCGGCGGTTGAAGACGAGGTCGTCGGTCAACTGCCGCTCCTCCTCGGGGATCTCGCCGTAGGGGGTGATGTGGTTCGGGTTGACCATCGCCAGGTCGAGGCCGGCCTCGACGCAGTGGTGCAGGAAGACCGAGTTGAGGACGGCGCGCGGGCGCGGCGAGACGCCGAAGGAGACGTTGGAGACGCCGAGCGAGGTCTTGACGCCGGGGATCTCCGCCTTGATCCTGCGGATCCCCTCGATCGTCTCGACTGCCGAGGGCCTCCACTCCTCGTCGCCGGTGGTGAGGGTGAAGGTGAGGGCGTCGAAGATCAGAGCCTCGGGGTCGAGGCCATGCTCGCCGCAGGCGATGTCGCGGATCCGTTCGGCGATTTCGACCTTGCGCTGGGCCGTCTTCGCCATCCCCACCTCGTCGATCGTCAGCGCGATCAGCGCCGCTCCGTGGGCTTTGGCGAGCGGAATCACGCCGTCGGCCTTGTCGCGGCCGGCCTCGAGGTTGATCGAGTTGACGATCGCCCGGCCGGGGATGGTCTCCAGCGCGGCCTTGATCACCTCGGGCTCGGTCGAGTCGACCTGGACCGGCGCCGGCTGGGTCAGGGAGATCCTCTTGACGACGGCGCTCATCTGCTCGTCCTCGTCCTGGCGCTCGGTCAGGGCGACGCAGACGTCGAGCACGTGGGCGCCGCCTTCGACCTGGTCTTCGGCGACCTGGACGAGACCGTCGTAGTCGTCGGCGAGCAGCAGTTCCTTGGCTTTTTTCGAGCCCTGCGAGTTGACCCGCTCGCCGACCAGGGTCGGCCGCGGCTCCTGCACCAGCGGCGTCGAGGTCATCATCGAAGAGACCTCGATCGGTCCCGGCGCCGGCCGCTCGCCGGGGACGCGGCCGTCGACCCGCTCGCGGATCGCGGCGATGTGTTCCGGCGTCGTCCCGCAGCAGCCGCCGACGATGCCGACCCCGTAGCGCTCGACGAACTCGCCGAGCGTCGCCGCCAGGGGCTCGGGCTTTTCGGGGAAGATCGTCTCGCCGTCGGGGCCCTGCAGCGGCAGGCCCGCGTTGGGGATGCAGTGGACGGGCAGCGGGCTGGTCTCGCCGAGGAAGCGGATCGCGTCGCGCATGTCCTCGGGGCCGGTCGAGCAGTTGAGCCCGATCACATCGACGTCGAGCGCGGTGAGGGTCGTGAGGACCGACTGGATGTCGGTGCCGAGCAGCATCTTGCCGCCGTTGGGGAGGAGGGAGACGCTGCACTGGATCGGCAGCGTGCGGCCGGTCTTGGCGAAGGCCTCGCGGGCGCCGAAGATCGCCGCCTTGACCTCGAGGATGTCCTGCGCGGTCTCGATGATGATCAAGTCGGCGCCGCCTTCGACCAGGCCGCGGGCCTGCTCGGCGAAGACCTCGGCGAGGCGGGCGAAGGAGATGTCCCCCAGGGTCGGGTCGGTGGAGGCGGGGAGGAAGCCGGTGGGGCCGATCGAGCCGGCGACGAAGCGGTCCTCGCCGGCGGCCTTGCGGGCGATTTCAGCCGCCTTGACGTTGATCTCGAGCGTGTGCTCGCCGAGGCCCCACTCTTCGAGCTTCAGCCGCGAGCCCTGGAAGGTGTCGGTCTCGACCACCTCGGCGCCGGCCTCCAGCATCGAGGCGTGGACGCCCTCGATCACGTCGGGCCGGTTCAGCACCAGCGCCTCGTGGCATTTGCCCTCGAGTCCGCCGTAGTCGGCCTGGGTGAGCTCGAACTGCTCCAGGGTCGCGCCCATGCCGCCGTCGAAGACGACGATCCGCTCCTGGGTGGCCCTTATGTAGTCGCGCTCAGGCATGAAATAGAGAGGCTACCGAGGCGGGTCGCTTTGGCCGGTCGCCGATAGCGCTCTCCGGTCTCGGCTTGAACCCCCATTCAGCGTCGGCCGCTGTTCGAGGTCACTAAGGCCGTTGCCAGCATCTTCGACTTTGCCATCGATCGGTGAGGTCCTTCCAGAAGATCCCGAGTTCTAATCGGAGACGGGTGGGCACTCTGGAGGCGCTGACAAAGCACACTCGTCGAGGCTCTTTGGATTTGGCCAGCCATCGCTTAGCGCTTTGACAATGGTCATCTTCAATATTTGGTTTGCGTCTCTGGTCGCTGCGATGCGGTCTTCTTCGCTGACGGAGCCTCCGTGTACAAGCTTTGAGCGCACGTCGTAGATTCGCTTGAGGGCTCGGAAGGTCCACTCAGAGGGCATCTCGCTTTCGAGGAAAAGAGCCCCGTAGAGGCGGAACTTGTAGGCAAGCTCGGTACGCGAGCCCCGCAATAACGCAGCCTCTAGCGCGATCGCAAGATCGAGAAACGCCGATTCCGTTTGCGCCCTTCCGAGCCCCCGCAAAGCGCGAAAAAGAACGATCTCCTCAGCGCTCCCCTCATGACCACCAAACCTAGGGATGGAAATAGCGAGATCGACGACCTCCCGGAACTCACCCTCAGCAATCGGAACATTCCGAAGGCTGGTGTGCTCAACTCCGCGAGGAAAGTGTTCGCGGCCAGCGAATCCAAACGATGCCCATCGCGGTAAGTGGTCGTAGGATAAATGCCCCGTCGAGCCTATCTCATAGTCCTTCAGTAGAAAGGCTAAGGCGAGCCGGCTTGGAAGGGCATCATCGACCCGTTCGTCAAGACTGTTTTTGATGGTCCTGATCGAAAGGAGGGATGCCGGAACTGAAGCATCTGGCCCAGTCGCGAGAATGAGATCATCGAATTCCCGGTCTGGAGACGTGAAGGTGAACCCCTGACTGCGATATACCAAGCCGCGCTCTCGTCGCGTAAGCGGTCGCAGGCAAACTCCGTTGTACTCAATTTGCTTTGAAGGAAGTACACCCGTCACTACCAGTTGACGAATGAACGGATAGCCTGGCTGGTCGCACAGGTCGTCAAGTTCATCCCCGATAACCGAAATCAGACGATCCTCGGGCTCTTCTAAGCTCTCAAGTGAAAGAAGGTAGTGGAGAGCCATAGGGCTTAGGAACCGGGCCGTGATCGCGGTACGGTCGTCTACGATGCTTCCTAGAAATGGGGATCTTCGTCGCCCTAGATCAGTGGTTGCCGCGAGGTGGTCTGCGAGTGGTGCGAGCTCGGCAGCGAAACCAAGGGGTCTAGCAGGCATCGAATCATCCTTTATGGCATCTTCGATGGCTGGACTATGGAGTGAGTTCACCGTTACCGTCTCCCATCCCGCGCCCGCAGTTCCCTCAGCTGCCTCACCAAAGGGTGAGTGAACCTCAAGGACAAGTGGAAGTTGAGACGCTGTTAGGCGCCTCAACACCTCCCCGCGGCAGGTTTCCAGGGCCTCATGTAGTAGTGCGTGGCGCTGTGGATCGGTCGGATGGGACACAGGTGGCTTCACACTAAGCTGTGCTCGAACGTTTCACTGCGACCGCCCGGTCTTCACTGTGAGTGCCAGGTGAGGGACACCGACTCCAGCGCCCTCCCCCTCAGGGCTTGAGCCCCAACCGCCGCCGCCAGTCCCTCGCGTTGAAGAGCCGCGTCAAAGGTCCGACCAGACGGCGGCGGGCCTTCGTGTACGGGTACCAGGAGGGCTCGCGCTTACCGCCGAACCGGGTGATCACCAGCGACTCGCTGCGGCAGTACTTCTTGATCCCGTTCTCGCCGTGGCGGGTGCCGATCCCCGACTGCTTCCAGCCGCCCATCGGCACCTCGGTGGCGAAGTAGTTGACGAGGACGTCGTTGACGTTGATCGCCCCGCACTCGACCCGGCGGGCGACCCGCTCGGCCCGCTCGCGCTCGCCGAAGACCGAGCCGGAGAGGCCGTAGCGGCTGTCATTGGCGAGGCGGATCGCCTCCTCGGCGTCGCTTACCTTCATCACCCCGACCACGGGCCCGAAGGTCTCGTCTCGCATCACCTTCATCGAGTGGTCGACGTCGACGAGGACGGTTGGCTCGAAGTAGTCGCCCGGACCCGCGACCCGCTGGCCGCCCGTCAGCGCCCGCGCACCGGAGGCGAGCGCGTCGGAGACGTGGTCCTCGACGATCGCGGTCTGGTTTGGCGAGGTCATCGCGCCGACGTCCTTCGGGTCGGCTGCGCTGTCGGGGCCCTGGCGCAGCCGCCCGACCTCCGCCGTCAGCTTCTCGACGAAGGCGTCGTAGACCGGCTCCTCGACGTAGATCCGCTCGGTTGACATGCAGATCTGACCCGAGTTCATCATCCCGCCCCAGGCCGCGGCGTTGGCGGCGCGGTCGAGGTCGGCGTCGGAGAGGACGATCATCGCGTCCTTGCCGCCGAGCTCGAGGCTGACCGGGGTCAGGGTCTCGGCTGCCCGGGCCATCACCTTGCGGCCGGTGCGGTCGGAGCCGGTGAACTGGATGAAGTCGACCGCGTCGACGAGGGCACCGCCGGTCTCGCCGATGCCCTGGACGCAATCGAAGACGTCGGGACCGCCGATCTCCCGCTTCCAGGCTTCGACCACCTCGATCAATCCCAGCGGGGTGAACTCGGAGGGCTTGACCACCACCGCGCAGCCCGCCTGCAGCGCCGGGATCGCGTCGCCGAGCGAGAGGATCAGCGGAAAGTTCCAGGGGCTGATGATGCCGACCACCTGGTGCGGCCGGTACTGGACCCGCAGCTTCTTCGCCGCCAGCAGCGGGGTGTGGGGGCGGATGCTCTCCTCGCCGATGAACTTCGCCGCCCGGCTGCCGTAGAAGTTGATCAGGTCGGCGAGGTAGACCGGCTCGTTCATCGCGTCGGCGCGGACCTTCCCGGTCTCCCGTTGCATCGTGTCGAGCACCCGCTGCTGGTTGTCGAAGAGCCAGTCCCGCAGCTTGCCGAGCCAGTGGTAGCGACCCTCGATCCCCATCGCCTCCCACTCGGGCTGGTTGGCGCGGACGCGGGCGACGGTCGCGGCGACGGCCTCCGGGGCGTCGATCGGGACGTTGGCGATCACCTCGCCGGTGGCGGGGTTGTGGACCTCGAAGGAGTCCGCGGCGGCGGGTACCCCGTTGGTACCGATGGTCTCGGTGCTGGTCGCTGCCGTTCCGCTCTCCACGCTGCTCCCTTCGTCGCCCGTTTGGCTGGTCAGCCAACTTTAGCGGCGACAAGCGCGATAGGTCAGAGCTGGGTGCCGATCAGGATCGTGAGGACGCCGAGAAAAGACCCGATCAGGCCGAACCCGATCTGGAGCGTGCGATGCACTCCTTTGATCTCGGCTCGCACCTCTCCCAGGCCTTCCCGCACTCCGCCGATTTCGCTTCGAAGCGCGTTCACTTCGGCGCGGACTGCGCGGAAGCCCTCATCCATGTGCTCCTTGAGGTCGTCGAGCCGCTCGTCGGTCCAGGCTTCTCTCACCATCGTCGTCGGCATGATGACGAGTGTAGACAAAAAGATGCAACGGGTGGCCCGCGACAGGTGAAATTCTCTGCGACTTAGCGCGGGACGAGCCGGTAAACGGGCCCTTCGAGCGAGGCCACGTAGAGGTGGTGGCGATCGTCTTCGCCGAAGGAGCTGGGACTGGAGACCGAGAGACCGAGCTTGCGGTCGTCACTCGCCCGTTTCAGGTGGGGGACGAGGCTGCGCAGCTCCCCCTCGCAGAGGTCGGCGTAGACGTAGCGTCCGTAGAGGCCGCGGAGGCTGTGGTCGGCGACCACGTAGCCGCCGATGATCGAGCAACTGCCGCCGCCGCGGTCATGGCTGTAGGCGAAGATCGGCTTCACCGTGCCGCCGGGATCGGGGGTGCCGCTTTCGTCGTCGGTGTACTTCGAGAATCCCTCGAGGGCATCCCAGCCGAAGTTCGCCCCGGCGGCCCCGCCGACCGTCGTGTAGTCGACCTCCTCGAAGCGGTCCTGGCCGACGTCGCCGATCGCCAACCGCGGCTGCTTGCCGGTGACGCGGTCGAAGGAGAAGCGGAACGGGTTGCGCAGCCCGTAGCTGTAGATCTCGTCGCGTCCGGGCCTGCCGACGAAGGGATTGTTTGCCGGCACCGAGTAGGGCTTGCCGTTCGACGGGCGGGGATCGATCCGCAGCAGCTTCCCCAGCAGCACCTCCTTGTTCTGGGCGTTGTTGGGCGGATCGCCGCCGGCGCCGCCGTCGCCGGTGCCGAAATAGAGGAGGTTGCCGAGGAACTGGAGCTGCCCGCCGTTGTGGTTGGAGTTGACGGGGTGGGGGACGACGATCACCTTCCGCCGCGATCCGGCCGCCGCCCTCCTCGCCGTCCGCCGCTTGAATTCGTCGATGCGGATGTTTCCGCGCGGGTCCGTGTAATAGACGTAGAAGCGCCGGCTCTTGGCGTAGTCGGGCGGAAAGGCAATCGAGAGCAGGCCCCGCTCGCCGCCGGAGGAGATCTTGCCGCTGAGGTCGAGGAAGGGCCTGGCGAGCTTGCGGCCGTTATCGAGCACGACAACCCGGCCGGGCTGCTCGACGACGAAGAGGAGCTTCGGGAAGCCGGGGGCGCCGGTCACGTAGACCGGCTGGTCGAAGGAGCCGATCCGCTTTAGGGCGACGCCGCCGCGCTGCGGACGGGCGCCCTGCCCGGGCCGGGTCCCCGCGGTCCCTCCGCTCGAGTCGCTGGCCGAGCCGCAGGCGGGCAGCAGGAGCGTGGCCAGCGCCGCGAGCAGGGCGACCGCGGCCGAGGACCTACTTGCCCTTTTTGATTTCAACGACTTCGCCGCTGTCGGTGACTTCGGTTTCGGGGAGGCGGGTGGCGATCTCGGTCTGGAATGAGCCGCCGGGCCTGACGCCGCCTTCGGTCTTCGCCTTCGCTTCGCCGCTGAGCCCGGCGTCGATCGTGTAGAGCAGGGTGTACTTGCCGGCGCGCACGGCGCTCAGCTTCCACACCGCTTCCGTCGTCTCCCCGGGCTTCAGCGGCCCGAAGTCGAAGGTCTTGCGGCTCGAGGTCGAGGCGCCGCCGGGAGCGGAGGAGCCGTGCAGGCGCGGGTAGGTCTGGGCCAGCACCCAGACCGGGCGTTCCGGCTGCGCTAGCTGCGGCTGGGCGTCGCGGACCCCGAACGGCAGCGGTGACTCCACGCCCTGCTTGCCGGCGATCGTGAAGGTGACGGTCAGCGCCGGGACGGCCCGCTTGCCGGTGTTGCGGACCCCCAGGCGCAGCAGCGAGGTCTGGCCCAGCTTCTGCGCCGTCGGGAAGCTCGCTTCGGTGACCTTGACGTGGAAGGTGCCGGTCGCCTCGTTGGCGTCGGAGGACGATTCGCCGCAGGCGCCGACCAGCGCCGCCACCGCCAGCGCGGCTAACCCGATCGCGATGGCTTGGAGACGGGCGTGCCGGGAATGTCGTCCGGTCCCCCGCAAAGCGGCCCGAACATAGCACGGCGTTTGGCCGCTTCCGCAGGGGTTTCCGGGGTCCGGCGAGGGTTAGCCGGATCTCAACACTGGACTAACGGTTGGGGGTGATCGATCCCCTAGACTCAGGCTCCACCGAGTGGGGGCGCCGCGCGGGATGCGACGCCGCCTAGTGGAGGAGAGATGGTCGGATCCGCGGTCAACAGGGCTTTCGCGCCCGCCCAATCGCTGTTCGAGCAGGTGGGGGAGATGATGATCCTCACCGCGCGTACCATCGTCTCCGCGGTCAGACCCCCGTATCCCTACGGGGAGGAGTTCATCGGCCAGTTCCTCTTCGCACTGCAGCTCTGCTGGTTCCCGCTGCTCGTCTCCACTGTCGCCTTCGGCTTCGGCGCCCCCGGGCTACAGGCGGCCAACTTCCTCTCGCTCTTCGGCGCCCTCGACCGCCTCGGCGGCTTCTTCGTCCTCGCCTCGATCCGTGAGTTCGCGCCCTTCGTCACCGCCGTCGTCGTCGCCGGCGTCGCCGGCACCGCGATCACCGCCGACCTCGGCGCCCGCAAGATCCGCGAGGAGCTCGACGCCCTGCAGGTGCTCGGGGTCGACCCGATCAAGAACCTGGTCGTGCCGCGCTTCCTCGCCCTGATGCTGATCACCGGCCTGCTCGACATCTACGCCCTGGTCTTCGGAATCAGCGGCGGCATCCTCACCGAGCTCCTCTACCACCAGCCGCTCGGCGGCTTCTTCGCCACCCTCTTCTCCAACGCCTCGATCATCGACCTCGGCGGCTCGGTGATCAAGTGCACCCTGTTCGGAGCGATCATCGCCGTCGTCTGCTCCTATAAGGGAATGACCGCCTCCGGCGGCGCCGCTGGCGTCGGCCGCGCCGTCAACGAGGCGGTGGTGATCGCCTTCATGGGCGTCTTCGCCTTCAACTACGCCTTCACCCAGACTCTGCTGGCGACCAACCCCGACCTGCAGACGATCAGGTAGCTGCGTGAACGCCTGGCTCGAAATCCCCCGCGGTTGGCTCGACTCCTTCGGCGAGATCGCCCGCTTCGGCTCGCGGGTCGCCGGGCTCGTCTATTCCGGCCGCGTCCTGCGCTTCTTCGGCGAGGCCCTGCGCCAGGCCGGGATCCTGATCCTCGGCTCGGCGCTGATCATCTGGGGGCTCGTCTTCATCCTCGGCCTCCAGTGCGGGATCGAGGGCGCCTACCTGCTGCGCGCCCAGGGCGCTCCCGCCTACGCCGGCGTCTTCTCCGCCTGGTGCGACCTGCGCGAGATCATGCCCTACGCCTTCGGCTACATGCTCTCGGCCAAGGTCGGGACCGGGATCGTCGCCGAGCTCGGGGCGATGCGGATCTCCGACGAGATCGACGCCCTCGAGGTGATGGGGGTGCCGCCGGTCACCTTCCTCTGCGCGACCCGCCTGCTCGCCGCCTGGATCGCCTTCCCGTTCATGTACCTGGTCGGGATCGGGATCATGTACCTGGCCAGCTACCTCGCCGTCGTCAAACAGATCGGCGACGTCTCCTCCGGCGGCTACTTCCTCATCTTCTGGATGTTCCAGAACCCGCCCGACCTGATCTTCAGCTTGATCAAGGGCATGTTCATGGCCACCGCGATCGTGCTGGTCGGCTGTTATTACGGCTACACGGCCTCGGGGGGGCCGGTCGGGGTGGGGACCGCGACGGCGAAGTCGATGGTCCTCAACATCGTCTTAGTTCACATCATCGGGATGCTTGGGACCCTGGTCTTCTGGGGAGCCAACCCGCGCGCGCCAATAGGAGGCTGAATTGCCCGCCGACGAGATCCGCAACGAAGAGCAGACGATCGAGGACGACATCCGCCGCGAAGAAGGCTCGGTCGAGGAAGGTCCGTACGTCAGCGAGGACGGCGCCGTGATGGGGCGCGACTTCGTCATCCCCGGCGTCAACCCCGGCGACCACGATCCCTACAAATTCCACACCGGGATCAAGCGCGACCACGGCGGCGAGGACGCGATCGAGATCATCGACCTGGTCAAGCAGTTCGGCCGCGCCCGCATCCTCAACGGCCTCAACCTGGGCCTGCCCGAGGACCAGGTCTCGATGGTGCTCGGCCCCTCCGGCACCGGCAAGAGCGTGCTGATCAAGCACATCGTCGGCCTCCTCTATCCCGATTCCGGCGACGTCCTCGTGCACGGCGAATCGATCCCCAACATGACCGACGACGAACTCTTCGAGGTGCGGAAAAAGTTCGGCCTGCTGTTCCAGGACGGGGCGCTGTTCGGCTCGATGAACATCTACGACAACGTCGCCTTCCCGCTGCGTCAGCACACCGACAAAGGCGAGGAGGAGATCGGCGAGATCGTCAACCGCCGGCTCAAAGAGGTCGGCCTCAGCGAGGCCACCTACAAGATGCCGAACGAGCTTTCCGGCGGGATGCGAAAGCGCGCCGGCTTCGCCCGGGCGCTGGTCCTGGAACCGGCGATCGTGATGTTCGACGAGCCCGATTCGGGCCTCGACCCGGTGCGGACGGCGCTGCTCTGCGAGCTGATCCGCGAGGTTCACGCCGAGAACGGAGGTTGCTACCTGGTGATCAGCCACGACCTCGGTACGGCGCGACGGATCGCCGACTTCATCGCCGTCCTCTGGAGCGGCAAGATTGTCGAGTCCGGCCCCAAAGAGGAGCTGTTCGATTCGAGCAACCCGTTCGTCAGCCAGTTTCTCAACGCTGACGTCAACGGGCCGCTCTCGATGGACTGAGCTTGGGCGCTGCTGGCTGGTTCGGTCGGGTCGCGGCCTGGGCGTCCAGGCACGCGCGGCCGCTGATCGCCGTCAGCCTGGTGCTGGCGGCGGCGGCGGCAATCGGCGCCACCCGGCTACCGACCGATGCCGGCGCCGGCACCCTCGCCAACCCCGACTCCGCCACCTACCGGGCGACGCAGCAGGTTCGGGACCGCTTCGGCGAAGAACCGGTGGTGGTCCTGGTCAAGGGCGAACTGCCGCAGCTAATCCTGACCCAGAACATCTTCAAGCTATTGCGGCTAGAGGGCTGCCTCTCGGGGAAGGTGCCGCAGGGGGCGGAAGCGATCCCCGGCCCCTGCGCCGAACTGGCGGAGATGGGGGCGGTCGAGTTCCTCACCGGCCCCGCCACCTTCCTCAACGAGGCGGTGGTGCAGATCGAAGATCAGCTGCGGCGGCTGGCCGAACACGTGCCGGCGGCGAAGTTCAAGGAATACCTGCTCGCGGTCGCGACCAAGTACGGGATCACCAGCGCCCCCAGCATCGCCAACGAAGAATTCGTCGCCACCGTCGTCTTCGACCTCGCCCGGCCGCGGGGGACGCCGAAGGCGCGGCTCTCCTACCTCTTCCCGAACGCGCGCTCGGCGCAGATCGTGATCCGGCTGAAGCCGGACCTGAGTGAAGCCGGACGGCGGCGGGCGATCGGCCTGATCGAAGCCGCGGTCGCCGACACGACGCCGCGCCAGGCTTGCGCCGAAGGAGGCAAGCCCGCACCCTGCTTCCAGCTCGAACGCGGCAGCTACGTCGTCTCCGGCGCGCCGGTGGTGATCGACGGCGTCTCGCGGGCGCTGAAGGAGGCGCTGCTCGTGCTCTTCGCGGTGGCGGTGGCGGTGATGGCGTTCGTCCTCTTCCTCCTCTTCCGCTCGCGCTGGCCGCTGCTGCCGCTGGCGATCGCGCTGATGGCGGCGGGGATCACCTTTGGGCTGCTGGAGCTGGTGGGGGGGAGCCTGACGATGGCCTCGATCGCGGCGCTGCCGATCCTGATCGGGCTGGCGGTCGACTACGCGATCCAGTTCCAGGCGCGGTTCGACGAGGAGGGGAGTGCGGAAGGGGCTGCGAGGGCTGGGGGGCCGACGATCGGGGCGGCTTGTTTGGCTACGGGGGCGGGGTTCTTGGCGTTGCAGTTGTCGCCGGTGCCGATGGTTAGGGACTTTGGCTGGCTCTTGATTGCCGGTGTGGCTGTCGTCTTCTTCTTGGCATTGACGACTGGGTTAGGGACGTTGGCGCTCCGGCGGGCGGGTCCTGTCGGGGCAGGGGACCCCCCCTCCCTTCCGGTAGCTAAAGCTTCCTCAGGGAGGGGCTCCCTACCCCGCCACCCGCCCGTGGAGAGTCTTATTTCCTTGGTTCAGGCGCGGGCGAGGGCAGTGCTGGCCGTGGGTGTGGTGCTGGCCGTTTTGGGGTGGATCGCTGGCACTCAAGTAGAGACCGTGGCGAGTGTGCAGACGTTGGCGCCGCAGAACATCGAGGCCGTTGAAGGTCTGGATGAATTGCAGGAGACGACGGGTGTTTCTGGGGAGTTGGATGTGCTTGTGACGGCTCCCGATTTGACGGACCCCGCTGTCATCTCTTGGATGGCGGGGTTCAAGCGGCGGGTGTTGGCGGCGAACGGGTTTGGGGGGGAAGATCCGAGTTGCTTGCGGGCGGACGTGTGCCCGGGACCGGCGTTGTCGGATTTCTTGGTCAGGGGCGGGGAAACGCCGACGAGGGCAGGGATCGAAGCGACGCTGGCGGCGCTGTCGCCCTATGCGCTGCGGCAGGTGGCGCCGGTGGATCCGGCGACCGGTGAAGTCGGCGAAGAAGCGCTGATGTCGTTTGGGATCCGGGCGCAGTCGCTGGCCGACCAGCAGGCGCTGATCGGGCGGGTCCGGGACGAGATCGGCGAGCCGCCGCCGGGAGTCGAGGTCGAGCTGGCGGGGTTGCCGGTGATCGCGGCGCAGGCCGCCTCAGACCTCTCCAGCAGCCGCTACTGGGTGACGCTGGCTGGCCTCGCTGCCGTCGCCCTGGCGCTGCTGCTTGTCTACCGCTCGCCCCGGCGGGCGCTGCTGCCGCTGGCGCCGACGCTGCTGGCCACCGGCTGGGCGGCGCTGATCCTCTGGGCCACCGGGATCCCGCTCAACCCGATGTCGGCGGCGCTGGGGGCGCTGACGATCGCGATCGCGACCGAGTTCGGGGTGCTGCTGGTCGGGCGCTTCCACCAGGAGCGGGCAGGCGGCGGCGGGGTGGAGGAGGCGCTGCGGCGGGCCTACGAGCAGACCGGCGCCGCCGTCCTCGCCTCCGGCGCCACCGCGATCGCCGGCTTCGCCGTGCTGATTGCCAGCGACGTGCGGATGCTGCGGGACTTCGGCCTGGTCACGGTGATCGACCTCGCCGCGGCGCTGATCGGAGTGCTGCTGATCCTGCCGGCAATGCTGATCTGGCTGGAGCGGCGGTGAGGGACCGCTACTCGATCACGGTCGGGCTGCTCTTCCTGGTCGTGATCGCGGTCGCGACCCTGCACACGCTCGGCGGCGGCAACGGCGAGAAGACGCTGGGGCTCGACGATTTTCCGGCCCGCTGGCCGCTGCCCGAGTTCGCGGTTCCGGCCGCCGCCTCCGACCTCGAAGGCGACGCCAACGTCGCCCAGGACGACTGCGAGACCTCGACCCTTCCCTGTCCCGACGGGTCGCGGCGCACCCCGGCCTGCCGAGTCGACCTAGCCGGCGCGATCCGCGTCTGTGACTTCTTCTCACGGCCGCTGGTTATCTCGTTCTGGTTCAGCAAGGGGGACGACTGCGCCGCCCAGCAGGATGTGGTCGAGCGCGCTTATCGGCGCTACCGTGGACGGGTGGATTTCCTTGCGCTGGACATCCGCGACGATCGCGACACGCTCCGCGAGTTGGTGCGCCAGCACGGCTGGACGATGCCGGTCGGCTACGACCGCGACGGCGCTGTCGCCAGCCTCTACGGGATCGGCGGCTGTCCGACCTTCGCCTACGTCTATCCGGGGGGCACGCTGCAGGACGCGAGCATCGGCGAACTCAGCCTGGCTCAGCTCGAGCGGCGGGTGGGGAGGCTGCTCGCCGCGACCGCCAGGATGGAGCGGGACTGATGAGCGCCGGCGCCGCCAGCCAGCGCATGGGCTGGGTGCCAGCGCCGCGACAGGGCTGGGTGGCACCCCACCTCAGCGCCGAGTTCCCCGGCCTCGGGATCGCCTGGGTCGAGGTTGACGCCAAACCCGGGCGCAGCCCCGATCCCGTGCGCCAGCGCCTGCGGGACCTCTCCAACCGCACCTACGGGGCGCAGGCGATACGTCTCCGCGAACGGCCGATTCCCTGGGCCTACCGAGTCTTCTTCCGCCAGATCGGGCTCGACCCCGACCGCACCCGAACCCCGGTCGAGCAGCTGACCCTCGACCGCCTCCACGACGGCGGCTTCCGCAGCCACGGGCTGCCGAAGGACGCGCTGACGATCGCGATCGTCGAGACCGGGGTCGCCCTGCGCGCCTTCGACGCGGAGGCGCTCACCGGTGGGGTCTGCCTCCGTGACTCGGCTCCTGGTGAGCGCCTGGCCGGGGAGGCCGGGGACCTGGCCGGGGGCACCCTGACGATCGCCGACGAGCGGCGGCCGGTTGGGCTGCTCTTCGGTCGAACCGCGGAGGGCTTCGCGGTCGACCGGGGCAGCCGGCGAATCGCCGTAGTCGCGATCCAGGTCAAGGGAGTGCCGCAGATCGCCGTCGAGGAGGCGCTGTGGATGGCGGCGGCGACGCTGGAGGCTGCTTGAGCGGTGATCTACACTCGCCAGGAGGGCTGATGCGGGAACTGCTCGATAGAAGCGTCTTCGGCGTCGAGGTCGACGAGGGCCTCGCCCGCCGTGAGCTGCGCCGCCAGATCGGGCAACTCGAGTACGAGCTCAGCGGCCTGGTCGCCGAGGCATTCGGCCGGGTCGAGATCGAGAGCCATGTCGCCGCCGGCGCGGCGGCGCCCCGGGTGCTCGGCCTCGGCGAGCTGGAGCGGGTTCGCGACGACCTCGCCGAGCGCATCGGCGAGGCGCGGCTGACGCTGGCCGAGCGGGCCCGGGTAGAGAGCGAGCGCCGCGAGCTGCTGCGGCGGATGCTCGCCGATCCCCAACGGTTCAAGTGGCTGCGGATCAGTCGCGCTGACGTCGGCGAGCCCGGTTGTGGCGGCTGGCACTCGCGGCCGGTGCTGGGGCCGGTCGGGATGCTGACCGGGTGGTGGCGGGTCAAGGTCTCGTCCGGATGCCCCTTAGCCGGACGGCTTGCGGCCGTTGACCACGAAGGAAAGAGCGAAACGGGTTTCGAAGCTCGACGAGAAGCCGCCGGCGCCGTGGGGTGACGCGCCCCTGGCCGAGCTGGTGATCCTGGCCGGCATCGTCTCCCTGGCGATCGGCGTCATCGGCAGTCATCCGACGGCGATCGGTGTCGGCGTCGCCCTCGCCTCGCTGGGCGGCCTCGAGGTCTCGATCCGCGAGCACTTTGCCGGTTACCGCTCGCACACCACCCTGCTCGCGGGCGCGGCGTTCGTGCTCACCACGGGCCTCGTCTTCTACGTTGGCCAGACGATTCTCGCGGTGGCCCTGGGTTGCGGCGCCGCCGTCTTCGCCGTCGTCTTCTTCCTCGCCCGCCGCGCCTTTCAGCGGGCTTCTGGCGGCCTCAGCTTCCGCGTCGGCGGGATGCGCGGCTAGCCTGATCCCGCGGTGCGGGTTGAGCCGGCCCGATGCCGGACCGACTCGTTCCCTGCCTTCGGACTCCCGGCTTTAAACGGAGACGGGTTCGCGGCTCGTACTGCGCGTGGCGAGCTCATTGGCGAGCAGGCGGCGCTGCCGCGAGGTGAGGGTCCCGAGCTGCTTGTTCTCGTTGAGCGAGAGCGGCATCAGGAACTTACGGGCACGGGTGCGGCCCCAGCGACGCTGGCTGGTCAGGAGCTCGGAGATCGTCATGCTCTCGGTCTCCCACGGGCATTCCCGAACCACCTCCGCGGCATCCATATCGCCGCGCGCGATCGCGCGCTTCAGCTCGGCGCGGGCGAGCCGCACCAGGTTGGCTCGTTCCAGCGCTCTCATGTGCTGGGGGGCCTCGTTTGAGGCGGCGATGGTCGATGCGGTTGCCGTTGAGGCAGCTTCCACTGGACTCCTCCCTTCAAAGGAATCGATGAACAGGATATGTCGCGCCCGGCTGGCGACCGTGAGCCTCCCTGGCTCCGGTCCTGCCGGACCGACTGGTTTCTTTCCGAACGTCCCGCCCGGGTCGATCGGCGAGGAGGCCAAGCTATGCCGAAGGGGTGGGTGGCGTCAACCCGGTTTGGCAGATTTGGCGTCCGACCCGGTCGCTAAGAGCAACAATTTCGACACATCTCCCATCATGTTCCGAACCGGACAAGCCTGAAACTCCCCCCGGCGGGGGATGTCAAGAACTCGTTGCCAAAAAAATAAGCTTCGGCTCGCGCCGTCGCTAGGCCCGGGGGAGATCCGGGAAGTTCTCGAGGACGCGGGCGATGGTCCCGAGGGCGCCGTCGAGATGCTCGCGCTCGTGGGTCGCCATCAGGCTCGTCCGCAGCAGCGCCCCACCCGGCGGCACCGCCGGGTGGATGGCGACGTTGGTGTAGACGCCGTTGTCGAAGAGCGCCTTCCAGAGCAGCACCGCCTGCCAGTCGTCCCCGACCATCACCGGCACCACCGGGGTGGTGGCGACCGTGCCGTCGGGCAGCGTTCCCGGCTCGATCACCTTGAGACCGAGGTGGCGCAGGCCCTCGCGCAGGTACTCGGCGTTGGCGAGCAGCCGCTCGAACAGTTGCGGCCCGTCGGAGCGGATCACGCGCAGGGCCGCGAGCGCCGCCCCGACCGCCGCCGGGACCGCGGAGGCGCTGAAGATGAAGGAGCGCGAGGAGACGCGCAGGTACTCGATCACGTCGGCGGGCCCGGCGATGAAGCCGCCGCAGGAGGCGAGGCTCTTGGAAAAGGTGCCCATCCGCAGGTCGACCTCGTCCTCGAGCCCGAAGAGCTCGCAGGCGCCGGCGCCGCGGGCGCCGAGGACCCCAGCGCCGTGGGCCTCGTCGACCATCAGCCGGGCGCCGTAGGCCTGGCTGAGCTCGACGATCCGCGGCAGGTCGCAGACGTCGCCCTCCATCGAGAAGACGCCATCGACGATCACGAGGACCCCGCCGCCGTCCTCGGCCGCCCGCTGCAGCATCTTCTCCAGCTTGTCCATGCGGTTGTGGCGGAAAGGCCGCAGCTTCGCCCCCGCGAGGCGGCAGCCGTCGAGGATCGAGGCGTGGTTGCCGGAGTCGCAGACGACGGTGTCGCCGGGGCCGAGGATGGTGCCGATGCAGCCGAGGTTGGACTGGTAGCCGGTGGTGTAGACGATCGCGTCCTCGGTTCGCATCCACTCGGCCAGCTCGCGCTCGAGGTCGACGTGTAGCGGCGTCGTCCCGTTCAGCAGGCGGGAGCCGGTGACGCCGGTGCCGTAGGTCTCCAACGCCTCGCGCGCCGCCGCCTTGACCCGCTCGTCGCCGGTCAGCCCGAGGTAGTTGTTGGAACCGAGCATGATCGTCTCCCGGCCCTCCATCTCCACCACCGGCCCTGCCTGCGAGGTGAGCAGGCGGAAGTAGGGGAGGAGGTCGTGCTGTTTCGCCGCTTCGAGCTGCTCGAGGCGCTCGTAGTTGCGCGCCTTCTCGAAGACGTCGACGGGAGCCTTGGCGGTCTCGCTCATCTCCGCAGAGTGTAGGTTGCGCACCGATGGGAAGCCTGACGATCCGCCCGGTGCGCGGCCGCCGCGACCTCAAGCGCTTCGTCGACTTGCCCTACCGCCTGCACGCGGGGACCCCCTGGATCCCGCCCCTGAAGCTGGAGCGGCGGCTCTTCCTAAACCGCAGGCTCAATCCCTACTTCAAGCACGGCGAGGCCGAGTACTTCCTCGCCCTGCGCGGGGACCGGGTCGTCGGCCGCGTCTCGGCCCAGCTCGACCACGCTTTCAACGAGTTCCACCAGAACCGCTGGGGCATGTTCGGCTTCCTCGAGCTGGAGGACGACCCCGAGGCGATGACGGCGCTGCTCGCCGCCGCCGAGGAGTGGCTGCGGGCCCGCGGTTGCGACCGCATGGTCGGGCCGATGGACTTCTCGATGAACGAGGAGAGCGGGATCCTGATCGAGGGCCACGAGCGCGAGCCGCTGGTCCGCCAGCCCTGGCAGCCGCCCTACTACCAGCGCCTCTGCGAGGGAGCCGGGCTGGAGAAAGCGATGGACCTCTACTCGTGGTTCCTCGACATCTCCGACCGCGAGGACATGCTCCCGATCCTCTTCGAGCTCGACGAGCGGGCGAAAACCGAGCACGGGGTGAAGATCCGGCGGATGTCCCGGCTCCACCTGCGCAAGGAGATGGACCGCTTCGCCGAGATCTACAACGCCGCCTGGGCCGACAACTGGGGCTTCGTGCCGTATTCGAAGGCCGACCTCGACGCCTACACCTTCGACATGCACCTCGTCTTCGCCCGCGACTGGTTCATGGTCGCCGAAAAGGACGGCGAGACCATCGCCGTCGCGATCACCCTGCCGGACGTCAACCAGGTGCTGAAGAAGATGAAGGGGCGGTTGTTTCCGTTCGGCTGGTGGCACTACCTCAACCGCAACCGGACCTGCGACCAGGTCCGCGTCGGCTTCCTCGGGGTCAAGCCCGAGCACCAGCACACCGGCGTCGCCGTCTCGCTCTACGTCGAGCATTTCGACACCGCCGCCCGGTCGCGGCAGAAACACGGCGAGGCGGGCTGGATCCTCGAGACCAACGAGGCGATGAACCGCGGCCTGGAAGCGATGAGCGCGGAGATCGTCAAGAAGTACCGTGTTTACGAGCGATCCCTGGCCGGGGGCGACCAGCCGGAGCGCTAGAGTCGCCCGGGTGAGTCGCTTTGACCTAGACGGCCAGGTCGTCGCCGAGGAAGACGCCGGGCCGGGTGAGGCCGCCGATCCGGTGCGCCCCCTGCCCAGCGGCTACGAAGAGCCCTCGGGCTCGGCGCTGCCGGTGCTGCGACCGGAGGTACGGACGGTGGCGATAGCCGCCGCCGGCGGCGTCCTGGCGGGAGCCGCCACCGTCGCCGCGGTGCGGGCGGTCTCGAGCGCTGCCTCGCGCTCGCGCTCGCCGCGCCGGATCGGTCGCCGCCGCGAGCGCCAGAGCGTCGTCGCGAGCCGCTCCTTCCTCGTCGACGTTCACCTGCTCGGCCGCTGACCCGCCGATGGGCCGAGAAGCGGGCACCTTTTCGGCCGCCAACCCGCCGACGGGCCGAAAAGCGGTCTACGTAACCGGAAATCGTCCCGTCGAGGTCGAGGTACGGCCGCCCTCGCCCTTCCGAATGCCGCGCGGCAGCGCCGACCGCACCCTGCGGGTCCGGGCCGGCGTTGCCGCCCGCCTCCTCCACGTCGGTGGCAGCCCGGTCCTGGTCCGGGCCTGGCAGCCGGGGCCCGACCGGGTCCGCTTCCGCGCCGAGCCGGTCGACCCGGCCCGCGTCGCCCGCCCCGCGATCGCGATGCCGCCCTGCGAAGGAGCGGCGGGGAGGGAGCAACTGGAGGAGGCGGTGGCGTGCATGCGCCGCGCGCTCTGGGTCGACGTCGACCTCACCGACTTCTACGCCCGCTTCCGTCGCGACCGCCTGATCGGGCCGCTGATCCGCCGCCTACCCGGGTTCCGCCCGAAAGGCCGGCCCTGGCCCTGGGAGGCCCTTGCCGCCGCCGTCGTCGGGCAGCTGATCGAGGCCGACCGGGCGGCCCTGATCGAGCGCCGGATCGCCGGCCGCTGGGGGGCGCGGCTGGGGGACGGCAGGGCGGCGCTCCGCGACGTCCCGGGGCCGGCCGCGATCGCCGGCCGCGCCCCGGCCGAACTCGAGCAGATGGACCTCGCCGGCAAAAGGGCGATCGCCCTGCGGCGGCTCGCGGCCGAGGTGGTCTCCGGCCGCTGCCGGATCGAGAGCGCCGACGCCGACCGCCGCCTGTTGGCGATCGCCAACGTCGGTCCCTGGACGGTCCAGTGCCTCGGCCTCTTCGGGCGCAACGAGCTCGATTCGCTCCCCGCCGGCGACCTCGGCTACATCAAGCTGGTCGGCCGTCTGGCCGGGCTCGGACGCCGCGCCACGATCCCCGAGGTCGAAGAGTTCTACGCCCCGTATGAGCCCTACCGCGGGCTGGTCGGGGCCCTCAGCCTCAGCGGCCTGCACCGACTCGTCTCCCAGGGCCCGCCGCTGCGTCTCGCCGCCTGATCCCCCGCTCGGAGGGAAATGGTTCAAGCGCCTCGTCCATCTGTCGATAACGACGTGATGCGAGCCACGGGCGATCGAAACTGGCCTGACGACGAGGTGCGGAAGTTCCTCGACCAGATCAGCGCCGGCGGCCACGACTATCGGCGTCTGGTCGAGCGGCTGCCGGTGATCGTCTACACCGCCGAGTTCGGCGAGAACGGGCGCTGGCGTTACGTCAGCCCCCAGGTCGAGGAGATCCTGGGCTACAAGCCGGAAGAGTTCATCCGCGACCCGACCCTTTGGGCGAGTCTGCTCCACCCCGAGGATCGCGAGCGGGCGCTCGCGGTCGAACGCACCGACGTCCTCGGCCAGCGCAGCAGCACGCCGATCGAATACCGCATGTTCACCCGCAGCCGCGAGATCGTCTGGGTGCTCGACGAGGCGGTCCTCGAACCGGACGAGGACGGCGCCCCAATCTGGCACGGCGTCCTCTACGACGTCAGCGAGCGCAAGACCACCGAGGAGGAGCTGCAGCGGGCGCTCTCGCAGCAGGCGGTAGTCGCCCGGCTGGGAGAGCGGGCGCTGCAGAACAGCGACCCTCAGGAGCTGATGGAGGCGGCGACGGAGCTGATCGGCAAGGTCGGCCACATCCACAGCGCCTGCATCTGGGAGCTCGGCCGCGACGGGCGCCGGCTCAACCTGCGAGCCGGGCTCGAAGCCGAAGTCGGCGGCGCCGGCCGCCGCGTCTCCGCCTCGCGCGACTCGCACGCCGGCGCCGCGCTGGACTCCGGCACCCACGCGATCGTCGCCGACTGGGAGCGCGAGACCCGGCACACGATGCCGCCGGTGCTGCGGACCTTCGGCGCCGCCAGCAGCCTCGCCGTCGTGATCGACGGCAAGAACCGGCCCTTCGGCGTCCTCGACGTCCACTCCACCGATCCGAACCGCTTCAGCGCCAAGGACGTCCCCTTCGTCCAGGCCGCCGCCAACGTCCTCGCCGACGCGATCGAGCGCCACGCCGCCGACCAGGCGCTGCGCTACCGCGTCCTCCACGACTCCCTCACCGGCCTCCCGAACCGGCTCAGCTTCGTCGACGCCCTCGGCGAAGCGCTGAGCCGGGCGGCGGTCTCCGGTTCCCCGGTCGGGATCCTCTTCCTCGACCTCGACCACTTCAAGCTGATCAACGACAGCCTCGGCCACCATGCCGGGGATGCCCTGCTGCGGGCGGTGGCGCCGCGGCTGCGCTCCCACCTGCGCCCCGGCGACGTCGTCGCCCGCTTCGGCGGCGACGAGTTCGGGATCCTGATCGACCGGCTCGCCGACGAAGGCGAGGCGACGGCGATCGCCGACCGCGTCGCCGCCGCCTTCGCCCAGCCGTTCAGCCTCGACGGCGTCGACCATTTCGTCAGCGCCAGCATCGGCGTCGCCGTCGCCCGCGCCGGCGAAGAGCGGCCGGTCAACGCCGAGCTGCTGATCCGCGACGCCGACGCGGCGATGTACCGGGCCAAGGAAGGCGGCCGCGCCCGCTGCGTCCTCTTCGACGCCGAGATGCGGGCCGGGGCGATGCGCCGGCTCGAGGTCGAACGCGAGCTCCGCCACGCGCTCGAGCGCGACGAGCTCGCCCTCTACTACCAGCCCGTCGTCAACCTCCGCACCGGGGAGATCGACGGCCTCGAGGCGCTGGTCCGCTGGCGCCACCCCGAGCGCGGTCTGCTCGAACCCGGCGAGTTCGTCTCGATCGCCGAGGACAGCGGCATGATCGAGCCGATCGGGCGCTGGGTGCAGGAGCGCGCCTCGCGCCAGGCGCTGGAGTGGCACCAGCTTCGCCCCGACTCGCGTCCGCTCGACGTCGCGGTCAACCTCTCCGCCCGCCAGGTCGCCCACCGCGACCTCCCCGACACGGTGGCCGAGATCATCGCCCGCACCGGGCTCGACCCGGTCCACCTGCGCCTGGAGATCACCGAGAGCGTCCTCGTCGACGAGTCGGCCAACGCGATCTCTTCGCTGGAGGCGCTGAACGAGCTCGGCGTCCGCCTCGTCCTCGACGACTTCGGCACCGGCTACTCCTCGCTCGCCTACCTCAACCGCTTCCCCTTCCACGCGCTGAAGATCGACCGCTCCTTCGTCGAGGCGCTGGGGATCGAGCAGGAGGCAACGGCGATCGTCGAGGCGATCATCGGCATGGCCCGGGCGCTTTCGCTGGAGGTGATCGCCGAGGGCGTCGAGACCGAGGTGCAGCTCTCAGAGCTGCGCCGGCTCGAGTGCGACTACGCGCAGGGCCACCTCTTCCACGCGGCGATGCCCGAGCGTGAGGTCAGCCGGCTGATCGCCGAAGGCGCGCTCGGCTATTCGGGGATCTCGCCCGAGGGCAAGTAGTCGTTGCTGAGCAGTTCGCCCGGCGTCGGCAGCGTTTCGATCAACCCGTTGTCCCGCATCCAGCCGGCGAAGGCTTCCCACTCCTTCGGGTCCATGTAGCCGTAGGGCTGGTTCGGCGTCTGGGCTCCCAGCAGCGGCAGGGTCGCCTTCACCTCGGCGGCGGTCAGCTTCGGTTCGAGGGCCTTGTTGGCGGTGGTGACGGCCGTGGTCGCGGCTCCCGGCTGTTCGACCGCGGCGGCGGTGCCGCGCTCCAGGGCCTCGATGAAGAGCCGGAACTTCTCCGGTTCGGCTTCCAGGCTCTGGCGGCGCGCGACCAGGACCAGCTCGTCGTAGGTCGGCACCCCGAGCTCGTCGACCGGGGTGACGACCGGTCCCTCGCCGCGTTCGCGCAGGTCGATCCCCTCGACGTTGCGGTAGCCGCCCAGCATCGCCTGGGCGCTGCCGCCGACCAGGGCGGGGAGGAGGCTGAAGCCGACGTTGACCGACTTGACGTCTTCGGGCTGCAGCTTGGCGCGGGCGAGGATCGTCTTCAGGAAGGCGTCCTGGTAGGGGATGCCGGCGGTGGCAACCGTCTTGCCCTTGAGGTCGGCGACGCCTTTGATCCCCGACTTCTTCAGCCAGATCATCGAGGTCAGCGGCTGGTTGACGAGGGCGCCGATCGAGACGACTTCCAGCCCCTGCTCGTGGGCGAGCAGGACCTCGGGCTCGTAGGAGATCGCCAGGTCGGTCTGCCCGGCGGCGACCAGCTTCAGCGGCGCCGAGGGATCCGAGGGGGTGGCGATGCTGACGTCGAGGCCGGCTTCGTCGAAGTAGCCCCGTTCCTGGGCCATGTAGATCCCGGCGTGGTCGGGGTTGGGGTAGAAGTCGAGGGTGAGGCTGAACGGCTGCCGTTCGGCCGTGCCGCCCTCGCTCTTCTCGCCGCAGGCGGTGAGGCCGAGGACCAGGGCCAGCAGGGCGACGGCGAGCACGACCGCCGGGATTCGAAGCGACTTCACGTCTGGAGTTCTATCGCCAAGTGACGACGCGGCGCTCCGCGAGGGCGGTCAGCCCCATCAGGGAGAGCGCCAGCGCCGCCAGCACGACCATGGTCGCGAACTGGCGGGCAACCTCGAAGTAGGCGGTGTCGGACTGGATCAGGTGGCCGAGCCCGGCGCTGGAACCGGCCCACTCGGCGAAGACGGCGGCAAGCGGGGCGAAGACGACGGCGATCTTGATCCCGGTGAAGACATTCGGCAGCGCCGTCGGCGCTTCCACCCGCCAGAAGCGCTGCCAGGGCGAGGCGTCGAGGCTGCGCATCAGCTTCACGGCCTCGGGGTCGACCGAGCGCAGGCCGTCGAGGGCGTTGACGGTGATCGGGAAGAAGCAGAAGAGGGCGACGAGGACGATCTTGGCGGTGAGCCCGTAGCCGAACCAGACGACCAGGATCGGGGCGATGACGACGATCGGGATCGTCTGCGAGGCGACGATCAGCGGGTAGGACGCGTCGCGCAGTACCTGCCAGCGGTGCATCAGCGTCGCGAAGACGAGCCCGACCGCCAGCGCGCAGAGGATCCCGAGCAGCATCTCCCGCAGCGTCACCCAGGCGTTTTCGGCCAGCAGGCCCCGGTTCTCCCAGAGCGAGCTGGCGACTTCCGCCGGCGAGGGGACGAGGTAGGGCTTGAGGTTGAGCGCGTCGGCGATCGCCCCGGTCGAGGCGGCGAGCTGCCAGAGGCCGAGCAGCAGCCCGATCAGCGCCAGCGGCAGCAGCCAGCGCCTCATCGGGAGCCCTCCCGCAGGGCGCGCAGGGCCCGCTCGCGCACGGCGACGAAGGCGGGGTCGGTGACGGCGGCGTCGCGGTCGGCGGCGCGCGGGTGGGGCGCCCTCAGCTCGGCGACGATTCGGGCTGGCCGCGAGGAGAGGACGGCGACCGAGTCGGAGAGGTAGAGCGCCTCCTCGACGTCGTGGCTGACGAGGAGAACCGTCCGCGGGTCCTCCCGCAGGGCTCCCGCCAGCCACTCCTGCATCTCGCCGCGGGTGATCGCGTCGAGGGCGGCGAAGGGCTCGTCCAGGGCCAGCACCGGCTTGCCCGCGATCAGGGTCCGCAGGAAGGCGACGCGTTGGCGCATCCCCCCGGAGAGCTCACCCGGCCGCGCCCGCTCGAAGCCGCCGAGGCCGAAGCGCTCGAACAGCGCCGCCGCCCGCGAGCGCGCCTCGGGGCGGGCGACGCCGCGGTTGCGCAGCGCCAGGGCGGCGTTGTCGAGGGCCGAGTACCAGGGCATCAGCAGGTCGCGCTGGGGCATGAAGGCGCAGCGCTCGAGCCGCCGCTCGGCGCTGGCGCCGCCGCCGACCTCGATCGAGCCGCCGCTCGGCTCGCGCAGTCCGCAGACCAGCTCCAGCAGCGTCGACTTGCCGCAGCCGGAGGGCCCGACCAGGCAGACGACGCCGTGCGCCGGCACCTCGAGGTCGATCGCGGTGAGGGTGCGCAGCTCACCGTAGGAGTGCGCGGCGCCGCGGATCGAGATCGCGTCGCCGGGGGCCGGGGCGGGGTCGAAGGCCGTGGGAGGGGGCGCTTCGACAGCTTGGTTTTTCCCAGTTTCGGGCTTGATGCTGGTATCCTGGCGCACTCCGCACTCCTGACCAAGGAGGTCAGGAAAGTCGATAAGTGAACGTGCGGAGCACCTAGGAACTCAAATGGACCCGGCAATCGTCCTCTTCGGATTGGGCATCGGCGTACTCGTCGGTATGACCGGCATGGGCGGGGGCTCGCTGATGACCCCGCTGCTGATCCTGATTTTCGGGATCCAGCCGACGACCGCGATCGGGACCGACATCTTCTACTCGGCGGTGACCAAGACCGTCGGCGGCTGGCGCCATCTGCGGATGAAGACCGTGAACATGGAGCTGGTCAAATGGCTCGCCACCGGCAGCGTTCCCGCCGCGGTGGCCGGCGTGGCCCTGGTCTCCTGGCTGCAGACCCAGGTCGGCGAAGACCGCCTCGACGAACTCGTCTACGCGGTCCTCGGCGGCACCCTGCTGATGGTCGGCGTGATCACCCTGGCGCGGGCGCTGATCCTCCGCAACCTGATCGACGAGCGCGAGCGCTTCGACGTCGAACGGCGCCACAAGCTGGCGGCGGTCGTGATCGGCGCCACCACCGGCTTCGTCATCGGCGTCACCTCGGCCGGCTCGGGCACCGTGATCGCGATCCTCTTGATCGCCGTCTACCGCCTGGCGCCGAAGAAGGTCGTCGGCACCGACGTCTTCCACGCCGCGATCCTGCTCTGGGCCGCTGGCATCGCCCACTGGGTAGGGGGCAACGTCGACTTCGTCCTCGCCGGCAACATCCTCCTCGGCTCGGTCCCCGGCGTGGTGATCGGCGCCGCCCTCTCCGATCGGGCGCCGCAGGGCTTCATCCGCACCTCGCTCGGCGTCGTCCTCGTCGGCTCCGGCATCGTCACCGTGCAGAAGGGCGACCCCTCGGTCTGGCCGATCGCCGCCGGCATCGCCGCGATCGGCCTCGGTCTGGTCCTCTACGCGCCGCACTGGCTCAACCGCCGCCGGCTCAAGCAGGAGGAGGAGCGCCAGCAGGCGGAGGACGCCGCCGAGCGCCAGCAAGAGCTGGATCAGGCGCAGGCCCTCGGCCGGACCCTGCCGGCGGACTGATTAACTAGTTCCATGCGAGTTTCCGCCAAGGCCGACTACGCGGTCCGGGCCGCCGCCGAGCTGGCCGCGGCCGACGAGGGGCCGGTCAAGGGCGAGCGCCTGGCCGAGGCCCAGGACATCCCCCTGCAGTTCCTCGAGCACATCCTGCTCGAGCTCAAGCACCACGGCATCGTCCGCGCCCGCCGCGGTGCCAAGGGCGGCTACTGGCTGGCCCGGCCGGCCGACGAGGTGACGATCGCCGAGATCGTTCGCGCGGTGGAGGGCCCGATCGCCCACGTGCAGTCGAGCCCGCCCGAGGCGATCGAGTACCGCGGCAACGCCGAACACCTGCAGGAAGTCTGGATCGCCGTCCGCGCCAGCCTCCGCAACGTCCTCGAGAGCGTCACCCTCGCCGATCTCGTCTCCGGCGAGATGCCGAGCGTCGTCAACGAGCTCGCGGGCGACCCGGACGCCTGGGTCGCGCGCTAACCGCCGCTAGCGTCAAACCTCCAGCGCTTCACTCCAAGCTCGCCGCTGACTCTTCATCCAGTCGGACACGGCGCCAAAGCCGGCAGCCCCTCCCCGCTGGCACCACATCTCGACGAACGCGGGCTCGGCGGCCTTGGCGCGTCGGCGTACGAAGGCAGTCCCTACCTGCTGGCTTTCGATGATCGCGTCTACGAACTCCTCATGTTGGGAGTGTGGGAGTCCGTAGCCGCTGACGAACCGAGCGAGGCGTTGGGCGGAAAGGTCTGCGGCGCGGGTCTCCATCTCGTCTGGTGGGAGCAGAGGTACCCACATGCGTGCGGCCATCGCCAGATCCCAGAGAGGGCGCCCGGGAGCGGCGAAGTCGAAGTCCAGGATGGCGATCGCCTCGTTGTCGCGGAATACGACGTTCTCGGGGCAGACGTCGTTATGGCAGATCAGACTCCCTCCAAGGGGATCGGCGAGGTCGCTTGACCATGCCGTCTCCGGTGGCGCTTCGAAGGGGGAAAGCGCGTCGTGCAGGCGGCGGATCAATCTCGCGGTGCTGATGAGTGCCCGGTCGGACAGCGCCCATGCCGGAAACGGCGGTACGGCGACGTCGCCGTCAATCCACTCGTAAACGTCTCTTCCCTCCTCGTCCCGGCCGAGTACGACCGGGGCGCCGTTGAAACCGCGTGCGGCTAGATGCTCGAGAAGGCCGGCAACCGCGGCCGAGTGCCGGCCGGCGGGACGCCGCACCGTATTGCCAACGCGTACGACCTGGCCTTGGTTTCCCATCCCGCCCGATAGGCGTTCCGCAACCTCCTTCATCGCGTCGAACGTACCAAGCACCTGCTCGAGCTCAAGCACACGGCATCGTCCGTGCCCGTCGAGGTGAAATCCGGCAGGGTCGGGAGCTACGATCTGGTGCATGACGAAGGCCGAGTTGCGAGCGCAGATCGACGCGATGACCGAGGAGGAAGCGGCGGAGGTGAAGCTGATTTTCGCTCCGGACTGGCCCTCAAAGGCGACGTCAATCGACCAGGTGCGAAAGAGGGCGGGAACCACTCCGATGAGCCGGGAGGACTTCGACCGGCGCTTCGGCTCCCTGCCCACCGACGGCGAGGGGTAGACATGCGAAGCGCGGGCGCGGATCCGCGCGGACGATGCCGACGTTGAAGGCGACCGAGGCCATGGCCGCCGCAAGTAAGCCGAGCGCGACCACGCTGGCCTAGACGGCCTTGGAGGCGAGGCGCTCGGGCGCGATCCGGACCACGTCCCAGGCCAGGCCCAGCCGCTCCATCAGCCCGATCAGCGCCGCCGAGGGGTCGAGCTGACCCGGGCCGAGGCCGTGGCGGGCCGAGGTCGGGAAGGCGTGGTGGTTGTTGTGCCAGGCCTCGCCGAAGGTGAACGGGGCCAGCCAGGCGAGGTTGCGGGACTCGTCCTTGGTGGCGAAATTCCGGGTGCCGAAGAAGTGGCAGAGGGAGTTGATGCAGAAGGTGATGTGGTGGAGGAAGAAGATCCGCACCGCGCCGCCCCACAGCAAGCCCATCAGGCCGCCGAAGACGGTCCCGGTGAGCAGCACCCCCAGCCCGAAGGGCAGCGCCAGTCCGGCGATCGCCCAGAGGATGAAGGTGCGGTCGACGAAGCGGACGACGGGGTCGGCGATCAGGTCCGGCGCGTAGCGCTCCTCCTCGGCCGGCTCGTCGCTGAAGAGGACCCAGCCGACGTGGGCATGGAAGAGGCCGCGGATGGCGCCGCGGATGCCGCTGCCGTGGCCGACGTGGGGGCTGTGGGGATCGCCGTCGGCGTCGGAGAAGCGGTGGTGGCGGCGGTGGTAGGCGACCCACTCGATCACCGGCCCCTCCAGCGCCATCGACCCCAGCACCGCCCAGAGAAAGCGCATTGGCCGCGTCGTCTTGAACGCGCGGTGGGTGAAGAGCCGGTGAAAGCCGACCGTGATCCCGAACCCGAAGGGGACCAGGGTCGCGAAGAAGATCAGGATGTCCTGCCAGACCAGGAGCCCACCCCACGATTGCCAGATCGCGACCGCGATCAGCGCCAGCGGCACGATCGTGACCGCGAGGTTGGCGAGCCGATCGACGGCGCTGCCGGCGGCCGGCATTCCCGCCGTGTAGTCCTTGTCTTCTGGCATTGGATTCGACGGCAGGTCGCAGCCCCGCTCGGCCCTGCGCACCCTAGGGCGGGTTCTTAAAGACAGTCTTGGGCGGGGAGATGCGCGCCAGTTCCCTTAAGAGCGCCGACTAGTCCGCCGTGAGATCGGGTACGAGCAACTGTATCGGAGCCTTCCTGGGGTCGACCCGAGGGTCGGCGACAAGAACTGACCTCCGCGCCGCAGGTCGCGAACGAAGATCGATTTTCCATCGCGGCCTCCGGCTTTCACCCGATGGGCAACCCCTGGAACCCATCGCCGCCAACCAGGCGAGCACCCAACACGAGGAGCCACGAGACAGATGGCAAAACAGACCAAAGCCGACCGCAGCGAAGCCGCCAAGAAGGGCGCCGCTACGCGGAAGATGAACGAAGCCACCAGCACGGGCGCCGACGCGAGAAGTTCTGCGAAGGGCACCGCGAGCGCGGCAAAGAACACCGGCAAGGCCGCCGCCAGCAGCGTCAAGAAGGCGGCACAGTCCGTCTCGAAGCGGATCTCCTAGAGAGCCCTTGCGGGCGGGGAAGCGCGGTGGGCTAAAGCCCCCGCGCCGATCCGCCGCGCACGCGCTGGAACAGGTAGATGGCCAGCAGTACGAGAATCACGACGATAAGAATTCCGACGATAGTCACGAAGTTCACTCCTCCGTTGGTTTAGATCCCAAGTGCCCGTAGCGGGCGTTATCGAAACCCAATCGATGGGCTTCGAACCGTGTAGGAGGGCCGTGACGCGCTAGGCCACGGCCCGGCCGGAGGGGCTAGGCAGCAACCTTCGGCGTCGCCGCGGCAAGCTCGGCCTGCAGCGTTTTGATCTTGTCCAGCGTCGACTGCTCGGACTCGCAGTTTCGAGCCAGCACCGCCATTACGTCCTCTCGATGCATCGCGTTGGCGTTGATCAGGAGGTTCTCGTAGACGCCGACCTCGTGATGCTCGACCTCGACGGCGCTCTGCAAGATCACCGCGTCGACCAGTGAGTCGTCGGCCTTCTTGACCATCGCCGCGCCCTCTTTCTCCAGCGCGTCGATCGCCGGACAGGCGGACTCTTCGACGTCCCAACCGAACAGGCCGAAGACCTCTTCGACGTTGCGCACGTGGACTTGAGATTCGGTCTGGTGGGCCCGAAGCAGGGCCTTGACCCGATCGTCCTCCGAAGCTTCGATGTTGGCCTCGAGGATTTCGAGCACGTTGCGCTCCATCTTCAGCGTGGCGCCGAGCTTGAAGTTGTAGACCTCAGCCGGCGTATTGAATTTCTCGAACATCAATCTCCTTCGTCTCTTTCTGTTGTCCCAAATCGGGTACCCGAAAGGGCCGGGGAGCAAAAGGTCAGGGAGCCTCTCGCGCAGGCGCCGGCACCAGGTCGAAATCGCGGCCCAGGCGCAGCTCGCAGTAGCGCCGGGTCCAGTCGTCGTTGATGCGGTCGGACTGCTTCTTCATCCGGGGCTCGAACTCGAACCCCGCGGGGGGCGCCAGGCCGAGCCGCTCGAGCAGGTGGAAGGTGCTGGTCTCGTAGTCGGCGGCGAAGTTCTCGTAGAGGACCAGGACCGGCTCGATCCCGCAGTGCTCGAAGAAGGCGTCCCAGGAGGCCTCTTCGACCAGGAGCTGGTCGAGCAGGTGGTCGATCGCCCGGTAGTGGAAGCGCAGCTGCGGCCGGTGTTCCTCGACGAAGCTCTGGTAGACGGCCCCGTCGTCCTCGACCGAGGCGGCCTCGGCGCTCGCCTGGTCCTCGCGCCAGGTCGCCGTCTGCACTGCCTTCCAGAGGGAGACCGCCTGGCGCACCTTGTTGGCGCGGACGATGCGAACGAAGGTGAGGTCGGGGAAGACGGCCGGCACCAGCTCCGCCAGGGGGAGGTCGCGGTAGTCCGGGATGTTGCGCAGGAGGCTGACGAACTCGCCGAAGTAGCCCCACATCAGCTTCGCCCCGAAGACACCGTTGGGCGTGGTCCCGGTCTCGAAGACCCAGTCGAGGTAGCGGTCGTAGGCGGCCCGGCTCCAGAGGGGTGAGCGCGGCTGTGGGTCGCTGCCGACGCTGCGCTCGCCGAGGTGGTCACGGATCGACTGGTCCTCGACCCCGAGGAAGTATTCCTCGGGCCGGCGCGGGCGGCCGCTGTGGCGGAGCGCCTCGAAGTACTCCTCGGGACGGCCGGCGACGCCGGTTTCCTCGAGCGCATGGCAGACCAGCGTGCTGCCGCTGCGGGGGGTTGCACAGACGAGATAGGAACGATCCGGCTGCATCCGATTACCTAGTCTTGAGGGTAGTGCTGCCGCCGAACATCCTCTACATCCACTCCCACGACACCGGCCGCTACGTGCAGCCCTACGGGTACCAGGTGCCCACCCCCAACATCCAGATGCTGGCCGACCAGGGGGTGCTGTTCCGCGAGGCCTTCTGTGCCGCTCCGACCTGCTCGGGCAGCCGCGCCAGCCTCCTCACCGGTCTGTATTGCCACAACAACGGGATGCTCGGCCTCGCCCACCGCGGCTGGAAGCTCAATGACTACCGCCAGCACTGGGTCCACACGCTGCGCAGCGTCGGCTACCACTCGACCCTGATCGGCGAGCAGCACATCTCCGTCGACCCCGGGGTGATCGGCTACGACGAGGTCGTCCCGGTCGACACCAACCACGCCTCTTACGTGGCGCCGCTGACGATCCAGGCCTTGCGCGACGCGCCGCCGGAGCCCTGGTTCATGTCGGTGGGGTTCTTCGAGACCCACCGCGACTTCTCGGCCCCGACCTCGGTCCGCGACACCCTCTACTCGCTGCCGCCGGAGAACCTGCCGGACCTGAAGGCGACCCGGCGCGACATGGCCGCCTTCAAGGCCAGCGCCCGCTCGCTTGACCAGGGAATCGGCGCCGTCCTCCACGCCCTCCACGACTACGGCCTGGTCGAAGACACCCTGGTGATCTGCACGACCGACCATGGCGTCGCCTTTCCCAACGCCAAGGCGACCCTGTTCGACCGCGGGACCGGGGTGATGATGATCGTCCGCGGGCCGGGCGGCTTCGGCGGCGGCAAGGTCATCGACGCGCCGATCAGCCACCTCGACGTCTTCCCGACCCTCTGTGAGCTCGCCGGCGCCGAGCCGCCCGGGTGGCTGCAGGGACAGTCGCTGATGCCGCTGGTCCGCGGCGAGGTCGACCGCCTCCACGAGGCGATCTTCGCCGAGACGACTTTCCACGCCGCCTACCAGCCTCACCGCGCGATCCGGACCGAGCGTTGGAAGTACATAAGGAGGTTCGACCAATACCCGCATCCGGTGCTCGCTAACTGCGACGACAGCGACACCAAGAGCCTCTGGGTCGAGGCGGGATGGGGGGAGCAGGAGGTCCCCGAGGAGCAGCTCTACGACCTGCTGCTGGACCCCGCCGAGGGAAGGAACGTCGCCGCCGAGCCGGCCCGCGCCGAGGTCCTGGCCGAGTTGCGCGAGCGGCTCGAGGCCTGGATGCGGGAGACCGAGGACCCGCTGCTCGACGGTCCGGTGGCGCCACCGCCGGGAGCGATTCTCAACGAGCAGTCGCAGGTCTCGCCCGACGACCCGGTGCGGATCGTCAAGGCCGATCCCACGGCCGCTCCATCCAGGTGAGGCAGGCCCAGCCGGGGACGAGCTGCCCGTTCGGGAACTTCGCCTCGCCGTGGGCGAAGGTGGTGAGGCCGCAGTTGTGGGAGCCAAGGTTCCAGGCGCCGCCCGCCATCTCCGCCCGGAACCCGTCGCCGAGGATCGAGTCGAGGAGGAAGAAGCGGGTGAAGATCCCGTGGGTAACCAGCAGCGGCAGCTCGCCGCCGGCGCCGGCCTCCAGCTCCGTCTGCAGCCGCCGGACCCGCGCGATCGCCCCCTCGAAACCCTCGCCGGCGTGCAGCTCGTAGGTGTAGTCGAGCTCCTCGGCCTCCATCCCCAGCGCTTCACCGACCCCCGCCGCGGTTTCACGCGCCCGCCGCATCGGGCTGGTCAGCAGACGGGTGACGCCGCGATCGCGCAGCCCCGCGCCGGCGGCCCGCGCCTGCTCGACCCCCAGCGCCGTCAGTCGGTCGCCCTCTTGATCGGAGAGGGGCTCCTCGCCGCTGTGGGCGTTGTGGGCCGACTCGCCGTGGCGGAGGAAGAGCGCCCTCATTCGGGGGAGGGAGCGGCGCCGGCGACGACGTTGACGAAGTTCTCCAGGTGCTTGGTGGTCCAGCACTCGAAGGCGCCGTCGCAGTAGCGCTCGTAGGCGGCCATCACCGAGTCGCCGTAGTTCCAGTAGAGCTTCGGCTCGGGGTTGAGCCAGAAGAGCCGGCCGGCGCGTTCGGAGACCTGGGCGAAGATCTCGGCGTGGGGCTCGCGGCCGTTGGTGCGGGCGTCGCCGAGGACGATCACGGTCGAGCGCGGGTCGAGGTCGTCGGAGATCTCGGTCAGGAACTCGAGCCAGACACGGCCGTAATCGGTGTAGCCGGAGACGTCGGCAACGCCGCCCTCGCTGGAGATCCGCTGGGCGATCACGGCAAAGTCCCGCTCGCCCTCGAAGACGTCGGTCACCTCGGAGATTCGCTCGATGAAGACGAAGCTACGCAGTTTGCGGAAGGAGTCGTGGAGGGCGTGGAGGACCGAGAGGAAGAAGACGCTGGCCGAGGTGACCGAGGTGGAGACGTCGCAGAGGACGTAGATCTCCGGCCGGCGCGGCCGCTTCGGCCGGTAGCGCAGGCGCAGCGGCACCCCGCCGGTCTCCAGCGAGGCCCGCATCGTCCGCCGCACGTCGACCAACTGGCCCTTCTTGCGGCCGCGCTGCTCGTGTCCCAGGGTCGCCAGGCGGCGCTTCATCTGCGAGACGGCGCGGTGGACTGCGGCGAGGTCCTGGGTCGGGCTGGTCGGCAGCGCCCGGTCGAGCTCGGCCAGGGGGCGGGAGGGGGGCAGGGTCTCGGTCCGCTCGATCAGGTCGCGCTCGAGCTCGCGGCGCAGGTGGCGCTCGAACCCGGTCAATTGGTCGCGGTCGATCGGCGGCCGCTCGCCACCGTCCTCGGTGGGCGGCTGGCTGCCGGCGGTGAGGCCGAGGGTGCGGCGGATCCGCTGTACGTCGACGCCGACCACGCCGGAGCCCTCGCCGCGGCCGAAGGCGGCGATCGCCAGCCGGGCGAGGTCGCGCATCCGGTCCTCGTCGCCGGCGGCGATCGCCTCGCGGATCGCCTCGCTCAGCTCGTTCAGGTCCATCCGCTCGCCGTCGCCCGCCGGCGGGCCGCCCTCGGCGTGCTCGGTGACGCCGCGCTGGATCGCCTCCGCCTCGGCGGTGCGGAAGAAGTAGCGCTCGAACAGCAGCTCGAAGACACGGCGGTCGTCTTGCGACTTGGCGATCGTCGCCGCCAGCGCCTCGCGGAAGTCCTCGCGGCGGGTCCAGTCGACCTCGGAGAGCGCCGCGAAGGCGTCGAGCAGCTCGGAGGTGCCGACCGCCACGCCCTCGCCGCGCAGCTCCTCGCAGAACCCGACCAGCTTCGCCGCCATCCCCGGCGGCCCGGGGTCGGGCTGCGGCCCGTAGGGCGAGCCGGCCATGCTCAGCTCCGGCTCGGAGCCTCGGCGAGGCGGAGGCCGACGCGCTCGGCCACCAAGTCGATGTCGGTGCGGTGCTTGACGATGATCGACATCGACTGGGCGAAGGTCTCGCGGTCGATGTCCTCGGCGCCCATCAGCAGCAGCGTCCGCGCCCAGTCGATCGACTCGGCAATCGAGGGCGGCTTCTTCAGGTCGAGCTCGCGGACCATCCCGATCACCTCGACCAGGCGCCGGGCCAGCGTCTCCGGCAGCTCGGGCGCGTGGAGGCGGACGATTTCCATCTCCCGCTCGAGCGCGGGGTAGTCGAGCCAGAGGTAGAGGCAGCGCCGCTTCAGCGCCTCGGTCAGCTCGCGGGAGTCGTTCGAGGTGAGGACGACGATCGGCATCGTCGTCGCCGAGATCTGCCCCAGCTCGGGGATCGTGATCTGGAAATCGGAGAGGAGCTCCAGCAGCATCGCCTCGAACTCCTGGTCGGTCTTGTCGATCTCGTCGATCAGCAGCACCACCGGCTCGGGGCTGGAGATCGCCTGCATCAGCGGCCGGGTCAGCAGGAAGTCGGAGCTGAAGATGTCCTCCTGGACGTCTTCCCAGCCGGCCTCACCGCCGGCCTGGATCCGCAGTAGCTGCTTGCGGTAGTTCCACTCGTACATCGCCTTCGCCTCGTCGAGGCCCTCGTAGCACTGCAGCCGCACCAGCTCGCGGCCGCTGGAGCGTGAGAGCGCCTTCGCCAGCTCGGTCTTGCCGACGCCGGCCGGGCCCTCGACCAAGATCGGCTTGCCGAGCTTCTGAGCGAGGTAGGAGACCAGCGCCGCCGGCTCGTCGGCGAGGTAGCCGACCCCGGCCAGCGCCTCCTTCACCTCTGCCACGGAGCCTTCAGCCATGCAGGCGATGATAATCACGCGCTCGTGCTGATCTCTGTGCTCGCCCTCACGCAAGCGTCCCTGGCTCTGCTTCCGCACAGCCCCGGGCCCTACGTCGCCCTGATGCTGATCGGCTTCGCCGTCGGCATCCTCGGCCACCTGACCGGCGCCCGGCTGCTGGTCGCGGTCGGGGTCGCGCTGATCTTCCTCGGCGCTCTGCTGTTCCCGCTCCTCGCCAACGTCACCAGCGAAGACCGGCCGCCGCCGATCGAAGAATCCCTTCCCGCCGAATAGCATCGGGCGATGGGTCGGCTCGACGAGGTGGACCTCTCGCCCAGCCTCAGCCGTGAGGAGGAGGAGAAGGGCCTGAAGCGCGAAGGCGAGCGGTTGGCGCAGCTACGCCTGACGCTGGGCGGGCTGATCGGCGAGTGCCGGCTGGGGCCGCCGCTGATCGTCGTCTTCGAGGGCTGGGACGCCTCCGGCAAGGGCGGCGCGATCAAGCGCCTGGTGGCGCCACTGGACCCGCGCCACGTCCGCGTCCGCCAGTTCGCGGCGCCGACCGCGAACGAGAAGCGCCACCACTTTCTCGGCCGCTTCTGGCCGGCCCTGCCGGGCTGGGGCGGGATGACCGTCTTCGACCGCTCCTGGTACGGCCGGGTCCTGGTCGAGCGGGTCGAGGAGCTGGCCAGCCGCGAGCAGTGGTCCCGCGCCTACGAGGAGATCGACGCCTTCGAGCGCACGCTCGCCGACGAGGGGGCGATCATCGTCAAGTTCTGGCTCCACGTCTCCTCGCGAGAGCAGTTGAAGCGGTTCGAAGCGCGAGCCGAGGATCCGTTGAAATCGTGGAAGCTGACCGACGAGGACTGGCGCAACCGGGAGAAACGGTCGCAGTACGCGGAAGCGGTGGAGGAGATGCTCGAGCGCACCGACCAACCCCATGCCCCCTGGTGCGTCGTCGCGGCCGAGTCGAAGCGCTTCGCCCGGGTCGAGGTGATGCGCGCCGTCAACGCCGAGATCGAGGAGGGAATGCGGCGCTGGGGGCAGGAGCCGCCGCCCCGTCCCTAGAATGCCCCCGAATCCAGATCTCCGATCACGAGGAGTCCAATCTCTTGAGCCGTATTCGCATTTTCGCGCTGTTTGCGACCTTGGTTGCCCTGGCGACCGCGCTCGCCGCCTGCGGGGGCGGTAGCAGCGACAGCAGCGGTGAAGACCCGCAGAAGGTCGTCGAAAGCGCCAGCCTGGAAGGGGTGAAGAGCGGCGAACTGGAAATGTCGGTGAACGTCAACGTCGAAGGCGACGAAGGCGGAGACCTCCAACTCGAACTCTCCGGTCCGTTTGAACAGGGCGCCAAAGGCGAACTTCCCCAGCTCGAAATGAACGCCAAGGCCAACGGCGAAGTCGAAGGCGAAAGCATCGACTTCGAAGGCGGGCTGACCCTGCTCACCGACCGCGCCTTCATCGCCTACAACGGCGACACCTACGAAGTCGACCCGACCACCTTCGGATTCCTCAAGTCGAGCTTCGAACAGGCTCAGCAGCAGGGCGGTGAAGAAGCCGACGTCACCGCCTGCCAGAAGGCGGCCGAAGGCATCAAGTTCAGCCAGTTCACCGACAACCTCAGCAATGAAGGCAGCGAAGACGTCGGCGGCACCTCAGCCACCCACGTCAGCGGCGACCTCAACGTCTCCGGCGCGGTCGACGCGTTGATCCAGCTAACCGAAGACCCGGCCTGCAGCTCACAGCTGGAAGCGGCCGGGCCGCTGCCGCTGGACGAACTGGAAGCCGCCAAGGGCGAACTCGGCAAGGCGATCAAGAACGCCCACGTCGAGCTCTGGGTCGGCGAAGACGACAACATCATCCGCAAGGCCGCCGTCGAACTGACGGTCGAACCGCCGAAAGCCTCGGGCGAAAAGGTCGAAATCGACCTCGAACTGACGCTGAACGGGGTCAACGAGGAGCAGAGCTTCAACAGTCCCTCGAACGCGCAGCCGCTCGAAAAGCTGTTCAAGCAGCTCGGCGTCGACCCGCTGGAACTGCTCGAAAGCGGCGGTGAAGGCGGCCTCGGCGGCCTGCTCGAAGGGATCGGCGGCAGCGAAGGGTCCTCCTCCGGAGGCGGCTCGAGCGAAGGTGGCTCGGGCGTCGAACTGGAATCGGCCCAGAAGGAATACGTCGAATGCCTGAAGGGCGCGAAGACGGCGCAGGACCTGCAGGAATGCGCCAGCCTGCTCGAATAGGAGAGCTGGAAACGCCGTCGTGAACCACCAAGGGCCGCGCCTGGACGCGTCTTTCCTGAGGACGCCGACGGGCTGGCCCTACCTGCTGGCGCCCCTGATCCCGATCGCCGTCGCGCTCGAGATCGCGGGGGCGCCAGCCACCGTCGTCTTCGCCGCCTCGGCGCTGGGGATCATTCCCACGGCGGCGCTGATGGGGCGGGCCACGGAGGAGCTGGCGGCCCGCTCCGGGCCGGGGATCGGCGGCCTGCTGAACGTCACCTTCGGCAACGCGCCGGAGCTGATCATCGCCCTCTTCGCCCTCGGCCGGGGGCTGCAGGAGGTGGTTAAGGCCTCGATCGTCGGCTCGATCATCGGCAACATGCTGCTGGTCCTGGGGGCGGCGATGCTGGCGGGCGGGATCGGTCGCGACAAACAGCGGTTCAGCCGCACCAGCGCCTCGATCCAGACGACGATGCTGATGCTCGCCGGCGCCGCCCTGGTGATGCCGGCGATCTTCGAGCTGGTCGAGGGCAAGGGGCTGCCGGAGCCCGGCTCGGAGTCGGTCAACTACGGCGGCACCGTCGAGCATCTCTCGCTGGCGGTCGCGATCGTCCTCATCGTCACCTACGTGATCGGGCTCTTCTTCTCGCTGAAAACCCACCGCGACCTCTTCAACCCCGAGTACGAGGAGGAGGACACCTGGGGCTGGTCGACCCGGACCTCGGTGCTCGCCCTGGCGATCGCCGGCGTCCTCGTCGGGGTGATGTCGGAGGTGCTGGTCGGCTCGATCAGCGAGGCCTCCCACACGATCGGCCTCTCCGAGTTCTTCATCGGGGTGATCGTGGTCGCGATCGTCGGCAACGCCGCCGAGCACTGGGTGGCGGTGCTGGTCGCGATGAAGGACAAGATGGACCTGGCCGTCAACATCGCCGTCGGCTCCAGCGCTCAGATCGCCCTCTTCGTCGCCCCGGTGCTGGTTCTGGCCTCTTTCTTCATCGGTCCGCACCCGCTGGCGCTCGTCTTCAACGGCTTCGAGCTGGGGGCGATCCTGCTGGCGATCCTGGTCGGCAACCACGTCACCGCCGACGGCGAGTCGACCTGGTTCGAGGGCGTGCAGCTGCTTGCCGTCTACTTCGTCTTCGGTCTGGCGTTCTACTTCGCTTGAGCCTGGGGCGGGCGGGTAGCCTGCCCAGATGGACGCGGTGCTCCTCCTCCTCGCCTTCGCGGTGGTCCTTGCCGGGGCGCTGCTGTTCACCAACGCGGTCGAGTGGATCGGGCACCGGCTCGACGTCGGTGTCGGCGCGGTGGGCAGCGTCCTCGCCGCGGTCGGCACCGCGATGCCGGAGACGCTGATCGCGATCGTCGCCCTGGTCGGGGCCGAAGAGGGATCCGAAGACGTCGCCGTGGGCGCGATCGTCGGCGCTCCCTTCCTGCTGGCGACCCTGGCGATGGGGCTGGTCGGCCTCTTCGCCTACCTCTACCGGGACAAGCGCGACCAGGGGGTGCAGTTGAACGTCCACCGGCCGACCCTCGAGCGCGACCTCCTCTTCTTCCTGGTGCTCTTTGCGGTCGCCGGCCTGCTCGCCTGGGGACCGCCGCCGGCGGTGCGGATCCCGGTCGGCGTCGCCTTCCTCCTCGCCTACCTGCTCTACATCCGCCTCACCCTCAAGGGCGGGGGGGACGTGCAGAGCGAAGAGTCGCTCAACCCGCTGATTTTCGAGCGGCGCAGCGAGCGTCGCGAAGACCCGGCGCTGGCGCTCTGCGTGCTGCAGCTATTGGTTGGGCTGGGGGCGATGGTCGGCGGCGCCCACCTCTTCGTCGAGGAGCTGCTGAAGCTGGCCGACAGCATCGGCGTCGAGCCGCTGGTGCTGGCGCTGATCCTGGCGCCGCTGGCGACCGAGCTGCCGGAGAAGGTCAACAGCTTCTTCTGGGTGCGCGAAGGCAAGGACGCGCTGGCGCTAGGCAACATCAGCGGGGCGATGGTCTTCCAGTCGATGGTCCCGGTTGGGATCGGCCTGATCTTCACCGACTGGGAGCTGAACTGGCACGCGGTGCTTTCGATCGTCCTCGGCCTCGCCGGCGGCCTCCTTGCCTACGAGAGCCTGCACCTGGCGCGGCGCTTCAAACTGCCCGCGGTGATCGGCTGGTTCGCGCTCTACGCGGCGTTTCTCGTCGCGGTTATCGTCAGCGCCTGAGCGGGCTTAGGCGGCGTTCAGCTCGGCGAGCGCCTTCAGCACTTGAGCGTCGTGCTTTTTCGGCTGGACCTTCGGCAGCACCTCGGCGATCTTGCCGTCGGGGCCGATGACGTAGGTGTTGCGCAGCATGCCCATGTACTTCTTCCCGTACATCGACTTCTCGCCCCAGGCCCCGTAGGCATCGGCCACTTTGTGGTCGACGTCGCCGAGCAGGGTGAAGCCGAGCCCGTACTTGTCGTCGAACTTCTTGATCTTCTCCGGCTCGTCGGGGGAGACTCCGATCACCGTCGCTCCCGCTTCCGCGTACTCGCTGGAGCGATCGCGGATCCCGCAGGCCTGGGTGGTGCAGCCGGGGGTGTCGGCGCGGGGGTAGAAGTAAAGGACCACCGTCTGCCCCCGGAAGTCTTTGAGCTTGACCTTCTCCCCGTTCTGATCGGGCAGGGTGAAGTCCGGCGCCTTGTCGCCCTCGGCGAGCATCGCTACCTCAGTCCTCGCGGCCGGGCTCCTGCCCGTCCTCGTCCTCGTCGAGCTCGTCGTCGCCCTGCTCCAGCGCGGTCTCCGAGACGGAGCCGGCGGAGCCCGGGTGGTAATGGGTCTGGAAGGCCTCGAGGATGCGGTCGCGGCCGTCCTCGTCGATCGGCGTCTCTTCGGAGATGCGGACCCAGTCGGCGCCCTCGTAGGCCTCCATGTTGAAGACCTCCTGGTCGAGCGAGGCGGAGTCGTCGACCACGACGACGACCTCGGTCTGGGGGTTGAAATAGGTCCCGGGCTGGTTCAGCAGCTCCTCGACCTCGTAGAGGTTGTCGTCAGGCAATTTGGGCATCAGCGCGATCCTATGAAATCGGCCAGCTGTCGATCGGTCTCGGCCTCGACGTCGAGCGGCTCCAGGCCCTGGCGCAGCCGCCGTTCGTTGCGGACGACGACGAGCTGGCGCACCTCGGCCCGCAGCTCGGCGTCGATCGCCTCCTGGCCGCGGGGCGCCTCGGCGGCGGCGAGCAGGCGGACGGTCTCCGCCTCGACGTCGAGCGGGGCCTCGCCGCGGCGGCGCCGGCGCTCGGACTTGGCCTCCAGCATCTGGCGCACTTCCGCCGCCTGGATCGCCGGGTCCACGGGTGGGGCGGAGCCTCTCGGCCCCTGCCCGGCGGGGCGCTCGCTGAGGATCGCGAAGGGTCCGCCGCCCATCGTCTCCCAGCCGCCTGAGACCCGCCTCAGGAGAAGGCCGATCAGCGGTGCCGCGAGGCCGGTGAAGAGGAGGACGGCCGCCCCCTTCTGCACCGCCGTGAAGGCCAGCGCGAGATCCACCTGTCAAAGGTTAACCCCCCACATAGGGGGCCCTCGTTCGCTACTCTTCCGGTTGGTTGACTGACCAGTCAATCGGTGGAACGCCTCCGCGAGGACGGCGCTCCCTGAAGCCCAGACTGCACCACGAAAAAGGAGCGCCGACCGGTGGTTGACTTCACCCTCACCGACGAACAGAAGGACCTCCGCGAGCTGGCCCACAGCTTCGCCGAGAAAGAGATGCGCAGGGTCGCTTGGGAGTACGACAAGGACGGCACCTGGCCGCAGGACATCATCGACATGGCCTGGGAGGTCGGGTTGATGAACACCCACATCCCCGAGGCCTACGGCGGCCCGGGGCTGGACTACCTCTCCGGCTGCCTGATCGAGGAGGAGGTCGGCTGGGGCTGCTCCGGGATCGGCACCTCGCTGATGGCCAACGGCCTCGCCTCGGCCCCGGTGACGCTGGGCGGCTCCGAGGAGACCAAGAAGAAGTACCTGGGGATGCTGAGCGAAGGCCCCAAGCTCGCCTCCTTCGGCCTCACCGAGCCCGACGCCGGCTCCGACGTCTCGGGAATGAAGACCCGCGCGGTCAAACAGGGCGACAAGTATGTTCTCAACGGCTCCAAGTGCTTCATCACCAACGGCACCTACGCCGACTGGTTCACGGTCTTCGCCAAGACCGACCCTGAGGCCGGCCACCGCGGCATCAGCGCCTTCGTCGTCGACGCCGACGCCCCCGGGGTGACCGTCGACAAGAAGGAGGACAAGATGGGTCAGCGGGCCTCCAACACCGCGACCATCTCCTTCCAGGACGTCGAGGTTCCAGCCGAGAACCTCCTCGCCGAGGAAAACAAGGGCTTCAAACTGGCGATGATGACCCTCGACCGCACCCGTCCGGGTGTGGCCGCGATGGCCACCGGGATCGCCCGGGCCGCCCTCGAGTACGCCACCGAGTACTCCAAAGAACGGGTCCAGTTCGGTGTCCCGATCGCGATGCACCAGGCGATCCAGTTCATGATCGCCGACATGGCGACCAAGGTCGAGGCCTCGCGCCTGCTGGTCTGGAACTCGGCGTTCCTGCTGGACCAGGGTGTCCGCAACAGCCGCGTCTCCTCGATGGCCAAGCGCTTCGCCGCCGACTCGGCGATGGAGGTCACCACCGACGCCGTCCAGGTCTACGGCGGCTACGGCTTCATCAAGGAGTACCCGGTGGAGAAATTGATGCGCGACTCGAAGATCATGCAGCTGTACGAGGGCACCAGCCAGATCCAGCGCCTGGTTATCGCCAAAGAAGTGCTGCTGCCGCGCCAAGCCGCCGACGCGCCCGCCCCGGACGCCAAGGCTCAGGCCTCCGAGCAGAGCCAGTCCGACCAGGCGGCCGCCACGGTCTAGCTCCAACCGCAGCGCCGTTCCGCAAAGCCGCCGGCCCCAGG
>DASSHE010000054.1:0-42960 GCA_035693065.1 Solirubrobacterales bacterium
TTTTGACGGGGGCCCCCCGACCGGCCCCTCCACCCACCTATTCCTTCAGAAAACCCGGCACGTCGATGTCGTCCTCAGACACCCGCAGTTTGCGAATCTCCGAGTCCTCCGCCGAAACACGCGGCCGGCTCTCGTAGCGCCGCCGCACCCGCTGCGGCGAGCGCGCCAACAGCTCGAAGCCTTCGAAGCCGGTGGCGATGACCGTGACCCGGACCTCGTCCTTCATCGACTGGTCGACGACCGAGCCGAAGATGATGTTGGCGTTGTCGTCGGCCTCGGCCTGGACGAGCTGGGCCGCCTCGTTGACCTCGAAGAGGCCGAGGTCCTCGGGGCCGGTGATGTTCAGCAACATCCCGGTCGCGCCTTTGATCGACTCCTCGATCAGCGGCGAGGTGATCGCCGCCTTGGCGGCATCGAGAGCGCGGGCCTCGCCGGAGGCAGAGCCGACGCCCATCAGGGCCGAGCCGGCGTCGCGCATGATCGTCCGCACGTCGGCGAAGTCGAGGTTGATCAGGCCGGGGATGGTGATCAGGTCGGTGATGCCCTGGACGCCCTGGCGAAGGATGTCGTCGGCCTGCCGGAACGCCTCGAGGACGCTGGTCCGGCGCTCGACCGCCTGCAGCAGCTTCTCGTTCGGGACGATGATCAGGGTGTCGACTTTGTTGCGCAGCTTCTCGATGCCCTCGAGCGCCTGCTGCATCCGCCGTTTGCCCTCGAACTCGAACGGTTTGGTGACCGCGCCGACGGTGAGGGCGCCGATCTCCTCCTTGGCGATCTCGGCGATCACCGGCGCCGAGCCGGTGCCGGTGCCGCCACCCTCGCCGGCGGTGACGAAGACCATGTCGGCGCCCTTCAGCGCCTCCTTGATCTCGTCGCGGCTCTCCGCCGCGGCGCCGGCCCCGACCTCGGGGTTGCCGCCGGCGCCGAGGCCGCGGGTGAGCTCCTGTCCGATCGAGAGCTTGATGTCGGCGTCGCAGGCCTGCAGGGCCTGGGCGTCGGTGTTGACGGCGACGAACTCGACGCCGCGAATGCCGGCGTCGATCATGCGGCTGACCGCGTTAGTGCCACCGCCGCCGGCGCCGACGACCTTTATGACCGCGAGGTAAGTGGATTCCATCTCCCGATTTCTCCAGGGCGCCGGGAGAGCCCGGCGCTTTGCGAGTTGAAGTGAGTTGAGCCTTTGTTCCGTCCGACCCTTCAGCGACGCTCTAGGGTTCGAGCTACCGCTTCAAGCACGGAAATTGCGCTCAACGTAGGGCATTCTCCGCCCTCTGTCAAACCGCCGACAGGCATCCTGCAAGGCACAATCCTCGACCACGACTTGAGGGTTCATCAAGCCTCACCCTCTAGTTGAGACTTTTGAAAACCGCCTGCAAAGCGCGATTGAGGGCGGAAACACGGGGTTCAGGGTACGGGTGGCAATTCGTGGCCCGAGCCGTAGATCGCCGCGTGGCCGGGTGAGTGTAGGTCTACATAATCCGCGGCGGTCACTTCCGGGTCGGCGAGGATCGCCGCCGCCGCCCGCCACTTGCGCTCTGCCTGCGCGGCGTCGCCGAAGCGGAGTTCGATCCCGGTGGTGAGGTTGACGTCCACCCCGCTCTCGCCGTAGTAGCTGCTTTCGACATAGGGGCGCAGCGGGTCGGGCACGGCGCCGAGGACGCGGACCTGTTCGAGCCCCGGCCCGCGCAGGTGCCCGCCCGGCGGCGGCTCGGTCAGCGGCAGTCGCGGCAGCGGCGGTTCGTCGGGCAGCGGCAGCCAGCGGACCACGGCGCCGTTGGCGCTGACCCCGACCGCGTCAGAGCCTTCGCCGATCGTCGCCGCGAGGCGGGGGACGAAGACCCGCGGCGTCACCGAGCCCTGGCGCAGGAAGAGGAAGTAGACGCCGGCGAGAAGGAGGAACGCGGCGAGGGCGCCCGCCGCGAGCCGGCGCCTCACAGCTCCCAGCCGCCGGGCCAGCTGACCTCGCCCAGCACCTGGACCTCCGGCTCCAGCTCGACCCCGAAGCGCTCGTGGACCCGCCGCCGCCCCTCCGCCATCAGCGCGAGCACGTCGGCGGTGGTCGCCTCGCGGTCGTTCTCGACGAAGTTGGCGTGCTTCTCCGAGAAGCGGGCGCCGCCGTGGCGGAGGCCGCGGCAGCCCGCTGCCTCCAGCAACTGGCCGGCGGAGCGGCCCTCGGCCCGCTCGTCCTCGGGGTTCTTGAAGGTCGAGCCGAAGGTCTTGATCCCGGAGGGCTGGGCCTCGCGGCGGCGCGAGCGCATCGCCGCCAGGGTGGCGCGGATCTCCTCCGGGTCGCCGGGCCGCAGCCGGAAGCTGGCGCGCGCCACGACTTCGCCCTCGCGCAGGTTGGAGCTGCGGTAGGCGAACCCGAGCTCGTCCGGGTCCCGGCGCTGGGTTCCGGCCGCGGTGCTGACGTCGACCCACTCGAGGACGCGGGCGAGCTGGCCGCCGTAGGCGTTGGCGTTCATCCGCACCGCCCCGCCGGCGGTACCGGGGATGTTGATCCCGAACTCGAGGCCGGAAAGCCCCCAGCCGGCCGTCTTCGCCGCCGCCGAGGGCAGCCGGGCGCCGCCGCCGCAGAGGACCCGCTCGCCCTCCTGTTCGATCGCGGCGAGCTCTCCGTCCAGCTTGAGCGCGAGTCCGTGGAAACCATCGTCGGCTACCAGCAGGTTCGATCCCGAGCCGACCACTCCTACCGCCAGGCCTTCGACCTCGGCCCAGCGCAGGGCCGCGACCAGACTGTCCTCGTCACCCGGACGGGCGAACCAGTCGGCGGGGCCGCCGGTGCGGACCGTGGTCAGGCGGGAGAGCGGGAAGTCCGCCTGCACGCCCGTCGGTGGGGCGGGGCTCATCCGACGCCCTCGCTCGCCAGCGCCTCGCCGAGGCGGTAGACGTCGCCGGCTCCGATCGTCACCAGCACCGGCCGCTCGCCGAGGAAGCCGGGGTTGCCGTCGAGGCGGGCGGCGAGAGCGCGCTTGGCGTTGTCCGCCGTGGGCAGCCACCAGACCGGGCCGCCCCCCATCCGCTCCGCCGCCGCCTGTGCGACCTGAAGGCCGCTGACCCCGGCCAGCGGGCCGACCGGCTCCTCGCGCGCCGGGTAGACGTCGAGGACGACGACCTCGTCGGCGAGGGCGAGCGCGGCGCCAAACTCCTCGGCGAAGGCCTTGGTCCGCGAGTAGAGGTGGGGCTGGAAGACCGCGATCAGGCGGGTGGGTTCGAGGCCGCGGAGCGCCGAGAGGGCGGCGCGCACCTCGGTCGGGTGGTGCGCGTAGTCGTCATATATATGGAGCGCACCGCGGCGGCCCTTCACCTCGAGCCGCCGGCGCACGCCCGGAAATCCCGCCAGCGCCGACGCCGCGGCGGTGACATCGAGGCCGGCGAGCTCGATCGCCCCGAGGGCGGCGCGGGCGTTGCGCAGGTTGTGCTCGCCGGGGACCGCCAGCGGCAGCCGCTCCGGGCCGGGGGCGTCGACGTCGAAGCTGACACTGCGCTGCCCGGCCCCCTCCCCCAGCCACTCCAATCCCGCCGCCGGCAGCACCAGGCCCCGCGCAGGGGCGGCAAAGCGGGCAAAGGCCTCGTGCAGCTCGCCGAGCGAGCCCCAGCGCGCGTGGTGGTCCATCTCGACGTTGGTGACGACGGCGATCTCCGGGCGCAGCTCGAGGAAGCTGGCGTCGCTCTCGTCGGCCTCGGCGACCACCCACTCGCCCTCGCCCCAGCTGGCGTTGGCGGCCTCGCCCCCGGCGCCCAGCGCCGGCACCTCGCCGCCGACGAAGAAGGCGGGATCGGCGCCGAGCTCCCGCAGCGCCCAGACGATCATCGCCGTCGTCGTCGTCTTGCCGTGGGTGCCGGCGACGGCGATCAGCCGCTTCTCGGCGCAGAGCTCGGCCAGTAGGGCGCCGCGGTGGATCGGCTCGACGCCGCGCTCGCGCGCCAGCGCCAGCTCCGGGTTGTCGGCGCCGATCGCGGTGGAGACGACGACGTCGACGCCCTCGGGCAGGTTGGCGGCATCGTGGCCGACGACGGGCGCCAGACCGGCGGCGCGCAGCCGCTCGATATAAGAGGAGTCGGCGCGGTCGCTGCCGGTGACGGTGGCGCCGAGCCGGGCGCAGACCAGCGCCAGCCCGCTCATCCCCGCCCCCCCGATCCCGATGAAGTGCAACCGCCGCTCAGCCCAGCTCACGCGGGCTCCTCTCCGCGAAACCGCAAAAACCACTCCTCGAGAGTGGTTTTTGCGGTTTCGGCGTGCGGTCGGCTCATCGGGCGGCCTCCAGGACCTGGTCGGCGATGCGGCGGGCGGCGTCGGGCTTCGCTAGCGCCCGGGCGGCGGCGGCCATCGCCTCCAGCCGCGCCGGCTCGCCGAGCAGGGCGTCGACGTCGCGGCGCAGCTCCTCGGCGTCCAGCTCGGCGTCGGCGACGACCAGCGCCGCCCCGGCCGCCCGCACCCACTCGGCGTTGCCGCGCTGGTGGTCGGCGGTCGCGTGCGGATAGGGGACGAGGATCGCCGGGCGCCCGGCGGCGAGGAACTCGAAGATCGAGCCGCCGGAGCGGCCGAGGACGAGGTCGGAGGCGGCGAGGACGTCGCCGAGGTTCGGTTCGTAGTCGATCAGCGTGTAGTTCTCGGGGCGCGGGGCGGCGTCCAGGCGCTGGCGCAGCTTCTCGTGGTCCCGCCTGCCGCTGAGGTGGAGGACGTCGAACTCGCGTCCCTCCCGCTCGGCGAAGGCCTCGACCGCGGCGAAGTTGACCGAGCGCGCGCCCTGGCTGCCGCCGACGACGAGCAGGCAGCGCGCCTCGGGGGCGATCCCGAAGCGGCGCCGCGCCGCTTCCCGATCCGCCGCCAGGACCGCCTTCGGCACCGGGCGCCCGGCGACCAGGTAGCGCTCCCCCTCCCGTCCCTCGATCGGGAAGGCCAGGCAGACCCGCCGCGCCCGACCGGCGAGGAGGCGGTTGGCGAGGCCGAGGTGGCTGTCGGCCTCGGTCAGCACCAGGGGCGTCCGGGTCAGCCAGGCGGCGAGGCCGGCGGGGCCGGCGACGAAGCCGCCGCCGCCCAGCACCACGTCGGCCCGGCGCCGCCGCAGCAGCCGCCGCGCGGCGCCGACCGCGGCCAGCGCCTCGACGCCCGCGCGCGCCGCCTTCAGCGGGTTGCGGCGGTCGATCCCCCGCACCTGGACGAGGTCGATCTCGTAGCCGGCAGCCGGCACCAGCTCGGCCTCGATGCGGCCGCGCGCGCCCATGAAGGAGACCTCGGCGCCGCTAGCCCGAAGCTCTTCGGCGACCGCCATGGCGGGTACGACGTGCCCCGCGGTTCCCCCCGCCGCCACCACCACTCTTGGCTTTCCTGGCACCGCTCGGTCTGCTCCTTTCGCGCGCGGGCGCGCGCCCGCCATCGACGACGCGCAGTTTGCCAGCGCGGGTGGGCGTTCCGGCTCGCGCCGCCCTGGCGCTGCCGCCGCGGGCGACGTTGAGGATCAGGCCGACGGCGAACAGAGTCGCCATCAAACTGCTGTTGCCGTAGGAGACGAAGGGCAGCGGCACCCCCGTCAGCGGCGCCAGCCCCATCACCGCGAAGAGGTTGATCACGGCCTGGCAGACGATCAGCGAGGTGAGCCCGGCGACCAGCAGCTTCGAGTAGTTGTCCTTCGCCCGCTGGGCGACTTTGAGCCCGGCGTAGCCGAACATCGCGAAGAGGCCGACGACCCCGGCGAGCCCGACGAAGCCGAGCTCCTCGCCGATCACCGCCGAGATCATGTCGGTGTGCGCCTCGGGCAGGTAGAACGCCTTCTGGACGCCGTTGCCGATCCCCTTGCCGAGGAGGCCCCCGGAGCCGATCGCGATCTTCGCCTGGGCGGCCTGGAAGCCGGCGCCTTCGGCGGCGGAGCCGGGGTTGAGGAAGCCGGTCAGCCGCGCCATCCGGTAGGGCTCGACGATCGTCATCAGCAGCGCCAGGCCGCCGAGGACGAGGGCGATCTTGCCGAGGTCGGCGGGGCGGGCGCCGCCGGCGATCAGCAGGGCGGCGACGGAGAAGGCGATCACCATCGTCGTCCCCATGTCGGGCTCGAGCATGATCAGCAGGCAACAGGCGGCGGCGACGAGGAGGAAGGGTTTGATCCCCTCCAGCGTGCGGGCCCGCTTCGGCTTGCGGGCGATCAGGTCGGCGCCGTAGAGGACCAGCGCCACCTTGGCCAGCTCCGAGGGCTGGATCTGCAGGAAACCGCCGCCGATCCAGCGGGTGGCGCCGTTGACGTTGGTGCCGACCGCGAGCACGGCCAGCAGGAGGAAGATCGAGACGCCGAGGATCACCGGGGTCAGCTCGCGCACGAACTTGAGCCCGTGGCGGGCGGTCAGGTGCATCAGCAAAAGGCCGACGGCGCCGAACATCAGCGTCCGCTTCAGGTAGAAGGCGCTGTCGGAGAGGCCGCCGTTGCTGAGGACCCGGGTGGTCGAGCTGGCCGAGAAGACCATCACCGCGCCCAGCGCCAGCAGGCAGAGGGTCGCGGTCAGCAGCAGGTTGTACTCGGCGGAGACCGGGCGGGTGCGCTTCGCCGCCTTCTTGCGCTTCGCGGCCTTGCCGCGGCGCGGCAGCGCGATCGAGCCGGCGCTCATCGCTCCAGCTCCGCGACCAACTCGCGGAAGCGCTCGCCCCGCCGCTCGAAGTTCTCGAAGGCGTCGAAGCTGGCGCAGGCGGGCGAGAGCAGGACGACCTCGCCGGGGGCGGCCGCGGCAGCGGCGCGGCGGACGGCAGCGGCAAGGTCCTCGCAGCGGTGCAGCGCGACCCCGTCCTCGACCACGGGCGCCAGCTCCCGCGCCATCCGCTCAGTGGTGGCGCCGATTAGGTAGCAGGCCCGGGCGCGCTCGCGGAGCGGGTCGAGCAGGGGCGCGAACGGCTCCTCCTTCTCGCTGCCGCCGAGGATCGCGTGGACGCCGCCCGCGAAGGCGCGGATGCCGACGCTGGCCGAGGCGACGTTGGTCGCCTTGGAGTCGTTGACGAAGCGGACGCCGCCGACCTCGGCGACCTCCTCGAGCCGGTGCGGGACGCCGGCGAAGCTGCGCAGCCCGGCCCGCACCGCCTCGCGGTCGAGCCCCATCGCCAGCGCCGCGGCGGCGGCCGCCATCGCGTTGGCGACGTTGTGCTCGCCGAGCAGGCCGAGCTCGGAGACCGCCAGCAGCGGCTCGTCGCCGTAGAAGATCGTCCCCTCGGCCAGCGAAACCTCGCAGTCGGGGCCGGCGCCGGTGCAGAAGGCGACCCGGCGGGCGCAGCCGCCGAGGTCGGTGCCGGCGGCGAATGGGTCGTCGGCGTTGTAGACGGCGACGTCGTCGTTGCCCTGGTTGGCGAAGATCCGCAACTTCGCGGCGAGGTAGGACTCGAGGTCGCCGTGGCGGTCGAGGTGGTCGGGGGCAAGGTTGAGGAAGACCGCGCACTCGGGGGCGAAGCCGGAAGTGTCTTCGAGCTGGAAGCTCGAGCACTCGCAGACGACGGTGGCATCGGCCTCGACCTCGCCGACCAGTTCGGCCAGCGGCGTGCCGACGTTCCCCGCCACGGCGACCGGCTCGCCGGCACCGCGGTAGAGGTGGCCGATCAGCTCAACGGTCGTCGTCTTGCCGTTGGTGCCGGTGACGGCGACGAAGCGGTTCGGCAGCGCCCGCCAGGCCAGCTCCATCTCCCCCACCACCTCGATTCCCCGCTCCAGAGCCGCCGCGATCACCTTTGCCTCCCGGGGTACCCCCGGGCTCTTGACGACCGTCCGCGTCCCCTCGAGCTGAGCAACTCCATCCGTATCCAGGAAGACTTCGACGCCCACCCCCAGCAGTCCTGCCGCGCCCTCGGGATGGCCAGAATCGACCGCCCGCACCGTCTCCCCGCGCGCCGCCAGCAGCCGCGCCGCCGCCTGCCCCGAGCGCGCGAGGCCGACCACCAGAAACGGACCCTCGGGCAGCTGTGGCCGAAGCTTCCTGGGCGGCGCCGTACTCATCTCCGAATAGCTTCGCGCCCCAGCCCACAGTCCCTGTGCGGCCAGTGAATGGGCGTCCGGCGTCCCCTCTCAAAACACTCAAAAGCGAGCGAAGCGAGCGAGTTTTGAGAGGGGATGCCGGACGCCCCCACCCACCTACCGTCCGATCGACTGCTGGTAGAGGGTGAAGCCGATGCCGCTGCAGACGGCGGCGATGATCCAGAAGCGGAGCATGATCTTCGTCTCCGACCAGGCCATCATCTCGAAGTGATGGTGCAGCGGCGCCATCAGCAGGACGCGGCGGCGGAAGGTTTTGAAGGCGAAGACCTGGAGCAGGACCGAGAGCGCCTCGATCACGAAGATGCCGCCGATGATGATCAGCAGCACCTCGGTCTGGGTCATCACCGCCAGCGCCCCGATCGCGCCGCCGAGGCCGAGCGAGCCGGTGTCTCCCATGAAGATCGAGGCCGGGAAGGCGTTGAACCAGAGGAAGCCGATGCAGGCGCCGACGAGGCAGGCGGAGAGCAGCGCCAGGTTCTGTTGCTCGTTGGCAACGAAGGCGATCGCCGTGTAGGCGAGGAGAACGATCGCGCAGGAGCCGGCGGCGAGGCCGTCGAGACCGTCGGTGAGGTTGACCCCGTTGGAGGTGCCGGCGATGACGAGGAAGACGAGGACGAAGTAGAGGACCGGGCCGAGGTGGAGGCTGGCGTCGCCGATGCGGATGTAGAGGGTCGGCTCCAGCCCGACCTCGTGGCGGGCGACCCACCAGAGGCCGAGCGCCAGGACCAACTGGCCGAGCAGCTTCCAGCGGCCGGCGAGCCCGAGCGAGCGGCGTTTGACGATCTTGATGTAGTCGTCGGCGAAGCCGAGCGCGGCGCAGCCCATCGCCACCCCGAAGACGGCGAGGCTCTGGGAGTCGCGGTCGGAGAGGACGAGGAAGGGGACGCAGATCGAGGCGAAGACGATCAGCCCGCCCATCGTCGGCGTCCCCGCCTTGGTGTGGTGCTCCTGGGGGCCGTCCTCGCGGATGTGCTGCCCGAACTCCCGGACCCGGAGGAATTCGATGAATTTGGGGCCGAGGAAGATGCAGATCAACATCGCCGCCATCCCCGCGATCAGGACTTCGCCCATCAGTCGGCCTCCGCCTCGACCAGCTCGGTCAACTGCTCGGCGACCGCCTCGAGGCCGGCGCTGCGCGAGCCCTTGACGAGGACGGCGTCGCCGGGCTCGAGCTGCTCGGCCAGCAGCTCCGCCGCCTCGGCCGGGTCGGCGACCAGCTCGTCGGGGTCGTAGTCGCGGGCCGGCAGGCCGACGCCGACCAGGTAGTCGATCCCGGCAGCGCGGGCGTGGGCACCGACCTCGCGGTGGTAGCGCGGCGAGTCGGGGCCGAGCTCCCCCATCTCCCCCAGCACCGCGACCGTGCGGCTGGGCTCGAGGCTGACGAGGTGGTCGAGCGCCGCGCGCACCGACACCGGGTTGGCGTTGTAGCAATCGTTCACGAGGACGATTCCGTCGCGGAGCTGGAGGCGCTCGCCGCGGAAGCGGGAGAATCCTATGTCGGCGGCGCGGTCGGCCATCCCCTCGAGGTCGGCGCCGAGGGCGACGCCGGCGGCGATCGCCGCCAGGGCGTTGGTCAGGTTGTGGGCCTCGGCAAAGGGGAAGTGGAAGCGTTGGCTGCCAAGCGGGGTCTTGACCAGCGCTTCGGTCACCCCGTCGCTGACCCGCGCCTCGGTCGCCTCGACGTCGCCGCCGGGGCCGAAGCGGAGCACCTCCGCCAGCGGCTCCAGGTGCGGCTCGAGCTCGCCCGCATCCACCGGCGCCACCGCGGTGCCACCGGGCGGCAGGTCGTCGAGGATCTCGGCCTTGGCGGCGGCGATCGCCTCGACCGAGCCCAGCAGCTCGACGTGGACGGGGCCGACGTTGGTGATCACCGCCACCTCGGGCTCGGCGATCGCCGCCAGTTCGGCGATCTGGCCGGCGCCGCGCATCGCCATCTCGAGGACGAGGACGTCGGCGTCGTCGGGGGCTTCCAGCACGGTTAGCGGCAGCCCGATCTCGGTGTTGAGGTTCTCGCGGTTGGCATGCACGGTGCCCGGCAGCAGCGCCCGGGCGATGTCCTTGACCGAGGTCTTGCCGACCGAACCGGTGACCCCCAGCACCTGGGCCCCGCGCTCGGCGCCGAGCGCGCGCCGCCAGGCGCGCGCGAGCGAGTGCAAAGCCGCCAGCGGATCGTCGACGGCGAAGACCCAGGTGGCGCGGTCCCCACCGGCTTCGCCGTAGAGCTTTTCCGCGCTATCCGCGGAAAAGCTCTTCCGCGCCGCCGGGCCGACGACCACGCCCCAGGCGCCGGCCGCGATCGCCGCGGAGGCGAATTCGCCGCCGTCGCGGCGCTCGCCGCGGAGGCCGAAGAAGAGGTCGCCGGGACCGGTCTCGGTGGAGTCGATCGTCGCCCGCCGCGGCGGCTCGGGGGCGCCCTCGGCGACGACGTCGGCCCCGAGGGCCGCCGCGATCTCGGCCGGCGAGAGCCTCACGCCCAGCTACCCAGCTTCCGCAGCTCCTCGCGGGCCACCTCGCGGTCGTCGAAGGGGATCTTCCGCCCGTCGGCGAATTCCTGCCCCTGCTCGTGGCCCTTGCCAGCGATGACGACGGTGTCGCCGGCCTCCGCCCGCGCCAGCGCCAGCGCGATCGCCTCGCGCCGGTCGACCACCACCTCCAACTCCGGCGCCGCCTCCGCCCCGGCGGCGACTTCGGCGACGATCGCCTCCGGGTTCTCGGAGCGGGGGTTGTCGGAGGTGATCACGACGAGGTCGGAGAGCTCGGCCCCGGCCCGGCCCATCTTCGGGCGCTTGTCGCGGTCGCGGTCGCCGCCGGCGCCGAAGACCGAGATCACCCTGCCCTCGGTCAATCGCCGGGCCGCGCCGAGCACGTTCTCCAGGGAGTCGGGAGTGTGGGCGTAGTCGACGACGATCGTGAAGGGCTGACCCTCGTCGACCGGCTCGAACCGCCCCGGGACCCGGGCCGCCCGCGCCAGCCCTGCCGCGGCGAGGCTCGCCGGCACCCCCATCGCCTCCGCCGCCGCGAAGGCGCCGAGTGCGTTGGCGACGTTGAAGTGCCCGGGGAGGGCCGTCCGCAGCTCCATCTCGCCGACCCGGAAGCTGGCGCCGCCGGCGTCGAAAGAGACGTCGCGGGCGCTGTAGTCGGCCTCGTTGCCCTCGGCGGAGAAGGTGACGCACTCGAAATCCTCGGCGAGGCGGCGGCCGTAGGGGTCGTCGACGTTGACGATCGCGGTCTTCGGGCCGGTCTCGAAGAGCTTGCGCTTGGCGAGGAAGTAGTCCTCCATGTCGGCGTGGAAGTCGAGGTGGTCCTGGGTGAGGTTGGTGAAGACCGCCACCTCGAAGTGGATCGCGTCGGCCCGGTGCAGGGCCATGGCATGCGAGGAGACCTCCATCGCGCAGGCTTCGTCGCCGCCCTCCAGCATCTGCCGGAAGGTCGACTGCAGCTCGATCGCCTCCGGCGTCGTCCGCACCACTTCCTTCTCGACCCCACCGACGATCATCTTCACCGTCCCCAGCAGGCCGCACCTGACGTCGGCCGCCCTGAGGATCTCGTGCACGAGGAACGCGGTCGTCGTCTTCCCGTTGGTGCCGGTGACGCCGACCATCCGCAGCTCCGCCGTCGGGTCGCCCCAGAACCGCGCCGCCAGCGGCGCCATCGCCGCCCGCGAGTCCGCCACCACGACCTGCGGCACGCCGACCTCCAGCTCCCGCTCCACGACCAGAGCCGCCGCCCCCTGCTCGACCACCCGCGCGGCAAAGTCATGCCCATCCGCCCGCTCACCCACGACACAGAAAAAGAGCGTCCCAGGCCCAGCCCTACGACTGTCATACGCAAGCTCAGAAATCGCAGTAGAAGGGTCGCCAACAACCCGCGCCCCCGGAAGCTCCGCCACCAGCTCGCCCAATCGAGTCATCCGCGGCCCGATTCTAAGTAGCGGGTCGGGCACGCCCCAACAACCAGGTCATTCCTGCGGCACCCCGAGGTAAGGAAGAACGTATTCGGCGATCTTGCCGAACGCCGGCGCCGCCACCGACCCGCCGTAGATTTCCCCTTCCGGTTCGTTGACGATCACCGCCGCCAGCAACTGCGGGTGCTGGGCCGGAGCGAAGCCGATGAAGGAGGCGATGTATCTCGTCTCCGAGTAGGTGCCGTCTTCCGCCACCTGCGCCGTCCCGGTCTTGCCGGCAAGGGTGTAGCCGGGGACGCTTACCTCGGAGGCGGTACCGCCTGGGGCGAGCACCCCCTCGAGCATTTCCCGGACCTCTGCAGCCACCTGGGGCGAGATCACCCGCTTGCCGCGCGGCTCGTGGATTTCGCGTTCGCCGATCCGCTTGATCAACTGCGGCGGCTTCAGCCAGCCGCCGTTGGCGATCGCGGTGTAGCCGGCGACCATCTGGATCGGGGTCACCGAGAGACCCTGGCCGATCGGCAGGTTGCCGATCGAGGAGCCCGAGTACTCGTCGAGGCTGGGGACGATCCCGATCTCCTCGGCGGGGTACTGGATCCCGGTCTGGCGGCCAAAACCGAAGCGGCTGATCCACTTGCTGAAGTTGGTCGCGCCGACCTTCTCGCCGATCGTCACCGCGCCGACGTTGGAGGATCGGGCGAGGATCTGTTCCGTCGTCATCGTTTCGGTCGGGCGCGGCTCGGCGTCTTCGATCGTGCGGTCGGCGACCTGGATCTGCGGCGGCAGGACGAATTCGCTCGTCGGCGTCACCAGCTTTTCCTCCAGCGCCGCCGAGACGGTGAATGCCTTGAAGGTCGAGCCGGGCTCGTAGGTGAAGCCGGTCGCCTTGTTCAGCAGGTCTTCATTGCTGACTTCGGAGAGGTCGGAGGGGTCGACCGGCGGCCAGTTGGCCATCGCCAGCACCTGCGAGGTGCGCGGGTCGACGACGATCGCGGTCGCCCCGGCGGGGGTGTACGTTTCGCCGACTTCGGCCAGCGCTTCTTCGGTTTTCGCCTGCACCACCGGGTCGAGCGTGAGCTGGATGTCTTCCCCGTCTTCGGCTTCCTTGACGGTTTCGAGCCGGATCGGTTCGCCGAGCGCGTCCTTGACGATGCGGCGTTCGCCATCGCTGCCGCCGAGCACTTCTTCCTCGCCCGCCTCGAGGCCGGAGAGGCCCTGGTTCTGGGAGCCGACGGCGCCGATCACCTGGCCGGCGACGTCGCCCTGGGGGTAGGTGCGGCGGCTGTCCGGCAGCTCGCCGATCCCTTCGATTTCGAGCGCTTCGATTTCGGCGGCGGTGCCGAGGCTGACTTTCTGGGCGACGTAGGAGAAGCCCGATTCGGCGGTCAGCGCTTCCAGCACCTCGCCTCTCGGCTGTTCGAGGATCGGCGCCAGCTTCGCCGCCGTCGCCGGCGGGTTTTTCACCTGGTAGGGGGTGGCGAAGATCGTCGCCGCGTCTTCGGAGGCGGCGAGCTTGTTGCCGCGGCGGTCGAGCAGGTCGCCACGCAGCCCCGGCACCGTGATCGTTTCGGTCTGCTGGGAGATCGCCTCGGAGGCGAAGGTCGAGCCCTGCACCCCCTGCAACCAGAAGGCGCGGCCGACGATGACGAGGAAACAGAGGAGGAAGCCGGCGAAGAGAAGGCCGATCCTGCGCTCGATCAGCCGCATCGGCCCGCCCTAGCCACCCGCGGCGGCAAGCCGGGCCGCGGCGGTGGCGACGTCGCCGGGCTGCGGTTCGACCAGCTTCGGCTCTTCGGTGGTCGGCATCGCCAGCCCCAGGGCGGCCGCCTCGGAGCGGACGCGGGCGGTGCTGTAGCGCTCGGCGACGCGGCTTTCCAGCATCGTGTTCTCCTTTTCCAGGGCGGTGATCTGGGCGTCGATCTTGCCCGAGGAGGCGGCGAAGCTGAGGGTGGCGACGTTGAGGCCGACGATCCCGACGAGCAGGATCCCGAGCACCGCGATCCAGGCGCGGCCGCGGGTCATCCGCACGACCAGGCTCGAGTCGGGCAGTTGCGAGACGGCGACGGCGGTGCGGCCGGCGACGACGGCCAGCTTCGGGCGGCCGGCGGGGACGGCGCGGCGCGGCGCGGTACGGCGGGCCGGCGCGGTCGCGGCGGCGCGGCGTGCCGGCGCCTTGGCGGGTGCGCGGCGGACCGGCGCCTTCGCCGGAGCGGTGGCGCGCGCCCGCGTCGGTTTGCGCGCCGGGGCTTTGCGTTTCGGCGGCGTCGTCCGCGAGGGCGCGGGCGCGGTGGCGGCGCGGCTGCGGCGGGCGGGAGCGGCGACGGCCATCAGGCGACCTCCCCCTGCTCCTCGGCGATCTTCAGCGCCACCCGCAGGTGGGCCGAGCGCGAGCGCGGGTTGGCCTCGATCTCCTCCGGCCCCGGCGAGACCGCGCGCCGGGTCAGCAGTTCGGCCTCGGGCTCGTGGCCGCAGACGCAGACCGGGATCTCCGGCGGGCAGACGCAGCCCCGCGCCTTGGCGGCGAGGAACTGCTTGACGGGGCGGTCCTCAAGCGAGTGGAAGGAGATCGCGGCGAAGCGGCCGCCGAGCTTGAGCTGGGACCAGGCCAGCGGCAGCGCCTCGTCCAGCGCCTCGAGCTCGCCGTTGACGGCGATCCGGATCGCCTGGAAGCTGCGCTTGGCGGGATGGCCGGCGCCGAAGCGGGCCGAGGGCGGCATCCCGGCCTTGATCGCGGCGACGAGCTCCGAGGTGGTCGCCAGCGGGCGCCGGCGGACGATCTCGCGGGCGATGCCGCCGGCGTGGCGCTCCTCGCCGAAGCGGCGCAGCACCTGCGCGATCCGCGCCTCCGGCCACTCGTTGACGAGGTCGGCGGCGGTGAAGCTCTGGCGGGTGTCCATGCGCATGTCGAGCGGCGCGTCATAGGAATAAGAGAACCCCCGCTCCCAGGCGTCGACCTGCATCGAGGACATCCCCAGATCCATGTAGACCATGTCTGGGCGTATCCCTTCGCCCTGGAGCGCGCGAAGTCCTGCCGCGAAGTCGGCCCCGATGAAGAGGGTGCGGCAGGGCGCGGAGGCGGCGAAGCGGTTGAAGCGCTCGGCGGCGGCGGGGTCGCGGTCGATCCCGATCAGCGTCCCCTCCTCCCCGATCGCCTCGGCGACGAGGCGGGCGTGGCCGCCGCCGCCGAAGGTGCAGTCGACCGCCGTCTGGCCCGGCTCCGGCGCCAGCAGCGAGACCAGCTCGGTCGCCATCACCGGCGCGTGCTCACTCATCAGAAGCGCCTCCACCCCGCCGACGGGACGAAAACCGGTTGGTGTAACCGCTTTTCGTCCCGTCGGCATCGGGGGTGAGGTGAAGTTTTGTCTTGCGGCGGCATTCAGTCTCATGATCACGCGGTCCCGGCGGTGGCGAGGCCCTCGGCGATCTCGGGGGCGGCGGCGTCGAGCTCCTCCTCCTGCTTGGCCCAGGCGTCCGCGTTCCAGATCTCCAGGTACTCCCCGGCGCCGATGACGACGCAGTTGCCGTCGAGGCCGGCGTGCTCGATCAGCGGCTTGGGGACGCGGATGCGCCCGGCGGAGTCGAGCTTCTCGTCGAAGGAGCCGCCGTGGAAGCGGCGGCGCAACTGCCTCGCATCGCGGCCGAAGGGGCTGTGCGGCGAGAGAAAGCGGTCGGAGAGCTGCTCGAACTGCTCGGTCGTATGCACCCAGACGCAGGGGTCGAAGCCCTTGGACAGAACGATGCCGTCAGCCAATGAAGCCCGAAAGCGAGAAGGAACCGTGAGGCGGTCCTTGGAATCGAGGCTGTGCTCGTAGAGACCCCGGAATGCCACCTCGGGAAAGTCCTTTCTGAGCGGGAGGGCCGGAAAGAGTTGGACCGGAGTGATGAGGTGGGAGGAGCCTCACCACCCCGGTCCTGGGCTTCAACTCGAGCGCCACAATAACCCACACTCCCCCACTTTGCAACACGACCCCCCTCTGCAACCCCGTTTGCAGCCGCCTCCCGGCGCGGTAGGTTGCGCGGCATGAGCACTCCCGAGGAGACGAAGACGACCGCGGCGGCGCCCGTCGGCGTGCCCGACGACGCCAACGACCTGCGCGGCTACCACTTCAAGCGGCTGCTGCGAAAGCCGCTGACCTGGATCCTGATCGGGCTCGACGTGACGATCGTCGGCGGCCTCTGCGCGGCGCTGGTCGGGCCGGCGATCGGCGGCGCCGCCGCGGTCGGGGCCCTGCTCCTCGGCGTCGTCGTCGTCCTCGTCATCGCCGACAGCAAGGCCGCCGACGCCTTCTTCGGGACCTACGCCCAGCAGCGCGGCCTCGTCCTCGGCGGCCGCGCGCCGCTGCCGCCGGCGACGCCGCTGCTGCGCAAGGGGGACGACCGCTACGCGGAGCGCACCCTAAGCGGCCAGATCGCCGACGGCTTCGACGGCACCCTCGCCCTCTTCACCTACGAGGACGAGACGACCGACGGCGAGGGCAACAAGCAGACGAACTACTACCGCTACACCCTCGGCCTCGTCGACGTCCCCGACTGCGCCCGCTTCGTCCCCGAGCTCTACTGCCAGCGCAAGTTCGGACTGCGCTCGCTGGAGAAGTTCGAGGACGTCTTCCGGACCAAGAAAGAGCGGGTGAAGCTGGAGAGCGAGGCGCTCGACGAGAAGTACGAGATCTTCTCCAGCAAGGAGCAGGACGCGAACTGGCTGCGGCAGCTCTTCTCCCCCACCTTCATCGTCTGGCTGAACGAAGCGGCGCCCGACAAGTTCGCCTTCGAGCTGGTTGACGGGACGCTCTGCTGCTACGTCAACGGCCACAAGGAGAACGCCGCCGACCTCGACCGCATCGCCGCCGCCACCGGCTCGGTGGCGAAACGGCTGCGCGACGAGGCCGCCGAGTAGCGGAGCGCCTCCCGCGGGCGGGCCTCAGAACCCCGACAGCAGGGTGCCGGCGTTGGCGATCAGCGCGGCGCTGATCATCAGCAGCACCGAGGGCACGAGGACGAGGGCGACGACGAGCTGGATCTTCGGGGCGGCGCGGGCGGCGCGCTCCTCGACGGCGCGGCGGCTGTCGCGGCGCAGGGCGCTGGCCTGGCGCCGTAGCTGCTCGGCCAGCGGCGAGCCGTAGCGGCGGGAGCGCTCGATCGCGGCGACCAGGGTCGCGACCTCGCCGCCTGACACCCGCGCCCGCAGCGACGCCAGGGCAGCGCTCAGGGAGACGCCGCAGGAGAGTTCGGCGACGGTCAGCCGCAGCTCCTCGGCAAGCGGCCCCGAACCGGCGGCCGCCACCTGGCGCAGGCCCGCCGCGGGTCCGCGCCCGGACCCGGCGCTGACCGCGAGCAGGTCGAGCGCGTCCGGCAACGCCGCCAGCAGCGCCCGCCGCCGGCGGCGGGCGCGGCGCTCGAGCCAGGCGTCGGCGGCGAAGAAGCCGGCGGCGGGCATGACGGCGGCGACCAGGACCGCGCTCCGGCCCGGCGCCGCAGGCGCGGCGAGGAAGCCCGCGCCGAGCCCGCCCGCGGCGCCGCCGAGCTTGGCGGCGAGGACCGCTCGCAGCGAGAGGCGCCCTTCCAGCCCCGCCCGCCGCAGCCGCTCCGGCAGGCCCAGCCGCAGCGCCGCCCGGGCGGTGCGGGAGTCGAGGCCGAAGGGCAGCGGCGGCAGCTCGAGCCCGCCGCCGCGCAGCGCCTCCGCCGTCGCCGCGACGGCGAGCAGCGCCGCCAGCGCCGCCAAGAGACCAGCGGCGCTCACTCCGCCACCCGGGCGAAGCGGCGGATCGCGACGAAGCCGAGGAGCTGCAGCGCGGCGGCGAGGGCGAGCATCACCGCGGCTGGCGGCGAGGCGAGCAGACGGGCGATGAAGCCCGGCTCGATCAGCTCGGCGAAGACCGCGCCGCCGCTCGGCATCGCCACCACGAGGAAGCCGGTGAAGCGAGCCTGGGAGGTGGCCGAGCGGGCGTCCTCGGCAACGCGGTCACGTTCGGCGGCGCCGGCGGCGAAGCGCCTCAGCAGGCCGGCGAGGTCGCCGCCGGCCAGGCGCTGGCTGAGCAGGGCGGCGGCGAAGGCATCGACCCGCGGCGAGCGCATCCGCCGCCGCCAACCCTCGACCACCGCCACCGTCGCCGCGCCGAGGTCGAGCTCGGCCCCGAGCCGCGCCAGCTCGGCCGCCGGCGGGCCGTCGAGCGAGGCGACCGCCCCGCTCAGCGAGGCCCGCAGCGAGCGACCGGCGCTGAGCGAGTCGGCGATCGCCAGGGCGACTTCCGGCAGCGAGCGCTCGACCGCCCGCCGGTAGCGGCGGCGGCGGCCGGCGATCGCCCAGCCCACCGCCGCCGGTCCGAGCAGGGCCAGCGGCAGGGCGAGGCCGGGGCCGCCGAGCAGCCAGCCGGCGGCCACCGCCGCGGCGGCGCCGAGCAGGGCGAGGCGGCGCCGCTCTCCCCCCGAGGGGGCGTAGCCCTCGCGGCCCGCGCGCCGCAGCGGCTCCAGCGCCAGCGCCAGCCAGCGCCCAGCCGCCGGGCTCGCCAACAGCACCTCGCGGGCGCCGAGCGCGAGGAGCCCGCCCGCCGCCGCCGCGATCAGCACCGGGGCCCCCGCTCCCACTTACCTCAGCCGACCTCAGCGATCTCGGTGACCCGCCGGCGCCCGTCGGGCAGGCGCCGCAACTGCACGACGAGGTCGATCCCCCGCCGGACCTGCTCGGCGACGGCGGCGTGCGGCAGTCCCAGCCCGGCCATCAGAGCCAGCGTCTCCAGCCGCGCGACGGCGTCCCGCGGCGAGTTCGCGTGGACCGTCGAGAGGGCGCCGTCGTGGCCGGTGTTGAGCGCGGTCAGCAGGTCGAGCGCCTCGGCTCCGCGCACCTCGCCGATGACGATCCGGTCGGGCCGCATCCGCAGCGCGTTTCGCAGCAGGTCCCGGATCGTCACCTCGCCCCTCCCCTCGACCCCCGCCGGGCGACTCTCGAGCCGGACCACGTGCGGCTGCGCCAGGCGCAGCTCGGCCGCGTCCTCGATCGTCACCACCCGCTCCCCCGCCGCGATGAAGCTGGAGAGAGCGCCGAGGAGCGTGGTCTTGCCCGAGCCGGTGCCGCCGCTGATCAGGACGCTGCGCCGGGCGGCGACCGCCTCGCGCAACAGCTCGAGCTGACCGGCGTCGAGGGTGCCGAGCTCGACCAGCTCCGCCGGGCCGGGCCGGGCGGCGCCGAAGCGGCGGATCGAGACCACCGGCCCGTCCACCGCCAGCGGCGGGATGACGACGTTGACGCGGGAGCCGTCGCCGAGCCGCGCGTCGACCATCGGGCTGAGCTCGTCGACGCGCCGGCCCAGCGGCGCGAGGATCCGCTCGATCGTGTCCCGCAGCTCCTCCTCGCCGGCGAAGCGGACGGCGGTCGGCTCGATCCGCCCCTGCCGCTCGACGTAGACGCGCTCGGGCCCGTTCACCATCACCTCCTCCACGGCTTGGTCGGCCAAGAGGACCTCGAGCGGGCCGAGGCCAACGCTGTCGCGGATGATGGCGGCGACGATCTCCTCCCGGTCGGAAGCCGGCAGGATCGCGGCCGCCTCGTCGACCAGCGCTTCGACGGAGGCCGCCAGGTCCGCCGCCGGCGCCTGACCGGCCGCCGCCTGCGATCGCCTGCGCTCGACCAGTCGCTCCCGCAGCGAGGCGGCGACAGCGGCGATGTCGCGCTCGCGCGGATCCATCAGCGGCTCGGGATCACGGTGACGCGGCGGGCGAAGCTCTCGGCGTCGATCAAGCGCAGCGCTTGCGGCCTCGTCAGGCCGAGGGTCGCGGTGCTGGTTTCGCCGGCTTCTCCCACCGTCTCCGGCGCCAGCGCCAGCAGCGGCACCGCGGCAGCGGCGACGTAGGTCCGGCCGCTCGTCGACCCGGACGGTTCGGTCGTCACCACCACGTCGACGCGACCGCCGCCCGCCCCCATGCCGGCGGCGAGAAGGGCGCCAGCGCCGCCGACCGCGATCTCGACCGGGCGCCGGCCGCGCCCAAGCCGCGGCCCGCTCGCCCGCGTCCGCGGTGGGCGCAGCTGGGCGGCGAGCAGATAGGAGCCCGCCGGCAGCGGCGCCGCCGGGACCAGGCCGACGGCTTCGGGGAGCGAGCGCAGCGAGTCGGGCGGCGCGAACGCGGCCGGCACCCGCCGCACGTCGAGGCTCCGCGCCGCGGTCTCGGGGTCGATCGGGTGCCCCGCCCCGAGGGAGGCGGTGGTGACGAGGACCGGGCGCAGCTCGCCGTAGCCCCGCGCGACCCGCTCGCCATAGCCGTCGGCGACGGCCGCCGCCGCGAAGGCCGCCAGCAGCGCGGCGAGGAGGAACCCGATCGCCCTCCCGCGGCGGCTCACCCTTCTGCCCTCCAGGCGGGGAGGAGCAGGACCGCTTCGGTGCCGCCGTCGCCGCAGCGAAGCCGGAAGCTGCCGCCAAGCTCGGCGGCGGTGCGGCGGACGACCCGCAGCCCGTGGCCGTGGCGGCCCCGAGCGCCGCGCCAGGCCCGCAGGCGCCGCCACCGGCCCTCGCGCCGCCGACGCGCGGGGCCCTGGTCGCGGACGATCAGGTCGAGGCCCGCCGCCGCCGCCCGCCCCTCGACCGCAACCGTCCCCGAGCCGTGATCGAGCCCGTTACTGATCAAGTTGTCCAGCGCCTGGGCAAGCGCGAAACCGGCCTCCGGCACCGAGACCTCGGCTCCGGTCCACCGGGCCTCCAACGACCGCTCGAGGGCCGCCGCCCGCGGCCGCCAGCGCTCCACCGCGGCCTCGACCAGGGGGCGGATCGAGACCGGTCCGCCGCTCGCCGGATCGCCGCCGCCGTTGACCTCGCGGTCGAGCCGAGCCAGCGCCGCGGTCGCCAGCCGCAGGGTCGAGTCGACCGCGTCGTCCTCTTCGCGAACCAGCAGAGCGAGGGCCTGCAGCGGCCGTCGCAGCTCGTGGAGGGCCTCGTTCAGGGTCGACCTCCGCCTCTCCGCTCTTAAGCTGAAAACCGCTCCAGCAAAGGCGAAGGAGACTGCGAAGGGGGCGCCGCCCGCGAGCTCGGCCAGCTCCCACGGCATTCCTCAGCCCCTCCTGCCCGCGCGCGCGTCCATTGCCGTCGCCAAGGCGCGGGCGCCCGCGGTCTCTCCCCCCAGGGGGAAGCGCGCCCCACACCCACGGCGGTCTCGGCCAGGCGCGGCAGGGTGAGGCGCGCTCGTCGTAGACCCGCAAGCCGGACACTTCCGTTCCCAAACAAGCCAGGAGAACGGTGAGGCGGATTACACTGGTGCGCCTCTTTTAATGCATATTTCTCTAGCGTAAGTGGAAACAGCGGAGCGTTTTGGAATAATTGTCCAGTAACTCGGGCCAACGGACGATCCCCGCTCCGATATCCCGGGCCCCCCTAACCGAATGGAGGACCCCCTTGCCACAGACCCGCACCTCACCTGAGGGCATTACCCAACAGCTCGCGAAGGCGCTGGCGCATCCGCTCCGCGTCCGCATCCTGACCGAGCTGCACAAAGGCATCTCGAGCCCGAACCAGCTAGCGCAGAAGCTCGGCGAGCCGCTGGGCAACGTCAGCTACCACGTCAAAACGCTGCTCGAATACGACTGCGTCGAACTGGTCAAAACCGAGCCCCGTCGCGGTGCCGTCGAGCACTTCTACCGGGCGACCGAGCGTGCCTTCTTCAGTGACTCCGACTGGGCGAAGATCCCGGCCTCGGCGCGCAAGGGCATCTCCGGCGTCGTCCTCGAGTCGATCGGCGAAGGCGCCACCCAGGCGATGGTCGCCGGGACGATCGAGAAGCGGACCGACTCCCACCTCTCCGACACCCCCCTGCTCCTCGACGAGAAGGGCTGGAAAGAGCTGAACAAGGTTCTCGCCGACGCCCTCAACCGGGGGATCGAGATCTCCGAAGAAGCCGCCACCCGGCTCGCCGACTCGAAGAAGGACGGGATCACGACCAAGCTGGCGATCATGCACTTCGAGGTGCCTGCCGCCAAGGCGAAGAAGGGCTCCAAGTAGAAGCGGATCCTGCGGCGCCCCCTGCCACCAGTCAGGCGCCGCGGGATCACGCAGCCGGCATCCCGGCCGCGGCTCAGCCGTCGATCAGGCGGTAGCCGATCCCCCAGCAGTTGACGACGAAGCGGCCGCGCTCGGGGTCGAGTTTGCGCCGAAGGCGCGAGGCGTGCGAATCCAGGGTGCGCGTCTTCGAGGGACCGCGGTAGGCCCAGATCCGGTCCAGCAGCTCTTCCTTGGTGTAGACGCGGGTGGGATCGGTGGCGAGGACGCGGAGGAGCGCGAACTCCTTCTTCGCCAGCTCGACCGGGCGCTCGCCGACGCAGACACGCCGGCGCAGCGGGTCGATCACGAGATCGCCGACGCGCGTCGGCCCCTCGGCCCGGTGCTCGCGGCGACGGAGGATCGCGTTGATCCGCGCCCGCAGCTCCTGGTACCTGAACGGCTTCACGACGTAGTCGTCGGCGCCGGCGTCGAGGCCGCGGACGCGGTCGTTGGGATCGCCGCGGCCGGTGAGGACGATCACCGGCAGGCGCGGGTCGAAGCGGGAGTCGATCCCGTCGGCTTCGCGGATCTCCCGCAGGACGTCGAGGCCCGAGGCGTCGGGCAGGGTGAGGTCGAGGAGGAGCAGGTCGGGGTGGTTGTAGCGGCAGAGGCGCAGCGCGTCGGAGGCGCTGGGGGCGGGCATCACGCCGAAGCGGTCGGCGTGGAGGTGGTCGCAAAGGAGGTCCAGAGTGGGGTTGTCGTCCTCGCAGACGACGATGCTGGCGATCTCGTCTCGTTGGGGAAGCATGGACGGCCTAAGGGCGACGGCCAGCGGACTCTCCCCCCTCGGGGCCGCTTTCGCCTAACTGGATCTTGTGCCGCCGCGTTGCATCGGATCTGCTGCGAGGCACGGAAGCCAAGGAACACGGAGGGGAGCGCTTTGAAAAGTACGTTCGACCATCTCGCAATTCGCGTCAAGGACGTCGATGGAAGCGTGGAATTCCTCAAAGCGTTGCTGGGCGAGTCAGCGACCGTAATCGACCTCTCGCCGAGTGACGAGTCAGACGAAATGCGACTTGTTCTCGTCCGGACGGAGGGGGGAGTCCTTTTCGAGCTGCACTCCGAAGGCGGGGAGGGGCCCGCAAACGGGCCGGATTACGGGGTGATTCATTACTGCTTCGGGGTCGAGGACGTTGACGCGGCATACAGGGCGGCAATTGCCGCGGGTGCCGAGGAGAGAATCGCCCCAGGGGACATAACGAGTCCTATCGACCCCGAGCAGGCCATTCGGCTCGCCTTTGTGGTCGACCGAAATGGCGACGTGTGCGAGTTCATCGATCATGACTGGATCGACCGGGTAGACGTTCTTCGCCAGGCCCTTCGGCACGAGTGGGAAGGCGTGCAGTCTGGAGATTGAAGGCAGTGGGCGGGAAGCTCGAGCACGGCGGCCGCCCCCCGCTCCCAGGCGATTCGGCGGGGCGGCACGGCCAGCCGCACCGCCAGCGGCGTCTCCTCGCGGTCGAGGAAGACGAGGTCGAGCGCGAAGCGCATGCCGAAGGTGTGGACGCTGGCGCAGCGGGGGATCAGCAGCCCCTCGCCGACGGCCTCGCGGTCGAGGCCGGTAAGCCCCAGGAGGCGGCTGCGGCGGTCCGCGGCGACGGGGAAGGCGAGGCCAAAGACCTCCTGGCGGGGCAGCCGCTGCAGCCTGCTCGCGAGCACGGAGCTCCAAGCCGCGCCCGGCCGGTACCTCTCCCCCGCACTAGGCTTGAGCGATGGCAGGCGAGCCGAAGGTCACGGTCTTCAGCCCCAACCCGATGCTCTCGATCACGATCGAGGCGCTCACCGCCGCGGGCGGCGACGACATCCACGTCCATCCCGCCGGTCAGGGCGTCTGGGTGGCGCGGATGGCCGCCGAGCTCGGCGCCGCGCCGGTCCTCTGCGGCTTCATCGGCGGCGAGGTCGGCAGCGTGCTGCGGCCGCTGCTGGAGGAGCTGCCGGGCGAGCTGCGGCTGGTCGAGACCACCTCCGCCAGCGGCGCCTACATCCATGACCGCCGCGGCGGCGAGCGCGAGCCGGTCGGCCAGAGCGCCGCGATGCCCCCCTCCCGCCACGAGGTCGACGACCTCTTCTCGGTCTCGGTGGCGGCGGCGCTCGACAGCGATCTGCTGGCGGTCTGCGGGCCCTACCCGGAGGAGGGCGTGCCGCTGGAGATCTACGGGGCGATCGTCGCCGACGTCAAGGCCAACGGCAAGCCCGTCCTCGTCGACCTCTCCTCCCCCCGCCTCGACCGCGCCCTCGAAGGCAAGCCCGACCTGGTCAAGATCAACGACTGGCAACTGGCGGGCTTCATCTCCGGCCCGGTCGACACCGAGGCGCGGATGCGGGCGGCGATGGAACAGGTGCTGGAGCGCGGCGCCGAAGCGGTGATCATCACCCGCGCCGGCGACCCGGCGCTGGCGATGCGCGACGGCCGTGCCTGGGAGCTGAGGCCGCCGAAGTTCGAGCGCGGCGCCCGCGAGGGCTGCGGCGACTCGATGATGGGAGCGCTCTCGGCGACGATCGCCGCCGGGCGCGAGTGGGAGGACGTGCTGCGGACCAGCGCCGCCGCCGGCGCCGTCAACTTCCTCCGCCACGGGCTCGGCACCGGCGCCCGCGCCGTGATCGAGGAGTTGGCGCCGCGGGTCGAGATCCGCGAACTGGATTAGCGACTCCGCGATCTGGGGGTCTATAGACCCCCGAACTTCGGAGTCGCTAGAGCCGCGGCTGGAAGGGCACCTGCAGCGGCTGTCCGGTGACGATCGCCCGCGGCGCCGTCTCGGCGATCCACTCGAGGTGCGGGCGCAGCCACTCGACCGCGCCCAAGCGCTCCAGCGCCGGCGAGAGCCGCACCGGGCGGCCCGCCAGCACGGTGTGGGCATCGCTGCTGAGGACGTGGACGAGGCCGCGCTCTGCCATCGCCAGCATCCCCGCCGCCATCTCCTCGCGCAGGAAGAAGTCGGCGGTCGCCTGGATCAGCGCCCCCTCGCCCACCAGCTCGGCCATCCGCTCGAACATGTCGGCGGAGAGGTGGCGCTCGGGGTGGGCGACGATCGTGCGGTGGCCGCGCTCGGCCAGGTGGGCGACGCGGCGCAGCAGGCTCGCGTCGAGCGGCCCGGGCGCGGGCTCCAGCAGGATCCAGTTGCCGTCGCCCAGCGCGACCCGCCCCAGCTCCTCCTCGCTCAAACCCTCGACCGCGGTCTCGGCGACCTCGCCTCCCTGGAGGATCTTCACCGCGACCATCTCCTGCTGCAGGCGCGCGTTCAACCCCCGCACCCGTTCGGCCAGCTCCTCGATCCGGACGTCGTGGTCGTGGCGGATGTGGGGCGTGGCGCAGACGGCCTCGATCCCGTCCTCCTCGGCCTGGCGCGCCATCCCGACGCTGTCGTCGGCGTCGCGGGCTCCGTCGTCGATCGCGTCGAGGATGTGGCAGTGCAGGTCGATCACGGCGTCTCCGTCAAGGTACCTACCCGCGGGGCCGCTGGAGAAGTGCAACCAGGCGTTCAGGGTGCAACCACGCGTTCAGGCTCCTGCCCGAGCAGGCACGCCTCTACGATGATCGGCAAGATCACGTACCTGCTCGCGCCGGGCTTGCGCGGGTGAGACTGGCTTCAACTCGATGGATAAGAAGACGACCCGCAGAGGGAACTACGAGTCGGGATCCGACTATGTGCTCGAGTACGGCGAGCTGCGCTTCGCCTTCAACGAGCAGGACTTCGCGCAGCGCGTGGAGCAGGCGGCGGTGAAGCTCCGCTTCGTCGACCAGGGGCTCAGCGGCGAGGAGCTGGACGACCTCCTCGACCTCGCCGTCAGCGGCGAGATCGCCGAGCCCAGCTCCCGCCTCGGTGAGCACATCAACGAGAACTGGGAAGACCTGGTCGGCCCCGCCAACCGCAGCCTCGTCCACTGGATCCGCCGCCTCGTCTTCCGCGGCGCCTGGCTCGACCAGCGGGTCAAGGAGGGCGAGCTCGACATCGTCTTCGACGAGCGCACCCAGACCTTCGGCTACGTACAGCCGGACCGCAGCGACGAGCTGATCGAGCTCTCTAAAGAGCCGTCCTGGCGCCGCATCGCCTACAGGCGCTAGTCGGCAGAGCGCTCTAGGGCGGCGACGACCGTCAGCGAGCCGCCGCCTTGGGCGCCCTGGAGGCGGCCGGCGTCGAAGAAATCCTTGGCGGCGTCGGCGTCGCCGTAGGCCTCGGCGAGGCGGGTCAGCGAGTCGACGAGGAGGATCACGTCGTCGCCGGCGGCGGCGCGCGACTTCGCCTGGGCGAGCGCGTCGTCCGCGTGGCGCGGCTGCCCGGCGGAGACGATCTCGGCCTGTGGGGCCTCGCGCTTCCAGTCGGCCAGCTCCTCGGGGCTGGGGTCGATCAGCAGGACGACCGGCTCGGGGCCCTTGGAGTCGGCGGAAAGATCGGCGGCGACACCGCGCAGCAGGTCCGTGCAGGCCTCGCGGGTCTCGGCGCAGAGCAGCGCCTGGCGGCCGGCCTCCGGCGGCAGCAGCATTGCCTGCAGGGTGACGCCCTGCTTGCCGCGGCGGCCGAAGCGGCGCCGACGGCGGCGCCGGGGGCGGGCCTCGGTCTCCTGCCCACCGTCCGGCTCGGCGACCGGGGTCCGCCTGCTCGGCCGCTCGGCCCGCGGGCGCTCAGTTCGCGGCCGCTCAGGTCGCGGCGGCTCGGCCTTCTCCGGCTCGGCGGCTGCCTCGGGCTCCTCGGCCTTTTCGGCCTTCTCGGTCTTCTCCGCCGCCTCGCCGGCGGCCGGGGAACCGGCGCGGCGATTGTTGCGGCGACGGCGGCGCGGGCGCTCGCCGGCCTCGGCGCCGCCGGCCTCGCGCTTGGGCGCGGCTCCCTCCCCGCCTGCCTCCGCTAGCTGCTCGATCAGCTCGCTGCGCGTCAGCATCCGGAATTTGGGCACCCCCGCCTCGGCGGCGAGCTGGTGCAGTTCGGACAGGTGCTTGGATTCGAGTTCGGCCTTGGTCATCGGGCGGCAGGTTATTCGACCGGCAGCGCCGGGGTGGCGGCGGGGTCGATGCCCTCCTGCGCCGCGACCTCCAGCCATGCCTCCGCCTCCCGCGAGCGCCGGTGCCGCGACCAGCCGAGCTCCGCCCCGAGCGCGTCGGCGAGCGGGCGCACACTCTTGGCGCTGCGCAGTTGCGGCGCCGCCAGGATCCCCAGCCGCGTCCGCCGCAGCAGCACGTCGGCGACGCTGCGCGCCTGCTCGTGCCGGGCCGCCAGCACCACCTCGGCGAGCAGGTCAGGACGGCCGGGGACGATCGGCTCCGCCAGCTTTGGGTCGGCGCGGGCGAGGTCGAGGACCTTGCGGGCGGCGTGGCCGTAGCGGAAGGCGAGCTGGGCGGTCGCTTCCTCTCCCACTCCGGCGGGCGCCTCCAGGTCCCCCGGCCGAGCCGGCATCCCCAGCGGGATCTCGTGCGTGTGGCAGGGCGCCTCGCGCCCCTCGCGCTCGACCAGCCGGTCGACCGTCTGCTTCGCCATCCGCCGCCAGGTGGTGAGCTTGCCGCCGGTGATCGTCAGCATCCCCGAGGAGGTCTCGTAGAGCTCTGCCTTTCGGGAGATGTCGACCGACTTGCGGGGGTCGCCGGTGGAGATCAGCGGCCGCACGCCGGCGTAGGCGCCGACCAGGTCGGAATCGCCCAGCGAGGTCCCGAAGAAGTCGTTCACCGCCTGCAGCAGGTAGGCGATGTCGTCGCTGGCGGGGCGCGGGTGCGCGGTGTCACCCTCGAAGTCGTTGTCGGTGGTGCCGACGAGGGTGCGCCCGTACCAGGGCAGAGAGAAGATCATCCGGCCTTCGCCGGCGGGGACGATGCAGGCGGCGCTACCCATCGGCAGGTCCTCGGCGCTGAGCAGCAGGTGGGTGCCGCGGCTGGGCGCGATCCGCGGCACGTCCTCCTCCCCCAGCAACTCCTCGGGTCGGACCTGGTCGGCGAAGACGCCGGTCGCGTTGACGACGTTGTCGGCCTCGACGACCATCCGCTCGCCGCTCTCCTCCTCGACGAAGGCGACGCCGTCGGCGCGGCCGTTGCTGGAGAGGACCTCGGTCACCTCGGCCCCGTTCAGGGTCACCGCGCCAAAGCGTTCGGCCTCGCCGAGGACGGTGAGGACGAGGCGGACGTCGTCGGTCTGGCAGTCGTAGAAGAGGTAGGCGTCGTTGGGTTCGCGCGGAGCCAGGGCGGGGACCAGCTCGAGCACCTCGTCGCCGTCGATCGTGCGGTGGCGGTCCGGCGACCAGGAGGACTCCTCGAGCTCCTCGCGGCCGCCGCGGCGCTCGCGGCGGCCGCGGCCGGCCCGCGTCGTCGCCATCACGTCGTACATGTTCAGGCCGAGGCCGAGTTTGCGGTCGCGGCGCTCCTCGCCGAGGGCGGCGACGAGGAACGGCGTCGGGTAGACGAGGTGCGGCGCCAGGCGGACCATCAACTGCCGCTCCAGCAGCGCCTCGCGGACCAGGCCGAGGTCGAAGTTCTGCAGGTAGCGGAGGCCGCCGTGGACCATCTTCGAGGAGCGGCTGGAGGTGCCGACGGCGTAGTCGCCGCGCTCCAGCAGGGCCACCGAGTAGCCGCGCGAGGCGGCGTCGAGGGCGACGCCGGCGCCGGTGATGCCGCCGCCGATGACGAGGACCTCGAAGCGCTGGCCGGCGATCTCCTCGATTGCCCGGGCGCGGCTGAGCATCAGTCCAGGTAGGTCGTGGTCAGGTCGGAGCCCGGGCGCTCGGGCGGCGGCTTTTCCTGGCGCGGGTGGCCGAGGTGGAGGAGGCCGACGAAGCGCTCCTCCTCGGGGAGGCCGACGGCGGCGCGACCCTCGGGACCGCGCAGCAGGACGGGCGTGCGCCAGTAGCCGGCCAGGCCCCGGGCGTGGGCGGCGAGGAGGACGATGTAGGAGGCGACGGCCGTAGCGTGCAGGTCCTCCTCCGCCTCCACCGGGTCGCCGCCGAGGACGCAGGAGACGACGACCAGGGTCGGCGCCCGGTCGAGCTTGGCGGCGCCCTCGGGGCCGGCGATCTCCTTCAGCCGCTCCAGCGTGCGCGGCCCGATCACGCGGAAGCGCCAGGGGACGGTGAGGTGGTGGTTGGGAGCCCAGCTCGCGAGCTCGACCAATTCCTCGATCTGCTCGCGCGGCAGCGGCTCGGGCCCGAAGGCCTTGTGCGTGCGCCTGGTCCGGATCGCGGTCTCGACGTCCATCCCAACGAGGGTATCGGCCGGGTCTCCGTCCCTTGTGACTAAAGGCCGTAGCGCCAGTGCATCCAGCCCTTGCGAACTACGAGCGCGAGGAGGAAGAGGAGGCAGCCGGCGAGGAGGCCGACGATGATCGCGCCGGCGGTGCTGCTGTCGGCGGTGTCGGAGGCGGGCTGGCCTGGGACGTCCGAGGGTTCGGCCTGGTTTGGGGCGGTGCCGGTGGACCCCTCCGGGACTCCCCCTCCGGGGGAAGGTGGCAAGGGCTTCGCCCCCGCGACGCCGTCGGCGGAGGGGGTTGAGTGTCCCGGAGGGGTTCCCCCGGCACCGCCATCCGAGTCGCTGCCAAACCCGGGCACGGGTTCGGTCGTTGCTGGGGGAGCTTCCGTGGACGAAGGCAGGCCGCCGGAATCTTTGAAGCTGGGTTGGGACGAATCGTTTGAGGTGGAGTTCGAGGGTGAGGTGGGCTGGCGGGCGGGGGCGGCGATCGGGAAGGACTTGCCGGCGACGGCGACGAGCACCTCGCCGGTGACGAAGACCGGGGTCTGGTCGGCGACCTCGGACGGGGTCGCGGCGCTGGGCTTGGCGTAGCGGTAGGAGCCGTCGGCGCGCTGGTTGTTTTCGAGGAAGCCGGGGGCGCTGACGCCGCCGCGCTTGAACGAGCCGGGGTCGCGGTCGGCACCGAGCAGGCCCTGGACCGCCCAGGCGGTCGACTGGGTGTTGATCGTGCCGTTGCCGGCAAGGGGAAAGCCTCCCCCGGGGCGCTGGGCGCCGCGCAGGTAGTCGACCGCCTGGTGGGAGGCCTTCGAGTCGGGCGAGAGGACCTGGAGAACGGCACCGGTGACATCCGCGGTGCTGGGCGCGCCCGGGTAGTCGCCCCAGCCGCCGTCCTCGGCCTGCGACTGGCGCAGCCAGTCGACCGACTGCTTGACCCCGCCCTCGACCCCGGCCGAGCGCAGGGCGATCACCGCGAACGCGGTCGATCCCGGCCAGCCGTGGTAGGAGCCGTCCTGGCGCCGGCTGGCGATCAGGTCGGCGACGAGGTTGCGGCCGCCGAAGTCGCGCGGGTCGGCGCCCGCCGACTCGAGGGCGAGGATCGTGCGGGCGAGGTCGCCGGGGCTGTGGACCGCGCCCAGGTTGGAGCGGAGGAAGTCGACCGGGGTGCGGCCGTCGCGGCTGACGTCGAGCGGGTTCCGCCCGCTCGCCGCCAGGCCGAGCATCACCCAGCAGGTCGTTTCGCCGCGGGAGTCGTCGCCGACCGAGGGGCCGAAGCCGCCGTCGGAGTTCTGGACCGATTCGAGCCAGGCCGCGGCGCGGCTGGCCGAGGACGCCTGCGCCGGCGGCGCCGCGATGGCGCCGAGGGCGAGCACGGCGAGCAGCAGGGCAGCGACGCCACCGCCGCGCAGGGCCGGGCCGAGGCCACGGCCGCTCGCGGGCGCCGGTGCTCCCTGCCGCCGCCACTCGAAGCGCTGGCGGAAGCGGACCAGCATCCGCACCATCGCCGGGCCCGCCACCAGGGCGAGGGCGACGTTGGCGCCGACGTGGGCGACTTCGAAGGGGATCGCGCGCGTCTCCAGCAAGCTGAAGCGCTCCCACGACAGGTCCCCACCGTACGTCGCCATCAGCGAGAAGTTCAGCAGAGCGCCGTACAAAATGCCCGCAAACCCGCAGGTCGCGGCGAGGACGAGGCGGCCGGCGTTGCGGGTGCCGAGGGCGAGAGCGGCGCCGAGAACGCCGCAGATCCCCCAGCCCGCCATCTGCCACGGCGTCCACGGTCCCTGCCCGAACCAGAAGTTGGAGACGAGCGCGGCGAGGGCGCCGACGGCGAAACCGGGGGCGCCGCCGAGGGCGTAGCCGGCGAAGATGACGATGTCGGTGGTCGGCTTGACGTTGGGGAAGGCGGCGAAGGCGATCCGCCCGGCGACCGCGAGCGCCGCCAGCGCGGCGACCAGCGCCACCACCTGCGAGGGCGGCCGCGAGCGCTCGTACCAGACGAAGCCGGCGACGAGGACGGCGCCGAGGATGAGGAAGCTGGCCAGCTCCCAGGTCACTGCGTCTCCTCCCGCAGGAGGGCGGCGCCACGCTCGGGGGTGACGACGCCGGGCAGGTCGAGCACCCGTGCCACCTCGGTGGCGAAGTACCAGCCGCCGGAGAGGATCTCCGCCATCGGGCCGTCGGCGATGACGACGCCGTCGCCGAGGAGGACGACGCGGTCGGCGAACTCGGCGGCAAACTCGACGTCGTGGGTGGCGACGACGACGCCGGCGCCGGGGCGTGTCGCGTTTGTTACCTGCGAGGTAACTAAGTCGACATCGCCCGCGAGGCGCCTGATCAGCCCGGTGAGCTCGTCTTTGCGGGCGCGGTCCATGCCGCGGGTCGGCTCGTCGAGGGCGACCAGGCCCGGCAGGGAATCGCCCTCCATGCGTCCGGCCAAGGCGATCGCCAGCGCCAGCCGCTGCCGCTCGCCGCCGGAGAGGTCGCGGGGGTCGCTGTCGACGGCGTGCTCGAGCCCGACCGCCCGCAGCGCCGCGGCCCCGGCCCCCCCCGGCAGCTCCTCCCCCACCCGCTCGCGGACCAGATAGTCACCCGGGTTCTGGGTGAGGAGAGCAACCGAAGCGACGGTGAGCTTCCCCGCCACCGGCTCGTGCAGCCCCGCCGCCGTCCGCAGCAGCGTGCTCTTCCCCGCCCCGTTCCGTCCCATCAGGGCCACCCGTTCTCCCCGGCGGACCGTCAGCTCGATCCCCCGGAGAACGTCCCGAACCTCCTCGCCGCGGTCGAGCTCGACCCAGAGGCCCCGCGCCTCGAGCACCGGCTCGGCGGAGGCGACCGGGGACTCGGGACGGGAGTCGCGCACCCTCCTACTTGCTTGGTGAGGAGGGTGCGCGCCTCCCGTCCCGCGCAGCGTTTGGCGGGCGTCCCGGACGCCAACGGGGAGCGGGTCGATTCCAGCGAGGGAAAAGAGGCGCGCGACGGGCGTCTCCAACGCCGGATCGTGCTGTTGCGCCCAGGCGAGGAAGTCGGCGGGAGCGCCGTCGAAGGCGACGCCGCCCTGCTCCATCGCCACCACCCGATCGGCCGCCGCCAGGCAACGCTCCAGCCGGTGTTCGGCCAGCAGCACCGCCACCCCCCACTCCTCGTTGAGGCGGCGCAGCAGCCAGATCAGCTCGTCGCCGGAGACCGGGTCGAGCTGGGAGGTCGGCTCGTCGAGGAGGATCAGGCGCGGGCGGGTGACCAGGGCCGCGGCGAGGGCGACGCGCTGCAGCTCGCCGCCGGAGAGGGTGTCGACGGCGCGGTCGAGCAGGTGCGGGATCGCCAGGGCGAGGGCGACCTCCTCGACCGCGCGGGCGCGGCCGGCGGGCGGGTCGCCCCGCATCTCCAGCGGCAGCTCGATCTCGGCGGCGACGGTCGTGGAGACGACCTGGGTCTCGGGGTCCTGGGCGACGTAGCCGACCACCCCGGCGAGCTCGCCGGGGCCGCTGGCGACCGCGTCGAGGCCGGCGACGGTGACCGTTCCCTCGATCGTGCCGCCGTGGAAGTGCGGGACGAGGCCGCAGGCGGCTTTCAGCAGCGTCGACTTGCCCGAGGCGGAGCGGCCGGCGAGGAGGACGAACTCCCCCGGCGCAACCTCGAGCGAGACGTCGGCGAGCGCCGGCGCCGCGGCCCCGGCGTAGGCGTAGGTCAGCGCCTCGACCGCCAGCGCCGGCGCCGCCCCGCGCCTGATCGCCAGCTCAGACACGCGCCACCTCGCGGCCGATCCCCCGCCCCCTCCGGCGACGGGACGATTTGCGGTTAGACAAACCGGTTTTCGGCCCGCCGGCGATCGGGGTGAGGCCGGCGAGGAGGATGACGGCGCTGAGGAGCACGGTGGGGGTGCCGACGGCCAGGTGGATGCCGGGGTAGGTGCCGAAGTCGTCGGCGCCGAGGAGCTTGCCGGCGATCGCGGCGACCAGGAGCAGCGCCGCGACGGCGTAGAAGCGGCGGTCGAAGCGCGAGGGGACGCGGCGGGCGCGAGCGGGCGGGGCGTCGAGCCCGTAGCCGCGCAGCTCGAGGGTGGCGGCGACGTCGACGGCGCGGTCGAGGGTGCCGGCGAGGAGGCGGCGGGTCAGCGCCGCCCGCCCGACCTCGGCGGCGGCGGGCCCGCGCAGCCGCGCCGCGTCGCCGAGCCGGGCGTAGTCGGCGGCGGCTACCGGGACGAGGCGGGAGACGAGGGTCGCGGTGAGCGCCGAGCGCCCCGCCAGCGGCCGCAGCGCCCGCAGCACCCGGTCGGGGTCAACGCAGGATGAGTAGACGGCGAAGGCGACCATCGCGACGGCGGCGCGGAGGCCGATCGAGAGGCCGGCGACGATCGCCTCGAGGGTGACGTCGACCGGCCCCAGCAGCGGCCAGTCGCCGAGGCGGGCGAGGACGGTGTCGCCGCGGCTGACGACGAGGGCGTTGACGACGACGATCAGCAGCGCCAGCGAGAGCCCCATCCGCAGCGCCGCCCGCACCGCCCGGTGGGCGCCGGCGAGGAGGCCGGCGCTAGCCGCCGCCGCCCCAGTCGCCAGCAGCACCAGCGGGCTCGCGTAGGCGAAGGCGATCGCCAGGAGGGCGCCGAGATAGGCGACGGCGGCTCCGGGCGAGGCCGACTGCAGCGGACCGCGCCGGGGCAGGTAGGCAAACGGCGACCTCATCGCCCCTCCACCGGCAACGGCGTCAGCTTGCCGTCCCTGATCGCCACCGCGTAATGGTCGCGCAGGTCGCGGGCGTTGAGGGCGCTCGCGGCGGCGCGCACGGCCGCCGCCGTCCCCCCCGTCACCACCCAGACCGGCAGGCCGCCGTAGCGGCTGGTGGCGGCGACGAGGCCGGCGTCGGGGCCGAGCGTTTGAGCCGGGGCGCCGGCTTCGTCGAGCGCCAGCAACTGCTCTCCCCGGAACCGCGCGTAGACGCCGCTGGTGCCGGGGCCGGCTTCGATCTGGCGCGCGGCCGCGTCCTTGCGGACCCGGCTCCAGGGGCCGACGAGGACCCGGATTGCTTCCTTCGGGCTGCCGCTCGCCAGCCGTACGCCTTCGCGGACCAGCGCCGCGCGGGCGGTCTCACACGCCGCACCCCCACCGTCGCACTCGAGCGCCACCGGCAGCCGCCTGCCGCCGATGCCGGCGGCGAAGGGCGCCGGCCACTGCCCGACCACCGCCGCCACGTGGTTGGTCGCGACCCAGTCGCGGTAGTCCCACCAGACCCGCTCGCCGCCCTCGAGCTTGTAGTCGGCGGCGCCGATCGGCGACTCGACGCCGTCGACGTAGAAGAACCAGTCGTAGGGGTCGCCGCCGAGCTCGGCTTCGCTGACGCCCTCGATCGACTTGACGAAGCCGCCGCCGTAGCTGGTCTCGATCTCGGCGCTACCTTCGAGGACCCGCATCACCGTGTCGGATTCCTTCGCCTCGACCGATTCCTCGAGCACCGGCACCGTCCCGTATTCCCGGGTCACCGTCAGCTCGACCGAGCCGACGTCGGCGCCGGGTCCGAGGCCGCAGCCGGCGGCCGCGAGCGCCGCTGCGAGCAGCGCCGTCGCGACCGCCGTGCCGCGGACCCAGGTCACTCAGGACCCGCTTTTTCGCCCTAGGGGCACTTGCCTCCGAGGCAGACCGGCCGCCGGGCCGAGGGGATGTCCCCGGCGAGGCGGGCGATCAGCCTGCCCGGCCTGGTCAGGGTCACCTGGGTCCGGCCGTCCGCTCCGGTCGGCGCCGCGGCGCCGCTCACCTTCGCGCCGGCGACCGGGGTGCGGTGGCCCTTTTCGTCGTAGGCGAAGACGCGGACGCCGAACGGCTGACCCTTCTTCGCGCTCGCCGGCGCGCTCAGCACCAGCTCGTCCGGGTAGGTGTAGTCGGGCGCTTCGGTGGTGGCCAGCGCCCAGAGCACTTCGTCCCCGGGATGGATCGTCGCCACCTCGCCGCCGACCTGCAGCGAGTGGTGGTTGATCTTCAGGTACCAGGAGGCACTGCCCTTGGCGACGCTCGAGCCGATCCCGCAGAGGGCGAGGCCGAAGTCGAAGTGGTCGCTGATCGAGAGCGGCCGCAGCGACAGAGTCGACTTCGAGGCGTGGGCGAGCAGCCCCATCGCCGTGTTGCCCTTGATCGAGACCGACGCCCCGCTGCCGCCCGTGCCGGGGCCGAAGCAGGTCGCCGTGGAGCTGGTCTTGACCGCGGTGGTCGCGGTCGACGCCGTCTTTTCGGCGAGCACCTTGCCGCCGGCGCCGACGACGCGCAACTCGGCCGCGAAGCCCTTGGCCATGGCGCTCGCGGCGAAGGCGAGGGTCAGTGAGAGAGCCAGCACGCACGCAGCGGCCAGCCGTGGGGAAACGATTCTTGGCATTTACGCCACCCTTTCCTCGAGGGTTGTCTTGGCAGGCCGGGGACAGGTCTCCTGGCTTCCGGGATCAGGGGGCTCGCACCTTCCCAGGGACTCTGTGTCGTCCCCAGTGGCTGGCGCGCGGGGCGCCTGCGAACTCCTCCACCCGGTCACAGTGGCGGGACCACGCCGGACTTGCACCGGACTTCCCTTGACCACCGACCTCTATGTACGGGAGCGAGTCTATCCCGGCGGGGCGTCGGCGCGCCGGGTCAACCTACGCGGGAGCGATGGCCTCCCGATCCCACCACCACGCGCCGCACCGAACCCCGGGGCGGCACACGCACTGGCGCCTCGCCCGGCACCGGCCGCGGCTGCTGCGGGTCGGCGGCGCGGCGGCGCTGCTGGCGGTGGTCGGCCCCGGCGTTCTCGCCGGCCTCTCCGACGACGACCCGGCCGGGATCACCACCTACTCGATCCTCGGCGCCCGCTACGGCTACGAGCTGCTCTGGGTGCTGGCGCTCTCGACCGCGGCGCTGATCGTCTTCCACGAGGTCGGCGCCCGGCTCGGGCTCGTCACCGGCAAGGGGCTGCTGACGCTGGTCCGGGAGCGATTCGGGCAGCGGGCAGCGTTCGTCGTCGCGGCGGCGCTGGTGATCGCCAACACGGGGACGATGTGCGCCGAGTTCGCCGGCGTCGCGGCGGCGATGGAACTGCTGACCGGGACCAGCCGCTACCTCAGCGTGCCGCTGGCGGCGATCGTGATCGGGGCGCTGGTCCTGCGCGAGAACTTCCACAAGGTCGAGCACCTTCTGCTGCTGCTGAGCGGGGTCTTTGTCGCCTACGTCGTCGCCGGCATCCTCGCCCACCCCGACTGGGGCGCCGCCGGGCGCGGGCTGGTGACGCCGAGCATCCCGCTCAACCGCGACGCGGTCCTGGTCGCGGTGGCGACGCTGGGGACGACCCTGGCCCCCTGGGGGCTCGCCTTCATCCAGTCCTACGCGGTCGACAAGCGCCTCCACGTCAAGGACCTCCGCTACGAGCGGATCGACGTCATCGTCGGCGCCGTCCTGACCGGGGTGATCGGCCTCTTCGTCGTCGTCGCCTGCGCGGCGACGCTGCACCCGCGGGGGATCAACGTCGACGACGCCAAGGAAGCGGCGCTGGCGCTGGAACCGCTCGCCGGCGACGCCGCCTCGACCCTCTTCGGCCTCGGCTTCCTCGGCGCCGCGCTGCTGGCGGCGGCGATCGTCCCCCTCTCCACCGCCTACTCGGTCTCCGAGACCCTCGGCCGCCGCGCCGACCTCAACGACAGCTTCGCCGAGGCGCGCACCTTCTACCTCAGCTTCGGCGCGGTGATGCTCGTCGCCGGCTGCCTCGTCCTCCTGCCCGGGGCGCCGCTGATCCAGATCCTCTTCCTCTCCCAGGCTCTGAACGCGGTCCTGCTCCTGGTCCTCCTCCCCTTCATCCGCTCCCTCGCCAAGGACAAGGAGCTGATGGGAGCCGAGGCCCTCGGCCCCTTCGACCGCTGGACCACCGCGATCGCCCTGGCCCTCGTCGCCGTCTCGGTGGTGGCGCTCGGAGTGCTGGCGCTGATCTGACGGGCGGCTTGCCCCGCCCTCAAACCCCGAGCACCGCGTCCAGCGCCAGCATCAGGGCGGCACCGAGGAGAATGCCGACGGTCGGCCCGAGCGGCCGCCGCGGCCGGTAGGCGTCGGGGACGAGTTCGAGCGCGACCAGGCTCAGCATCGCCCCGGCCGCGAAGGCAAAGGAGAACGGCAGTAGAGCGCTGACCTGTTCGACCGCGAGGTAGGCGATGACGGCACCGATCGGCTGCGGGGCGCTGGTCGCCACCGCCGCCCAGAACTGGCGTGGGCGGCTGAAGCCGGCGGCCCGCATCGGGATCGCGACGCTGGTCCCCTCGGGGATGTTCTGGATCGCGATCGCGATGATCACGAAGAGGCCGAGGCCGGCACGGTCGGAGGCGTAGGCGGTGCCGACGGCGAACCCCTCGGGCAGGCTGTGGACGAAGAGGACGGCGAAGATCAGCGCCGAGGTGCGGGCGCTGGCGCCGCTGCGGCCGAAGAAGACGCCGTCCGCGGGCAGGCGGCGGCGGGCGACGCTGAGCAGGAGCCCGCCGGCGGCGAGGCCGGCGAGGACGTCGATGGCCGAGCCTTCTTCGACCGCCGGCACCAGCAGCCCGACGACCGAGGCGACCGCCATCACCCCGGCGGCGAAGCCGAGCAGCGAGGGAGTCAGCCGCGCCGCTTGCGTGCCGAGGAAGAAGACCGGGATCGCGCCGAGGCCGGTCGCCAGCATCGTCGCCGTGGCGGCGAGGAGAAGGACGAGGAGGTCGGGCATGCGCGCCCACGCTATCGCTGGACGGGAGACCTGGAACCTTCGTCCAGGGCTGAGCCGGCGCGACTAGGGTGCCGCCACTTGAAAAGTCCTGCGCGGTAGCGCGGGCTCGTCCGCTTCAACTCGACACAGGGGGGAAAGATGGTCAGGCGAATCGGCCGGCAGGCGCCGGCGCTGGTGGTTGCGGCGATCTCGCTGGTGGCAGCGCTTGGCGGCACCGTCTACGCCGCCGCCAAGCTCAACGGACACGCGATCAAGGTGAAGTCGCTGCCGGGCAACCGCCTGGCGCTCGGCTCGGTGCCGGCGAACCGGCTGAAGCCGGGGGCGATCTCCGGCGACCGCCTTGCCCCCGGCTCGGTCACCGGGGTCCAGGTCGACGCCTCGACCCTGGCCCAGGTCCCCTCCGCGGCCCACGCCGACCTCGCCGACTCCGCCCGCGACGCGGAAACGGCGCTGCACGCGGTCAGCGCCGAAAGCGCTCGCACCGTCAACGGCTACGAAGCCGGCTGCCGGGCGGGCACCCGGCCCTACGCGGGGGCCTGCTGGCAGACGGACGCAAGCGGGACCGCGCTCAACGCCCCCGCCGCGGCGGCCTCCTGCGCGAGCCAGGGCGGCGAGCTGCCGGAAGCGCTGGCGCTGGCGGCGTTCTCGCAGCAACCCGGGATCACCCTGGCCCTCGGGGACGAGTGGAGCGGGGACCTGACGAACGTGTCAGGTCTAGATGCATATGCCGTGATCACGATCTCTTCGGAAGGAAAGGTCAACTTCGCAGCTTCCACCACCACCAAGAAATTCCGCTGCGTGATTCCCCTGGTCGGCTGACGGCTATCGTCAAGGCGGTGCGGCGCCTCGCATTCATCCCCGCGGTCATAGCCCTCGTCCTGCTGACGCTCCCAGCGACCCCGGCCGCCGCCGGCCAGCGCGCGCACGCCCCCGCCGGCGGAGCCGCGGCCGCCGCCCGCGTCCACGCCTACTGGACCCCGGAGCGGATGCGCAGCGCCCGCCCGCTCGACCTCGTTGTCGACCGCGGCGGCAGCGCCCGGCTGCGTCCCGGCCGCCCCGCCGCGGGGGCCGCTGCCAGCTTCCTGCGGATCGAAACCCCCGAAGTCCCGCCCTACTCGGTCAACGGCCGCATCTTCGTCAAACAGGGGAACCTGCGCGGTTACTGCTCGGGGACGGCGATCAACAGCCCCAGCCGCCAGCTCGTCCTCACCGCCGGTCACTGCGTCAACAACGGCCACGAAGGCGGCCGCCGCACGATCTGGTCGCAGTACCTCGAGTTCGTCCCCGCCTACACCGCCGGCCACGCACCCTTCGGCAGCTTCGTCGCCCAGCGCGGCAAGGTCTACGCGCCTTTGCAGTGGACCAAGCACGGCAACCCCGACTTCGACCTCGGCGCCTTCCTCGCCGCCCCCAACGAAACCGGGGTCAACGTCGCCGACGCGGTCGGCGGCGGCGCCGCGATCGCCCTCGGCCTCAGCCGCCACCAGCGCTTCCAGACCTTCGGCTACCCCGGCAACGTGCGGCGGATGCAGGGCTGCAACTCCCCCTACGTCGGCGACGACGTCCTCACCAACCCCTTCCCCGGCCCGCCGACGATGGGGATCCGCTGCCACTGGGTGCCCGGCGCCAGCGGCGGCGGCTGGCTGATCGGCGACGGCACGATGATCAACGGCGTCACCTCCTACCTCCACTCCCAGAACAAGAATCACACCTACGGGCCCTACTTCACGCAGGAAACCGTCGGCCGCCTGGTCAACGGGCTCTAGCTACGCCTGGGCGTCGAGCAGGCGCCGGTAGTAACGGTAGTCGCGACGGTCGGGGCGCAGGTTCGAGGCCAGCGCCAGGTGGTGGCGGGCGCGGCGCTTCTGGCCGGTCTTGCTGAGGGCGCGACCGAGGCAGAAGTGGGCGTAGTCGTTGACCGGGTGCGACTCGACCACCGCCGCGAACTCGACCGCGGCCGGGGCGAAGCGCCCGGCGCGGAAGTAGGCCCGCCCCAGCGCCTCGCGGACCGAAGTCTTCTCCGGCGCCCGCCGCGCCGCCTCGGCCAGCGGCGCCGTCGCATGTACGAAGTCGCCCTCCTCGAGCAGCTCGATCCCGCGGCGGTAGAGGGTGTAGGTGGCCTCCTCTTGACGCTCGCTGGACATGCCATCAAGTGTTGCAGGCAGGCGAGGCGGCTTCGCAGGTTTTGCGGGCAAAAACGGCGCCCTAGCAGGCCAAAAGGGGCGGTTTGCTACCGTAGGTAGACGGGTTTGCGGCAGCTTAGTTATGCGCCAGCCCCCTCTTTCGATGAGTTCTCTTACGGCGAAGAAATGGATCTGCGACCAGTGCGGAGTATCGGTCAGCCGCGTCGGCGGTGAGAAGGTCGCGCTGCCCGAAAGCTGGGCGAGCTCGAAGCGGGAAGGCACCTACTGCCTGCTCTGCCGCCGTGAGCGTGCCGCCCAGGCCGCGCTCGACTCGGCGCCGAAGAACTGCGGCCTCGAAGAGCGGGCCAAACTCCGCCGCGCCGCCCTGGTCGAGTTCGAGGTGCGGCGCCGGCCCAGCGACGGCAACGGCGAGATCGCCAAAGCCTGCCGCTCCTCCGTCGCCGCCGTCGTCGCCGCCCGCAAACGGCTGAAGATCCCAGCGCCAAGCTAGCGTCCCCGGGTCGCCGCCGCCAGCTCCTCCAGCAGCGCCCGCATCCCGCCCCGCTCGAAGACCCGCCGCTGCCGTTCGGCGCCGTTGCCTTCGACGAGGATCCGTTCGACCTCCTCCAGCGCCGCGGCGCCGCCGAGCTGCTCGGCGTAGGGCCGCGCCTCTTCGAGGGTGCCGCGGGCGACCTCGCGGGCCGGCGCCGCGGTCGACTCGTCGACCATCAGCTGCGCCTCGAGGCCGTAGCGCTCGGCCTGGAAGTAGGACTCCTCGATCGCCTCGCGGGTGAGGCCGGGGGCGCCCGGGGAATCGATCTCCTTCGCCGCCAGCGCCTGGATCAACGCGGCGATCGCCGCGTTGGCCTCGGGCCGGGGCTGCACGTCCATCCCCCGCACCTCCACCGTCCCCAGGTTCGGGTGCGGGCGCACGTCCCACCAGATGTAGGTGTAGTCCTCGACCCCGGCGGCGGCGATTAGCTGGTCGGCGACGCGGAGGAAGTCCTCGTAGTCGCGGAAGGCGCGCGGCAGTTCGAAGCGGGGATAGGCGCGCACGGCGGCGGCGCGGGCGCTGGCGAGGCCGGTGTCGGCGCCGTCGCGGAAGGGCGAGTTGGCGGTCAGCGCCGCCAGCAGCGGCAGGTGGTGGCGCATCGCGTTGGCGACCACGACCGCGGTTTCGGGGTCGGGGACGCCGACGTGGACGTGGAGTCCGCAGGGCGGCGTCGAGAGGATGCCCGCGAGGTCGCGCTTGACGGTCTCGTAGCGCGCCTTCTCGACCATCACCGCCTCCCCCGCCTCGCCCGGGTAGAGGCCCGACCCGAGCAGCCGGGCCCCGGCGGCGGCGACCGCCCGCCGCGCCTCGATCAGCTCCCGCGTCGCCTGCTCGGCGTCGAGGCAGACGCCGGTCTTGACCTCGATCTGGGTGGCGAAGATCTCGGTCGAGACCGCCTTGCGATGGTCCTCGTCGACCCGCTCCAGCACCCCTTCGGCCGCGGCCTCGAGGCCGCAGGCAGCATCGACCAGGAGCAGCTCCTCCTCGACCCCGATCGTCAGCGGCGGTGAGGAGCCGAACCTGTGCTCGCGGCGGGCGGTGCGGCTCTCGGCGGAGGAGCCGGCGCCCGCGGGTCCCTGTTTGGATGAAGTACTCATTGTGCTTGGGGAGCTACCCCAGGCGCTCTCCCGGATAACCCCCATATCCTTGACCCGATGGCCATGGGGGGTCGGATCGACGTGCTGGGGGAACGAGGCTACCGGCGGCTCTTCCTCGGCCGCACGACCTCCCTGATCGGCGACGGGATCGCCCCGGTGGCGATCGCCTTCGCGGTTCTCGACCTGACCGGGTCGACCACCGACCTCGGCCTCGTCCTCGCCGCCCACGGGGTGCCGATCACCGCGCTGGTCCTGTTCGGCGGCGTCGTCGCCGATCGGGTCTCGCCGCGGCTGGCGATGCTCGGCGCCGACGCCGCCCGCGCCGCCTCGACCGGGATCCTGGCGGCGCTGCTCCTCGCCGGGGTCGCCCAGGTCTGGGAGCTGGCGCTGCTCTACGCGGTCGACGGCGCCGCCACCGCCTTCTTCAACCCCGCCTCCGACGCGATCGTGCCGCAGATCGTCCCCCGCGAGCGGCTGCAGCAGGCCAACGCCCTGCTCAACCTCTCCCGGGCACTGGGGCGGGTGCTGGGGCCGGCGCTGGCCGGTGTCCTCCTGGCGCTGGGCTCGCCGGGCGCGGCGCTGGCGGCCGACGCCGCCACCTTCACGGTCAGCGCCGCCTGCTTGCTTGGCATCCGCGCCCCGCGGCGGCGGCCGGCCGGGGAGGGCGAGCCCTTCCTAGTCGAGATGCGCGAAGGCTGGCACGAGTTCTCCGCCCGTACCTGGCTCTGGGTGGTGGTGCTTGGCGCCGCCGTCAGCAACGCGATCTACTTCCCGGTGATCCAGGTCCTCGGCCCGACCGTCGCCAAGGCCTCGCTCGGCGGCTCCAGCGCCTGGGCGCTGATCATGACCTCGATGGGGATCGGGGCGATGCTCGGCGGCGCCCTGGCCCTGACGATCCGGCCGCGGCGGCCGCTGCTCGCCGGCGAGGGCTCGATCATCCTCCTCACCCTGCCCGTCCTGCTCCTGGCGCTGCCGGCGGCGACGGTCGCGATCGCCGCCGGGGCCCTGATCGCCGGCGGCGCCGGCACCGTCGCCCAGATCCTCTACGAGACCGTCTGGGTCCAGCACGTCCCGACCGAGGCGCTCTCCCGCGTCGCCGCCTACGACTGGTTCGGCTCGCTTGCCCTGGAGCCGATCGGCCTCGCCCTGATCGGGCCGCTGGCGGCTGGGATCGGCATCTCCACCACCCTCTGGATCGCCGCCGCGGCCCTGGCCCTCTGCTGGGCCGCCGTCATCTCGGTGCCCAGCGTCCGCCGCCTCAGCTGGGGCCCTCACCGCGCCCCCCGGCCCCTGCTGCGCCCGGTCGAAGCCGGCGACTAAGAGGTCCGCCGGGCTTTTGTTGCGCTATGCGAACCAAAAGGCCGGCGGACTTTGTGCGGCGGGGTGTGGTTGAGCTTTGAGCCGCTATGCGGGACGA
>DASSHE010000055.1:0-7564 GCA_035693065.1 Solirubrobacterales bacterium
CGTCACCTCCAAGCACGGCGGCATCCGCACCACCTTCGCCACCGCCCCCGACGCCCCGGTGACGAAGTTCACCCTGCGCCTCAAAGGCGGCAAGCAGGGCCTCCTGGTCAACAGCGAGAACCTCTGCGCCAAGCCGCGCTACGCAGAAGTCAGCCTCAAGGGGCAAAACGGCAAGGTCAGCTCGGGTAGGACGCGGATCGGGACTGGGTGCGGGCGCAAGTAGGCGCTCGCGCCGATCGGTGACTAGACGGAAGCAACCGCCGGTCTCCATCTAGCAACAGCGGGTGCAGCGCCGACACCAGGCCTCAACGTACCGAACTGTTCTTGCGGATTCTCTGCAGGGCCCCGTACGTTCGCTCCATGGGCATATGCCCAAGACAACGAACGAAAGGGAAGAAGGAATGATTCGCAACGTTAAGGCGCTGGGCCTCGCCCTGGTTGCCATCTTCGCGATGAGCGCCATGGTCGCTTCTGCGGCTCAGGCTGAAAATGGAGTTCTGGATCTCAGCCCGGGTGGCGGAGCTGGTACAAAAGTGACCATCAAAGGAAATCAAGTAACTAACCACTCCTTTACGATCGCCGGCGTCAAAGTAGAATGCAGTATCGTCGTGTTTCAGCCGCTCGGCGAATACGGAACAGGCGCGACAAGTGTGGAAGTGCATCCTGTTTATGAAGGATGCACGAGCGGAATCGGCACTACTATTGTGAATACCGAAAATTGTAATTTCACATTGATGGCCAATGGTTCGGCCAATGCAAATGAAGAAATGCTTACCTGGAATACGGGCGAAGTCAAAGTTACATGCAATGGGAGCACCTTCATCACCATTAATGCGGCGAATGTCTGCGTTGCGACCATAGCGACCCAGACGCTCTCGAGTGGCATTTCATTTACAAATACAACACCGAATAATACGAATGAAATGGCTTTCGACGTGATTGCCAATAAAGCACCAGTGGCGACGGTCAAAAATGTTGATGGGTTCGGATGTCCATTTGTTGGCACTGGATCGACTACCGGTGAATACACCGGTAGAACCACAATGCAGTGCTTCGAGGGGAGTGTCATCCGCGTTGACTGCACAATCAAGACAGCGCCTTAGGGATCGCTACCTCGGCTGAATTCGAATCTAAGGTCGGCATGCAGCTGGCCCTGCGGCGCAGTCGACGCCACCCGCAAGGATGCGTTCGCAATAGCTTGCGTTTCGCGATATGCAGGAACAACGAGGGCGAAATAGAGAATCCGGGGCTCTGCAGTCGAATTAATCCGACTAGTCAGGCCTTGTCCCATAAGTTCTGTTCATCGGGTTTCCACGCCCGACAAACAAACGAAAGGGACAGAGAATGATTCGCAACGTTAAGGCGCTAGGCCTCGCCCTCATCGCGGTATTCGCGATGAGCGCCATGGTCGCGTCAGCGGCTCAGGCTGAAAATGGTGTGTTGGACCTCAGGCCTGGCGCGGCTGGCACAAAAGTAAAAATCAATGGAGCCCAGGTCAATAAACACGTCTTCACGGTCACAGAAAGCAATGTCGAATGCAATGTGGCGGAATTCCAAGGCATCGGTGAATACGAAACAAACGCCACAACCCTCAGCGTTCACCCGGTTTACACCGGCTGCACGGCCTTCGGGTTCCTCAACGCCAATGTGAATACCGAAAATTGCAATTACGAAGGCATGGCCAATGGGGCGGGTGAATCCACCGAAGAAGGGAAAATGCTGACCTGGAATACGGGCGAAATCAAAGTCGTCTGTAGCGGCACCAATACGATCAATATCAATGCGGCTGGTGTGTGTGAAGCATCGGTCGGTAGCCAGACGATTGCCAATGGCCTGAAATTCACAAATACAACAGTCGAAGGTAAAATGGACTTCGACATCATCGCTAATAAAGCCCCAGTTAAAACCAAAAAAAATCTGGACGGATTTGGGTGCCCGTTCAAAGAAAAAGGTGAAACGACCGGCGAATACACCGGTCCCACCACAATTCGGTGCTTCGAGGGCAATACCCCTGTCGACTGCACAATCAAGACAAAAGGAACCTGAGCAGAGCTGCGGAGACTCCTTGAGAGCTTCGCCTGAGGTGTCGAGGAGCCGGGAGAATTCTCCCGGCTCCTTTTGTCGTGGCAGCTGGTCGAATGGCGGGCGATCACCCTCGTAGGCGATCAGCGGCACGCCTTAGCCGCAGGAGTCGGAAATGCGGTCGAGCTGGACGACATGATCGAACGGTGGGGCCCCTCGACTCCGGGTGGGTTCTCGAAGGCGGCCTGATGAAGAACTCGCCAAACCTCGGCTCGGCCGGGGGGATCACTTCGCCGCGCCCGTGTAGGCGCGCACGATCCGCGGCGGGCCCTCGAAGGCGCAGGGCATCACCACGATCCGGCCGTTCTCGCCGCCGCTTCCGACCATGTCGAGGTTTGACGTGGCCGCGTTCTAACGAGTCGCCAGCAGCGCCTCGAGCGCCTGCTCGAGGCCGGCGATCGCGGAGTCGAGCGGTGCGTGGCTGCCGGCGGCGCGGGCGCGGATCAGCGCCCCCTCGACGGTGGAGATCGTCATCGCCGCGAAGGTGGCCGCACGCTCGGCGTCGACGCCTTCCCGCTCGAGGGCCGCGGCGATCGCGTTCTCCCAGCTCTCGAAGGCGGCGGTTGCGGCAGCGGCCAGCGCGGGATCCTCGGGGCGGGCAAGGGCGGCGGCCGCGACTGGGCAGCCAATCAGGGCGGGATCCGCCTGCGAGCGGCGGCGGAAGAGTTCGCCGAACATCACCAGGGTCTCCTTCAGGCCCCGCTCGAGCAGGGAGCGTTCGATTCCGGTGCGCACCCGGACCCCGTCGAGCTCAGCCGCCTCGGTCGCCAGCTGCGCCTTGCCGCCGGGGAAGTGGTGGTAAATCGACCCACGCGGGGCCTCGCCGCGCGCGGCGACGTCGCGCAGCTCCATGCCAGCGTAGCCCCGCTCGGCCAGCAGGCGCCCGGCCCCGTCGAGCAGCCGATCCCGCCCGTCCCGCGCCCGTTTCGCCGACTCCTTCCCTTCGGACTTGACTATGCCCATAGACATAGTTTAGCCTCGCCGACGATGTATGACCATCGTCATAGTCGGGCCGGGGTGGCGATCGCCTGCGCCGGGGCCTTCCTCGCCTTCCTCGACACGACGATCGTCAACATCGCCTTCCCCGACATCGCGTCCTCCTTCGCCGGCTCGGGGCGCGATCTCCTCTCCTGGGTGCTCGACGGCTACTTCGTCGTGATCGCGGCACTGCTGGTGCCGGCCGGCGGCCTCGCCGACCGCTTCGGCCACAAGCAGGTCTTCCTCGCCGGGGTCGCCGGCTTCACGCTCTTCAGCGCCGCCTGCGCGTTCGCGCCGACGCTGGAGGCGCTGATCGCGGCGCGCGTGCTGCAGGGGATCGGCGCGGCGATGATCGCGCCGACCTCGCTGGCGATCGTCCTCGACAGCTTCCCGGTTGAGCGCCGGGCGACCGGGGTCGGCATCTGGGGCGCCGCCGCGGCCGCCGCCGCGGCGACCGGTCCGACCCTCGGCGGCGCATTGGTCGAGGCAGGGAGCTGGCGGCTCGTCTTCCTGGTCAACCTGCCGCTGGGTCTTGCGGTCATTCTCAGTGGCCGCCGCCGGCTGCCCCGCCGGCCCAACCTCGACAGCCGTCTCCCCGATCTCCCCGGCGCCGCCGCTCTCGCCCTGGCCCTGGCGGCGATCACTCTCGGCATCGTCGAGGGCAACGACTGGGGCTGGAGCTCCGCCGGCGTGCTCGGCTCCTTCGCCTTCGCCGCCATCCTTCTCGCCGCCGTCGTCACCCGCAGCCGCACTCACCCCCGGCCGATCGTCGAACCCGCCCTTTTTGCCCACCGCTCCTTTGCCCTGGGCAACCTCGGCACCCTGCTCTTCGCCGCAGCCTTTTTCTCCCTGATCCTCGGCAACGTCCTCTTCCTCACCTCGATCTGGGGCTACACCGTGCTCCAGGCCGGCGCCGCGACTCTTCCCGGCCCGGCCCTGACGACCGTGGTCTCGGGGCCCGCCGGCCGCCTCGCCGACCGCTTCGGCCAGCGGGCGGTGATCGTCCCCGGCACGCTTTCCTTCGCCGCCGGGGTGATGGTCCTGCGCTCCGCCGGGGCCGAGCCCGACTGGCTGGGACTCTGGTTGCCTGGCGCCGCGCTGACCGGCATCGGCATCGGCCTCGCCTTCCCGACCCTCGGCTCCGCCGCGGTGCGCGACGTCCCCGTCGACCGCTTCGCCACCGCCAGCGCCGTCAACGCCGCCTTCCGCCAAATTGGCGCCGTCCTCGGCACCGCGATCCTCGTCGCCATCGTCGGCGAACCGGCCGGCCTTACCGCCGCGCTCGGCGTCTCCGACGACGCCTACCTCTTCTCGGTTCTCGCCGCGCTCGCTTCAGGCGCCGTGGCGCTCGGCCTGGTGCGCCAGCGAGTGCCAGGCGCGCTCGGCGTCGGCAAGGGGGAGCCGCAGGCTGCGGTCGCCGGCGGCGATCTCGATTGTCTCCCCGCCGACCTTCCCCAGGAGGGTCGCGCCTAGCTCCTCCAGAGTCTCCGCCGCGCCGCTGACGACGATCCCGCCGCTGCCCTCTCCGAAGAGGGCCTCCTCGGGGGTGCAGCCGCGCTCGCGCAGGTGCTGGAGGTCGACGCGGCAGCCGCGGCCGGAGGCGATCGCGGACTCGGCCAGGGCGACGGCGATGCCGCCGTCGCTGACGTCGTGCGCGGAGGCGACCCGACCGGCGCGGACGGCGTCGCGGACCGTGGCGCAGGCGGCTGCCACGGCGGCCACGTCTGGCTCGGGCAGGCCCATCTCCAACTCGCCGCGCTGCTTCGCCAGCTCCGAGCCGGCGAGGGTGGGGGAGAAGGGGCCGATGAGGCCGATCGCGTCGCCCTCTCTCGCGAAGGCACAGCCCGCCACCCGGGCCGGGTCGGGCAGCTCGCCGACCATCCCCACCACCGGAGTCGGGTAGATCGGGCCTTCGGGTCCCTCGTTGTAGAGGGAGACGTTGCCGCCGACCACGGGGACACCGAGGGCGTTGCAGGCGTCGGCGAGGCCGCTGACCGCGCGGTCGAGCTGCCAGGCGCCGCCCGGCTTCTCGGGGTTGCCGAAGTTGAGGCAGTTGGTCAAGCCGAGCGGCTCGGCGCCGACGCAGGCGAGGTTCTGGGCGCACTCGAGCACCGCCTCCACCGTCCCCGCGTAGGGGTCGCAGGCCACCCGCCGCCCGTTGCCGTCGATCGAGACCGCGATCGCGCTGCCGGCCTCGGGTAGCTGCAGGACCGCGGCGTCGGCCTGCTCGGGCCGGCGTACGGTCCGCGAGCCGACCAGCGAGTCGTACTGCTCGAAGACCCAGCGCTTGGAGGCGATGCTCGGCGCGCTCAGCAGCGCCAGCAGCTCCTCCTCCGCGGTCGCCCCCGCCGCCAGCGTCGCCCGGTTGCCATAGATCCAGCCCTCCGGCGCCGCTGGCTCCAGGTCATACAGGGGGCAGCCGTCGACCAGCGCCTCGACCGGCATCTCGCCGACGACCTCGTCGCCGCGCAGGATGCGGATCAGCCCCGACTCGGTAACCGTGCCGATCTCCGCCGAGCCGGTCTGCCACTTCTCGCAGATCGCCCGCACCTCGGCGACCCGCGCCGGCTCGACCACCGCCAGCATCCGCTCCTGGCTCTCGGAGACCATGATCTCGAAGGGCTCCATGTCGGCCTCGCGAAGCGGCACCGCGGCGACGTCGATGTCGATCCCGACCCCGCCGGCGCTCGCCATCTCCCCGGCCGAGGAGGTCAGCCCCGCCGCGCCGAGGTCCTGCAGCGAGACCAGCAGCCCCTTCCCGAGCAGCTCCAAGCAGCACTCCAGCAGCTTCGACTCCTCGAAGGGGTCGCCGATCTGCACCGTCGGCCGCTTCGCCTCGTCGCCCTCGCCGAGCTCGGCCGAGGCCAGGACCGAGGCCCCGCCGATCCCGTCGCGCCCGGTCGAGGCGCCCATCAGCACCACCGTGTTGCCGACCCCGGCCGCGGCCGCCCGCACCATCTCCTCGGTCTTCGCCAGCCCCAGGCACATCGCGTTGACCAGGCAGTTGTGCTCGTACGGGTCCTCGAAGTAGATCTCGCCGCCGACCGTCGCCACCCCGATCGAGTTGCCGTAGTGGCCGATCCCGCGCACCGCGCCGTCGAGCAGGTGCCGCGAGCGGGCCGAGTCGAGCTCGCCGAAGCGGAGGCTGTCGAGGATCGCGATCGGCCGCGCCCCGATCGCGAAGACGTCGCGGAGGATCCCGCCGACTCCCGTCGCCGCCCCCTCGAACGGTTCCACCGCGCTCGGGTGGTTGTGGGACTCGACCTTGAAGGCGACCGCGTAGCCGCCCCCGACATCGACGGCGCCGGCGTTCTCGCCGGGGCCCATCACCACCCGCTTGCCCTCGGTCGGCAGTCGCCCAAGCAGCTTGCGCGAGTGCTTGTAGGCGCAGTGCTCGGACCAGAGCAGGCTGAACATCGCCAGCTCGACGTCGTTCGGCTCCCGCCCGAGCTTCTCGACGATCAGCTCGAACTCGGAGTCGGTCAGCCCGAGCTCCCGGTATTTGGGCGTCCCGACGGTCACGCCGCCGCCTTCTCCATCGAGCGGAAGACCCGTAGGCCGTCGGTGGAGCCGGTCAGGGGATCGACCGCGTGCTCGGGGTGGGGCATCAGGCCGAGGACGTTGCCCGCCTCGTTTCGCACCCCGGCGATGTCGCGCGCCGAGCCGTTGGAGTTGTGCCCGTCGGCGTAGCGGTAGGCGACCTGGCCGTTCGCTTCCAGCCGATCGAGCATCTCCTCCGGGGCGTAGTAGCGGCCTTCGCCATGCTTGGCTGGGATCGAGAGCCGCTCGCCCGTCCCCTCCTCGATCAGCTCGACCTGATGGCAGCGGAAGCGCAGCTCGACGTTGCGGAGCAGCGCTCCGGGCAGCAGTCCCGCCTCGCAGAGGACCTGGAAGCCGTTGCAGATGCCGATCACGGGCACCCCGCCTGCGGCCGCCTCGGCCACCGCCTCCATCGCCGGCGAGAAGCAGGCGATCGCCCCCGCTCGCAGGTAGTCGCCGTAGGAGAAGCCGCCGGGAACGATGACCCCATCCACGCCGTCGAGGTCGCGGCTTTCATGCCAGATCAGCCGTGCCCCGTCGCCGGCCAGCTCGCAGGCGTGCAGCGCGTCGCGCTCGTCGCACGATCCGGGGAACTGGAGGACGCCCCAGATCACAGGGTCTGGATCTCGAAGTCCTCGATCAGCGGATTGGCGAGCAGCTTCTCGCAGAGCTCCGGCAGCCGCTCCGGATCCTCGGCCTCAAGCTCCACCAGGCGGCCGACGCGCACATGCCCGACTCCCTCGAAGCCGAGCGCCGGCAACGCCCGCTCGACGGCCTTGCCCTGGGGATCGAGGATTCCCTCCTTGGGACGGATCAGGACTCGCGCCTTAGCGGCCACGCGAAAGCCTCACTAGAAGCTGCGCTCCGTGATCCGCTCGTAGGCTTCGACGTACTTGGCCCGGGTCTGCTCGACCACGTCGGGCGGCAGTTCGGGAGCCGGGGGAGTGTGGTCCCAGCCGGCTTC
>DASSHE010000056.1:0-15418 GCA_035693065.1 Solirubrobacterales bacterium
AGCAGGATCGCGAAGGCCGAGCCGATCGCCGACCCGACCCAGAAGGAGCCGTTGATGATCAGGTCGACGCGGCCGCGCACGCGCGCCGGGATCAGCTCGTCGATCGCGGAGTTGATCGCCGCGTACTCGCCGCCGATGCCGGCGCCGGTGAAGAAGCGGGCGGCGTAGAAGTACCAGGCGGTCCACGAGAAGGCGGTGGCGATGGTGGCGGCGATGTACAGCGCCAGGGTGATCAGGAACAGCTTCTTGCGGCCGAGGCGATCGGTGAGCTGGCCGAAGAAGAGCGCTCCGAGGCAGGCGCCGCCGACGTAGAAGGCGGCGGCGGTGCCGATCTGACTGGGGTCGAGGGTGATGCCGCTGCCCCCTTCGGTGAGGCGGTCGGCGATGCTGCCGACGATCGTCACCTCGAGCCCGTCGAGAATCCAGACGGTTCCCAGGCCGATCACGATCATCCAGTGAAAGCGCGACCAGGGCAGGCGATCGAGGCGCGCCGGCACCTCGGTCTCGATCGTGCCAGTCTGGACTTGGCCCTCGCTCATCGCGGCTCCTTTCCCCCGATAGGAATCCTCACGACACCCCTCCATTCCCGGAATTCCCTGTGGTAAATCATTCCCGTCCTTCTTTCCTGCTGGTCCTCGCGACCGGCTCCCTGATGTTGCTGGCGGCGTCCTTACCCGCCGTGGCGGCGAGTCATGCCAGCGCCTCCGCGAGCGGTCGCTGGCAGCCGACGCCGACCACCGCCGCCTGGCAATGGCAGCTCCAGGGGAAGGCCGACGTCAGCTTCGCCGCGGCGGTCTTCGACCTCGACGGCTTCGAAACCAGAATGGCAACGGTGGGGGCCCTTCACCGCCGCGGCCGCAGGGCGATCTGCTACCTCGACGTCGGCTCCTGGGAGAGCTACAGGCCCGACGCGGGCGCCTTCCCGAAAGCGGTGATCGGCCGGCGCTACGAAGGCTTCCCGGACGAGCGCTGGCTCGACGTCGGCCGCTTCCGCCTCTTCGCCGAGCCGCTGCGGCGGCGGATCGCGCTCTGCGCCCGCAAGGGCTTCGACGCGGTCGAGCCCGACAACCTCGCCGGCTGGGAAAACCCCACCGGCTTCGCGATCGGCCCGGCGGCGCAGTTGCGCTTCAACCGCTGGATCGCGCGGGAAGTCCATCGCCGCGGGATGGCGGTGGGGCTGAAGAACGATGGAGCCCAGGTCGGCGAGCTCGTAGGCGAATTCGACTTCGCGATCGTCGAGCAGTGCTTCCAATACGAAGAGTGCGGGCTCTACCGGCCGTTCGTCGAAGCCGGCAAGGCCGTCTTCGAGGCCGAGTACGAAATGCAGCCGGATGAATTCTGCTCTGCGGCAAGGGCGCTGCGTTTCAGCGCCATTCGCAAGTCCTACGATCTTTTTGCCAGGCCATGGGAGCCATGTGGACCGGTAATTCCGTCGGCGGGGCAGCAGCGTTCCAGCGCTGGCGGCTGACTCGCTGCGCGGTCCCCCGGCTCCCGCTTAGGTTCCTGGCAGGTCCGGGGGACCGCCGTTTGTCCCTAACCCGCCTTGACGACGGAAACCACCGGGACGGCTGCGTTCTCTACGGCGATCCTCATCCGGCTCACCTCCCTTCGGTCGAATTTCCTCAACCGAAGGTTTACTTGAGCCGCGCCCAGTAATGAACAAAGGATTACGCAAAGTGCTTGGTGAGGCTGGGATAGTCCGAGCGCGCAGGGGACGCAGAGCAAAAAAGGGAGGTTGAGTTGTGGAACAAAGAGACCCTCAGGCGGTGATGGGGCGGGCGATGGCGCACCCGACGAGAATCGGGATCCTGATGTCGATGAACGCGCCACGGCGGCGCCTCTCGCCGAGGATGTACGCGGATGAGACGGGTGAGCGGTTGGCGAACTCCAGTTATCACTTCCGCGAGCTGGAGAAGTTCGGTTGCATCGAGCTCGTGGGAACCCAGCCGGTCCGCGGTGCGACTGAGCATTTCTACGAACCGAGCAAGCGAGCGATGGCCTGGACCAAAGCGTGGAAAGCCCTGCCCGACTGGATCAAGCAAAACCTCTCTGCGACGGCGCTGCGCGGCCTGGTCGAAGCGGTTGGCGAGGCGATTGACGCGGGCACCTTCGAGGCGCGCGAGGACGCCCATCTTTCGTTCGACGCAATCCGGGTTGACGAGCAGGCGTGGCGGGAACTCACCGCTCTGTTCAACGGCACGCTGGAAAACGCCATCGCGATAGGCGAACGCGCCGAAAAGCGCCTGTCGACGGACAACCCCGGTTTCGTCGCCACCTACGGACTTACGTGCTTTGAGGCGCCGCCCAAGCTGCCGCATGCCCCATGACCAGTCTGCGGACGTCAATCGATTTAGCGCCAGCCGGGAGGGCAAGTTGAGCGGAACCAGGGAAGAGCCGACCTCGACACCGGCGGCGGTGGCGCTTGGGCACTCCACGCGCATCCGGATCCTCGAGGTCGTGAACGAGCGGGACATGAGCCCGGTGAAATTCGTTGGGCTGGGGCTAGGGGGGGACAAAACGCAGGCGACGCTTTCCCACGTCAGCTACCACTTCCGTCGGCTGGCGGCAGACGGATGCCTTGAGGTGGTCGATCGAATAAGTCGCCGGGGCGCAACTGAACACGTCTACCGCTCCCGGGCTCGGGGCTTCTACAGCGATGAGGAGTGGGCGCGCCTGTCGATGGACGCGCGCCGGCAGGGCTCGCGGGTCATCTACCAGGGACTGGCGGCGCGGGCGGAGGGGGCGATGCTCTCCGACACCTTCGACTCCCGTCCCGATCGCCACCTCACCTGGATGCCGATGGAGGCCGACGAGCGCGCTTGGTCCGAAGCGATGACGGCGTTGCTGGAGTGCTTTTCGACGATCAAACGGGTGCGCCGGGAGGCAGAGGCGCGATTGGCTGCTGCGGGCGAGCGAGGAATCCCGGTCACGATTGGGATCCTCGGCTTTGAGACCTCACCGGTGGCGGCGCGCTCCCTCGGGTAAGCGTCGCCACCGGTGTTATTTAGGAGGCAGTCTGTGCCTCTGGCTCGTCGGCGACGCTCGCGTTGCCTTTGCCGTCGGGTGATTTGAAGTGCATCATGTGCACCTTGGCGAGGATGCCCTTCTCACCGCTGGCGGCGAGGCGCTCGGAGGCTTCGCCCTGGATCTCCAGCATGCGGTCGAGGGCTTGCTTTAGGGCCTCCGACGCATCCGTCCAGCCTTTTTGGTCGACGACCATCGGGGTGCGGCTGAGGTGCATCTCGTCATCGAGAGTGCCGGCCTCAGAAGCGGTTTCGAGATCCTCGAAGACCGATTTGAGGACCGCGCCGGCCATCCCAGGGCGGAGGCTCTTCGGCAGGCGCGACCATTCGTCGTCGCTGAGGAACTGACGGCGGGTGGCACGGTAGAAGTGCTCGGTGGCACCGCGGCGCTGCTTGGTGTCAACCAGCTCGATGCAGTCGTATTTCTCCAGCACGCGGACGTGGTAGGCGACGAGGTTGAGGCTCTGATCGAGCTCTTGGGCCAGGATGTTGGGGCTGGCGACCCGCTCGTTCAGAATGATCAGGATCTGTACCCGGAGTGGGTGGGCAAAAGCTTTGGCGACAATCTGTTCGACGCCGTCTTTCTTGTTTTTGGTCTTCGGCACGGGGGGTTCCTTCGGTCGGTTACTAGGGTGGCGGCCGATCACAAAGACTTTACAGGTTGTCAATCAGGAATTTCACAACGCTTCCGCTTTTTCCGATTATTGACGAGTTTTACTGTTCTCCCCTTGATTGCTGTATTCAATTAAAGTAATAATGCACAACCGCTTTTGAGCGGGGGCGGCCGGGGCTAAACGACCGCCGACAAGGGAGAGAAAACGGGGAGGTGGAATCGTGCGGATGGGTGCGATGCAGTGCCGGGTAACGCCGGTCGCGATCCTCAAGGGCAGCTGAGCCCTGCGGGGGATCGTCGATCCCCCGGTAGTGCCGGGACGACGGCGGTCGCGCCTGCGAGGCTTACGGGGTGGCTTCTTGGAAGCTCCCCCTGGCTGTAGCCGCGATCGCCGTTCCGACCGCCGTCGCCTTTTTCTTCGGCGGTCCGGGAGTGGGTGTTTCGGTCGGGGCTCTGGCAGGAGTCGCGATCGTCTTCTACGCAGTGCGGGAGCGGCCGCGCGGGGCGATCGGAGCCCCGGCGGGCTCCGGACCGACGCGGTTGCTCGTGGTAGTTGCCGGCCAGCTCGAGGACCCCGAGGCGATCGCCGAGGTTGCCCGGCTGGCGGGAGCTGACGATGGGGACGCTGAGGCCGACGTGATGGTCCTGGCTCCGGCTAGGATCGGCTTCCTCGATCGCTGGGCGTCCGACGTCGAGGGGGCGCGTCGCGATGCCCAGCAGCGGCTGGTGATCAGCGTCGCCACCTTGGCGGCGGCCGGGGTGGAGGCCGAGGCGAGGGTCGGGGACGAGGACGTCGTGCAGGCGGTCGAAGACCTGCTCGGCAGCTTCGCCGCGGACGAGGTGATCCTGGTCAGCGGCGACGAGGGCTCGGACCCAGGGGCGGCCGAAGCCGCCCATGAGCTCGGGGAGCGCCTGCGGGCGGGCTTCCGCTGGGTCGTGGTCAACGATCGAGGAGCTCGCTGAGGCGAAGGGCGGCGCGGGTAGGGGTGACGAAGTCGTCCCCGCCGTGCACGAGCCCCACCGCCTCCAGGTCCCTCACCGCGCGTTCGACCGCGTCGCGCTCGGCGAAGTCGGCGCTCCTGCCGCCGCCGAGTTCGCGGACCAGCTCCTCCCTCGTCAGCCGCGCCGGGTGCAGCTCGAGGAGCTGCCGCAGCGTCGCCGCCTCGACGGTGTCGTCGTCGGCCTTGGTGGTCCAGCTATCGCCGTCTCTCCCCATGCTCTCTCCTCCCGTGGGCGCTAAGCCCGGACTTAGTTCGAACTCTCCCCGGGCCGGCGCCGACCGCGCTCGCGGAGGCCGAGCACCTCGCGCGCCCAGGCCGCCTCGACCGTGGCTCGGTAAAAGTGCTGCAGCGAGCCGCGGACCGGCTTCGTCCCCACCTCGATGATCGCCCCGCAGTCGGCGAGGACCCGGACGTGGTAGCTGACGTTGCTGAGCGGCAGCTCGAGGCGGTCCGCCAGCTCGCGCGGGCTGATCGCCTCCTCGTCGACCATCTCGAGCAGGAGGCTCCGGCGCACCGGATGGCGTAGGGCCACCAAGAGCCCTTGGTCATCGGAGTGATCGCGACGCGTCATCGCGCGCAATAATACGGGAATTCGAAACTTGTTGTCTGTAGGCTTTTTGTCTATGCGACGGCTGGGTGCTGGTGACGCTCAGGCGTCCTCGCGGACCCCGCCCATCTCGCTGAAGACGGCGGTGAAGCCGCCGTCTTCGCGCTGCTCGTCGGCGATCACGTGGGAGACCGCGTTGATCAGCGCCAGGTGGGTGAAGGCCTGCGGGAAGTTGCCGAGGTGCTGACCCGAGGCGGCGTCGAGCTCCTCGGCGTAGAGGTCGAGCCAGCCGGCCGCCTCCAGCAGCCGCTCGCAGAGCTGGCGGGCGCGCCGGCGCTCGCCGATCTCCGAGAGCGCCGAGACGAGCCAGAAGGAGCAGATCAGGAAGGTTCCCTCGCGGCCCTGCAACCCGTCGTCGGTCTCCTCGACCTTGTAACGGCAGACCAGGCCGTGCTGGGTGAGGTCGGCCGCGATCGCGTTGACGGTGGCGGCCACGCGCGGGTCGTCGGGCGGGAGGAAGCGGAAGAGCGGGATCAGCAGCAGCGAGGCGTCGAGCGCGTCGGTCTCGTAATGCTGCCGGAAGACCCCGTCGCGGACGCCGCGCTCGAGGATCTCCGCCTTGAAGGCGTCGGCCTTCGCCGCCCACTCGCCGGCGATGTCGTCGAAGCCGACGGTGCGGGCGAGGCGGGCGCCGCGGTCGACCGCGACCCAGATCATCAGCTTCGAGGAGACGTAGTGCTGGGGCTCGCCGCGGGACTCCCAGATGCCCTGGTCGGGGTGTGGCCAGGCCTCGATCGCCGCTTCCACCTGGTAGCGGATCAGCTCGCGGTCGGTCTGGGTGCCACGGCCGCGGAGCGCCTTTTCGTGCAGGTAGATGGAGTCGAGCAGCGAGCCCCAGACGTCGTTCTGCCGCTGGTTGTAGGCGCCGTTGCCGATCCGCACCGGCTTGGCGCCCCCGTAGCCGCCGAGGTGGTCGAGCGTTTTCTCGGTGAGGTCGCGCTCGTGGCCGATCCCGTACATGATCTGGAGGTCGCGGCTGTCCCGGCAGACGTCGACGATGAAGCGCATGAAGTCGCGCGCCTCCTGGTCGAACCCGAGCGTGTGCAGGGCCCAGAGGCTGAAGGTCGAGTCGCGGATCCAACTGAAGCGGTAGTCCCAGTTGCGTTCGCCACCGGGCGTCTCCGGCAGCGAGGTGGTGGGGGCGGCGACGATCGCCCCGGTCGGGGTGTAGGTGAGGCCCTTGAGGACCAGCGCCGAGCGCTGCAGGTGGATCCGCCAGGGGTGGTCGGGGAAGTTGCCGTCGCGCAGCCATTCGCGCCAGAACTCTTCGGTCGAGTCGATCCGCTCCAGCGCCTCCGGGGCGCTGCGCGGGCCGCCGAGCCCGCCCTCGCTCCAGCTGACCGCGCAGAAGCCGCTCTGGTCTTCGCGCAGGCGCACGGTTCCCCGCACCGCTTCGCCGTCGACCGTCAGCTCCATGTCGCTGGTTAGCTGCAGGCTGCTCCCGTCCGCGCTCGCGGCGACGGCTTCGCCGAGATCGCCGCCGCTCCAGCTCGTGCCCTCGAGTCCGTAGTCGAACCGGGGCAGGCACTCCATCTCCATCTCGACCTCGCCGTCGATGCAGGTCATCGTCCGCAGCAGCGAGCAATCGGACTCGTGGGCGGTCTGGGGCCGCCCCCGGCGGCTGTCCGAATCGGTGCCGCCGGCGGGGACCCACTCGGCGATCGTCAGCGCGTCCTTGACCACAACCCAGCCGGTCTCGGTAACCCAGGTGGTCTCGATCACCAGGCTGCCGGGCACGTAGCGGCGGCTGATCGGGACGACGACGCCCTTCGGCCGCAGCCGCATGTGCCCGGCGCCGCGGTCGAGTAGCGCCGCGAAGGCGCTGGGTGAGTCGAAGCGGGGGAAGCAGAGCCACTCGACCGTCCCGGCGAAGGACACCAGCGCCGCGGTGTGACAATCGGAGAGGAAGCCGTAGCTCCCGATCGGGGGAAAGCGGTCATCGAGTGAGCTCACGGCGGCTGCTCAAGCTACCAGCGGGCTACGCTGCCAAACGATGGCTCTGCCGTTCGCGCACGTCGACGCCGCGCTCGCGCCGCTCGAGCTGGCGCCCCTCGTCCTCGCCGCGGCCCTCTACGCGAAGCGGGCCTCGACCTTGGCCCGCAGGGCGCGGCCGGTGTCGCTCTGGCGGCAGCTCTGCTTCGCCGACGGCCTGCTCCTGATCGCCGCCGCCGTGATCTCCCCGATCAACGAGGTGGCCGACGAGCTCGTGATCGGCCACATGGTCGAGCACCTGATGATCGGCGACCTCGCCTCGCTGCTGCTGGTCCTCGGGCTGACCGGCCCGCTGCTGCAGCCGATCCTCGCGATCCGCTTCTTCGACCGCCTGCGGATCCTCGCCCACCCGCTGGTCGCTTTCCCGCTCTGGGCGATCAACTTCTACTTCTGGCACGTTCCCGCGCTCTACGACGCTGCCTACGGCGGGGCGCCCGTGCACGCGCTCGAGCACGCCACCTTCATCTTCTTCGGTTGCCTGATGTGGATGCCGGTCTTCGGGCCGCTGCCGACGCCGCAGTGGTTCACCTCCGCCTGGAAGGTCGTCTACGTGATCGCGGTCCGCTTCGCCGGCGCCATCCTCGGCAACGTCCTGATGTGGTCGAGCTCGGTCCTCTACACCGTCTACGCGCAGGGCGAGCGCGAATGGGGGATCTCGCCGGTCACCGACCAGAGCATCGCCGGGGTGGTGATGATGGTCGAGGGCACCTTCCTTGGGCTGGCCCTGCTCGCCTGGTTCTTCTTCCAGGCGGCGCGCGAGGGAATCGAGAAGCAGCGCCTGCTCGACCTCGCCCTCGAGCGCGGGGTGCCGCTCGACGAGAAGCGGGCGCAGCGCGCGGTCGCGGCTGGGCAGGGTGCGCGGCTGGAGCGCCAGATCCTCGCCAGCGGCGGCGATCCGGCGGCGCGGGGGGAGCCCGGTGTCGCCGCTCGATAGCGCCCGCGCCTGGGTCGTCACCGGGCCGCTCGGCCGCGGCCTCGCCTTCGCGATCGACTTCGCGGTGGCGCTGCGGACGATGCTGGCGCGGCGTCGGGCCTAGCCCCGCGAGCCGATTCCTCTAGAGGATTGATTCCCGATTCCCGCACGCCCGGATGGCGCACCTGGCCCTTCGCATCTCTGCGTCCTCGGCCTTGCCTTTGCCGACCGGCAAAGGCGGCGGCCTGCGTCCTTGATCTGCTCGGTCAGGCACGCCCCCGGTCACACGCGTATCGGGAATCAATCCTCTAGGGTCCGCATCCGAATGCAGACTGCGGTCAAAGAGCTGGCAAATTCACGCGTCGAGGTCGAGGTCGAGGTCCCCGCTCCCGAGGTCGAGAAGGCGACTTCGCGGGCGGCGCGGGCGATGGCCAAGGAGATGCGGATGCCCGGCTTCCGCGCCGGCAAGGCACCGGCCTCGCTGGTGATCCAGCGGCTCGGCTTCGGCCCGGTGCTGCAGGAGGCGATCCGCGAAGCGCTTCCCGATTGGTACGAACAGGCGCTCTTCGACGCCGGCGTGGTCGCGATCGGCGATCCCAGCATCGACATGGTGTCCAGTCCAGAGCGCGAAGGGGAGCCGCTGAAGTTCAAGTTCGAGGTCGGCGTGCGCCCCGCCGCCAAGCTCGGCGAGTACAAGGGCCTCGAGGTTGGCAAGGAGGAGAAAGAGGTGCCCGACGAAATCGTCGACACCGAGGTCGAGCGGATCCGCGAGGGGTTCGCGCGGCTGGAGCCGGTCGAGCGCGAGGCCGCCGAGGGCGACTCGCTGCTGATCGACTTCGAGGGCTTCAAGGACGGCTCCGCCTTCCAGGGCGGCGCCGCCGAGGACTACCTGCTGGCGCTCGGCTCCGGGCAACTGATCGAGGGCTTCGAGGAGCAGCTGGTCGGGAGCAAGCCAGGCGAGGAGCGCGAGGTCAAGGTGACCTTCCCCGACGACTACCAGGCCGAGCACCTGGCCGGCGAGGACGCGGTCTTCAAAGTCAAGGTCAAGGAGGTGCGGGAGAAAATCCTCCCGGAGCTCGACGACGACTTCGCCTCCGACGCCTCCGAGTTCGACACCCTGGAGGAGCTGCGCGCGGACATCCGCGAGAAAGTCGGCGCTGCCCTCGGTAGCCGCGCCGAGGAAGACTTTCGCGTCGCCGCGATCGACGCCGCCGTGGCGGCAGCCGAGGTCGAGGTCCCCGACGAGTTGGCGACGGCGCGGGCGACCGAACGCTGGGAGCGGATGGAACGCCAGCTCGCCGGCCGCGGCATGGACCCCAACGCCTTCCTGCAGATGCAGGGCAAAAGCCGCGAGGAGCTGATCGAGGAATCGAAGCCCGACGCCGAGCTGGAGCTGCGGCGCGAGTCGGTGGTCACGGCGATCGCCGAGGCCGAGGGGATCGAGGTCTCTGAGGAGGAGATGGTGGAGGCGCTTGCCCACAGCGCCGAACACGAACGCACCTCCCCCGAGAAGCTGCTGGAGCGGCTGCGCAAGAGCGGCCGCGACGCGATGATTCGCGAAGACATCCGCGCCCGCAAGGCGGTCGAACTCGTCGCCGAGTCGGCCAAGCCGATCCCGAAAGAGCAGGCGGAGGCGCGGGAGAAGATTTGGACGCCGGAGGAGGAGCAGGAGGAGAAGGGCGAGCTCTGGACGCCGGGGGATCCGGAGGACTAGAGCGCTGGGGAGGGGCGGGGTACCCCTCCAAAACTCGCTCGCTTCGCTCGCTTTTGAGTGTTTTGGAGAGGTACCCCGCCCCTCCAACCGGTCGAACTCCGGGATTCGACCGTCCCTTGGAAGCTGAAGAAACAGCTTCCCTCTATCTGAAGCCGAAGTTTTCTGCGTGTCGTTTGGCCGGCCCTCCACGCACCGAGAAGTACGGGGAGTCGCTTCTATAGAGTGCGCGCCATGAGTCCTTTGGTCCCAATGGTCGTCGAGCAGACCTCGCGCGGCGAGCGTGCTTTTGACATCTACTCGCGCTTGCTCGGCGAGCGGATCGTCTTCCTCGGCACGCCGGTGACCGAGGACATCGCCAACCTGATCGTCGCCCAGCTGCTGCACCTCGAGTCCGAGGATCCGGACAAGGACGTCAGCCTCTACGTCAACTCGCCGGGCGGCTCCGTTTACGCGGGGCTGGCGATCTACGACACGATGCAGTTCATCAAACCCGACGTGCAGACCATCTGCGTCGGGGTGGCGATGAGCATGGGGGCCCTGCTGCTCTGCGGCGGCGCTCCCGGCAAACGGATGGCGTTGCCGAACTCGAAGGTCCTGATCCACCAGGTCTCGGCCGGGTTCCAGGGCCAGGCGACCGACATCGAGATCCACGCCAAAGAGATCATCGACGTCCGCCGCCGGCTCGACGAGATCATCGCCAAGCACACCGGTCAGCCGTTCGAGAAAGTCACCAAAGACACCGAGCGGGACTACTTCATGAGCGCGCAGGAGGCGAAGGAGTACAACATCGTCGACCGCGTCATCGAGCACCACTGAAGCGCCCGGCCGCCTCAGCTCTCATCCTGCTCATCGCGGCCTCGCTCGCCGCTCCTCCAGGCTCCGCGGCCCAGATCCGCTCGCGCGACGGCGGCATGCCCTACTACGGCCACGTCTTCCCGGTCCAGGGGCCGCACGGCGTTCGCGGCTACATCGGCACCTACGGGGCGCCCCGCTCGGGGGGACGTACCCACGAAGGCTTCGACATCGTCGCCGCCTGCGGGACGCCGCTGGTCGCCGTCCGCAACGGCAGGGTGCTGCGCAGCGGCTACGACCCGGTCCTCTACGGCAACTACCTGCTGATCCACGGTGAAGGCGAGCACCGCAGCTACTTCTACGCCCACATGCCGCGCCCGTCTCCGGTTCATCGCGGCGATCGCGTCTGGGAGGGCGAGCGGGTCGGCGCGGTGGGGGAGACCGGCAACGCGATCACCGTCGGTTGCCACCTCCACTTCGAGATCCACGTCGACGGCGTCGCCGTCAACCCCGAAGCCGAGCTGCGGAGTTGGGACCGCTACTCCTAGTCGTCCTGCCGCAGCGCCCGTTCGAACCAGAGGCTGGCTTTGGGGTTTTCGTTGTAGTCGGAGACCTCGCTGTAGCCGGCCGAGCGGTAGAGGCCGATCGCCTCGGTCAGGTAGTCGGAGGTGTCGAGGCGGACGCCGCGGCAGCCCCGCTCTAGCGCGATCCGCTCCAGTTCGCCGAGGATTCGCCGGCCGAGCCCGATACCGCGGAAGCCCGGCGCGACGTACATGCTCTTCACCTCGGCGAGGCCGGTGTCGAGGTGGCGGATGCCGCCGAGGCCGGCGGGCTCGCCGTCGACCCGGGCGAGCAGGAGGATCCCGTTGGGTGGCACCAGGTCGGCCGGCGGCGCCTCGTCCGGTCCGGACTCGATTCCCAGCGGCCCGTCGGCCTCGGCGATGAACTCGCGATAGAGCGCCAGTACTCGTGGGTCGTCGCGGGCAATCGCCTCGAACTCAAAAGTCACCGCGAAGACGCTAGCGCGCTTCCGAATTTCTCCAACCTGCGCGTCACCCGTGCGTTATCGCCTGGCACAATCCCTTTGGTGAACAGAAGGGAATTGTCTGAGGTCATTGCCGAAGCGGCGGCGCGCACCGAGGCGGCTGCGGCGCTGCAGCAGGAAGCCCGCGCTCGCCAGGAAGCGGCAACCGCGAAATTGGAGGCGGCAACCGCGAGATGGGAAGCGACTCAAGCCGATGCGGCGGAGCGGAACCAGAAGCTGGACGGTCTGCTTGAGAAGCAGGACGTGATGCTTGCCGAAATGGCGGCGCAAACGGCCGATATGAAAGCCGAACGCCTCCAGTTCGAAAAAGCGACCGAGGTCTACCGGGAGGAGGAGCGAGCCTGGAGGCGGGAATACCTGCTGCGACAGGAGAAGCTCTTCCAGGAGTTTTTCGAGCGAGCCGAAGCGCTCGTCGCCGAAGGAACGATCAACACGGGGAAGATCTTGGCCAAGATCGAGGATCAGGGGGAGGACATCCGCGCGATGAAGGACGCCCTCCTGAAGCTGGTCGCCCTCACACCCACAGCTCGTAGCTGATCCATTCCGAGCGCTCGGCGGCCGTGGTGTCGTAGAGGCGCTGGGCGGTGCGGTTGTCGGGGGCGGTGGACCACTCGACGTAGGGGGCGCCGCGCTCGCGGGCGACCTCGGCGGTCGCCTCGATCAGGGCGCGGCCGATGCCGCGGCCGCGCGCCTCCTCGCTGACGAAGAGGTCGTTGAGGAGGACCGTCTCGGTTGCCTCCAGCGAGCTGAAGTGCCAGTAGAGGCAGGCGTAGCCGAGGATCCGGCCCCCGGATCGGGCGCCGAGCAGGAGCCCGTCCTCGCTGGGGGCGAGGAAGCGGCCGAAGAAGGCGCGGTTGCGATCCTCGTCGATCTCCTCGACCTCGTAGAAGCGCTGGTAGGCGGCGATCAGCGGCAGTAGCGAGTCCAGCTCCTCGGGGGCGATCGGGGAGATCTCGAGCGCCGCGCTCACGGACTGCACGGTAGCGCTAGGAACGCAAGACCCGCGTCACGAGGAGGGACCGCCGGCCGGGCGCGGAAACGGACCTCCACAACCGGTGCCGGCGGCTGTCTAAGCTTTGAGCGGCCGCCGGAGGATCACGATCGTCCCGTTTAGGAGGGGATTCCGCTGGCACGTCCTTCAGATTCGAACGAGCAGCTCCTCTGCAGCTTCTGCGGCAAGTCGCAGCGCCAGGTCAAAAAGCTGATCGCCGGCCCCGGCGTCTACATCTGCGACGAGTGCATCGACCTCTGCAACGAGATCATCGACGAGGAGCTGACGGCGCCACCCGTCTTCGAGCTGGAGAACCTGCCGAAGCCGCAGGAGATCTTCGACGTGCTGCAGGAGTACGTGGTCGGCCAGGACGCCGCCAAGCGATCCCTCTCGGTCGCCGTCTACAACCACTACAAGCGGGTTCAGATCGCGCAGTCCGAGGAGACCGACGTCGAGCTGCAGAAGTCGAACATCATGATGCTGGGCCCGACCGGGTGCGGCAAGACGCTGCTGGCGCAGACCCTGGCGCGGATCCTCAACGTCCCCTTCGCGATCGCCGACGCAACGGCGCTGACCGAGGCCGGCTACGTCGGCGAGGACGTCGAGAACATCCTCCTGAAGCTGATCCAGGCCGCCGACTTCGACGTCAAAAAGGCCGAAACGGGAATCATCTACATCGACGAGATCGACAAGATCGCGCGCAAAGCCGACAACCCGTCGATCACCCGCGACGTCTCCGGCGAAGGCGTCCAGCAGGCGCTGCTGAAGATCCTCGAGGGGACCACCGCCTCGGTGCCGCCGCAGGGCGGGCGCAAGCACCCCCACCAGGAGTTCCTGACGATCGACACCACCAACATCCTCTTCGTCTGCGGCGGCTCCTTCGCCGAACTCGACAAGATCATCGAGCGCCGTCTCGGCGACCGCGGGGTCGGTTTCGGCGCCGCGATCTCCTCGCGAGTGGAGAAGGACACCGGCGAATGGTTCGAGAAGGTCCTGCCCGAGGACCTGATCGAATACGGGCTGATCCCCGAGTTCATTGGCCGCCTGCCGGTGATCACGGCGATCCACCAGCTCAGCCGCGACGACCTGACCACGATCCTGACCGAGCCGCGCCACGCGCTCACCCGTCAGTTCCAACGCTTCTTCCAGTTCGACGACATCGAGCTGGTCTTCTCCGACGACAGCCTCGAGGCGATCGCCGACAAGGCCCTGGAGCGGGAGACCGGCGCCCGCGGCCTGCGCTCGATCCTCGAGGAGACGCTGCTCGACGTCCAGTTCGAGCTGCCTTCGCGGCGCGACGTCACCAAGTGCGTCGTCACCAAGGAGACGATCACAGAGGGACGGCGGCCGACGCTCGTCACCGAGGCCGTGCAACAGGACATCGGGCCGGCGGACACCGGGCTCTCCGAGGAATCCGCCTAGGCGTTTCTGCGAAAACCGGTGATATACGCCGGTTTTCGCAGACTGGCGCGTGAGCCCTCGCCCGCGCGCAGTATCTAGACTCGCCGCGTGGACGTCGGCGATCGGAAGAAGCTCGAGGAGACGACTCGTTACGACTCTTCGGAGGTCGAGGGGCGGATCTTTGCCGAGTGGATGGAGGGCGGTTACTTCCATCCCGAGGCGGAGGGGACGCCGGAGGAGAACTTCTCGGTCGCGATCCCGCCGCCGAACGTGACCGGGGCGCTGCACATGGGCCACGCGCTGAACGGCTCGATGCAGGACGCGCTGGTGCGGATGAACCGGATGCGGGGCCGCAACAGCCTCTGGATCCTCGGCACCGACCATGCCGGCATTGCCACCCAGGCGGTGGTCGAGAAAGAGCTGAAGAAAGAAGGGAAGAGCCGCCACGACCTCGGCCGCGAGGCCTTCGTCGAGCGGGTCTGGGAGTGGAAAGCCGAGTACGGGTCACGGATCGTCGAGCAGTACAAGCGGCTCGGCGCCTCATGCGACTACGAGCGCGAGCGCTTCACCCTCGACGAGGGCTACGTCCGCGCCGTCTACCGCGTCTTCAAACAGCTCTACGACAAGGGCTACATCTACCGCGACAACTACATGGTCAACTGGGACCCGGGGACGCGCTCGGCGATCTCCGACCTCGAGGTGGAGAACCGCGAGGTGACCGACTCGCTCTGGTCGATCGATTATCCGGTCGAGGGGTCAGACCGCGTGCTCACCGTCGCCACCGTGCGCCCGGAGACGATGCTCGCCGACACCGCCGTCGCCGTTAATCCCGACGACGACCGTTATGCCGACCTGGTCGGCAAGTTCTGCACGCTGCCGCTGGTCGGCCGCCGGCTGCCGATCATCGCCGACGCCTACGTCGACCCCGGGTTCGGCACCGGGGCGCTGAAGATCACCCCCGGCCACGATCCCAACGACTTCGAGATCGGCCGCCGCCACGGGCTCGAGGAGATCGTCGTGATCGGCCCCGACGGGCGGATCAACGAGGCGGGCGGTGACTTCGCGGGGATGACCGCCGCCGAGGCCCAGGCCGCCGTGGTCACGGCCCTGCGCGAGGTGGGCCGCCTGCGCGGTGAGGAGCCCTACTCCCACGCGGTGCCGTTCAGCCACCGCTCCGGCGAGCGGATCGAGCCGCTGATCAGCCTCCAGTGGTTCTGCCGGATGGACGAGCTCGCGGCGCCGGCGATCGAGGTCGTCCGCGGCGGCCGGATCCGCTTCACCCCGGACCGCTGGGGCCGGGTCTACCTCGACTGGATGGAGCACATC
>DASSHE010000057.1:0-81506 GCA_035693065.1 Solirubrobacterales bacterium
GGGCGAAGGGCAGGCGCCAGCTGTGCGGGGCGATCAGGGCGCCGATCTCGGCCGGGCCCCAGGACCCCGGCGGGTACGGTTTCACCGCCGGCGGGTCCTCCAGCAGCGGCGCCGAGACTTCCCAGAGCCGCTCCATGTCGCGGGCGCTGGTGAAGAGGGTGCGGTCGCCGGCCATCGCATCACGGATCAGCCGCTCGTAGGCCTCCAGCGTGTCGTCGCGATAGTCGGTTTCCTCGAGCGAGAACTGCATGCTCGCCTTGTCGAGGACCATCCCCATCCCCGGCCGCTTGCCGTAGAAGGAGAGGGAGACGCGGGAGGACTCCTCGAGGTCGAAGGTGAGGTGGTCGGGGCCGTAGCGGCCGACCCGGGAGTGCTCGGGGAACATCGACTGCGGCGGCTCGCGGAAGGCGATCGAGATGATCCGGGCGCTCTCCTCCATCCGCTTGCCGGTCCGCAGGTAGAACGGCACCCCGCTCCAGCGCCAGTTGTCGAGCTCGCAGCGCAGGGCGATGAAGGTCTCGGCCGAGGAGTCGGGATCGACCCCAGGCTCCTCGCGGTAGCCCTCGTACTGGCCGCGCACGACCTGGCTCGGGTCGAGCGGTCGCAGGCTGCGGAAGACCTTGTTCTTCTCGTCGGTGATCGGTTCCGGCGCCAGCGCGGTCGGCGGCTCCATCGCGACGAAGGCGAGGATCTGCATCAGGTGGGTGACGACCATGTCGCGGAAGGCGCCGGTCTTCTCGTAGAAGGTGGCGCGCGAGCCGACCCCGATCGTCTCCGGGACGTCGATCTGGATGTGGTCGATGTGGTTGCGGTTCCAGATCGGCTCGAAGAGGGCGTTGGCGAAGCGCAGCGCGAGGCTGTTCAGCGCCGCCTCTTTGCCGAGGAAATGGTCGATGCGGAAGACCTGGTCCTCGCGCAGCGCCTCGTGGACCATGTGGTTGAGCTTCTTGGCGCTGGCGAGGTCGGTGCCGAACGGCTTCTCCATGATCACCCGGGAGCGGCCGCTGATCCCGCAGGTCTTGATCGTCTCCAGCACGTCGGGGGCGGCGGCCGGCGGGACGCTGAGGTAGTGCAGCACCTGCATCTCCTCCCCCAGCTCGGCCTCGGCGCGGCCGATCGCCTGCTGCAGGCCCTCGGCGCCGCGGTCGTGCGGGACGTAGGAGAGGCGGCTGGAGAACGCGTGCCAGTCCTCGCCGCCGAAGCCGTGGCGGGCGTGCTCGCGGCAGGCGGCTTCGGCGATCGCTCGAAACTCGGCGTCGCTGATCTCCTCCATCGAGATCCCGATCACCCGGAACTCGGGCATCAGGCCGGACTGGAAAAGCCGCAGCAACCCGGGCAGCAGCTTGCGCCGGGCGAGGTCGCCGGTGGCGCCGAAGATGACGATTGCGTAGGGAGGCATCAAGGCGAGGTTAGCTCCGCCTTACCCGGGCAAGGCGGGCGGCGGTCACTCGGAGGATCCGCTCGACATGGCGCGGTTCGTGCTTGACCTGCCAATGGGAGAAGCGGAGCGGCGTGTAGCCGGAGGCGGTGTGGAGCTGGAAGCGGAGGGCATCGCGGGTCTGGGCGGCGGGGGTGCGGTGGTAGCGCCAGCCGTCGGTCTCGACGATGAGGCCGAGGTCGGGCCAGAGGAAGTCGACCTCGAAGCGGTTGACCATCTGTTTGGTGAGCGGGGTCGGGAGGCCGGCGGATTCGGCCAGGGGACGGAAGCGGCGTTCGAGCTCCTCGTCGGAGAGGCGGAAGGTGTGCTGGTCGAGGATCCGGCGCAGGGGACGGACACCGGCCTCGCCGGCGTGGTCGTCGAGGGCGCAGCGGAGCCGGTCGGGGTCGATGACGTCGCGCTTGTCGGCCTCGTTGATCGCCCGCTCGAGGGTCTTGGGGCCCGTGACGGTGGCGAGGTCGAGGAAGGTGCGGACGGGAGTGGTGACGGGGATGCGAAGGCGGGCCGTGATCTCCCTGCTGGGTAGGGAGGGACGGCGGTGGCAGCGCAGGCCTGGAAGGCGGGCTTCGGACGGTCGCCGGACGCTGACGTCGATGAAGTCGCGGTGCTCCTCCCCGAATCCCCAGAGCGCGGCGGCGCTGCGGTGGCTCAGCACGGCCTCCGATCCGCAGAAACGAACCGCCGCCATCCAGCGTCCTTCGCGGCTTATCTGACGTCGCCCCACCGAGTAGACGCCGCGCGCCACGGGATGCAGTCGTCCCGTCCTAACCCGATGCTTGATCGCGTCGGGATGGAACCCAAGGCGCAACAAGTCTCCACGCGTCAGCACACCATGCTGCCGCCGAGCCAACTCCCAAGCCTGCCGACTTCGCCTCGCCGAACTTCGGGGGTCCATAGACCCCTAAACCTCGGAGTCGCGGGCTCTCTCCCCCGCCTGGACTTACCCGCCGGCCCTAGTTGTCGCTGCCCGCGCGGTCCCAGACGTAGAGCTCGAGCGCCTCGGCGGCGAGCTGCATCAGGCGCGGGGGGCTGAGGAGGCCGAGGACCAGCTCCAGCGCGTCCTCCTCGGTGACGCCGGAATCGACGGCCTCCTCGCCGCGGAAGCCGGCGGCGAGCTTGAGGGCCTCGCGGCGGTTCTCGCCGAGGGAGCCGAAGGCGCCCATCAGGAAGTCGCGGTTGGGGACCGGCTGCCCGACCTCGAGCGAGCCGTGCCAGGCGGCGAGCATCGAGAGGTCGTGCTCGTCGAGCTCGGCGATCGCCTTCGCGTAGTGGACTTCGAGCTCGGAGTCCGGGATCTCGTCGACCCAGGAGCGGACCGCCTCGCCGAGCAACTGGCGGCGGGCCTCGCGGCCGATCGAGTCGGCGATGGCGCGGATGGCGTCGGCGGGGTCTACGAAGCAGAGGGACATCGGCTGCGGAAAAGGTAGAGGGGGTGGTAGACGGCAAAAGCGGGGCCGCTACACCGCAGTTTGCGGGGTCCCGCCGGGGGCCCGGGGCGGGACGGAGAGCGGCGCCGGAGGGCTCCATAGGCTGGAAGAGTGCCTTTGCGACTGATCTATGGACCGCCGAACTCGGGCCGCCGCGGCGAGGTCCTCGGCGAGTTCCGCCGCACCCTCCCCGAGGACCCGGTCCTGGTCGTCCCCACGGCCGACGACGTCTTCGACTTCGAGCGCGAGATCAGCTCCGGCGGCGCCCTGCTCGGCGGCGCCGTGATGGCCTTCGGCGCCCTCTTCCGCACCGTCGCCACCGCCGCCGGCCGGCCGCCGGGGGCGCAACTGACGCCGGCGCAGCGGCTGCGCTTGGTCGCCGCCGCGATCGAGCGCGGGCGCGGGCGCCTCGGCCCGCTGCGGCGCTCCGCCTCCCGCCCGCGCTTCGCCGTCGCCCTCGAGCGGCTGCTCGGGGAGCTACAGGCCGCCGGCCTCGCCCCGGCCGACGTCGAGGCGAGCGCCGGCACCCTCGAGGGCTCCGCCTATCTCAGCGACCTCGCGGCGCTCTTCGCCGGCTACGAGGAGCTGCGCCGCCGCAGCGGCCGCGTCGACGCCCACGGGATCGCCCGCGAAGCGATCGCCGAGCTGCGCCGCGACGGCTCCTTCTGGGACCGCCCCGTCCTCCTCTACGGCTTCGACGACCTGACCGAGAACCAGTTCGAGCTGGTCGCGGCACTTGCCGCCCGCGTCGACGTAACCGTCGCCCTCCCTTACGAGGAGGGGAGCGCGGCGCTAGCCGCCCGCGCCCGCCTGCTGACCCGGCTGCGGGAGCGGATCGGGGCGGAGGCGGAGACGGTCACCGCGGCGAACCCGGCAAACACCGCGAGCCCGCTCCTCTTCCACCTCGCCCGCTCCTTCGCCGCCGCCCGCCCCGAGCGGCGGCCGCCCGACGCCAGCCTCACCCTGCTGCGCTCGGCCGGGACCCGGGCCGAGGCCGAGGCGATCGGCGCCCGCATCGCCCGCCTCGTCGCCGGCGGCGCCGACCCCGCGGAGGTGGCGATCGCGCTGCGCGACCCCGCCCGTCGCGGCCCCGAGATCCTCGCCGCCCTGGAGGCGAACGGCATCGCCGGCGCCCTCGAGGCGGAGCTGCCCGTGGCGGGCACGAGCGTCGGCGGCGGCCTGCTCGCCCTCCTGCAGGCCGAGTTCGGGACCCGCCGCGCCGCCGACTTCCTCCGTTACCTGCGCGGGCCCTCGGGCTTCTCGCCGCGGCGGGTCGACTGGTTCGAGCGCCGGCTGCGGCGGCGGCGCGCGGTGGACACGGAGACGGCGCTGCTGCTCTGGCAGGGGGAGGACGGCGAGCCCCCGCGGGACCTGCTGCGTCTGCGGGAGGCCGCCGAGCGCTCCCCTGCCGAGCTGGCGGCCACCGTCGGGGCGCTGGCGGCGACGATGGCCTCGCGGCCGCTGCGGACCGAGGAGGACGGTCCGCGGGTTCCGCGCGGGGACGGGATCGAGCTGCGCGCCGCCGGCACCGTCGCCGCCGCCCTCGCCGAGCTGGCCGAGCTCGGCGAGCTGGCACCCGCCCCGGCGGCGCTGCCGGCGCTGATCGCCGAGCTCCGCTTCCGCGTCTGGTCAGGACCGGTCGAGGGACGGGTGCGGATCGCCGACCCCTACCGGCTGCGGGCCGCCCGCTTCGACCACGTCGTCGTCGCCTCCCTGCAGGACGGCGAGTTTCCGCGCCGCGACCGCGGCGCCGACCCCTTCCTCTCCGACGCCCAGCGCGAGACCCTGGGGCTCGACCCGCGCCGCGACGCCGAGGCCGAGGAGCGCTACCTCTTCGCCTCGACCCTGGCGCTGCCTCGCCAGACCCTCGTCCTCTCCTACCGCGACAGCGACGAGAACGGCGCCGCGCAGCCGCGCTCGCCGCTGCTCGACGACGTCCGCGCCCTCCTCTCCCCCGCCCCCGACGGCTCCGAGCAAGACCCGGTCGAGGAGGAGATCACGGTCGCCCGCGACCTCGCCCAGGTTGTGCCGCCGCTCGGCGAGGCCGCCTCCGAGGACGAGCTGGCGCGGGCGCTGGCGGCCCACGGTCCCGCCGCCGACCCCAAGGCGCTGCTGGCGGCGGTCGGCGTCGACGGCGAGCGCGTGCCGCGGCTGGCGGCGCGGGTCGAGGCGGCGCGGCGGGCCGCGGCGGCGGCACGGGCGCCGGGCCCCCTGCGCAACCACGCGGCGCTGGACTCGCTGGCCGCGGTCGCGGCCTACGGCGGCACCACCCTGGAGGAGTTCGACGTCTGCTCCTACCGCTGGTTCGCCGGCCACGAGCTCGACCCGCAACTGCTCGACCCGGTCCCCGACCCGCTGGTCCAGGGCGGCCTGATGCACGAGGCGCTCGACCGCCTCTACCGCGAGCGCCCCGGCGGCGACGCCCTGCCGCGCCCCGAGACGCTCCCCGCCTGGACCAGCCGCGGCCGCGAGCTGGTGGCCGCGGTCGTCGCCGAGCGCGAGCTCGGCTCCCACCCGGCCGAGCGGGCGATGGCGCGCCGCGTCGAGCGCCTGCTCGAGCGCTTCCTCGCCGAGGAGGCCGAACGCGACACTGGCGGCTTCGAGCCCTGGCTGCTGGAGGCGCGGTTCGGCGAGCACCCCGACGCCGAGCGCCCCTCGCTCGACCTCGGCGGCTGGGGGCTGCACGGCGCCGTCGACCGGGTCGACCGCGACCGCGAGGGCCGCGCCATCGTCATCGACTACAAGCTCGCCGGCCAGGTCACCCCGCGCGAGAAGTTCGAGGAGCGGGCGAAGCTGCAGTTGCCGCTCTACCTACTGGCGGTCGCCGAGCACTGGGGCGCGCGCCCGGTCGGCGGCCTCTACCACCCGCTGCGCGGGACCTCCTCGCGGCGCCCGCGCGGCGCCGTCTCGGCCGAGGTGGCCGAGGCGCTCGCCGCCTACCGCCTCTACTCCGGCGACGTCGTCGAGCCCGAGCAGTTGGAGGAGCTGCTGGAGGACTCGCGGCGGCGCGGCGGCGAGATCGTCGCCCGGATGCGCGCCGGCGACATCCGCCGCGACCCCGGGCCCCGGGCCGGCCTGCGCGGCCACGACGTCTGCCCTCCCTACTGCACCTTCGCCCCAATCTGCCGCCGCGACCGCGCCCCCCGCTACGAGGAGGAAGAACGCGCCGAGGAGGACGAGCGGTGAGCGCCGAAGCCGGCCTCGCGCCGGCCCGGGAGCCGACCCCGGAGCAGGCGGCGGCGATCGCCGTCCGCGGCCGCGACGTCCTCCTCGAGGCGGGCGCCGGCACCGGCAAGACCGGGGTGATGGTCGACCGCTACTGCCGCCTCGTCTGCGACGGCCGGGTCTCCCCCGACGCGATCCTCGCCTTCACCTTCACCGACAAGGCGGCGGCGGAGCTGCGCCAGCGGATCCGGCTGGAGCTGGGCAGGCGGGCGGAGCGTGGCTCCGAGCGCGCCGCGGAGGTGCTGGCGGGGATAGGCGGCGCCTGGGTGACGACGATCCACGGCTTCTGCAACCGCGTCCTCGCCGCCCACCCGGTGGCGGCCGGGGTCGACCCCGGCTTCCGCGTGCTCGACGCGCCGGAGGCGGCCCGCGCCGCCCGCGAGGCCTTCGACGACGCCCTCGTCGCCTTCCTCGCCGACGGCGACGCCGCCAAGGAGGAGACGGTCGCCGCCTTCGACGTCGAGGGCCTGCGGGCGATGGTGGTGGCGATCCACGACGAGCTGCGCAGCCGCGGCGACGCCGACCCGCGCCTGCCCGAGCCGCCCGAGCCCGACGTCGAGGGGGCCCTGCGGCGCGCCGCCGAGGCCGCCGCCGAGTGCCTGGAGGAGCTGGGCGAGAGCAACGGCAAGCGGGCGGCCGGGGAGCGCGAGCTGCTGGGGCGGGCGCGGGACTGGCTCGCCGCCGCCGGCACCGAACCGGACCTCGACCAGCTCCGCGCCCACACCACGGCGAGCAAGTCGAAGACCCTCGCTCCTTATAAGGAGGCGATCGAGGCGGCGGTCGCCCGGGTCGCCGAGGCGGGCGAGGGCAGCCGCGCCTACGGGCACCTCGCCGAGCTGCTCGCGCTCTTCTCCTCCCGCTTCGAGGCCGCCAAGGAGCGCCGCGCCGGGATCGACTTCGAGGACCTGCAGATCCTCGCCGCGCGGATGCTCGAGCGGGCCGAGATCGGCGAGTCCTACCGGGCCCGCTTCCGCCAGATCCTCGTCGACGAGTTCCAGGACACCAACCGCCTGCAACTGCGGCTGATCGAGGCGCTGCGCGGGCCGCGCACCGAGCTGGTCGTGGTCGGCGACGAGCTGCAGTCGATCTACGGCTTCCGCCACGCCGACCTCGAGGTGTTCCGACGCCGGCGCGAGGAGATCGACCGCCGCGCCGACGCCGAGCTGATGGAGCTGAGCGGCAACTTCCGCTCCCGCCCGGAGATCATCGGCGCGGTCAACCTCTTCGGCGAGGCGCTGCTGGGAGAGCGCTACCGCCCGCTGCGGGTGGGGACGGAGGCGCCGCCGGAGCCGCCGGCCGGCGGCCCGGGGGTCGAGCTGCTGCTGACCGCGCGCGACGGCTGGGACGGCGAGGGGATGGACCTCGACCCGGCGATCGACGGGGCGACCCCGTTCGCCTGCCTGGCCGAGGCGCGGTTCGTCGCCGAGCGCCTGCGCGAGCTGGCCGCGGCCGGCGTGCCGCGGGGAGAGATGGTGGTGCTGCTGCGCGCCTACACCCACCTCGACGCCTTCGAGGACTCGCTCGAGCGCGCCGGCCTGCGGCCCTACGTGGTCGGCGGCCGCGGCTACTGGTCCCAGCAGCAGGTCGCCGACGTCTGCGCGCTGCTGGCCGCGCTCGCCAACCCGCTCGACGACCACGCTCTCTTCGGCGCCCTCGCCTCGCCCGCCTGCGGCGCCGCCCCCGACACCCTCTGGCTGCTGCGGATGGCGGCGGGCAAGAAGCGCCACGTCTGGCCGGCGCTGGAGCTGGCCGCCGGCCTCGGCGACTCGGAGCTGGTCGAGCCCGAGCGGTTGGAGGGCATCCCGGCGCCGGAGCGCGAGCTGCTGGCGACCTTCGCCGCCAGGCTCGTCTCGCTGCGCGAGCGGGCGCCGCGGCTGAGCCTGGCGGCGCTGACCGAGGCGGTGGTGACCGAGACCGGCTACGACCTGGCGGTGCTGATGCGGCCGAGCGGCGAGGCCCGCTTCGCCAACGTGCGCAAGATGGCGCGGCTGGCGGCCGAGTTCGAGGCGCGCGAGGGGCGCGACCTGCGCGGCTTCCTCGACTTCCTCGCGGCGCGGGCCGAAGGTGATGCGGAGGCGCAGGCGGCGACCGCCGCCGAGGGGCACGACGGGGTGCGGATCATGACCGCCCACAACGCCAAGGGGCTCGAGTTCGGAGTCGTCGCCGTGCCCGACCTCGCCCGCAGCCTTCTCTCCGGCGGCCGCGCGCCGCTGCTCGTCGTCGGCCACGAGGAGCGGCCGCGGGTCGGCCTGCAGTTGCGCCGCCTCGGCAGCCCGGCGATCAACCTCTACGACTACGGCGCGCTCTGCGAGGAGGCCCGCGAACGCGGCTCCGAAGAGGAGCTGCGGCTCTTCCACGTCGCCGCCACCCGCGCCCGCCGGCGGCTGATCCTCAGCGGCGTGGTCAAACCGGAGCCGGGCAAGGAGACGAAGCCGGGAACCCCGGTGGTCGAGCGCCTGGTCGAGGCGCTCGGCGTGCCGCGCGACGAGGACGCGACCGTGCCGGTCGCCCCGCCGGAGCCGCGGCCGGGGCTGGAGGCGACCTTCGGTGCCTCGGAGATCGCCGTCCGCGTCAACCTCCCCTCGCCCGAGCGCGCCGCCGAGCTGCGCGCGACCCACCGCGAGGCCGCCGCCGACCGCCCGCTCGGCGCCGGCCCGCCGCCGCTGGTCGAGCGCCGGCCGCCGACCGTCCCCAGCCGCCCCCTCTCCTACACGGCGATCTCCGCCTACGAGGAATGCCCCTACCGCTTCTACATGGAGCGGGTGCTGGGCCTGGCGCCGAGCGAACGCGGTTCTTCCCGCCTGCTGGGAGGAACCGGGTTGGGAGCCGAGGAGGAGGGCGCGACGCCCTCGGCGCGAGAAGAGCGGACCGCCCGCGGCGCCGCCGTCCACGCCCTGCTCGAGTGGAGCCAGGCGAACGACTGGCGCGAGCCCTCCCCCGATCTCGCCGAGCGCCACGCCGAAGCCGCCGGCCTCGCGCCAGCGCCGGAGGAGCTGCTCGGCCCGGTGCGGCAGTGGCTCGAATCGCCGCTGCGGCGGCGGATCGGCGAGGAGGCGACGCGGGTCCGCGCCGAGGTGCCGCTGCTGCTCGGCGTCGGCGGCACCGTCCTGCGCGGCTCGATCGACCTCCTGGTCGAGCGCGAGGGGGCGTCGCCGCTGGTCGTCGACTACAAGACCGACCGCCTCGACGGCGCCGCCCCGGCGGAGCGGGCCGGCAACTACGACGTGCAGCGGGCGATCTACGCGCTCGCGGTCGCCGAGTCCCTGGGGGTTGAGGAAGTCGAGGTCGCCTACGTCTTCCTCGAGCGCCCGGAGGAGCCGGCGCTCTCCCTGCTCGACCGCGAGGCGATGGGGAGCGCCCGCGCTCGCCTCGAAGACCGCATCGGCCGCATCGGCCGCGGCGAGTTCCCGGTCGCCCCGCCGGAGCGACGCGACTGGTCGCTCTGCCGCGGCTGCCCGGCGCTACGGGGTCTCTGCTCCGGTCCCGGAGCTGTCGAGACGGGCGGCGAGGTCGTCGAGCCGTAGCTCCTTCAGCCCCTCGCCGACCTCGTCGAGCTCGGCGGCGCAGTAGGTGACGAGGTCGCGACCCTCCTTACAGAGCTCGAGGGTCTCGCGCAGGCCCGCCTGGCCGGAGTCGAGGCGATCGATGATCTCCTCCAGCCGGCCGACGGCCTCCTCGTAGGAGTCAGGCCTGGTCGGGGCGCTCGGGTTTGGCTCGGACTCGTCCATCGGCAAAGCGAAGGCTAATGACGTCCGCGGCGCCGGCCTCGGCGGCGCTGGTCAGCGGCTCGCCGGCCTCGCCCTCGACGAGGGCGTATCCGCGTTCCAGGGTGCGCTCGGGCTCGTGCGCCCGCAGCGCCACCGCCGCCCGGTGCAGGGCCGCCCGGCGCCCCTCCATCTCGGGGCCGACGGCGCGGCGGCGCGCCCGCTCCAGGACCACCGTGGCGATCCGCCGCTGGAACGTCTCCCGCTCGGCGACCCCGCGTTCGGAGGCGGCGCGGATCTCGCGGATCTTTTGGTTGAGGCCGGAGCGCTCGCGCTGCAGCGCCCGCGCCGGTCCCCGCGCCAACGCGCCGAGGTGCCGGGAGCGGACGCCGATCGCCCCCTCCCCCGCCCGCCGCAGCGCCAGCGCGCAGCGCTCGAGGCCGCCGCGCGCGGCGAGGCAGTCGAGCGGCACCGCCGCCTCAGCGGCGTGGGTCGGGGTCGAGCAGGCGACGGCGGCGACGTCGTCGATCAGGGTCGAGTCGCGCTCGTGGCCGACGGCGCTGATCACCGGCACCCGCAGCATCGCCACGGTGCGGCAGAGGGTCTCGTCGCAGAAGGCCCAGAGGTCGGCGAGGCTGCCGCCGCCGCGGGTGACGACGATCGCCTCCACCTCCGGCCGCGCCGCCAGGTCCCGCAGCGCCGTCCCGATCGCCGGCGCCGCGTGGCGATCCTGCACCGGCGCGAAGCCCCAGACCACGGTCCCGCCCCAGCCCCGGCGCCGCAGCCCGGCCAGCAGGTCGCGCCGGGCGGCGCCGCTTTCGGCGGTGACGACGCCGATCGTCTTCGGCAGCAGCGGCCGCGCCAACTGCTTCTGCAGCTCGAACAACCCCTCCGCGCGCAGTTGCTTGCGCAGCGCCTCCAGGCGCGCGAGGAGGTCGCCCTCCCCCGCTAGACGCAGGTGGGTGGCGCGGAAGGAGAAGCTCGGGGAGGCCTGGCCGCCGCCCGGGTAGTAGTCGGGGCCGCCGGAGATCACCACTTCGGCGCCGTCGCGCAGGCTGGCCTCGCCCAGCCCCGCCTTCTCGAGGTCGTTGAGCCAGATCGCGCACGGCACCGCGCCGTCGGCGTCGCGCAGCTCGAAATAGGCCTGGACCTTGCTGCGGCCGACCCCGGTGACCTCGCCGATCAACTGCACCCGCGCCCGCTTGCGCATCTCCTCCTGCAGCTTCCGCGCGTAGGCGCCGACCGGAAACGGCCCTGGAAGGTTCATGGCCGGGAGGCTAGACAACGCCTCGGTGGCCTACCCGGCTTCTTTCCAGCGTTTGGCCCAGGCCTTCAGCTCTTGGATCGCCGGACCCAGCTCGGCCCCGGCGGCGGTCAGCGAGTAGGTGACGCGGACCGGCGTCCCCGCTTCGACCTCGCGTCCGACCAGACCCTCTTCCTCGAGCTCCCGCAGGCGCTGGGAGAGGAGCCGGTCCGAGAGGCCGGGGACCGCCTTGCCGAGCTCGGCGTAGCGCATCGGTCGCTCGGTCAACGCGCAGACGATCGCCCCGGTCCAGCGCTTGCCGATCAGCTCGATCGCCGCGTGGAAATGCGGACAGATGGGGGCCGGAGACTTCTCCGGCGCGGCCGCGGCAGAACTTGCCTGGACCTGGGTCGAGCTGACCTGCTCCATCGTCTTTCGAGCTTACTGAACGTAAGTGATGGGCTCCGGCGGTTTTCGGCTCCCAGGCGGGGTTTCGCCAATCCAGCTAGCGGGCGCAGGGGCCGGTTTCGACCGCGGGCGCCGCCTGCCGCAGGGCTCGGCGGACGAGCTCGGCGGGGATCGCGAAGCCCCCGCGCGGGCCCTTCGTCGTCGCCGCGAAGACCGTCCCCACCGCCCGCCCTTCGGCGTCGACCAGGGGCCCGCCTGAGTTGCCGCTGCGCACGGCACCGCTGAGGGCGACGATCGTGCGGTTGACCGGCCCGTTGCCGTAGGAGTCCTCGCTGACCGTCTCCCTGGTTTCGCCAATCCGCGCCGCGGCGACCGCATACGGCCCGTTTTCCGGGTAGCCGAGGACCGCCGCGTCGCTGCCTTCCGGCCGCCGCGAGCTCAGCGGCAGCGTCGGCAGCTCGGCGCCGATCCGCAGCAGGGCGAGGTCCTGGTCGGGGTCGTAGTAGATCGGGGTGGCGTCGAGCTCGGCTCCGTCCTGGCTGGTCACGGTGGTGTCGTCGGCCCCGGCGATGACGTGGGCGTTGGTGACGACCACTCCAGGTTCGACCACCCAGCCCGAACCCTCGATGCCGAGTCCGCAGGCGGTACTGAGCACGCGCACCACCGAGTCGCCGGCGGCGAGGACATCACGGTCGGCGACGATCCGCTGGTCGGGTGGCGCCACCGGCGCCGCCGGGCCGAGCACCGAGGGGGCCGGGTCGACGCGGTCGAGCGCGTTCAGCAGCGGCCCGGTCGGCGGCAGCACGTCGTTGAGGCTGCGCAGGATCAGCGACTGCTGCACGTCGGCGCGCAACTGCGCGGTCGAGGGGGCGTGGAGGACGACGGCGCCGAAGACCCAGACCAGGCCCAGCGCCACCCCCGCGATCAGCGCCGCGCCGCCGGCGCCGTCGGCGCGGTGGAGCCCGCGCCGCCGCACGACCTTCTCCCGCAGCCCCAGCGCGAAGGTCTCCAGCGCGACCGCCGTCAGCGCCCCCACCAGCAGCGCCCCCAGCGCGGCGCAGAGCGGCGCGTAGGGGGACTCTGACCCCTGCGCCAGGACCAGCGGGCCGATCCGGCTCCCGGCAAAGGCCCCGAAGCCGAACCCGACCAGGGTCAGGGCGCCGACGATCAGGCCCTGACGGTAACCCCAGAGGGCGAGGGCAAAGGTGAAGGCAAGGATTGCCCAGTCCAACACGGTCATTCGCTGAATAGAAGCACGCCGGGAATGGCGCTGAGACAGGTTCTAATACCGTTCGGGCGGTGAGTACCCAGTCAACCGAGTCGGAGCGCCGGCGCCGTCTCGTCACCAGAACCCTGCCGCTGGCCCTGGCGGCGCTGGTTGCCTTCGTGATCGGGGCCGTGTCGGGTAAGCCCGGCAACCCCGAGCAGGACGCCGCCAGCCGCTTCGTCCACGCCTGGGCGAAGAAGGACTACAGGGCGATGTACGGGGAGCTGAACGAAGCCTCCCGCGCCCGCGTCGACCGCGACGAGTTCGCCGCCGACTACCGCGAAGCGGCCGAGGTGGCGACGGTGCGCGGACTCGACCCCAGCTCGCCGCGCGACTCGCAAGCCGCCGACGGAGCCAAGGTCGTACCGGTGCCGCTGGAGGTCACCACCGTCGCCTACGGGCGGATCGACGCCGAGATCGACCTCCCCTACGCAGAGGGCGGGATCGAATGGGACCCGAGCCTGGTGTTCCCGGGACTGCGCCGGGGCGAGCACCTCGAGGGCCAGGTCGACCTCGCCGAACGAGCGCCGATCCTCGCCCGCGATGGCACCCCGCTGGCCAAAGGCCCGGCGGAAGAACGCGAGCACCCGCTCGGCACCGCCGCGATCGACGTCACCGGCGAAATCGGCGAAGCCCCCGAAGAAGACCTCGCCAAGCTCGCCCGCCGCGGCTTCTCGCCGGAAACTCCGGTCGGGATCAGCGGCCTCGAGCTGGCCTTCAACACCCGCCTCGCCGGCAAGCCCGGCGGCTCCCTGCTGGCGGTCAAGGCCGACGGCTCCTCGCTGCGCGTCCTCGCCCAGGCGAAGCCGCGGCCGGGGGCGCCGGTGAAGACGACGATCGACCCCGACCTGCAGGAAGCGGCGGTGACCGGGCTTGCCGGGCGCGCGGGCGGCGTCGCCGTCCTCGACGCCCGCAACGGCGACGTCCGCGCCCTCGCCGGACAGGCCTTCTCGGCCCCGCAACCTCCCGGCTCCACCTTCAAGATCATCACCACCGTCGCCGCTCTGGAGAAGGGCGTCGTCTCACTCGACGACGAATTCGAAATCACCGACGGAGCCAACGTCGGCGGCCGCTTCATCAGCAACGCCAACGGCGAGTTCTGCGGCGGCACCTTCCTCGAAGCCTTCGCCGAGTCCTGCAACGCCGACTTCGCCCCGCTGGGGCCGAAGATCGGCAACGACAAGCTGGTCGAAACCGCCGAGCGCTTCGGCTTCAACTCGCCGCCGACGCTCTACGCGTCGCGGATCGTCCGCGAAGTCGACCCGGCCGAATCGACGATCCCGGAAGAGATCGGCGAAGAAGTCGACCTCGGCGTCTCGGCGATCGGCCAGGGCGAAGTGCTGGCGACCCCGCTGCAGATGGCGACGGTCGCCCAGACCGTGGGCAACGACGGTGTGCGGATGCCGACCTCGATCGTCAACAACAAGAAGCTGCGCCCGGACGCCCAGCCGGTGCGGGTGATGTCGAAGAAGGTGGCGAACGAACTGACCGAGCTGATGACCGGGGTCGTGGTCGAAGGCACCGGCACCGCCGCCGCGATCCCGGAGGCGCAGGTCGCCGGCAAGACCGGAACCGCCGAGCTCGGTCCCAAGCCCGGCGAGGAGGAAAAAGAAAACCCGGAGCAGATCAAGGACGCCTGGTTCTCCGCCTTCGCCCCGGCCGAAAAGGCGCGGCTGGCGGTGGGGGTGATGCTGATCGAAGCCGAAGCGGCCGGCGGCGAAGTGGCGGCGCCGATCGCTGCCGAAGTGCTCTCGGCCGGGCTCTAGAGGTCGAGCGTAACTTCGCCTTTTTCGCCGCCGCTTTCCAGGTGGAGGGTGAGCGGGCGGTTCTCGGAGGCGGTTTCGGGCAGCAGGAAGACCGCCACGGAGCCCTCGATCGGACCCTGCTGGGCGGTCGAGTCGAGGACCGGGATCTGTTCTTCGGGCTCGACTTCGCCGCCGAACTCGAGCGCGTAGATGCTTTCGCTTTCCAGCACCCCGTATTCCCCGTCGAAGGCGTCGGTGATCGTCAGCGTCGTCGGCAGCGTCTGCGGTTCGTCGCTTTCGTTCTGGACTTCGAAGAAGACGCCGAAGTAGTTGGAGCCCTTGGGCGGCGCCGGCTGGCCGACGAGGTAGGCCGCGTCCTCGGTGTCGTTCGGGTTGAGGTAGCGCGAGAAGGTGACGTTGTACTTCAGCTCCCCGAGCTCGATCGACTCACCCTCGCTGACCTGCTTGGAGTCACTGGAGTAGCCGCAGGCGGTGACCCCGATCCCGACCACCAGAAGGGCCAGGGCGGCGAGGGTCGGCAGCAGCGTTCTGCGGTTGGGGAACATCGGCGCGGGAGTCTATATGTGGCGGGTCAGGGAACGCCGGTCGCGTACCGATTGCCGCCGGCGACGGCGATTCGCTCGGCCGCGGGACGATCGGACTCGAGGTTCTCGCGCAGCCGCCGCAGCGCCTCACGCCAGCCCCGCTCCTGCCAGAAAGAGGCGCCGCTGAGGACCTCGAGGGCGCGATCGAGGTGGGTCGGCTCGGTCCAGTGGCTGACCCGCACCCGGCTCAGCGAGCCGCTGCCGCCGGTGATCTCCCAGACGGTGTGGGTGCGGATCCGGTTGACGCGGCCGCCGCCCCCCTCCTCGACGATCTGGAACGGCTCCTCCTGGGAGACGATCGCGCTGTCCATCCAGACCTTGCGCAGCGGCTGCTTGACCCGGAAGCGGGCGCCGGCGCCGACCCCGGAGGACTCGAGGCGGGTGAGGTGGAAGTCGGTGAGGAAGTGGTCGGTGAAGGAGGGCCGGGCGGCGAGGTCGCCGAGCACGGCGAAGACCCGCTCGCGGGGGACGTCGATTTCGATCTCGGAGCTGACCGGGCCCATCGCGGCGCGATTCTAGAGGCGGGGGCACCCGCGGCGCGCCAGGGTACGCCGAGAGATTGGATAGAAAAGTTTGAGTGACGGGGATCGAAGGTCGCAGTAGTATCGATTGCAACCAGGAAGGAGTGAGTTCGATCTTCGATAGCGCCGGCACCAGCCCTGTCGGCGAGGCCTACGCCTCGGGGACGATCCCGGGGGAGGGAACGTATTTCTGCCTCGTCTGCGGGTCCCAGATCTCCGTACGGGAGACGGAGGAGCTGCCCGATTGCACCCGCTGCGGGGCCTCCCGCTTCGCCCGCGACTCGATCTTCTCCTCGCTGCAGGAGCACGGGTCCCCCACCGTCGAATTTGCCGTCCCCCAGGAGCCGGAGCCGCCCGAATGGCTGGGTGAAGCCCGCGGCCAGTTGAGCGGTTCCGGTTTCCACCTGGCGATGCGCGAGCGCGGCGAGATCCGGACCTTCGCCCTCGGCGACGGCTGGACCCAGATCGGCCGCCGCTCGGGCGCCGAGGTCTGCCTCGACGACCCCACCGTCTCGCGCCGCCACGCGATGATCCGCACAGAGCTGGGACACAAGCCGCGCCTGCTCAACGACCGCAGCCTCAACGGCGTCCTCGTCAATGGCCGCGTGGTCGAGGTCGCCGAGCTCGAAGACGGCGACGAGCTGACGATCGGCCGCTACCGCCTGTATCTGCTCAAGGCGTAGCCGTTGAGCCGGCAGTTGACCCCCTAGAGGGGGGCGAATTGCCGGCTCGTCAAGGAGGAGCGGGTTCCGGCCTCCCCCGTCCCTACTATCCGGCGCGGTGAACGCGGTGCCGAGTCCGGTCGACCCTCCCCAGCCTCCACGCGGCCCCGAACCCGGGGAGCCGCAGATCTCGGCCGCCGCCGACCGCGCCCGGGCCGAGCTGCACGCCGAGATCGAACGCGTCCGCCGCGGCGTCGAGCAGATGCTCGATGAGCAGAACGCCCCGGTCAACGACGACCTCCGCCGCGAGCTCGACACCATGCAGGAGGACCTGCGCCGCTACGTCAAGACCCGCGTGCGCAAATCCCAGAAGCGCACCGACCGCCAGATCCGCCGCCTCGAGAACCGCACCGAGGCCCTCGAACAGCGCCTCGACGGCCTCGACGCCGAGCGGCGGATGGCCGAATACCGGATCCACTCGGACACCGAGCGCATGCTGGATGGACTGCTGGACGAGGTAAGAGCGATCGCCGATCGGCTGGAGGGGAAGCCCCCGGGACAGCAGTGATTTCGACGGGGGTGGGGTCACGGTAACCCTCCCCGCTCAACTTTTTCGGTGGGTCGTCCTCAGCATTCCTAGATTCGGGCACCGAAAAAGTACAAGCCGCGGGGAGGGTCACCGGACCCCTTCTCCAGGTTCATGGCCTTCCGAACCTTGCCCACCGCCCTAGGAGCGGAAGCTCAAAACCAACGAGCGAGCCGTACTTCTTTAGGGAAGCTTCCGTCCTTTGGGACCCACCGAAAAAGTTGAGCCGGAGGGGTCACCCGGTCCTAGCCTGCTTCGTCCGCTGTTCCGTCCTACCCGGCGGTCAGATCACTCGGTCGAGATGCTCGGGTCGGCCTGAACCTTCAGCGGCACGATCATCAGGAAGTTGCTGGTCGCGTCCGCCGCCAGCTCCAGCACCCGCTCGGCTTCGCTGTCCTGGCCCGTCGCCCGTAGCTCCCCGGCGTAGCCGGCGAGGAGGTCGTCGAGGTCGATCAGGGCCTCGGCGTCGAGGTCCTTGAGTTCGACTTTGGCGCCCCGGCCGAGGCGTCGTTCGATCGCCCCGCGGTCGATGCCGAAGGCGTTGTGGCGGACGTAGACGCGGCCGCCGGTCATGCCGGCGCAGGCCCAGGGGCCGATGTCGCCGAGGACGACGGCGCGCCCCGAGGTCATGTACTCGAAGGCGAACCCCTTGGCGTTGGCGCGGTCGGCGATCGCCCCGCGGCTGTCGTCGATCGGCCCCTCGGGCTCGCCGCCGAGCACCACGTCGGCCCCGGAGAGGCGGATGCAGAAGCGCGAGTCGGCGCTGCCCTGGACGTAGAGCTTGCCGCGCTGGGCGCCGTAGGCGAAGGACTTGCCGACGGAGCCGTTGAGCCGCCGCCCGCGGGCGCCCTTGCCCTTGAGGATCGAGATCGTCCCGCCCAGCATCGTCTTGCCGACACCGTCCTGGGCGCCGCCCTCGACCCGCAGCGAGACGCCGTAGGCGTTGAAGGCGCCGAAGCCCTGGCCGGCGACCGAGCCGCCGTTGAACTCGAGGCTGGCGAGGATCTCGTCGCTCGACTCGGGCCCGTCGTCGAAGATCCGCGAGCGGGCGATCGCCCCCGCCAGCTCGGTCCCGAGGACGCGGTCGTTGGCGTCGGTCGCCCGCGGGAACTCGCTGCGGACGGTCCGCCCGGAGCAGACTTCCGGCGCCAGGGCGGCGATTTCGCTGGATGCCTGCTTGGCCTCCATCCGGATCGGCCGCGCCGCGACGAGGCCGGCCTCGGCCCGCGCCTCGGCCTCCGCGGCCACCGGCAGGTCGATCGGCTCGAGGTCGAGGAACTCCTCCAGCGGCGTGATCAGCGGCGCCAGGTCGACCGTGTCCTTGGCCGCCACCTGCTCCAGCAGGTCGTAGCGGCCGACCAGGTCCTGGGCGCGGTCGTAGCCGAGCGAGGCGACGACCTCCTTGACCTCCTCGCCCATCGAGGCGAAGAAGCGGGCGCAGCTCTCGGCGGCGCGGTCGACCTCCTGCGGGGTGAACTTCTTCAGGCCGTGGGCCTCCGCTTCTTCGGGGGTCTCGATCTGGGTGGCGATGCCGACGTGGCAGGTGTCGAGCTGGCAGCCGCGGCAGATCGTGCAGCCGAGGCTGACCATCGCCAGGGTGCCGAAGCCGACCCGGTTGGCGCCGAGGCAGTGCAATTTGACGATGTCATGGCCGGTGCGGTAACCGCCGTCGGCCCAGATCTCGACCCGGTTGCGCAGCCCGGCCTCCATCAGCGCCCGGTGCACGGCGCGGGTGCCGATGTCGCTCGGCAGGCCGACGTGGCGCAGCGCGTGCTGGCGCGCCGCGCCGGTCCCCCCCTCGAAGCCCGAGAGGGTGATGATGTCGGCGCCGGCCTTGGCGATGCCGAGGCCGATCGTGCCGATGTTCGGCACCACCGGCACCTTGACCGAGACCCGCACGTCGGGGTTGACGGTCTTCAGCTCGTCGATCAGCTCGGCGAGGTCCTCGATCGAGTAGAGGTCGTGGTTGTTCGAGGGGGAGATCAGGTCGGTGCCGGGCGCCGCGTTACGCGCGGCGGCGACCTTCTCGGAGACCTTCTTGCCGGGCAGGTGGCCGCCCTCGCCGGGCTTGGCCCCCTGGCCGATCTTGATCTCGGCGACGTAGGAGCTGTTCAGCATCTCCGCCGAGACGCCGAAGCGGCCCGAGGCGACCTGCTGCCCGCGCCACTTGCGGTACTGCCCGTACATGTCGCGGATCTCGCCACCCTCGCCGTTGATGCAGAGGATGTTGGTCGCCTTGGCCGCCTCCGCGTAGGCGCGGAAGGCCGGCTCGGACTGGGAGCCGAAGCTCATCGAGGAGATCACGATCGGGTAGTCGTGGTGGCCGATGCCGGCGTCGACCGTGCTCGCCTCGACGGCGGGGCGGTCCCCCTTCAGGCCCATGATGTGGCGCATCGAGATCGGGTTCTGCCGCTCCAGATCGCGCACTTTCTCGCTGTAGTCGGCGTAGGTCCCGGAGCCGTTGGCGGTCGCGATCGCCGCCTTGTAGACCTTCGGGTAGAAGCGGAACGTCTTCGCCGGTTTCGCCGCCGCGTCGTCGCCGCTGAGGGCGCGGGCGCGGGCGTTTGAGTCCTCGTCGAGGTCGGCGAAGCCGGTCCCGGCCTTCTCGGAAGCGGCGAAGCAGTCGGTCTGGAAGATCTCCGCCAGCTCCGGCTTCACCCCGATCGAGCTGAACTGGCGCGCGTAGCCGCGCACCTCGTGGATCCCGATCGTCGAGATCACTTTCTCGATCCCTTTGCGCAGGGCGGCGCAGAGGTTGGAGACGTCGTTCTCGTAGTCCTCGACGCAGATCACCTCGACCATCACGTACGGGCAGACGCCGTTGGCGCCGAGCCCGAGCGCGAGCATCACGTCGTGCACGTTGCGGATCGCCGCCGAGCGCAGGACGATCCCGCAGCGCCGCCGCAGGTTCTCTTCGCCGCGCTCGACCTTGAACTGCTTCAGCCCCTGGTCGACCGCGGAGACCGCTAGGTGCGGGTCGAGGTAGCGGCGGTCGGCGTCGTAGACGGTCCGGTCGGTGAGGACCAGCAGCTCGCAGCCGTCGCGGACCTTTTTCACCGCTTCCTGCTTGATCCGCTCGATCGCGCCGCGGGTCGTCTCCGACTCCAGCAGCGAGATGTCAACCGCGGCGGCGCGGCCGCGGAACTCCTCCCAGAGGTCCTCGAGCAGGTAGGTCTCGTGCTCGCGGGCGATCGCCCGGTAGGTCTTGTCGGAGAGCGGCGCCAGGCCGTGGTGGCCGCCGAGGATCACCGGGAAGCCGGTTTCGACGGTGCCGGTGTCCTCGCCAGCGTGCTCGAGCGAGGGTCGCCGCCCGAACAGCGTCCGGGTCGAGAAGTGCTCCATCTCGCGTTCGCGGTCGATCGCCGGGTTGGTGACGACGGCGACCGTCTCCTTGAAGTAGTCGGCGAGGTTCTGCCGCTCGGGCGAGAGCGCCGCCAGCGGCCCGTCGTAGCCGAGCGAGCCGACCGGCTCGGCCCCGTTGGAGGCCATCTGCTGGACGAGTTTGACGTCGTCGCGCTGCCAGCCGAAGCCGGCGAGGATGCGGTCCTCGACCTTGACCGGCTCCTCGGGGCCGGCGTCGGAGTAGCCGGGGACGTCCTGGCCCTCGAGCGGGCCGCCGGTCTGCAGGGCGCGGTCGTAGGCGGCAGCCGCCTCGACCCCGTTGCGCCGCAGCCAGCCGTCGCGGACGATCCGCAGCATCTCGTCGTGCGGGTGCAGGGTCGAGCGCCGCTCGGCGCGGTCGATCAGCACCAGCGCCTTCTCGCCGGGGGCGAGCGGCTTCGGCTCGGAGACCATCTTGTGGACCGAGACCACGCCCGGCTCGGAGCTGAAGACGAAGTCGTCCTCGGTCTCCACCTGCCAGAGCGGACGCAGGCCCATCGCGTCGGCGGAGAAGACGCACTCGTCGGTGTGCCGCGCGATCAGCGCCACCGGCCCCTGGGCGAACGGGCCCATCGACTGGTGCAGGTACATGTAGAAGCTGTGCAGCTCCTCGGGGAGCTGGCGGATCTCCTCGACGATCGGCGGCACCACCATCTCCATCGCCTCGGCGAGGGTGAGCCCCTCGCGGCTGACCATGGTGTCGATCGTCCGGTTCAGGTCCTGCGAGTCGGAGGAGCCGGCCTGGATCGGCACCGCCAGCATCTTCGCCTCCTGGCGCAACTGCTCGATCGTGTTGATCTCGCCGTTGTGGCCGAGGACCGAGAACGGCTGCACCCGCTTGAACGACGGCCAGGTGTTGGTCGAGTAGCGGTTGTGGCCGAAGCAGCCGATCGTCTCGAAGCGCTCGTCGGTCAGGTCCGGGTAGTACTCCCCAAGCACCTTCGGCGCTCCCATCACCTTGTAGACGCAGGTGGTCGCCGAGAAGGAGGGAACGTGGACGTCGAGCCGCTTCTCCAGTTCGATCAGCAGGTCGAAGAGGATCGCGTCGCGCTTGGCGGCGTCGGGAACGAGCCCGGCGACCTGCCAGAAGATTGGCTCCTCCTCGCGCGCGGTCGGACCGAGCGCAGGCGAGTTGACGGCGCCGACCCGCTCGGCGAGGACGCGGAAGCCGCCTTCGGCGAGCAGCGCCCGGGCGTCGTGCTTGATCTTCTCGACGTCCTGGGAGCGCTCGATGAAGACGTGGGCGACGGCGAAGGCGTCGTTGAGCGCAAGCGAGGGGTCGTGGCCGCCGGTGCGGACCTCCTCGGCCCAGATCTTGCGCGGGATGTCGAGGAGGACGCCGCAGCCGTCGCCCTCACCGTCGACGTTGCCGGCGCGGTGGAGCATCTTCTGCAGCGCCGGGATCGCGAGCTCGATCGGTTCGTGGCTCGGAGTCGCGTCCTTGCGGACGGACGCGTAGATGGCGCAGGCGTCCTTGTCCTCGACGCTGGGTGGCGAAACCAGTGGCTTGTAGGGTCGCTCTGGCGAGTAGCGCTCAGGCCGAGCGCCCCGTTGAGACTGGAGATTCAATTTTTCCTCCCGGTATCCGCGCCTTCTTCGAGCGGGCGCGCGACGGGTTGACGAGTTCGGGAATTATAGGGGCGCCCGCCAAGCGTCGACGGCGGACCCGGAATTCCTGCTTCGGTACAGGTGTGGTTCGTGCCTACGCCCAGGACGCGGGTGCGTATCCGCCGGCGGGTTGGACGCCGATCAGCATCGCCGTCACCTTGCCCTCGGAGCGGTTGAGGATGGTGCGGCTGGCGGGCGGCTCGATCGAGGCGAAGGTGCCGGCCGGCGCGGGATGGTCCTCGCCCTCGATCCGCAGCACCGCGTCCCCTTCGAGGATCACGTAGAGCTCGACCTGGCCGCTCTCGGCCTCGGTGTGCTCGGGGATCTGCCCCCCGGGCTCGATTTCCACCAGGTTGAAGCCGAAGGCGGAGGTGCCGAGCGCTTTGCGGGCGAGCTTCCAGGTCGAGTCCCCCGACCCCTCCATCGCCTCGAACTCATCGCGGTGCTTGATCGTGTAGCCGGCCGCCATTAGGTTCGACCCTAACCGCAATGACCGACCCGGGCAAGGATTCAGAGCAGGCGCTACGCGAGGCGATCGACCGTTACAACGCGGCCTGGAACGCCCACGACCTCGACGCGATCATGGCGATGCACGCGCCCGACATGGTCTTCGACAACCACACCGCGGGCGAGTCGGCGACGGGCGCCGAGGTCCGCGACCACATCGGCTCGATCTTCGCCACCTGGCCCGATATCGAGTTCACCACCCGCCGCCTCTACGTCCGCGAGGGCCTGGTCGTGCAGGAATGGACCGCCGCCGCGACCCACGTCAACACGATGCGCCGCGGCGACCTCGTCGCCGAGCCCAGCGGCCGCCGCGTCGAATGGGACGGCCTCGATGTGATCCCCTTCGAGGACGGCCTCGTCAAGCGCAAGGACGTCTACTCCGACAGCGTCACGATCCTCAAGCAGGTGGGCCTGCTCGATTAGCCGTGTCGCGTTTGTAAGGCATAGCCATACAAACTCGACAGACCTAGCGGCTCCAGCTCGGTTCGAACGCTTCCTTCACCAGCGTCTTCGGCTTGCCGCCGCTCGTCGACACCGTTTGCACCTTGTGGTTGCGCAGCCCCGGGTCGAAGCCGCCGTTGAAGCCGAGGACGAGGCTGCCGTCGGCGGAGAGGGCGGTGCCGACGAAGCCCTGCTCGCCGGTTCCGGCGACCGGCTTCTGCGCCCCGGTCTTCGGGTTGACGAGGACGGCGTAGCTGGTGTCCTGGCCCCCGAACTCGGCCAGCAGGCGCTTGCCGTCAGCCGACCAGTCGGTCGGGAAGAGGCCCTGCAGGAGCGGGTCGACCTTGGTGTGGGTGAGGCGCTTGACGGCCTTGCCCTGCGGGTTCATCAGGAAGAGCTCGTTCTTGGGGCCGTACTTGCGCTTGTTCGCTTCCACGAGCTTGACGAAGACGATCTGGTCGTTCGGCCCCCAGAGCGGGTCGAGCGAGCGGTGGTCGTGGGTGAGCTGAATCGTCTTTTCGGGAGCGACGCTGACCGCGCCGGGCGGGACGAACTGGACTCGGTAGACGTCGCTGCGCGGCGGGTACCGTTCGCTTCCCGAGCGCGCGTAGACGAGTTCGCCGCCGTCGGGGGAGAAGCTGAAGCCGCTGAAGTAGCCCTGGGCGACGACCCGCTGGGCGCCGCTGGCGACGTCGATCAGGACCAGCTTGCGCTTGCCGATTTCGGGGCCGCGCAGGGCCGCGATCAGCGTCGAGTCCGGCGACCAGGCGAGGTAGAAGGCTTCGCGGAAGTTCTTCATCAGCAGCCGCCCGGCGCCGCCCGAGGCGGGCGCGACCATTAGTTCCTGCGCGTACTTCGGGCCTTCCCGCAGGTACGCGACCGCTTCGCCGCTGGGGGCGACGTGGGGCTCGTGGCCGGGGCCGACCTTTTTCGCCCCCGAGCCGTCGTCGCCCGCGACGAACACCGTCGCGTGGAACGGGTTCTTGACGTAGCTCAGGGTCGCGCTCGCGGCGGCGGGAAGGGCGAGCAGCGCGGCGAGGACGAGAGCGGGCAGCAGCAGGCGGGACTTCGCAGGGATCGGCATGGCGCGATCCTAATCGCGCCCGCGGTCAGGGGCCGACGATTGCCGCCGCGACCAGGCCGCCGCTGACCCCGATGAACGAGACAACCGCCAGCGCCCGGTACCAGAGGCGCTTCTCCACGTCCGGGTCGAAGGCGAGCGGGACGAAGAGAAAGGGGTTGACCAGGGTCCCGAAGACGAGGGCGACGGCGATCGCGGTCGGCAGGTCCGGCACCGCCAGCCCGACCCCGATCAGGATCAGGCCCATCATCACGTAGTCGAGGTGGACCTGACGGATCCGCTGCGGGGCGACGACCCCGATTCTCCGCAGCCACTCGGGTCGCTCGCCGCGGATCACCATCGCCCAGCCGAGCAGCCCGCCGAGGGCCAGCTCGGCGAGTCCGATCCGCACGACCCAGTCCACGCCGCCCCCTACAGCTCGGGAACGTCGGCGCCGAGGGGGCTGAACGGGAGCCGCTTCACCTCGGCCCAGCCGGCGCAGCGCTCGTTCAGGGCGGCGACGACGTTGCCGGCGTCCTGCCAGGTGGTCCAGACCAGGACGGTGGGGCCGGCGCCGGAGACCGTCGCCCCCAGCGCGCCAAGCTCGCGCGCCGAGTCGACGATCTCCATCGAGCGCGGGTAGAGGCCGCGGCGGCGCGGCTGGTGGATGCGGTCGTCGAGGCCGCGGGCGATCAGGTCGAAGTCCTTCGTCGTCAGGCCGAGCACCAGGGTCGAGGCGGCGGAGATGTTGGCGATCGCGTCGGCGCGCGGAAACTGGTCTGGAACCGCCTCGCGAGCCTTCGCCGTCGAGACCTCTTCCGGCGGGATCACCACCACACCCTCCAGCCCATCGGGCGCTTCGAACCGAGCCGCGACCGGCCTCCCCGCCTCCTCCCCGCAGACCACGAAGCCGCCGTAGATGGCGGCGGCGACGTTGTCGGGGTGGCCCTCCAGCTCGGTCGCCCGCGCCAGCATCTCCTCCTTCTCGAGCGCCAGCTCGTAGAGGTGGTCGGCGGCGTAGAGCCCGGCGACGATCGCCGCCGCGCTCGACCCCAGCCCCCGCGCCAGCGGAATCTCGCTGCGCAGGCGGAAGGCGATGCCGTCGGCGGAGTGCAGGCTCTCGAAGGCGCGGACGATCAGGTTCTCGCGCCCCGTCGGCACCTCCATCCCACCGGTCTCGAACGAGTACTCCCCCACCTCCTCGACTTCCAGCTCGAGGTGCAGCGCCATCGCCGCCGCCATCGCGTCGTACCCCGGCCCGAGGTTGGCGGAGGAGGCCGGGACGCGGACCACTCGGCGTCGCTCGGTCATCGAAATGGCCTCTGAGCAGGTGATAAGCCGTTCATCTCTTTCCTAATAGAGGGGTTGTTGGCTCAGTGTCGACTGAACGACGGCCACATCGCAGGAGTAATGGGAGGCAACCGACTCGACTAAGGAAGCAAACCAGGCAGGAGCGCTAGGAGAAATGTGGATTGCTTCTATCAACATCCCAAGATCAACCGCGACTTCGAGACCAAGCGGCGCTTGTCCCTCTACCCATGACTCCAGGCTTAAGGCCATAGCCCTTAACTCATTCTCGAATTCATAGCTTCTCCTCTTGTGAAGAAAGGGAGAGAAGACGTCCCCCGCCGGAACCTCTATGAGGTCATAGTCAACGTAGGCGACCTTGCCAATTGGGATCGACACCGTCTCCTCGTCAGCTGCCTTCTTGGCAGATGAAAATGATTCTGCAAGTCGCTCATAGGTTGACCGAATCGCGACTCCACCAGAGGGTGGCGCAAAGAGTTTCCAGAATGCAGCGCTCTCAACTTCGCTGAGGCTCCAGCAGCTAGCAAATACAAATCGAGCAGAGGATTCGGTTATCTCCTGAAAGCCCCTGACAATCCGCTCATGATCCTCCTCCCGAATGCCAGAGCCTTGGATCATCGCCAAGCGTGCTGCCTGCGTCGCACGCGTAACCGACCCCTCAAAAGGGTCCTCGAAGCTATCGCCGCGAGCGAAGAACAATCGCTTAGTGGCAAGCAATGAGACGAATTTCGTGAAGTCCAGGTATCGCCAAATCGTTGCCTGGTTGTCGGGTGCAACGAATGCCGGGTGAGTCAGAAATCGCCCGTTGCACCTGAGTGGCTCGCAATCAACAATCACGCGAGTCACCACAATAGATAGCCAGCCTCAGTCGAAGACCACGCGCTCGACCGCGGCGAGGTCGTTGTCGCAATTGATTACCGAGGGGGCTTTCGAGAAGGCGGTGTCGGGGTCCTTGAGGCCGTGGCCGGTGAGGACGCAGACGACGCTCTCGGGCGGCGCCGCGCCCTCGACGACCGGCAGGCCGTGGGCGAGGAGACCGGCGACGGAGGCCGCCGAGGCGGGCTCGCAGAAGACCCCTTCGGTGTCGGCGAGCCAGCGGTAGGCGTTGAGGATCTGCTCGTCGGAGACGGCGGCGACGCGGCCGCGCGAGGCGGTGAAGGCGGCCATCGCCTCCTCCCAGCGGGCCGGGTTGCCGATCCGGATCGCCGAGGCGACCGTCTCCGGTTGCGCGACCGGCTCGCCCCGCACCAGCGGCGCCGCCCCCTCGGCCTGGAAGCCGTAGAGGACCGGCGCGGCGTCGACCTCCTGGAAGCCGCGCCAGTAGGCGGTGACGTTGCCGGCGTTGCCGACCGGGATCGCCAGGGCGCCGGGCGCTTCGCCGAGCTCCTCGACCACCTCGAAGGCGGCCGTCTTCTGGCCTTCGATCCGGTACGGGTTGACCGAGTTGACGAGTTCGATCGGGTGCTTCTGGGCGAGCTCGCGGACGATCCGCAGGGCGTCGTCGAAGTTGCCGCGCAGGGCGACGACGCGGGCGCCGTGCATCAGCGCCTGCGCCAGCTTGCCGATCGCGATCTTGCCCTCGGGGACGATCACCGCGCCGCGCAGGCCGGCGCGCGCCGCGTAGGCGGCGCAACTGGCCGCGGTGTTGCCGGTCGAGGCGCAGATCACCGCCTCCGCCCCGCGCCCCTTCGCCCGCGAGACCGCCACCGTCATCCCCCGGTCCTTGAACGACCCGGTCGGGTTGAGGCCCTCGAACTTGAGGTAGGCGCGGGCGCCGATCCGCTCCGAGAGCCGCGGCGCCTCGATCAGCGGCGTCGAGCCCTCGTTCAGGGTCACCACCGGATCGCCCGGCTCCAGAGAGAGGCGGTCCCGGTAGCGGTCGATCAGCCCGGCCGCCATCAGTACTCCTCCTCGATCACGCGGATCGCCCGCGGCGGCGAGCGCAGGTCGTCGAGCCGCGCCAGCGCCGCCACCGCCTCGGCGAAGCTCGATTCGAGGCACTCGTGGACGACCATCACCAGCCGCGCGTCCGCCCCCATCCCCCGCTGGACGACGCTCTTGACCGAGACGTCGTGGTCGCCGAGCACGGTCGCGAGCCGGGCCAGCACCCCGGGCCGGTCGGCGACCTCGAGGTGGAGGTAGAAGGACGAGGAGACGTCGCTGACGATCGGCAACGCGACCCGCGTCTCGTGCACCGGGGCCTCGCCGGCGATGATCGAGACGACGTCGCCGAGGACGGCCGAGGCGGTCTCGACGCCCCCCGCCCCGGGTCCCGACATCGTCACCTCGCTGATCGCCGGCGCCTCGACCATCACCGCGTTGAAGGGGCCCTCGATCGGCGCCAGGGGATGGCCGCGGTAGAGGAAGCAGGGAAAGACCCGGACGCTGATCCCGCCGTCGCGCCGTTCCGCCACCCCGAGCAGCTTCAGCGAGAGGCCGAGATCCTTGGCGTAGGCGAGGTCGTCGAGCTGGATCGCCTCGATCCCCTCGTAGGTGACCTCGTCGAGCGTCACCGGGGTATGGAAGGCGAGCCGGGCGAGGATCGCCATCTTCGCCGCCGCGTCGGCGCCCCCGACGTCGTCGCTGGGGTCGGCCTCGGCGTAGCCCAGCGCCTGGGCGCGAGCGAGAACGTCCTCGTAGCTGGCGCCGCTGGCGGCCATCTCGCTGAGGATGAAGTTGGTGGTGCCGTTGACGATCCCGAAGACCTTGGAGATCTCGGTCACCCCGAAGCTCTCCTGGATCACGCGGACGATCGGGATGACGCCGGCGACGGCGGCCTCGAAGCGCAGCTGCACCCCCGCCTCGCGGGCGACCGCGAAGAGCTCGTCGCCGTGCTGGGCGAGCAACTGCTTGTTGGCGGTGACGACCGGGCGGCCGGCCCGCAGCGCCTCCAGCACGTAGTCGCGGGCGGGGTCGGTGCCGCCGATCAGCTCGACGATCAGGTCGGAGGAGGCGAGGATCTCGGCGAAGTCGCCCTCGCCCCGGGTCAGGACCCCGGCGATCTCCGGCCGGCGCCCGGTCGCCGCCTCGACCGCGTCGGCCCGCTCGGCGACCAGCTCGGCGAAAGCGGCGCCGACGGTACCGCGTCCCAGCAGCCCGATGCGGATCGGTTTGGAGCCTTCGGAGTCCACGGCGGCCTCAGAGTCAAACATCTCTCGCGGTGAGGTCGTCGTAAGTCTCCCGCCGGACCACCACGCGGGCCTCGCCGTCGCGGCAGAAGATCACCGGCGGCCGCGGCACCCCGTTGTAGTTGTTGGCCATCGCGTGGCCGTAGGCGCCGGTCGCCGGGGTGACGAGGACGTCGCCGACGGCGGGCTCGGCCAGCATCGCGTCGCGGACGATCACGTCGCCGGACTCGCAGTGCATGCCGGCGACGGTGACGAGGGTGTCGGGGTTGGCGGCGGCGCGGTCGGCGATCAGCGCCTCGTAGCGCGAGCCGTAGAGCATCGGCCGCAGGTTGTCGGACATGCCGCCGTCGACGGCGACGTAGGTGCGGATGCCGGGGATCTCCTTGACGGTGCCGACCCGGTAGGCGGTGACGCCGGCGTTGGCGACGAGCGAGCGGCCCGGCTCGACCAGGATCCGCACCCCCTCGCCGAAGACGTCGTGGACGCCGCGGACCTTGACCTCGGCGTAGGCGTCGATCGAGGGCGGCTCGTCCTCGCTGGTGTAGGCGACGCCGAGACCGCCGCCGACGTTGACCACCTGGCACCAATCGCCGGCGAGCTCGCCGAGCGCGCGGATCGCCAGCTTGTAGGGCTCGAGCTCGAAGATCTGGGAACCGATGTGGGCGTGCAGCCCGACCAACTGCAGCTTGTCGGAGGCGAGCACCCGCTCGATCGCCCGCGCCGCCAGCCCGTCCTCGAGGCCGAAGCCAAACTTGGAGTCGAGCTGGCCGGTGGTGATGTAGTCGTGGGTCGAGGGCTTGATCCCCGGGGTGACCCGGATCAGCACCCGCTGCGGTTCGTCGAGCAGCCGCTCGCAGCGCTCGATCTCGTCGAAGGAGTCGAGGATCAGGTGGCGGATGCCGGCGCGGCCGGCGGCGAGGATCTCCTCGTCGGACTTGTTGTTGCCGTGCATGTGGATGCGCGCCGGGTCGAAGCCGGCCCGCAGCGCCATGTGCAGCTCGCCGCCGGAGGCGACGTCGACCGAGAGCCCCTCCTCGGCGAAGAGCCTGTAGGCGGCGGTGCAGGGGAACGACTTGCTGGCGAAGAGAACCTCGTAATCCCCGGTGCGCGAGCCGAAGGCCTCGCGGTAGGCGCGGGCGCGGGCGCGGAGGTCGTCCTCGGCGTAGAGGTATGCCGGGGTGCCGTGCTCGGCGGCCAGCTCGACGACATCGCAGCCGGCGAGCTCGAGATGGCCCCGCTCGTTGACGCGGCTTCCCAGCGGGAAGACAGCCGACCCCTCGACCGGATCCCCGCTCACGACAGACCCCAGCTGTTCACGCTCCGCCATCGGACCGGCATTGTGACGACTGGAAGGGATTGGTGAAATCCGCGTATGCGGCTCGGCGAGCAGCGCCGGCGGTTGGCGGATCTATTTGCCGAGAACGCCTTCGAGGGCGCCGGTGGTTTCGTTGACGACTTTGCCGACGGTCGATTCCGGGCCGGCGAGGCCATTGACGACTTCTTCGGTCGTCTGGGTGACGCCGGTTTCCTTCAGGGCGCCGCCGGTGACGTTTTCGTCGACTTCGTTGACGGTTTCATTCACCGTCGAGGTGACGGTCGAGGAAGGCGAGCCGGAACCCGAAGTTCCGCCGCCGCCGGATCCCGAACCCGAGCCGCCCGATCCGTTCGAGGCCGTTCCTGGAGCACCGCCGCCGCCGCCACTCGCCGGCGTTTCGGTCGGGCCGGAGCCGCCGGGCGAACCGCCTTCGGAGCCGCCTTCGCCGGATTCCCCGCCGCCGGAACCGGCACCGACCCCGGTCGCGGGCTGGTCATTGCCACCCTTGCGCGCGCCGCTCCCGCTTCCCTGCTTGCCGCCGCCGGGCGACGTCGTGGCGCCACCGGCGCCGTTCGCGGCGGTCGTGGTCGAGCCTTCGGCGCCGGCCGCTGCCTCCCGGGCGGTCGAGACAGCGGCGTTGTCATCGCGCCCCAGCGCCGCGAGCGGCCAGTCGGTGAAAACCTGGGTCGTGACCAGGGCGACGAAAACGGCAACCGCGATCGCGATCAGGGTCGCGCCGGACATCGCGCCCACCATGTATTTGCGGGTCTGCCGAATCATCAGGAATATTGTTGCTTACAAATAGCCCATCGGGTCGGTCACGGAGCCGTTTATACGAACCTCGAAGTGGAGATGCGGACCGAGGCAGTATCCGGTGCAGCCCGTGTACCCGATGATGGCCCCCTGGCTAACCGACTGCCCGAGGGATACCGCGAAGGAAGACTGGTGGGCGTAGCAGGTGGAGAGCCCGCCGCCGTGATCGATGCAGGTGTAGTTGCCGTAGCCGCCGCTTTCGGCCTCTGACTGCTGCAGGCTGACGGTGCCGGTGGCGGCAGCGCGGATCGGCGTCCCTTCCGGCACCGCGATGTCGATCCCGGGGTGGTACTCGTAGCTGCCGTTGATCGTCCGCGAGCCGAAGCCGGAGACGACCGGCCCGTCGACCGGCCAGATCATGCCGCCGCTGCCGCCTTGGATCGGCCCGGCGGGCAGCGGCGTCGAGCCGGTTTCGGACAGTTCGGAGGCGATCTTCGCCTGGATCGAGGCGACCGAGCCGTCGAGCTCTTCCTCGTGCTGGCTGATCTTCTTCAGCGCCGCGACCCGGGCCCCGCGGGCGGCGACGAGCTGCGCCTGGTGGCTCTGCAGGGCGGCGCGCGCCGTCGTCAGCGCTTCCTTTTCGGCGGCGATCTCGTCGCGGGCGGCTTCGATCCGGTCCTTGGCGGTGCGCAGGCGACTGACCAGCCGCTGAACCTGGTCGCGCAGGTCGCGGACCCGGCCGACCACCGCCTCGTCCATCCCGTGCAGGCGGTCGAGGTATTCGGTGCGGGCGGCGAGGTCTTCGAGGTCGTTGGAGCCGACGAGGACGCTGACCACGTCCGGGCTGCCCAGCTCGTACATCGCCACCAGGCGTTCGCGCAGGGCGACGAGGGCTCGTTTGAGGTGGGCGCGCAGCCGCTGCAGGCGGTCCTTGGCGGTGCTCAGTTCGGCGACCGCTTCGTCGAGCTCGGCCTGTTTGACGGCCAGCCGTTCCAGCACCGCCGCCTCGCGGTTGCGGATGTCGGCGACCTCGCCGGTGAGGCGGTCGATTTCGTCGCCGTAGCGCGAGATCGTCGTCGTCAGCACGCCCTTCTTTTCTTCCACTTCCTGCAGTTGCGACTGCTTCGCTTCCAGCTTCGACTGCAGATCCTGCGCAGGCGCAGCCGGGCTCGCGAGGAGCAGCAAGAAAAGCGCCCCGGCGGCAGCACAAAGCGCCGAGGCAACAGGACGGTTCCTGAGCATCATCACGAGGCTAGCCAAGCCCCGATAACCCTTCAGTTACCGAAAAGTCGCTGCAAGTGGGGTTGCGCCCCAGGCGCGCGCCCTACTCGGAGCCGGGGGCGTTTTCCACCCGCAGGAGACCCTGATCGGCCTCTTCCTCCATCTGCAGAGTCGTGTGCTCGATGCCGTAGCGGTCGTGGAGGGTGAACTCCAGCTTCCTGCGGATGAGATCGCGGTCGCAGTCTGGGGCGACGACGACGTGAGCCGCGATGGCTCCGAAGCCCGAGGTGACGGTCCAGATATGGAGGTCGTGCACCGAGCGGACACCGTCCTCGGAGCAGATGGCTTGCCCGATGGCTTCGACGTCGAGGTCGCCTGGCGCCGACTCCATCAGCACGTCGAGCGGCTCCTTGATCAGGCGCCAGGAGGAGGCGAGGACCAGCGCCGCGATCAGCAGGCCGACGATCGGGTCGACGACGGGCGAGCCGCCGAGGAGGACGAAGGCGCCGGCGATGACGACGCCGAGCGAGCCGAGGGCGTCGGCGGCGGAATGGCGCAGGACCCCCTCGAGGTTGATGTCCTCGCGCTGGCCGCCGGCGAGGACGAGGGTGGCGCCGACGTTGCCGGCGAGCCCGATGACGCCGAGGGCGAGCACCCCCCAGCCGTCGATCGACGGCGGGTCGGAGAAGCGCCCGATCGCGGCGATCGCGATCGCGATGCTGACCGCGACCAGGAGCAGGCCGTTGACCAGCGCCGCCAGCACCTCCGAGCGCTGGAAGCCGAAGGTGCGCTGACCGGCCGCCGGCAGCGAGGCCAACCGCGCCGCGATCAGCGCCAGGACGATCGAGCCGACGTCGGAGAGGAGGTGGCCGGCGTCGGCGAGGACCGCCAGCGACCCGGTGAGGATGCCGCCGACGGCCTCGGCCACCAGCAGGGCGGCGTTGATCGCCAACGCCGCCCACATCCGCCGCCGACTGTCCTCCCGACGCGCGTCCAGCGCGTGCGAGTGGCTATGTCCGTGTCCGGGCCCGTGCACACCCCGAGGATACGGTCGCCGACGGGAGTATTTACGCCGCGACTGGCTCCTGCTTCACCGCGGCCTCCGCGACTTCGGCGGCGTAGCCGAGGCGCTCGGCGTATTCGCGCGCCTGCATGCGGGAGATGACCATCCGCTGGATCTCGGCCGTGCCCTCGAAGAGCTGGTAGATCTTGGCGTCGCGGAACCACTTCTCCAGTGGGCAGTCCGGGCTCCAGGCGTAGGGGCCGACGAGGTCCATCAGCGTCGTCGTCGCCCACATCGTCACGTCGCCGGCCTTGAGCTTCGACATCGAGCCCTGGCCGCCGGTCATCGGGACGCCGTTGCGGCCCATCCAGGCGGCGCGCTGGACCAGCAGGCGCGCGGCCTCGATCTCGGTGGCGACGTCGGCGAGCGTCTGCTGGATCCGCTGCGCCTGCAGCAGCGGCACCCCGCCTTCGGACTGGCCGTCGAGGTACTCGAGCGTCCACTCGTACGCGGCCTGGGCGATGCCCAGGGCTGAGGCCCCGACCAGCGGCCGGGTGATCTCGAAGGTCGCCAGAGCGTCGGCGCCGCGGGACTTTTTGCCTTCGCGGCCGCGCTGCAGCTTCTTCTCCAGCTTCTCCTCGCCGCCGAGCAGGTTCTCGGCTGGGATCCGGCATTCGTCGAGGACGACCTCGGCGGTGTGCGAAGCGCGGATCCCGAGCTTCGTCTCCTTCTTGCCCTGGCTGAGGCCGGGGGTGCCTTTCTCGATCACGAAGGAGGCCTGGCCGCGGGTGCCGAGGGTCGGGTCGACGGTGGCGACGACGACGTGGACGTCGGCGATGCCGCCGTTGGTGATGAAGACCTTGGTCCCGTTGAGGACCCACTCGTCGCCGTCGCGCCTGGCGGTCGTTTTCAGGCTCTTGACGTCGGAGCCGGCCTGCGGCTCGGTGACGGCGTAGGCGCCGAGCTTGACTTCTTCGCCGCTGCCGAAGCAGTCGGGCACCCAACGGGCGATCTGCTCGGGCGCGCCCGAAGCGGCGATGCCGGCGGCGGCGAGGCCGGAGCCGCTGATCGCCAGGGCGATCCCGGCGCAGCCCCAGTGGAACTCTTCGGCGGAGATCACCTGGAGCTGACCCTCGGGGTCGGCGGCGTTGCGCTGGATCCCCTCGAGGCCGCCGAAGCCCTGCCGGCGCGCCTCTTTGATCACCTCCCAGGGGATGCTCTCCTCTTCGTCGTGCTTGCGCGCGACCGGGCGGATCACCTCGCGGGCGAAGGTCCGGCACTGCCGCTTGAACTCAAGCTGTTCCTCGTTCAACGCGAAATCCATTGCTCTCCCTCTCTCACCGTGGACCGATTGACTGGTCAGTCAGCCAGTCCCCCGGAACTGTACTCCTCGCGGCGGGGAACGCTCGGTACCGTTCCGCCCCTGTGAGGCCGAGACGACCGATCAACGCCGACGTTCCGGCGCCGCCGCAGGAGGCGCGCGAGGAGGAGGCGCATGAGGAGGTGGCGCCGGTCATCGAGGAGGAGGCGCGCGAGGAGCGGCCGGCCAGCGCCGCCGAGAAGCCGCCGCGGGTGCCGAAGCCGCTCGCCCCGAAGCTGCTGGCCAGCCTCGTCGTCCTCGCCATCGTCTTCATCGTCGTCGCGATCCTCGGCAGCAGTGGCGGCTCCAAGCAGGGCGAGACGAGCGCGCCGGCGCCCTCCCCCACCCCGGCGGGAGAAGCCGACGGCGGAGGCGAGACGCCTTCCCAAACCGCGGAAGCGCTCGGCTACCCCGCCTTCGCAACCGACAACACGACCCGGGTCGGTGGCGCCGACGCCAACGCCAACGCGGCCGCCGTCGCTCTCGCCGTCTTCCCCTCGACGACGCCGTCGCAGCGGCCGGCGGCGGTGACCCTGGTCGGCGAAGAAGACTGGGCGGGAGCGATCGCCGCCGCGGTGCTGATGGCGCCGGGGGTCCGCGCCCCGCTCCTCTTCTCGGCCCCGGACGAACAGCCGGAAGCGACTGCGCAAGCGCTTGCCGCGCTCGACCCGCAGGGCAGCCCCAAGACCGGCGGCGCCGCGGTATTCGCCGTCGGCGCGGTGACCCTGCCCGACGAAGCCGCGAAGGCGACGCGGATCGACTCCGGCGACCCTGCCAGCACCGCCGCCCAGATCGCCACCCTGCGCGACCGGCTCTTCGGCGGCGCCCCGCGGGCGATCGTCGTCGCCTCCGGCTCGCAGCCCGAGTTCGCGATGCCCGCCGCCGCCTGGGCCGCCCGCTCGGGCGACCCGGTCCTCTACTCCGAAGCGGACAAGCTGCCGCAGCCGACCGCCGCCGCCCTCGAACGCCACCCGGGGGTCCCGGTCTATGTCCTCGGCCCCGCCGCGGCCATCTCCGCGGCCGTGGTCGGCGAAATCGGCGCGATCTCGAAGCGGGTGCAGCGGGTCGGCGGCGCCGACCCGGTCGCCAACGCCCTCGCCTTCGCCCGCTTCGGCGACGGCAATTTCGGCTGGAACGTCAATGACCCCGGCCACGGCTTCGTCCTCGCCCGCAGCGACGCGCCCCTGCAGGCGGCCGCCGCGGCGCCGCTCTCCGCCGCCGGGACCTGGGGGCCACTGCTGCTCACGGACGACCCCGGTAGGCTGCCGGCGAACGTCCGCGACTACTTCCTCGACGTGAAGCCCGGCTACACCGACAACCCCTCCCGCGCCTTCTACAACCACGTCTGGGTAGTCGGCGACCAGGAGGCGATCGACGTGAACCAGCAGGCCGAAGTCAACGAGCTGGTGGAGCTGGCGAAGATCGGCGGCGGCGAATGAGCCAGTCCGAGAACCCGGAGCTGCTCAGCCCCGGCCGCGAGGTCTCGGTCGAGGACATCCGCGCCCTCGCCGGCCCGGTCACCCCCCACTTCGCCCTGCAGGTGCGCAACCGCATCCGCCGCCTGATCGAGCCGCTGCCCGCCGGCCACCCTGCCCGCACCGAAGGCGAGCGCCAGATCGCCCGCCTCGAAGCGATCGCCGAGCACAGCGGCGAGGAGCGCGGCACCCTCGGGATCTCGCATTGAAGTACCTGGCCCCGGGCCTCTGGCGCCTGAAGGAGATCCCGGCGCCGACGATCAACGTCTACCTCGCCGAGGACGTCCTTATCGACGCCGGCCGCCGCTGGGACCGGCGGCGGATCTTCGCCGAGCTTGAGGGGCGGGAGATCTCGATGGTGGCGCTGACCCACGTCCATCCCGACCACCAGGGCGTCGCCAAGGACGTCTGCGAAGCGCGGGGCGTCCCGCTCGCCTGCCACGCCGACGACGTCGAGGCGATGGAAGGCAAGCGGCCGGTGCAGGAGGCGGCGACCTCGAACCCGGTCAACCGCGTGGTGCGGGCGCTCTGGGAGGGCCCGCCCTACAAGGTCGAGCGGGTTCTGCAGGAGGGCGACGAGGTGGCCGGCTTCCGCGTCGTCCACGCGCCCGGGCACGCGCGCGGCGAGGTGATCTTCTTCCGCGAGGGTGACCGGGTGGCGATCTGCGGCGACGTGATCCGCAACATGAGCTACGCCACCGGCCTGCCCGGGATCAAGGAGCCGCCGGCGATCTTCACCTACGACATGGCCGAGAACCGGCGCTCGATCCGCAAGCTGGCCGACCTCAACCCCTCCCTGATCCTCCCCGGCCACGGCCCCGCCGTGACCGACATCGGCGCCTTCGAGCGCTTCGTCGCGGCACTGCCTGCTTAGCGGCTGGCCCGTTCCGGGTAGGCCACCGCAGCTAGAGAGCCTCGCGCGGGTTACCTGATATCGGGTACGCGCAACGAACTGGAAGGGAGTCCAGATGACCAGCCTGATGAAGAAGTTTCGTCCCTCACCGGCGATGGTGGTCGCGGTGATCGCCCTGATCGTCGCCCTGGCGGGAACCGCCTACGCGGCACAGACGATCAACGGCGGCGCGATCAAGAAGCAGACGATCGGCGCCGGCAAGCTGAAGCAAAAGACCCTCACCGGCTACCAGATCAACCTCAACAAGCTGGGGACCGTCCCCTACGCAAAGGTCGCCACCCACACCTTCTGGGCGGTCGTCAACAACCCGGCCAACCCCGGCAACGCCGTTCTGGCCCGGGCCAGCGGCCCGAACATCGTCGCGACCGAGGCGGGCGGGGCGGTCACCGTCACCTTCCCGTTCAACGTCAGCGGCTGCGCCAACGTCGCCGGGCGCAACAACGCCGGCACCGCCACCCCGAACCCGGGCTACGCCCAGACCAACGTCTCCTCGGCCAACCCGAACGCGATCGAGGTCCACACCCGCGACAAAGAAGGGAAAAACGAGGACTCCGACTTCCACTTGATCGTGGTCTGCCCGTAGCCGTAGGATCGGCCCGATGGTCGGGTCCCACTGATGCTCGCCTACCTGTTCTGGCACCGGCCGCGCCCGAATGCCGAGGCGGCGGAGTACGAGGAGGCGCAGCGGCGCTTCCACCAGCGGCTCGAGCTGGAGTCGGCCTGCTTCCGGCTGGACCGGCTCCCGTTCGACGACGGCCCGGGTTACGAGGACTGGTACTTGGTCGAGGACTGGCAGGGGCTCGGGAAGCTGAACGAGGCCGCGGTCGACGCCCACCGCAAAGGCGACCACGACCGGGCGGCGGCGATGGCGGGCGCGGGCTGGGGCGGGATCTACGCCCACGTCAGCGGTGAGGTCGAGATCCCGGCGCGGGCGCGGTGGCTGCGGAAGCCGCGCGGTCAGTCGCTCGCGACGCTGCTCGCCGAGATCCCCGCCGAGACCCCGGTCTGGCAGCGCCAGATGGTCCTCGGCCCCGCCCCCGAGCTCTGCGTCTCTAGTCGGGAAGGCGAGCAGCCCGAAGGTCGACGCGAGCGCCTCTGAAGGGGACGCCCTCGGCGCGCAGGCGCGCCCGCTGGCGATCGCCCTTGGCGAGGGAGCCGTCGGCGCGGACCACGCGCCACCAGGGCAGGTCGGGGTCGTCGGCGGCGAACAGCACCGTGCCGGCGAACCGCGGCGCCCCCGGCGAAACGTCCCCGTACGTCCTCACGAACCCCTCCGGGATCGCCCGCACCCGCTCCAGCACTTCCAGCTCGCGAGACCGCAAAAACCGCTCTTGGGGAGCGGTTTTTGCGGTTTCGCGGGTCACGCCCCCGGGGGTGCGGCTCAGGCCCCGGGGCCGAAGGCGTCGATGATGCGGTTCTGGAACTCGCTCAGCTCCTCGGGGGAGATGAAGTAGGTCGGCGGGGTGAGGAAGAGGCCGTCGGCGCGCTCGGCGGTGGCCTCGACCCGGGCGCGGACCTTGTCGAGCGGGCCGGCGGCGCAGTAGGCCTCGACCATCTCATCGCTGATCGCCGCCGGCACGGCGGCGAGGTCGCCGCGGCGGAAGGCGGCGCCCGCCTCGGTCGCGTTGTCGGCGAAGCCGTGCAGCTCCCAGAGCGGCATGTAGGTCTTGACGGTGGCGTAGAAGGAGATCGTCCGCCGCGCCATCTCGATCGCCCGCCCCTCGTCCTCGTCGATCGCGCAGCAGACCGTCGGCAGGTAGTCGAAGTCCGAGCGCTCACGCCCGGAGCGACCGAGCCCCTCCTCGAAGGCCGGCACCACCACCTCGTCGATCCAGCGCAGGCTCTGGATCGGGTGGCCGATCAGACCGTCGGCGACGTCGCCGGCCATCCGCGCCATCCCCGCCTGCACGGCGGCGGTGTAGATCGGCGGCACGCCTTCGCGGGCGACCGGGTGCGGCCGCACCCAGCCCTTGATGTCGATGTCGTAGTAGGAGCCCTCGTAGCGGATCGGCTCGCCGGCGCTGGCCTGGCGCATGATCAGCCGGGTCGCCTCGATCGCCTCCCGCAGGTGCGGCGCCGGCCGGCCGTAGTCGGCGTTGTGCCAGGTCTCGTTCAGCCGTTTGACCCCCGCCCCCATCCCCAGCCGGAAGCGGCCGCCCGACATCTCGTCGACGTCGAGGGCCGAGATCGCGTGGATGAAGGGGCTGCGGGTGAAGGCCCAGACGATCCCGGTGGCGACGCCGATCCGCTCGGTCTTCGCCGCCAGGTAGGCCGCCTGGGTGACGGCGCTGCGGAACAGCTCCGGCGCCCAGACGCACTCGACGTCCGCCGCCTCGGCCCGCAGCGTCTCCGCCTCGAGGTCGGCGACCGAGGTGCCGATCGCGGCTACCGAGATGCGGTCGAGCGCGCCCATGCCCGCGGGCCTCAGGCCGAAGCCGGGGCCGAAGCGCCGGCGAGCACCGCGTCGGCGACCCGCTCGCGGTGCCACTTGGCGTCGCCGAACATCGCCGCGTTGAGCCGGCCGCGCTTGAGGAAGAAGTGGAGGTCGTGCTCCCAGGTGAAGCCGATCCCGCCGTGGACCTGGATCGCCGCATCGGGGACGCGCCAGCCGGCGTCGCTCGCGTAGGCCTTCGCCATGTGGGCGGCGAGGGGCAGCGACTCCGGCTCGGCGTCGGCGGCCCAGGCCGCCCCGTAGACCGCCGAGCGCGAGTTCTCCGTCTCCAACAGCATCTGGGCGCAGCGGTGGGAGACCGCCTGGTAAGCGCCGATCGGCCGCCCGAACTGCTGGCGGTCTTTGGCGTAGGCGACCGACATCTCCAGCGCCCGCTGGGCGACCCCGGTCGACTCCGCGGCGAGGGCGACGCAGGCGCGCAGGAAGACCGGCCAGTAGTCCTCCGCCGCGCCCGGCAGGGTGTCCTCGGGGGCGACCCGAACCCCCTCGAAGCGCACGCTGGAAAGCCGCCGGGTGAGGTCGATGCCCTCCTCGGGGAGGACGGTCACACCCGCGGCGGCGGCGTCGACGAGGTGGCGGCGCCCGTCGGCGGTGGCGACGAGGAAGCGCTGGGCGGAAGCGGCGTCGAGGACGAGGGTCTTCTCGCCGTCGAGGACGACCCCGTCGCCGTCGGCCCCCGCCTCCATCTCGAACGTCGCCGGCAGCGCCGGGCTGCCGGCGTCGATCAGCGCCGGGGCGATCCGCAGCTCGCCGTCGGCCAGCGGCCGCAGGTAGCGCTCGCGCTGCTCGTCGCTGCCGCCGGCGGCGATCGCCAGGCCGGCGACGGTGTTCGAGAGCAGCGGCGAGGGCGCCAGCGCGTAGCCCATCTCCTCGAAGAGGACTGCGAGCTCGACGATCCCGAGCCCCTGGCCGCCCCACTCCTCGGGCAGCGCCAGCCCGGCCCAGCCGAGCTCGGCCATCTCCTTCCAGCCGCTCTCGTCGAAGCCGTCGGCGCTTTCGGCGATCTCCCGCACCCGCTCGGATTTGAAGCGCGAGGCGAGGAAGTCGTGGGCGGTCGACTTGATCGCCTGCTGCTCGTCGTTGAGGTCGAAGTACAAGGCTCCCCCTCGGTCCCCTACCGCATCCTCGGTAGGCCGAGGACCCGCTCGGCGATGATGTTCTTGAGGATGTCGGTCGTCCCGCCCTCGATCGAATTCGCCCGCGAGCGCAGGAACCCGTACTGCCAGGCGCCGCCGGCGAGCGCGTGCTCGGAGCCTCTCCCCAACGGCGCGTAGGCGCCCTCGATCTCCAACGCCAGCTCGGTCAGGTCCTGGTTGATGTCGGCCCACTGCCACTTGCCGAGCGAGCCCTCCGGGCCGGGGATGCCCGACTGCATCGTCTTGGTCAGGCCGCGATAGGCGTTCAGTCGCATCGTCTCCACCTCGATGTGGAGCTGGGCGATCCGCTGGCGGAAGTAGGAATCGTCGGCCGCGGTGCCGCCGTTGGTCCGCACCTCGCCGGCCAGCTTGCCGAGCCGCGCCAGGCTGTTCTGAATCTGGGAGATCGCCCCGAAGGCGAGGCCGGCGCGCTCGTTCATCAGGGTCGTGATCGCCACCGTCCAGCCGTTGCCGACGCCGCCGACGACGTTGGCCTCGGGGACCCGCGCCTCCTCGAAGAAGACCTCGTTGAACTCGCCCTCGCCGGTGATCTGGACCAGTGGCCGGGTCTGCACCCCCTCCTGTTCCATGTCCATCAGGAAGTAGGTGAGGCCCTGGTGCTTGGGCGCGTCGGGGTCGGTGCGGGCGACGAGCATGCACCACTTCGCGTACTGGGCGAAGGTGGTCCAGACCTTCTGCCCGGTGACGACCCATTCGTCCCCATCCTTGACCGCCCGCGTCTTCAGCGAGGCGAGGTCGGAGCCCGACTCGGGCTCGGAGAAGCCCTGACACCAGATCTCATCGCCGGTCAGGATCGGCTCCAGGTAGCGGGCCTTCTGCTCGTCGGTGCCATGGGCGATCACCACCGGTCCCCCCATCGCCAGACCGAGCACGTTGGCCGGGCTCGGCGCTTCCTGGCGCGTCGCCTCGGCGGCGAAGATCGCCTGCTCGATCATCGTCGCGCCACGGCCGCCGTACTCCTTGGGCCAGGAGATCCCGGCCCAGCCGGCCCCGTGCAGCTGCTTCTGCCACTCGCGGCGGAAGGCCATCACCTCGTCGAGGCCGGCCTCGGGCTCCGGCCCGGGATGGTTCTCCTCGAGCCAGGTGCGAACCTCGTCGCGGAACTCAGCCTCCGATGGCGACAGCGTCAGGTCCATCGCGACAACCCTACTGGCTGCTCGGCCAAGGTCTCAGACCCTTTGGATCAACGTCCCGGTGCCGAGCCCACCGCCGCAGCACATCGTCACCAGACCCATCTCCTTGTCGGTGCGCTCCATCTCGTGCAGCAGGGTGGTGATCAGGCGGGCGCCGGTCGAGCCGAGCGGGTGACCGAGCGCGATCGCGCCGCCGTTGACGTTGACCCGGTCCATGTCCGGTTCGAGCTCGCGCCGCCAGGCGGCGAGCACGGAGGCGAAGGCCTCGTTGATCTCGACCAGGTCGATGTCGTCCATCGTCATCCGGTTGCGCTCGAGCAGCTTTCGCGTCGCCGGGATCGGGCCCGTCAGCATGATCACCGGATCGACCCCGACCGTGGTCTGGTCGAAGATCCGCGCCCGCGGCTTGAGGCCGAGCTCGTCGGCCTTTTCGCGGGACATCAGCAGCACCGCGGCGGCGCCGTCGGAGACCTGGGAGGAGTTGCCGGCGGTGATCTTGCCGTCCTCCTTGAAGGCGGGCTTCAACGCGCTCAGTCCCTCCAGCGTCGTCTCCCGCAGGCCCTGGTCGGTGACGTGGGTGTCGCCGTTGACCTGCATCGGGATGATCTCGCGCTCGAAGCGGCCCTCCTCGGTCGCCTGCTTGGCGAGCTGCTGCGAGCGAACGCCGAGTTCGTCGAGCTCGGAGCGGGGGATCTCCCACTGGTCGGCGATCATCTCCGCCGAGAGCCCCTGTGGGATCAGGTTGTAGCGCTCCATCAGCTCCGGCGAGAAGGCCATGCCGTGCTCCTGCATCACCGAGAAGGAGTCGGCGAAGGAGATGTGGCCCATGTGCTCAACGCCGCCGCCGATCGCGACGTCGTGGACGCCGGAGGCGACCAGCGCGGCGGCGAAGTTGACCGCCTGCTGGGCGGAGCCGCACTGGCGGTCGACGGTCGTCGCCGGAACCTCCTGCGGCAGGCCCGCCTCGAGCCAGGCGTTGCGGCCGATGTTCAGGCCCTGCTCGCCGAACTGCTGGACGCAGCCGGCGACGACGTCGCCGACCTCGTTGGGGTCGATCCCGGCGCGGGAGATCAACTCGCCGTAGGTCCGCGCCAACAGGTTCGAGGCGTGCAGGTCCTTGTAGTAGCCCTTCTCCGGATGGCCGCGGCCGATCGGCGTCCGCGCCGCCTCGACGATGACCACTTCCCGTCCTCCAAACCTGCCATTTCCGTTGCCAGCCATCGCCGCCCTCCGTTCCTTCAAATCTCCTGGCGCGCCGCGAGGGCGCGTCGCCTCTCCACTTGAAGATAGCCGATTGACTGGTCAATCAGCCAGGGCCGGGCACGGAGCGTACCCTGGCGTCACCGCTTCCCTCCCGCGTGATAGGAACCCGCCCCATGAGCGCTAACCAGGGGTACGCGAGTCCGGGGATCGCGGGCAGCGGGGCGATCGCCACCGGCCTTGCCGCGGTCTCGACCACCACCGCAGACACGATCCTGCTCGCCCGCAGCGAGGCCTCGGCCTGGCGCGCCGAGGAGAAAGTGGTCGCCGCCTGCGCCAAGATCGAGGGCGCCGAGCCCTCGCGGCTGCGGGTCACGACCGACCCCGCCGACCTCGCCGACTGCGACGTCATCGTCGAGGCGATCATCGAGGAAGTCGAGCCCAAGGCCGAGCTACTCAGCCGCATCGCGGAAGCCTGCCCCAACGCCGACCTCGGCACCACCACCTCCTCGCTCAGCATCGGCGAGATCGCCCGCGCCGCCGGCGCCGAGAAGCTCTTCGGGTTCCACGTCTTCAACCCGGTGCCGCGGATGATGCTGGTCGAGGTCTGCTTCCCCGACGGCGCCGAGGGCGCCCGCGAGAAGGCGCTCGCCTGGTGCGCGGCGCTCGGCAAGACCGCGGTCGAGGTTCCCGACCAGGCCGGCTTCGTCGTCAACCGCCTCCTCTTCCCCTACCTCTTCGACGCCGTGCGGATGGTCGAGCGGACGGGCATGGAGGCGGGCGAGGTCGATACCTGCATGAAGCTCGGGGCGGGACACCCGATGGGCCCGCTGGCGCTGCTCGACTTCGTCGGCCTCGACGTCGCCGAGGCGATCGGCGACGCCCTCTACGCCGACTCCAGCGAGCCGGCCCACAAACCGCCGGGGCTGATCGTCGAGATGGTGGGCGAAGAGAAGCTGGGGCGCAAGAGCGGCGCGGGTTTTTACTCGTACGACTGAGGGACGAAGGTCGGTCGGTACAGGGGTCCGGCCGCCCTCCGCTCGAATTTGTCGCGGCCCTGTCGGGCCTGCTCCCGAATGTGCTGCCCGCCTATGGCGGGCAGGAATCAGATTGCATATCGCCGCTTCGCGAACATTCGATCGGAGGGCGACCGGACCCCTCCCCAACCGAACTCCAGTAGACACTGAGGACACGGCAGCTCTTCCTTAATGGAGCTTCCGTGATTCGGAGGAGCTTCCGTGAGCTTGTCGTCTCTGGGTGCGTGTGGCTTGGAGGCCGGGTGGTCCTCTTCACGTTTTGCGCCGCTGGCCCAATTCCAATCTCGGACGGCTGCCGACGATTCAGCCAGGTAGGCGAGTGAAGAGGACCACCCGGCCTCCCTACCGAACCAGACCCGTCCCTAAGCGGCCTTCTTGTGCTTGCCGCTGATGTCCCAGATCACGTCCGCCTCCGAGATCCCCTGGCGGCGGGCGACGATCTCGACCTCCTCCCAGGGCAGTTCGGCTTCGGGGAGCTCGTCCCATCGCGCGAGCTCGAGCGCCTCGATCGAACCTTTGAGCGCCGGCCCGAGGTGTTCCTCCGAGCGCAATAACGCCCTCAAGACCTCGAGCTGCTTATCGGTCAGGCGTACAACCCACATGCGATACCTCCAACTTTGTGCAGATCGCAGGTTGCTCGGAGAAACTAAGCCGCGGGGCGGACGGAACCGTCCGATGAGCGGCTGATCCGGACCGCCTCGATGCGGTTTTCGCGCACCGCTTCGACCCTGATCGTGAAGCCGTCGGCGGCGATCGTGTCGCCGCGCTTGGGCAGCCGGCCGAGCTCGCCGAAGACGTAGCCGCCGACCGAGTTGTAGGCGTCGGTGTCAACCGGCAGCTCGATCCCCGCGTCGGCGAGATCACCGAGCGAGACGTGGCCGCGGACGAACCAGTCGCCGTTGGTGAGCTGGCGCAGGGCGGCGGCGCGGGGATCGGTCTCGTCCTCGATCTCCCCCACCACCTCCTCGAGGATGTCCTCGACGGTGACGATGCCGACCGTGCGCCCGTACTCGTCGACGACGACCGAGAGCGAGGTGCGCTGCACCTGCAAGTCATGCAGGAGGTCGTCGAGGGGGCGGGTCTCGGGGACGATCAGGGCGTCGCGGATGACGGTGCCGAGCGGCGCCTCCGGCCCTTCGCTCATGTAGAGCCGGGCAAGGCTGTTGTTGTGGACGATCCCCTTGACGCGGTCGGGGTTGTCGTCCTCGATCACGACCAGGCGGGTGTGGCCGGAGGTGACGCAGCGGCGTAGCGCCGCCTCGACCGACTCGGAGGCGTCGACGGTGACCACCGCGGGAATCGGCGTCATCACCTCACGCGCCTCCTGCTCGTGGAGGTGGAAGACGCCGCCGAGCATGCCCGCCTCGCCGGGGTCGAGATGGCCGCCCATCCGGGAGCTGTCGATGATCTGCTTCAGGTCCTCGGCGGTGTGGTGCTCTTCGAGGTCTTTCGGGTCGACGCCGAAGAGGCGGACGACGGCGTTGGAGAACCAGCTCAGGGCCTTGGTCACCGGCGTCGTCGCGGTCGCGAACCAGCCGAGCGGGCGGGAGACGCGGCGCGCGGTGCGCTCGGCGTTGGCGATCGCCAGCATCTTCGGCACCTGCTCGCCGATGCTGATGTGGATCGCGGTGACGAGGGTGAAGGCGATCGCCAGCGAGAGCCCCGCCGCGGCGGCGTGGGAGAGCCCGCCGAAGGCCGGCTCCAGCAGCTTCGCCAGCGAGGGCTCGCCGAGGAAGCCGATCCCGATCGAGGCCATGGTGATGCCGATCTGGCAGGCGGAGAGGGATTCGTCGATCCGGTCGAGCTGCTCGACGACCGCCTCGGCGCCGGTTTCGCCTTCCTCGGCTAGCTGTTCGATCTTGCCGCGGCGGCTGCGGACGAGTGCGAACTCCGCCGCGACGAAGAAGCCGTTGATGGCAATCAACAGCGCCAGGAGGACGAGCAGCAGGATGCTCATCGGCTATGCGGCCCGATACTTCGGGCTGGGACATCCTCGGCCATGCGGCTGACTGAATATAGCTGCCCCGGCCGGCGGCACCCGTCGCGGCAGTGCCACCAGATGCAATATTGAGCGGACAATGCGAGTCGCAACGCTCAGCGAGATGCTCGAAGAGATCGTGAGGCTGGGCGAGGCAACCGGCATGGAAGCCCATGCCCACGAGATGCGTGGCGACCTCGAGGGTCGGCTGGCGAGCGTGCGCGCCGCTGTCGCCGGCGCCGCCAATCCCCGGGTGATCGCGCTGCGGCGACTGGACCCGCCGCGGGTCGGCGGCTACTGGCTACCGGAGATGATCTCGATCGCCGGCGGCGAGGACGTCGCCGGGGACCCCGGCCTCTCGCCCCCCAAGGTCGGCTGGGGCGAGCTCGAGAGCCTGCGGGCCGACGTCGTCGTGGTCATGCCCGACGTCGAGGTCGATGGTGCGCAGGCGTTGGCGATGGAGCACTGGGAGCGGATCGAGGCGCTGGGAGCGAAGCAGGCCTTTGCCGTCGACGGCTCGGCCTTCGCCGACCCCTCGCCGCGACTGGTCGACGCGGTCGAGCTGCTCGGCCACCTCCTCCACCCCGAGCTGGTCGATCCGCCGGGGAACCTCGCCTTCACGCCGCTGGGCGCCGCGGTGCGGCGGCCGGCCGCGGACTAAGGGCCGGGGCGGCCCCGGCGCTCAGGCGATCGCGAGGGATCCGACCACGGCGAGCGCCGCCACCGCAAGCATCGCCGCGTACTCGAGCAGGCGCCGCTGCGGCCCCAGCATCCCCCGCTCGCCGGCGACGATCGCAAGGCCGCAGAGCACCCCGGCGACGAGGCCGCCGAGGTGGGCGCCGAGGCTGATCCGGCTGGCCCCGAGGCTGAAGAGGAGGTTGAAGACGATCAGGATGCCGATCTGGCGGGCGATCACCTCCATCCCCCGCCCGCGGGCGATCACGAAGACCGCGCCGGCGACGCCGTAGACCGCCCCCGAGGCTCCCAGCGTGAGGGCGTTCGGGTCCAGCAGCAGAGCGCCGAACGAGCCCGCCAGCAGCGAGGTGAAGTAGAGGACGAGGAAGCGCGGCGTCCCCAGCGCCGGCTCCAGCAGGCGACCGAGGAAGTAGAGGATCAGCATGTTGAGGCCGATGTGGAAGAGGTTGGCGTGGAGGAAGCCGCTGGTCACCAACCGGTACCACTCGCCTTCGGCGACGAAGGGCCCGTAGAGGCCGTAGTCGACGATGAAGTTGCTTCTCTGTTCGGTGAAGAGGCCGCCGGGGCCGTTGAGGATCTCGACTAGGAAGACGGCGACGTTGATCGCGATCAGGGCGATCGTCGCCGGGAAGGCGCTGCCGCCCGGCGTCCCGGTCGGGTTACGGACCACCCGGGTGCGCTGGCTGGCGCACTCCGGGCAGCGCATCCCAACCGGGGTCGGGGTCATGCAGTCGGGGCAGATCGGGCGCCCGCAGGAGGAGCAGGAGACGCCGGTCTCGCGGTCGGGGTGGCGGTAGCAAGTCTGGGCCATCGGGCGACGGAGCCTACAATCGGCGCCGATGGAGCCCCCGAGCCCCGCCCGCCTCTACGCCGCCGCGATCGGCGCGCTCCTCGTCGTCATCGGCATTCTCGGCTTCTTCTACGACGCCTCTTTCACCAGCCTCGACGACCTCGAACCGGCCTTCGCCGCGATCGAAGTCAACGCCTGGTTCAACCTGCTCTACATCGCCGCCGGCGCGATCGGCCTGCTGCTGGCGGGTGCCGCCTCGCGCTCCTATGCGCTCGCGGTCGGCCTGCTCTTCACGCTGCTCGGGGTCCTCGGCCTCGGCACCCAGTGGCTGCACCTGACGATCGGCCTGCTCGGGCTCGCCGCCGTCGCCGGGACGCCGCTAAAGGCGCGAGCGAAAGTCGCTCGCCAGCGAGCGTAGGCCGCCGCCGCTCTTGGCGCGGCCGCGGCGCCGCAGCTCGAGCAGGACGAGGGCGCCGGTCGCGACTCCGCCGGCGCCGACGGCAACCACCGGGCGGACCCAGTTGCGCGGGTCACGGAGGGCGCGGAGCTCGCTCTCGGAGAGTTCCTCCGCCCAGTCGGAGAGCTCCTCGGCAGCGGCCTGATTGATCGCGGCGAAGGTCTGCTCGACCCGGCTCGAGAGGCGCTCCGGTGGGTCGATCGGGCGCAGCGCGTCGCTCAGCAGCGCCTCGACGTCCCAGCTCGATCCGGTCAGCCGTTCACTCGCTTCGCTCATCGCCCATCTCCTCCTGAAGCTGTTTGATCGCGCGATGGATGAGGACCTTGGTCGCGCCGTCGGTGCGCCCCAGCGCCCGCGCGATCTCGCGGTTGTCCATGCCGAGGGCGAAGCGCATGATCAGCGCCTCGCGCCGGTCGTCGGAGAGGTGCTCGAGGTGCGCCATCACCTGCCGCAGCTCCTCGCGCCCCTCGGCGATCGCCTCGGTGTCGTGCTGGGTGGCGATCGGGTCGGCGTTCTCCAGCGGCGTCTGCGGGCGCCGCGAGCGGTCGCGGTAGTAGTTGGAGGCGAGGTTGTGGGCGATCCGGATCACCCAGGGCCGCAGCGGCCGCCCGTCGGACTCGCGCCGCGCCCGGTCGAAGTGCCGGTAGGCCTGCAGGAAGGCCTGCTCGGTGAGGTCCTCGGCGTCGTGGTGATTGCCCACCCGGTAGTAGGCGTAGGAATAGACGTCGCGCAGGTGCGAGCGGTAGAAGTCCTCGAAGGCGCGGTCGAGCTCCGCCTTCGCCCGCGGGGACATCGCCGCGGGCTCGACGTTGTCCTCGGGGCCGCTCACCGGCCAAGCCTAGAGGCTGGGTGCGGGCGGCGGCGTGGTTCACGCGGCGCGCCTCTCACGCTCGACCTGGCGCAGCCGCGCGACCCACTCCTCGGCGTCGCACTCGCCACGGATCAGGGCGGCGAGGGCGCCGAGGGCGCTGACCCCGGGGCCGGGGGCGGCGACCGCGTCGGCCAGCAGCGGCACCGTGTCCAGACCCTCCGAGGCCTGGCCGATCTTGCCGGGGATCTCGGCGGCCGGGGTACCAGTCCCGAGCAGCTCGCCGGCGCGGCGGTTGCGCCCGGCGGGGGCCATCATCGTCGCCGTCAGGTCCCCCACCCCGGCGAGGCCGGAGAAGGTCTCGATCTCGGCCCCGCGGGCGACGGCGTGGTCGATGCACTCGCGCCAGATCGCGGCCACCGCGATGCCGGCGGCGTTGAGGCCGTGGGGCTCGGCGGCCGCGGCGGCGAGGGCGGCGGCGTTCTTGGCGGCACCCGCCATCTCGACCCCGATCACGTCGCGGGAGCGCTCGCAGACGAGGCCGGCGCGATCGAAGACGGCGCCGACCTGCGCCCGCAGCTCCTCGTCGGCGGAGCCGAGGACGAGGGCGGCCGAGCCGGAGACGGCCTCACGCGCGTGGGCGGGGCCGCCGAGGCAGGCGATCCCCCGCGCCCGGACCCGCTCGCCGACGTACTCGGAGGGCAGCTGGCCCTGCGGCGGGATCAGTCCCTTGGTCAGCATCAGCACGGCGCTGCGGGAGCTGACCCGGTCGGCGATCGCGCCGACCGCCTGGGGCAGGGACTTGGAGGGGATCGCGAGGCAGATCAGGTCGAGGCCGGCGAGCTCGATCGCCGAGGCGGGGCGGACGTCGATCGTCTCCGGCAGCGGCACCCCAGGCAGGTAGCGGCGGTTCTCGCCGTCGGTGATCAGCTCCTCCACGCGCTCCGACGTCCGCGCCCCGAGCTGGACCTCAAGGCCCCCGCGGGCGAGGAGGACGGCGACCGCGGTCCCCCAGCTACCGGCGCCGATGACGGCGGCGCGGCGCATCGGCGGCAGGCCGCCGAGGTCTTCCCACTGCAGGAGGACGTTGGGCCAGATCCGTGCCGTCACCGTTTCCGCCAGCGCCGGCGAGGGCTCCTCGGAGCGCGGGAAGGTCATCGCCGGCCCGAGCCGGACCTTGACCTTGCGGGGGCGGATGCGCCAGCCGCGGCGGACGTGTTCGGTCCCGAGCACCGCGGTCGGGATCACGACGGCGCCGGTCTGCAGCGCCAGCCGGCCGACGCCGCGCTTGGGGTCGGCCAGGGTGCCGCGGCGGATCCGGGTGCCCTCCGGGAACAAGCAGACAGCGCCGCCGCGTTCGGCGATCATCCGCGCGGTCAGCATCGCGTCCTCGTCCGATTCGCCCCGGCGGACCGGGAAGGCACCGAGCCGGGAGAGCACCCATCCCTGCCAGCGTCGCTCGAACAGCTCGACCTTGGCCATGTAGTTCATCGGCCGCCGCCAGGGCAGGCAGGCGCCGACGACGAAGGGGTCGAGGAAGCTGCGGTGGTTGGCGGCGACGATCACGCCGCCCTTGACCCGCCCGTACTCCCGCCCTTTGCGGGAGAGTCGGAAGTAGAAGAGGAAGAACGGCAGCAGGAACGCCCTGGCGACGCTGTACATCGCCCAGTTGACGCTGTGCCTGCGCGTGTAGGCGTGGTAGCTCGCCAATCGCTCCGGAGTCACGGCAGGGCCTACACACGCGTAAGGGGAGAGTTACGCGCTCCCCGCCCCTTCGAGGGGGCATGCCCCGCGAGTCCGCGAAAAACCACCAAATAGGTGGTCCTGCGCGGACTCGCGAGCGACGACTGCTCGATAGAGAGCTGGCGCGGCTGGCGGATGGGCAGTACGGGGTGGTGGCCCGGTGGCAGCTGGTCGAAATCGGGTTGAGTCACCGGGCAATCGAGCGGCGGCTCGAAGCGGGACGGCTCCACCGCGTCTTTCCGGCCGTCTACGGGGTCGTGGGCCTTCGGACGCTGACTCGCGACGGACGCTGGTTGGCGGCCGTCCTGGCCTCAGGCCCCAACGCCGTCCTCAGCCACTGGTCGGCGGCGGCGCTGTGGATGATCCGGCCGAACTCGCGGACCACGATCGACGTCACCGTCGCCCACCGCAGCCGCTCGTCAGACCTGATTCGGCGCCACGTCTCGCAGGTGCCGCCGGATGAGCGGACGGTGGAGGAGGGGATCCCGGTCACGAGCGTGCCGCGGACCGTGCTCGACCTGGCGGCGACCGAGCCCGAGGACATCGTCGAAACGGTCCTCGCCGAGGTCGAATTCAAGGAACATCGCGACCGACTCTCGCTGCCAGACCTGCTGGAGCGCTATCCGGGGTGGCGAGGGGTGAAGAGAGTGCGCGCCGCCCTGCAACGGCTGGAGGAAGGCCCACCCCGACGACGCCGCAGCCCACTTGAGGAACGCTTCGTTCCCTTCCTACGGCGCCACCGTCTCCCTCTCCCCCGCCTCAACGACTGGATTCTCCTCGGCGCCGAGCGCTTCCAGGTCGACTGCCACTGGCCTGGCACGCATCAGATCGTCGAGCTCGACAGCTGGCAGGCCCACGGCACGCGATCCTCGTTCCGCTCCGACCGCCGTCGCGACCGCGTCCTTCGCGCCGCCGGCTACACCGTCACCCGGCTCACCTGGAACCAACTCGACGAGGAACCACAAGAGATCGCAGCGGATCTGAAAATACTTTTGAAACTCAAATATTGAGTTCTTCAAATTTGGACTAGCTCAAAAGGATCGCGTGGGCCGGTCCCCATCGCCCTCCACCCGGCAAGTAGAGGGCGATGGGGACCGGCCCCTACCACGCCTTGGCGACCAGGTCAGTCAGCTCTTCACGGGAGGGGGGTGATGGGACTCGCTGCAGCTCGGGCCGTTGGAGCATCGCCTCGATCGCATCGCCGAGCTTGGTGCGGTCGCCACCCAGCTCGGAGAGGCTGCGAGGGCGTCCGAGTTCGGTGATCCGCTCCGGAAGACCATCGAGGTCGGTCCCGATCGCCGCCGCGAACGGCTCGTAGGCCACCGGCGCCCTCTCCGCGAGGAGCGCCAGGGCATGCGGCAGGATCGCCGCGTTGGTCCCGGCGTGCGGCGTGTCGCAAAAGCGGACGAGGCTCTGGCAGACCAGGTGGTGCAGGCCCATCCCGGCGGAGTCGATCGCGTAGCCGCAGAGGATCGAGCCGAGCGCAAGGGCGGCGCGATCGCGCGCCCCAGGCTCCTGGTCGAGGGCGCCGGCGATCAGCGTCGCGCCGCGCAGCGCCGCCATCTCCGAGACCGGGTTCGAGAGCGGCAGGTAGAGAGTGTCGGCGCCGTGGGCGAGCGCGTTCATCGAGCTCTCCCGCAGCTCGCCCTCAGGCGCGCTGGTCATCAGCTCGGGGTCGACGATCACCAGCGACGGACGCACCAGACCACTCGCCCGGTCCTCCGCTCCCGCTGGGAGCCGGTGCGATCCCGTCATCTCCGCTCCCGACATCGTCGTCGGGATCGCCACGACTTCCGCCCCCGAAACGGAAGCCACCGCCTTCGCCACGTCAACCACCCGACCGCCGCCCAGCGCCACGAGCGGGCGCACTCGCACCCCCTTACTTGCCTGGTGAGGGGGTGCGAGTGCGCCCAACAGCGCCGCGGCGGCGGCCGGGACCTGCCCAGAGACGACCTCCTCGACCCCAGCCGCGGCAGCGACCAGCTCTCCGGCAGTCGCCAGCGCCCGCGGCGTGCTCAGCAGCTCAAACTCGTCGATCCCCTGCTCGCGCAGGACATCGACCGCTGCCTCGGCCCCGCCCCGGCGGAAGACGACCGTGCGGCCGGCATCGCGCCAGGTGAAGTCCCCCGTCAACCGGTGGTCTGGGCGCGCGGGTTGACGACCGGGCGCAGGTTCGGTTCGACCTCGTCGCGGAGGTGCTCGAAGGCCGGCGGCAGTGACAGCTTCTCCCCCAAATGCTCGACCGGCTCGTCGACGGTGAAGCCGGGTCCCAGCGTCGCGATCTCGAAGAGAACCCCGCTGGGCTCGCGGAAGTAGATCGAGCGGAAGTAGAAGCGGTCGATCTCGGGCGTCGGCTGAGCGCCGCCGGAGAGCGCCTTCTGCCGCCACTGCAGGTGCTCCTCGGGCAGCGAGGCCCAGGCCACGTGGTGGACGCTGCCGGCGCCCTGCAGGCCGCGCTCGGCCGGCGGCTCGTCGTAGAAGTAGAGGCCGCCGCGCGTCTCACCGCGGGCCTCCCAGGCGCCGCCGTCGACCCGCTCGAACTCGAGCGCCTCCAGCAGCTCCCCGCTCGACTCCGGCGAGGCCGAGTACGCGCGCACAGCGTGGAAGCCCTGCAGCGCCATCTCCTCCGGGACCTCCGGGTGCCGCGCGACCAGCGGCTCGTCCTCCACCGCGACCACGGCCAGCTCGTGTTCGAGCCCCTCCGGGTCGGCGAACAGGAGGCTGTCCCCCTCCCGGCTCGACTCGACGTCGTTCTCCTCCAGCCGCACCGCCCAGAAATCGAGCGCCGCCGCGGAGCGGACCCGCCAGATAACCCGGTGGACCATCCCCGCCCCGGCCCGCCCGCGCGGCGCGCCCGGATACTCGAAGAAGGTGATGTCGGCGCCGGCGTCGCCCTTCTCGTCGGAATAGAAGAGGTGGTAGACGGTCGGGTTGTCCTGGTTGACGGTTTTCTTGACCAGCCGCAAGCCCAGGACGCCGGCGTAGAAGTCGACGTTGCTCTGGGCGTTCTCGGTGATCGCGGTCACGTGGTGGATGCCCTCTAGCTTCATGGCTCACGTATACCATCCGCCCATGAGCCGCGGACGCAGGCGCCTGGTCAAAGGGCTCGTAATCCTCGGCTCGGTCCTCGCCTTCCTCAGCGTCTTTTCGATCTGGATCGAGCGCCAAGCGCTCAACACCGACGACTGGGTCCACACCAGCGGCAAACTGCTGCAGAACACGACGATCCGCGAAGCGGTCGGCGAATACCTCGTCGACCAGCTCTACGAAAACGTCGACATCCGCAAAGAACTCGAAGAAATCCTCCCCGGCGACCTCAGCGAACTCGCCGGGCCGGCGGCCGGCGGCCTGCGCCAGGTGGCCGGGGAGGGCGCGGAAAAGGTGCTGGAAACCTCGACCGCGCAGCAGCTCTGGGAAGACGCCAACCGCACCGCCCACGAACAGCTCCTCGCCGTCCTCGAAAACAAGAAAGAAGCGATCTCGACCGAAGAAGGGACGGTCAGCCTCAACCTCGGCAGCCTCCTCACCAACCTCGCCAAGCAGGTCGGCCTGGCCGAACAGCTAGCCGAAAAGCTGCCCCCCGACGCGGCCCAGATCGAGATCCTCCACTCCGACGAACTGCAGACGGCGCAGAACATCGCCGTCGCGATCAAGGGTCTGGCGCTGCTGCTCTCGATCCTCACCCTCGCCGCCTTCGGCCTCGCCATCTACCTCTCCCGCGACGTGCGCTGGATCACGATCCTCTACTGCGGGATCGGCCTGATCGGCGCCGGGCTGATGGTGATCGTCGCCCGCCACGTCGCCGGCGGCATCGTCGTCGACCAGCTGGTCAAGACCGAGAACGTCAAGGGCGCGGCGGAAGCGACCTGGTCGATCGGCACCTCGCTGATGGTCAGCATCGCGACCACGGTGATCGTCGTCGGCATCCTCTTCGCGATCTCCGGCTGGCTGGCCTCGCCGACCGGGTCGGCCCGCGCCACCCGCCGCTTCTTCGCGCCCGCCCTGCGGGAATGGACCGCCTTCGTCTACGCCGGCTTGGCGATCGTCGTCTGCATCTACTTCCTCGGCTCCCCGACCCAGGGGCTGCGCACCTTCGTGACCACGCTGATCATCGCCGGGATGGCCGCCCTCGGCATCCACGAGCTGCGCAAGCAGACCGAAGAGGAGTTCCCCGACGTCACCTACGAAGAGTTCTTCGGCCACACCCGCGACAAAGTCGTCAGCGCGGTCAAAGACGCGAACATCTCCGAACGGGTGGGCGAGCAGGCGGCGAAGCTGCGGCTGCCGGAGATGCGCCGGCCCGGCGCCGCCGAGAAGGAGGCCGAGGCCCCCACCGCGACGATGCCGTCCGGCGGCGAGGACCTCCGCCTCCAGAACCTCGAACGCCTGGGGGCGCTGCGGGACAAAGGCATCCTCACCGAGGAGGAGTTCGCCGCCGAGAAGGCGCGGCTTCTCGGCGGCGGCGACGCGGCCTGAGCGGCCCCGCCGCTCAGCGTTTGGCGTAGTCGCCGATCTCCCCGAAATCGACCATTACGCAATCCTCAGAGCCGACCACCTCAGCATCGTGGCCGGGTGGAATCGCAACGACGTCACCTGCAGAGATTTCAATCTCCTCGCCGTCGTCCATGGAGACCCGCATCCGGCCGGATAGGACGTAGCCGAGATGGGAGACCTGACACGAATCGGTTCCGGCGATCGGCTTCACGTTGTCCGACCATTTCCAGCCCGCCTCGAAGGTGCCGAGGCCGACGGTGTGGCCAGCCAGCTCGACGACCTTCGCGTTCCCGTTGCCTTCGAACTGCCTGGTTTCGTCCGGAGATCCGAACGACTTGACTTCAATCGCCATTGGGAGTCCTTTCTCTCGAGCCCCCCCTTCCCCCGAAGCTACACCCGATGCCGTTCGCTGTCGATTGCGCGACGGCTGGAGGAAGCAGAGCCCGCCGCCGGGTTCGAACCGGCAACCTCCTGATTACAAATCAGGTGCTCTCCCAGGTTGAGCTAGGCGGGCGTGGTGGCGATGATGTCCGGGTGGTGGACGTGACGTTCAGATTCTTGGGGCCAGGTGAGGGTACCGTGCTGACCGCGGCGATCGAGGCTGCTTATGGTCAAAGTTATGACGTGCGGTGGGTCTATGACGCGGGTGAGGTCGAGGCCCGGCTGAGCGCCGGCACCTACGTCTCCTGTGTTGCCGAAAGCCCCGCTGGCGAGCTGCTTTGCCACCTCGGGATGAGCCTCGCCGCGGCAGGGGATGCGGTCGGCCATTCGGGCCAGGCGGTGACGATGCCGGCGGCGCGCGGGCAGCACCTCTTCACCCGCACCAAGCGCTTCCTGATGGACTGGGCGCGGGAGCGGGGACTGGCCGGGATGTACAGCGAGGCGACCGCCGCCCACCCCTACAGCCAGCGGGCCAACATCGAGCTCGGCGCCCACGAGACCGGCTTCCTGCTCGGCTGGATCCCCGCCACCGTCAGCAACGACGCCGCCGCCGAGCGAGTCGGGCGCCAGTCCGCCGCCCTGCTCTACCTGAAGCTGAACGACGGCCACGAGCGGGCCGTCTACGCGCCGGAGCGCCACCGCGGCGTCGTCGGGCGGACCCTCGAGCTGTGCCACCTGCGCGGCACCCTCGCCGAGCCCCCCGCGGGGACCGAGCTGCCGGAGCGGACCGAGCTGCACGTCGAAGTCGACCGCGACCACAACCTCGCCCTGATCACGGTCGGCGCCCCCGGCGCCGACCTGGCGGAGGTGATCGGCGCCGAGCGCCACCACCTCTTCCACCGCGAGTGCCTCGACGCCGTCTACGTCGACCTGCCCCTGGAGCGGCCGGCGACCGCCCTCCTCGCCGACCAGCTCGAGCGGCTCGGCGTCTCCTACGCGGGGATCTTCCCCAACCACCGCGCCGCCGGCGACGTCCTGCGGATGCAGTCGCTGCACCGGGTCCGAGTCAAGGCCGACGACGTTGCCGTCGCCTCGGACCACGGGCGCGAGCTGCTCGAGTACGTCCTCGCCGACCTACCGGCGGCGCAGGTCGCCTAGCTAGGTCCTAGAGCGGCACCTCGCGCGAGGCGAGGTGCGAGCCAACCTTGCGCTTGACCCGCTGCAGAGCGTTGTCCACCGTCTTCGTGTCGCACTCGAGCCGCTCGGCGACCAGCTCGTAGGAATGGCCATCGAGGTAGAGCGAGAGGACCCGGCTCTCGAGCTCGGAGAGGACGCCGGAGCCGGCCGAGAGGCAGGAGACGAGGCTCTCGAGCTCTTCGCTGGCGATCACCTGGTTGACCGGGTCGTGGACGCTCGGCCCGGGCAGGATCTCGTCGAGGGTGGTTTCGGAGTCGCCGGCGGCGGCCGGGGTCTGGCTGAAGGAGACGTACTGGTTCAGCGGCGTGTGCTTGTTGCGGGTCGCCGTCTTCACCGCGGTGATGATCTGGCGGGTGATGCAGAGCTCGGCAAAGTTGCGGAAGCTCGACTCGCGATCGGTCCGGTAGTCGCGGATCGCCTTGTAGAGGCCGAGCAGACCCTCCTGAATCAGGTCGTCGGACTCGCCGCCGAGGAGGAAGTAGGAAGAAGCCTTGAGCCGGACGAAGCCGCGGTAGCGGCGGACGATCATGTCGTAGGCGTCGGTCCTCCCATCCTTGGCGAGGGCGACGAGGTAATGATCATCAAGCTCAGCTTGAGGGTTAGCCTGAGGCGCGCGAACGGCGCTCTGGACCGATGCCACGGGTAGTGGCATTTCATGCGTAGGCGTCGATAGAGCCACGGATCCTTCTCCTTGCTGAAGGGTCGTGGCGCCACTTACCTCCCCAGAGGCGCCCTGTATTCACCGGATTAGCCTCAAGCTGAGGTTCACCCTTATTGCGCCGCTAGTTTACGTTCCCGCGGAGTTCTGTCAACCCCAAATTGCGACTTTTGCAAACGCCGTTGCATTTGCAGGACTCCGCCACCCGCAGTTGGCCCCGCCTAGCGGGGACAACTACAGACGCTGGCGCAGGGCCTCGAAGAGCAGTGCGGTGGCGGCGGCACTGACGTTGAGCGAGTCGACCTGACCGCGGCGCGGCAGGGCGAGGAGGCCGTCGCAGGATGCGGCGACGCGGGGGCGGAGCCCTTTCCCCTCCCCGCCGAGGACGATGACGGTTGGGCCGGTGAGATCAGCCTGCCAGGGCGTCTGCTCGGCCGCGGCGTCAGCCCCCCAGATCCAGAAGCCGGCCTGCTTCGCCTCGGCCAGCCAGTCGGCGAGGTTGCGGACGTGGGCGATCTCGATGTGCTCGACCGCCCCCGCCGAGGCCTTGCAGGCAACCGGCGTTATCGCCGCAGCGCGGCGCTCGGGGACGACGACGCCGGCGGCACCGGCGAACTCGGCCGAGCGGCAGACGGCGCCGAGGTTGCGCGGGTCCTGGACCTGGTCGAGCGCCACCAGCAGCGCCCCCTCCTTGCGCAGCAGACCGCGGGCGTCGCCGTAGGGGTAGGGATCGACCTCGGCCACTACGCCCTGGTGGTCCGGCGACCCGCAGAGCCGCTCCAGCTCCTCGCCTGAGGTATCGGGCGCGCGCCAGACCCGATGCACACGCCGTCTCCCCCGCTCCGCCTCGGCGACCGGCTGGCGGCCGTAGATGAACTGGTTCGCCATTCAGCCCTTGGGAACCAGGCTGGGGCCCTGGGCGGAATCCCTGACCGTCCAGCCCAGCTCGGCCAGCTCGTCGCGAATCGCATCGGCGCGCGCAAAGTCCTTGTCGGCGCGAGCTCTCTCCCGTTCCTCCATCAGCTCGATCGCCCGCTCGTCGACCTCAGCTCCCTCATCCGGCTGGGTAAGGGAGCTGAGCCCGACGAGCTCCAGCATCTCCGCCAGAGCATCAGCCGCCTCCCCCCCGTCAACCTCGCCCCTGTTGGCGCCAGCCACAAGCTCAAACACCTCAGCGAGCGCCCGCGGCGTGTTGAAGTCGTCAGCAAGAGCCGCGCGAAACGCCTCGAGTCGGGTGCCGGGGGAGGGGTCTCCAGACGCTCCCCGGCTGTTGTCTGGAGACCCCTCCCCCGACACCCGCCCAGAGACCTGATCGACGGGGCTCTCCCGGAAGAAGTTCCTGATCCGCTCGACCCGCGCCACCGCCTGCTCCATCTCCTCCTCGCCAAACGCCAACGGCTGCCGGTAGTGCCCACTGATCAGGTAGGCCACAACCGCCTCGCGCCCGTAGCGGTCGAGCGCCTCGGAGAGCTGGAAGATGTTCCCCTCCGACTTCGACATCTTCGCCGCGTCGGTCTCGACCATCCCGTTGTGCATCCAGAGCCGCGCGAAGGGCCGGCCGGCCGCCTCCGACTGGGCGATCTCGTTCTCGTGGTGGGGGAAGACGAGGTCGGAGCCGCCGCCGTGAATCGCGAAGCTGGCGCCCAGCTCCCGCTCGGCCATCACCGAGCACTCGATGTGCCAGGCGGGCCGGCCCGCGCCCCAGGGGGAGTCCCAACTGGTGTCCTCGTCGGGCTTGTGGGCCTTCCAGAGCGCGAAGTCGAGGCGCTCCTCCTTGAGCGAGGCCGAGCCGGCGTCCTCGCCCTGGTCCATGTCCTCGGGCCGACGGTTGGAGAGCTTGCCGTAAGGGTCGAAGCTGCGAACGCGGAAGTAGACATCCCCTTTGGACTCGTAGGCGTGCCCCGAATCGACCAGCTCGGCGATCAGGTCGATGATCCCGTCCACCGTCTCGCTGGCCAGCGGCTCGGCGTCGGGCCGGCCGAGCCCGAGGCGTTCGGTGTCCGCCAAGTAGGCGGCGGTCATCTCGCGGGCGAACTCGGCCGAGCCCTTGCCCGCGGCGGCCGCGGCGACGTAGATCTTGTCGTTGATGTCGGTGACGTTGACGACCAGCTTTGCCCGGTAGCCCTCGGAGCGCAGGAAGCGCGCGAACAGCGAGAAGACGACGAAAGGCCGGGCGTTGCCGATGTGGATGCGGCTGTAGACGGTCGGGCCGCAGGCGTAGATCCCGACCTCCTCGGAGTCGAGGCTCCGCAGCTCCCCGGAGAGCGTGTCCCTGATTCGCACCTCGCGCATCGCGCCCGCGAGGTTAAATCAACCTTGACTAAAAGGTGCGGTAGCCGGCGGTGGTCGCCTTGGACTCGCTGCGCAGCCAGGTCGGGGCGGACTCCTCGGCGGCGGCTTCGGCATCGCGGCGGGCGCGGTTGACGCTGGCTTTGATCTCGTCCTCGCTCGCCTCGCGGACGCGCTCCTCGCGGCGCTGCGCCTGCACCCGGATCCGGTCGGCCTCGATCCGCAACTGGTCCTCGGCGCGGGCGCGAGCGGTCTCCTCGGCCTCGCGCTCGACTTTGGCGATCAGTTGGCGCACGCTTTCCTCGGCCTCGCGGCGGACGTCGGCGGTTCCCTCCATCACCCGCCGCTCGATCTCTTCCTCGAGCTTGACCGCGGTCTCGTGCGCCTCGGCGCCCGCGGCCTCGGCGTCGGCGGCCCGCTGCTCGGCGGCGGCGACGCGCCGGTCGGCCTCGGCCTCGATCTGCTCGCGCGCGTCGCGCAGGCGCCGCTCGAGCTCCTCCTCGGCGCCCCGTGCGGCCGCGGCGGCGGCATTCTCGGCCTCCGCCTTCGCCGCGGCGGCGGCCCGCTCGGCCTCCGCGCGGGCGCGGCCGCTCTGGGCGACGATCTCTTCGCGCTCGCGCTGCGAGCGCTGCTGCAGCTCCTCGAAGGCCCGCTCGGCCCGGTCCCGCGCCGCCTCGGCGGCGGTCGCCCTGGTCTCGGCTTCGGCCTTCGCCCGGCGTTCGGCGGCGATCCGCTCGCGCGCCTCGGCCGAGACTTTGCGCAGCGTCACCATCGCCCGCTCCTTGACGCGGTCGCGGACCGCGTCGGCGCGCTGCTCGGCCGCGGTTACCCGGGCCTCGCTGACGCGCACCCACTCGAGTGCCTGGTCGGCGACGCCACGCATCGCCCGCGTCGCCTCCCCGACCTGCTTTAGCTGCCGTGCCGACTCACCGCTCATCCCCAGGAAACCTACTAGCGACGCCGGAAGCCACGCCCGCGCCCCAGCTCCGGAAAGCTCCCAATTTGCGCTCAGGCGGACGTTTCGGCGCCGCGCGACTTCAACTCCCGCTTCAGCACCTTGCCCGTCGCGTTGCGCGGCAGCTCGGCGAGGAACTCGACCTCGCGCGGCGCCTTGAAGGACGCCAGGTGCGCCTTGACGTGAGCGACGACGTCCTGGGAGGAGAGCTCCGCTCCGGCGTGGACGACGACGAAGGCTTTCAGCCGCTGGCCGAACTCCTCGTCCTCGACTCCGATCACCGCCACCTCGGCAACCCCCTCGTGGTCGGCGAGCAGGTCCTCGACCTCGCGCGGGAAGACGTTCTCACCGCCGGAGACGATCATCTCGTCGTCGCGGCCGTCGATGAAGAGGCGGCCGTTCTCGTCGATGTGGCCGACGTCGCCGCTGGAGTAGAGGCCGTCGATCATCTCCTTGCCGCCGCCGCCGGTGTAGCCCTCCATCGCCATTTCGTTTCCGACGAAGATCCGGCCGACCTCGCCCTGGGGGACCTCCTTGCCGTTCTCGTCGTAGAGGCAGATCTTGGTTCCGCGCGGCGGCTTGCCGGCGGTCCCGGGGGCCGCCCGCAGGTCCTCCGGAGTGGCCACGGTGGCGTAGGCGACCTCGGTCGAGCCGTAGAGGTTGTAGACGTTGTCGCCGAAGCGGTCCATCCAGGCGATCGCCAGCTCGCCCGGAAGCGCCGAGCCCGAGAGCGAAGTGATCTTCAGCGAAGGCAGGTCGTATTTGGCCAGCACCTCGTCGGGCAGCTCGAGGATCCGCTGCACCATCACCGGGACCGCGGCGAGCACGTCGGCGCGGCTCTGTTCGACCGCCTGCAGCGTCCCCTCCGGGTCGAAGCGCCGCCGCAGCACCATCGTCGAGGCCGTCGGCAGGCTCATCACGAAGTGGAAGAAGCCCCAGGAGTGGAAGAGCGGCGCGGCGATCATCATCGTCATCCGCTGACGGAATGGGATCTTGTCGATCAACGAGGCGATCGGCAGCAGCCCTTCGGGGCTGGAGCGCTGCGCCCCCTTCGGCGTGCCGGTGGTGCCCGAGGTGAGGATCACGAATTTGGGCTTCTCCGGCGGCGGCTTCAGGTCGGTCTCCTCGCCGGCCGCGATCAGGTCGTCCAGCGTCGTCTCGGATACCTCGCCGTCGCACCAGCCGACGATCCGCTGCACCGAGGGCTCGACCCCACCGAGCAGGTCGGTGAACTCCTCGTCGTAGACAAGTGCCTTCGGGCCCTCCCGCTTCGTCACCTCGGCCAGCTGCGGGCCGGCGAACATCGTGTTCAGGTAGAGGGCGCTGACGCCGAGCTTGGCCGCCGCCAGCGTCGCCTCGAGGAAGCCGCGGTGGTTGCGGCACATGATCCCGAGCCCGTCGCCGGGGCCGAGGCCGAGATCGGCGAGCGAGTGGGCGAGGGCGTTGGAGCGACGGTGAAGCCGTTCCCAGCTGAGGGCGCCGCGCTCGTCGACCACCGCCAGCTCGTGCGGGTGGTGGATCGCCGCGGTGGTGACGCCGGTCGCCGGGGAGGCGCCCCAGCGGATGAAGGTGCTGCCGATGCGCAGCGCCCTGTCCGGGCGCATCGGCGCCAGGATCCCGGCCTCACGCAGCACTCGCGCCTCGAAGATCGAATCGGAAATCGAGCCGCGCAGGCCCGACACAGTCAAGTTCGCCATCCCGGTTGTGAAGACTATTCGGTCTCGACGCTTGCCACGGCGATGCAGGCGATTCCCTCGCCGCGGCCGACGAAGCCCATGCCCTCGTTGCTGGTCGCCTTGACGGTGACGCGGGCCGAGGTGGCCTCGCCGAGCAACCGCTCCATCTCCGCCTTGTAGGGGCCGAGGCGCGGCTGCTCGCAGATCAGGGTGGCGTCGATGTTGACGATCGGGCCGGCGATCGTGCCGACGACCGTGCGCAGGAGGTCGATCGAGTCGGCGTCCTTGAAGCTCGGGTCGTCGTCGGGGAACATCGTGCCGATGTCGCCGCGGCCGGCGGCGCCGAGCAAGGCGTCGATCACAGCGTGGGTGAGGACGTCGGCGTCGGAGTGGCCCTCGAGACCCTGGTCGTGGTCGATCTCGACGCCGCCGATGACGAGGCGCCTGCCCGGGGCGAAGCGATGGCTGTCGTAGCCGAGGCCGACCATCGTCAGCGGACGGGGCTGCCGAGCGGAGCGAGGGCCCGCTGGCGCTGCTCGAAGACGCATATCTCCTCCACTCCGATCTCGTCGAGGAACTGGATCGCGCGGTCGTATTCGAAGCCGACCTGCTCGGGCAGATGGGCGTCGGATGAGAGCGCGAAGGAAGCGCCCGCTTCGACGCACATCTCCGCGAAGGCGCGGGCGGGGTAGAGCTCGCCGACGGGCTTGCGCAACCCGGCGGTGGAGAGCTCGACGGCGATCCCGGTCTCGGCGATCGCCTCGACCGCGGGCTCGTAGAAGGCGCGGAGGTCGCGGTCGGGCAGCGGCCGGGCGCGGCCCCAGACCTTGACCAGGTCGGGGTGGGCGAGGATGTCGAAGAGGCCGGAGCGGGCGCAGGCGGCCAGCAGCTCGAAGTAGCGGCGCCAGATCTCCTCGGCGTCGCCGTCGCCCTCCCAGACGTCGTAGCCCTCGTGGTCGACGGCGGCGTCGCCCTCGCCGATGAAGTGGACCGAGCCGACCACGTAGTCGAAGTCGCGGGCCTCGAGCAGGGCGGCGATCCGCTCCTCGGCACCGGGGATGTAGTCGGCCTCGATCCCCAGCCGCAGCGGCGTCGCGCGGACGAACTCGCAGTAGGCGTCGATGTCGTCGACGGCATTTTCGACCCAGAGCGGGTGGGTCCAGAGGTCGAGCGCCTGGCGGAAGCGGTAGATGTGCTCGGAGACACCGAGCTCCTCGATCCCCGCCTCGGCGGCGGCGGTGAGGTAGCGGTCGACGTTCTCGGCGGTGAAGTAGCGCTCGAAGCGCGTTTCGTCCTCGTCAGGGCGCAGGTGCAGGTGATAATCGGTCAGCACGGGGTCGAGCATAGACTTCGCGCCGAATGGGCCGTCAGCTCCTGCTCCTCGCTCTCGCCTTCGCCGGCGGCACCGCGATCGCCCTCCTCGTCGGCGCGAAAAACCTCGGCACCGCCTTCGGGGTCGGCCAGATCGTCTTCGCGGCGGTGCTGGTCTACGTGCTGCTGCGGGACTGAACCAGAAGCTCGGCGACCCGCAGGTCGAGCGGCGTCGTCACCTTCAAGTTCTCCTCGGCGACCGGGTGGATCAGGACCCTGCCGCCGGCCGCCTCGACCAGCATCGACTCGTCGGTTGCCTCCTGCGGCCGCGCGGCGGAGGCAAGGGCCTCGCGCAGCGCCTCGGTCCGGAACAGCTGCGGCGTCTGCGCCCGCCACAGCAGCGAGCGGTCCTGGGTCGCCTCGACCACGAGAGGGCAATTCGACGGACCTGATCCGTCCAAGTGCCCGCTCGCGGCCGTCGCCCGCTTGATCGTGTCGGTGACCGGGGCCGCGGCGATGACGCCGGCGGCCTCGGGGTCGGCGTCGAGGGCGGTGACCAGGGCCTCGACCAGCTCCGGCGTCAGCAGCGGCCGGGCGGCGTCGTGGATCGCCACGTACGCGGTCCCCACTGCGGCCAGCGCGTTGGCGACCGATTCGGCGCGAGTGGCGCCGCCGGGAACGACCCCGAAGTCGCGGCCGGCGAGCTCGTGGATGTGCCCCGGCGGGGCGGCGACGACGAGCGAGCGCACCGACTCGCACGCCTGGAAGGCGTCGATCGACCACTCGACCATCGGCTTCCCCGCAAGTGGCACGAAGGCCTTCGGGCCGCCGGCTCCGAGTCGCTCCCCGGAGCCGGCGGCCGCGATGACCGCGGTTACTGCGCTACGCGGAGACAGTGGCGGCGAACCGCTCCTCGAGGAGACCGTCGAGGTATTCCTCGGCCCCGTCCTCGTCCTTGTCGAGCGCGTACATGAACTCCGAAGCGAGGATCTTCTTCGCCCGGGTGTACATCTGCTTCTCGCCGGTCGAGAGGCCCTTTTCCATCTCCCGAATCGCGAGGTTGCGGACTACCTCGGCCAGCTCGAAGACGTCACCGGTTTTGATCTTCTCGCGGTTGTACTTGAAACGCCGGTTCCAGTTTTTCGGCATCTCCGAGACGTCGTCGGTGAGGACGTCTGTGACCTTCTTGATTTCTTCCTCGTCGATAACGCGCCGCAGGCCCGCCTTGCCGGCGTTTTCACAGGGCACCATCACGGTCAGTTCGTTGTGGAGGATCTTGATCGTCAGATACTCACGGTTCTCCCCCATCAACTCGCGGGTCTCTTTGGACATCACCAGGCCGGCGCCATGGTGGGGGTAAACGACCTTGTCTCCCTCCTCGAAGTCGCAGACGTACTCGATGTCCTCCTCGAAGACGGCCTCCAGGGTGGCCTCGTCTAGCTCGGAAATCGGTGACTCCTTTCGTTTTCGACGGCGACTGTCGCCGTCAGCTCTGCAAGTACCGGTCGACCAGATCGACCTCTTGAAGCCGGCGCAGGCCCTCGCGGATGTCCTTGGCCCGGGTGGGGCCGACTCCGTCGACGGCGGCGAGGTCGGTGTCGGAGGCCGCCAGGACCTCCTCCAACCCGCCCAGCTCCTGGGTGATCTTTTGGACGACAAGCTTGGGAATGCGGGGGACGCGGCCAAGGACGCGGTATCCGCGCGGCGCGACCGGGAAATCCAGGGTGTTGAGCTTACGGTCGTAGCCGAGCAGCTCGGCGAGGCGACCGAAGTCGAGCACGTCCTGGTGGGGCATCCGACCCAGCGCCTGCAGCACCGCGGTCAGGTTCTGCTCGGAGTCCTCGACCGAGTAGTCGCGGATCAGCGCCGTCTTGTCAGCGGCGACGCCGACCATCGTCTCCTCCAGCTGCATCTCGATCAGCCGGCCCTCGGTCCCGAGCTCGACGATGTAGCGCTCGACCTCGACCGCCATCCGGGTCACCAGCTCGGCCCGTTGCAAGACCGCGAGGGCGTCGTGGAGGACCCCGCCGCCCTCGAACTCGAGCTGGGTCAGGCGGGCCGAGACCTGGTCGAGGCGCTCGCGGTACTTCTCCAGCGTCGCCAGCCCCTGGTTCGCCTTCGCCAGCACGGCGGGGATGTCCTGAAGGATGTACTTGGTCCCCTCGACGTAGAGGGAGACGACGTCGCGGCGCTGGGAGATCGCGATCACCAGCGCGGTCGTCTGTTTGGAGACGCGCTCGGCGGTGCGGTGGCGGGTGCCGGTCTCGGAGCTGAGGATCGTCGGGTCCGGCATTAGCTGGACGTTGGCCCAGGCGATCTTCGTCGCCTCGGCGTTGAGGACGATCGCGCCGTCCATCTTCGCCACCTGGTAGAGCATTGCCGGCGAGTAGTCGACGTCGAGCTTGATGCCGCCGGAGAGCAGGTGCGAGATGTCGTCGAGGTCGCCGACGACGATCAGCCCGCCGGTTCGCGAGTGGACGATGTTGTCGATCCCCTCGCGCAATGAGCCGCCGGGGGCGACCACGTCGAGTGCTCTGAGGAGTCGGGGATCTTGACGTTCTGAAAGCTCTTGAAGCTCATCCCCGGACAGTGAAGGCATCACCTAAGAGGATGGCAAATAGCGCTCTGGAATGCGGTGTGCTCGATTCCGAGTGGATAGGTCGGAATAGCGTATGTCAAGCGCTAATACCGCAAGAGTTCCTGAGTGGCAGTGGGCTCAGAGGTGGAAGCGGCGGTGGTGCATGTGGTGTTGCGGCTCCCCCTCGGGCGGTTTGTCGGGGTCGCGGACGAAGGCCCAGGTGAGAACGGCGCCGATCGCGCAAAGGGCGACGGCGACCCAGGTCGAGCCGGCGACGGCGGCGGCAAACGAGTGCCCGTCGCCGAGCAGGGCGTGGAAGACAGCGCCGACGGCGGCGAGGGCAACCGCGCCGGCGAGGACCCGGCCCATCGCCAGGATGCCGGAGGCGATCCCGGCCTTCTCCCCCGGCATCGCCGCCATCGCCGCCGTCGACATCGGCGCGTAGACCAGGCCGAGGGCGATCCCGAAGAGGAGGTAGCCGCCGAGAAGCAGCGCGTAGGGGCTGGCGGCGTCGATGAAGGTGAGGACGAGGAGGCCGCCGAGACCGCAGAGCATCCCCGCGGTCATCAGCCGGCGGGCGCCGAAGCGACCGATCAGGCGGCCCGAGAACGGGGAGATGAAGACCATCGGCACCGTCACCGGCAGGATCATCAGGCCGCTGAGGATCGGCGAGTGCCCGCGCACGTCCTGCAGGTACTGCGGCTGGAAGAACATCACCGCCCAGTAGGAGCCGACAAGGGCGAAGGCGGCAGCGCTGGCGCCGAAGTAGGGGCCGTTGCGAAAGAGGGCGAATTCGACGATCGGCTCCCGCACCCGGTGCTCGATCAGCCAGAAGGCGAGCAGGGAGAGGGCGCCGAAGGCCGCCAGCCCCGCGACCGCCCCCGCTCCCCAGGCCTGCGACTGGATCAGGGCGAGGACGACGGCGGTGAGGCCGGCGCTGAGCGCGGCGAGGCCGGGCCAGTCGATCCTCGTGCCGGCGCCGGGATCGGTCGACTCCGGCGCCGCCGCCGCGGTGATCGCGATCCCCAGCGCCGCCACCGGCAGGTTCATCCAGAAGATCACCCGCCAGTCGATTTCGATCAGCAGGCCACCGGCGAGCGGCCCGATCGCCAGCGCCACGGCCGAGACCGCCGCCCAGATCCCCAGCGCCCGCGGCTGCTCGGCGGAGGGGAAGACGTTGCAGACCAGCGCCAGGGAGAGCGAGAGCATCGGCGCCGCCCCGGCGCCCTGGAGGGCCCGCCCGACGATCAGCGCCACCTGGTCGCCGGCGGCGCCGGAGACGACCGAGCCGAGCGCGAAGAGGACCATCCCGGCGATGAAGACTCGCTTGCGCCCGAACATGTCCCCCAGCCGCCCCGCGGTCACGACCAGCACCGCGATCGTCAGCAGGTAGCCGTTCATCACCCACTGCAGCCCCTCGGCGCTGGCGTCGACGTCCTTGCGGATCGCCGGCAGCGCCAAGGCCACGACGGTCGAGTCGAGCATCAGCAGGAAAAGCCCCGCGCAGGCTCCCGCCAGCGTCCACCACTTCCGATTCCCCTCGGTCAGCCCCGGCATCGGCCGCGAACCTACAACCACCCCCGGCGCCCCACCGCGAAACCGCAAAATTGGTTCTTGAGGAGCGGTTTTTGCGGTTTCGCGGAAACGGGCTAGTGCGACGCGACGAGGTCGCGGGCGGGGTCGATGCCCCAGCGCTCGCCGACGCTGGCGAGCTCTTCGCTGAGCGGCCAGGAGTCGGGGCGCTCCTCGCCCTCGTGCCCGGGCGTCCCGCCCTTGAGAGCCATGCAGCCGGCGTTGTCGCCGATCGCGCGGATCTCGGCGATCTCCTCGGTGCCGAGGCGCTGTTCGGCCGGCAGCGCCGCCAGCTCGGCGCGCTTGTCCTCGATCGGGCGCGCCTCGGGGCCGATCTCCTGGATCAGCGTCGGCGCCACGGAGGCGACCGCCGGGTGGGCGAGGTTCCACTGGCAGGCTAGGTGCATCGGGGTGAGGTCGTGGCGCTCGGCGTAGGGCCGCAGTTGGGTGAGCTTCTCCAGCCCCGCCTCGATCCAGCCCGCCGGGCGGAAGGCGCGGTGGTCGCGCTGGGCCAGCTCCATCCCCGGCCGCAGGTCGTCCCAGAAGAGGCCGCCGTAGTCGACGACCCGGGTCAGGACATCGACACCGTGGCGCTCGGCCGCGTCGAGGCAGAGCTCCCCGGGCCAGGGCTCGAGCGGGTTGAGGATGATCATCGCCCAGTCGATCACCCCGCCGAAGCGCTCGAGGCAGGAGATCACGTCGAGGGTGAAGCCGTTGGCAGGACCAGGGGCAATGCCAATCCGCTCCGCCAGGCCCTCCTCCCGCAGCGCCGCCATCGCCTCCCAGACCCGCTCGCTGCTGTAGCCGACGCGGTCGGGGTTGTGCAGCAGCAGCAGGTCGAAGGAGCCGGCGCCGATCCGGCCCAGGCTCGCCTCGGTCGCCATCCGCAGGTAGTCGCCGTACTCCTCTGGGCCGCGCAGGCGCGGGTCGGTGAAGCGCGGGAAGCCCTTCGGCCCGTCGCGCTCGCCCTCGTAGAAGTCGTGGCCGACGGCGCCGATCAGGCAGTAGTCCTCGCGCGGCACTCCCTCCAGCGCCCGCCCCAGCACCCGGTCGGCCTCGCCCTGTCCGTAGGCGTCAGCGGTGAGGACGGTGTCGATGCCACCTCCGGGGCGCAGCAGCGCCGCCAGCCTGTCCTCCTCGACCGCCTCCCCGAAGTGGAGGAAGCGCCCCCCACTCCAGGTGCCGATCGCGGTACGACCAGGTGCGCTCACGCGGGGACCCGAGTTAGGACTGGGCGCCGTCGCCGGAGGAGGGCTCGTGACCCTCGCCGCTCGGCTCGTGGGGCTCGTCGCCCTCGCCCTTGCGGGCGCCGACGCCGACCTTCTCCCGCTTCGGCTTCTCCGGGGCTTTCGCCTTCGGCTTCTTCGGCGCGATGATCTTCAGGCTCAGCGGTTTGTCTTCCTCGTCGCCGGAGGGGTCGCGGTCGACCATCACGGTCGAGCCAGGAGTCATCTCGCCGGGGCCGCGGCGCAGCACCTCGTCGGCGAGCGGGTCCTCGATGTAGCGCTGGATCGCCCGGCGCAACGGGCGGGCGCCCATCGAGGGGTCCCAGCCTTTGTCGACCAGCAGGTCCTTGGCCTCGTTGGTCAGCTCCAGCTGCAGTTCGTGCTCGGCGACCTGGACGCGGACGCGGTTGATCATCAGGTCGATGATCTCCTTGACCTCCTCCTTCGCGAGCTTGTGGAAGACGATGACCTCGTCGATCCGGTTGAGGAACTCCGGCCGGAAGACTTTTTTCAGGTCGGACATGATCCGGTTCTTCATGTCGTCGTAGGACATGCCGGTCTCGTCGGAGACGGTGAACCCGATCGAGGTGTTCTTCGAGATCTCCGAGGCGCCGATGTTCGAGGTCATGATCACGATCGCGTTGCGGAAGTCCACGGTGCGTCCCTGGGCGTCGGTGAGGCGCCCGTCCTCGAGGATCTGCAGGAGGATGTTGAAGACGTCCGGGTGCGCCTTCTCGATCTCGTCGAGCAGCAGCACGGAGTACGGCTTGCGGCGCACGGCCTCGGTCAGCTGACCGCCCTCGTCGTAGCCGATGTAGCCCGGGGGCGAGCCGACCAGGCGGCTGACCGCGTGCTTCTCCATGTACTCCGACATGTCGATCCGGACCATCGCCTCCTCGTCGCCGAAGAGGAACTCGGCGAGGGTGCGGGCGAGCTCGGTCTTGCCGACGCCGGAGGGGCCGAGGAAGATGAACGAGCCGGCCGGCCGCTTCGGATCCTTGATCCCGGCGCGGGAGCGGCGGATCGCTTTCGAGACGGCGGTGATCGCGACCTCCTGGCCGATCACCCGCTTGTGCAGCTCCTCCTCCATCCGGATCAGCTTCTTGGTCTCGGCCTCGGTCAGTTTGAAGACGGGGATGCCGGTCCACATCGAGACGATGTCGGCGATCTCCTCCTCGCCGACCTCGGGCCGTTCGCCGTTCTCACCCTCGGCCCACTCGTCTTCGAGCTGGCGCTTGCGGGTGGTGAGCTGACGCTCGGTGTCGCGCAGGTTGGCGGCCTTTTCGAACTCCTGGGCCTCGATCGCGGACTCCTTTTCGCGCCGCGTCTTCTCGATTTCCTCCTCGAGGTCGCGGTACACGGGCGGAGTGCTCATCGACTTGATCCGCATCCGCGAGCCGGCCTCGTCGATCAGGTCGATCGCCTTGTCGGGCAGGAAGCGGTCGGAGATGTAGCGGTCGGCGAGCTCGGCGGCGGCTTCGAGGGCGTCGTCGCGGATCGTCACCCGGTGGTGCTGTTCGTAGCGCTCGCGCAGGCCCTCGAGGATGCGGACGGTGTCCTCCGGCGAGGGCTGGTCGACTTTGATCTGGGCGAAGCGGCGCTCAAGCGCCGAGTCGCGCTCGAGGTACTTGCGGTACTCGTCGAGCGTGGTGGCGCCGATCGTCTGCAGCTCGCCGCGGGCCAGAGCCGGCTTCAGGATCGAGGCGGCGTCGATCGCGCCCTCGGCGGCGCCGGCGCCGACCAAGTTGTGGAGCTCGTCGATGAAGAGGATGATGTCGCCGCGCTGGGTGATCTCTTTCATCACCTTCTTGAGGCGCTCCTCGAACTCGCCGCGGTACTTGGAGCCGGCGACCAGGGCGGCCAAGTCGAGGGTGTAGATCTGCTTGTTCTTCAGCAGCTCCGGCACCTCGCCTTTGTTGATCCGCGCGGCCAGGCCCTCGACGACGGCGGTCTTGCCGACGCCGGGCTCGCCCAGCAGCACCGGGTTGTTCTTGGTGCGGCGGGAGAGGATCTGCATGATCCGCTCGATCTCGGTCTCGCGCCCGATCACCGGGTCGAGCTTGCCCTCCTCGGCGAGGCGGGTGAGGTTGCGCCCGAACTGGTCGAGCAGTTTCGAAGACTTTTTCCCCTCGGCCGAGCCGCCACCGCCGCCGCCCTGACGACGGCCGCCCGGGCCGGAGAGCATGCGGATGACCTCGTTGCGGATCTTGTCCGAGTCGGCGTCGAAGTCGAGCAGGATGCGCGCCGCGACGCCCTCGTTCTCGCGCACGAGGCCGAGCAGGATGTGCTCGGTGCCGATGTAGTTGTGGCCGAGCGAGAGCGCCTCGCGCAGCGCCAGCTCCAAGACCTTCTTGGCGCGCGGGGTGAAGGGGATCTGGCCGGAGGTGACCTCCTCGCCCGAGCCGACGATGCGGACCACCTGCGAGCGGACCCTTTCGACGGTGATGTCGAGGGACTCGAGGACGCGGGCCGCGAGCCCCTCCTCCTCACGCAGCAAGCCGAGCAGGATGTGCTCGGTGCCGATGTAGTTGTGCTTGAGCGTTCGGGCCTCCTCCTGCGCTAGGACGACGACCTGACGAGCCCGCTCCGTGAATCGCTCGAACAAATGAAACCTCTTCCGCTCTTGAACCCGGAGGACCCGAGTTTGTACCGGGTCGCCCTGTCCTTATCGGGGGACGCCCATTTGTCCCTTAACTCTACCGGGCCTGCATGTCCGGCTTCGGGCCCTGTGATGTCGCTAAGAGCGTGCTTTCAGGGGACATCCGGCACATTTCCGGGGGTTTTGGCTCGAATGCTGGGATTCAGCGCGGATAGGATCGCGCCGTGGCGGTCGCAGCTGACGCAGGTTCCCTCTCAAAGTTCGCCGAAAGCCACGGTCTGAGCTACTCGCCGAGCGCCGAGCTCCCCGCCCAGGGCAGCACCCTGACCCGGGAGGGCGCCAAGGTCGAGGGGGCCGCGACGGGAGCCCTGCCGGGCGGCATCGAGGGCACCCTCTGCCACTACACCTACACCTATACCTGGACCGACTCCGACGATCACACCCACAGCGAGGAGCGCAGGTTCACGCTGGTGGTGACGCAGATTCCGGAGAGCATCGGCTTCCTCCCCTACATGGGTTTCTCCGGCTCCGAGAGCAACCTCAGCGCGCTCGCCGGCAGCACCGAGATGACCAAGGTCGAGCTCCCCTACACCGAGCCCTTCGAGGGAGCCCGCGCCTGCGCCTTCAAGGGCACGAGCGAGAACTGGCTGGCCCAACTGCTCTCCCCGGCGCTGGTCGAGTGGCTCGGGCGCAGCGAGGACGATTGGGGCTTCGAGCTCGCCAACGGCGTCCTCTGCTGTGGCCGCGACGGCTACCTCGGCGACAATGCCGCCCTCGCCACGGTCTGCGAAGACGCCGCCCACATCGCCAGCGCGATCCGCGCGGAGTCGCTGGAGGAGCTCGACAGCGGGGACGGCAGCCGCAACGCCGCCAAGGACCCCGACGCCTCCGACCCGCAGATGGAGAAGGCGCTGGCGAAGGTGAAGACGGATCCGCCCGAGTACCTCACCGCCGCCCTGCCCGCCTACCGCAGCTACGCACGCCGCGCCGGCGCCACCTTCCTCTCGGCGCTGAAGTTCGCCGTGCTCCTCACCCTGATCCTCAACGTGCCGGGCGCGGCGATCCCGATCGTGACGATCACCGAAGGCGCCTACGCCGCCCTCGCGGTGATCGAGGGGTCGCTGCTCCTCGTCATCTTCTTCTTCGCCATCCGCAGCAAGGTCAAGAGCGCCAGCAAGAAGTACGCCGAAGAGGACTTCTTCCGCAGCTACGCGGAGAAGCGGGGGCTGAGCTTGGAGGAACCGCTCCACTTCGCCGCCGCCCACGCCGAGGCGAAGATCCCGTTCAAGCCCGACCGGGTGATGAGCGGGCCGCTGCCCGGCGGCGGCGCAGGCTCCCTGGTCCTCTGCGGCGACGGCAGCAAGCGCTCCGACCGGATCGCGGTCGTCCTCGGTCCCAAGGGCCCGCTCGCCGAAGCCGGCCTCGAGTCCGAAGCGCCCGGTCTCTCGACCAAGGACCTCGACACCTTCTTCGAGCAGCTGGCCGGCGAGGCCCGCGAAGACAACGCAACCGCGCCGGCGTAGCCGAGGTCCCGAGGCCCGCCAATGGCGGGCAGAAGCCGGTTGCATATCGCGCGCTTCGCGAACATTCCCACAGAGGACGACCGGACTCCCAGCCAATCCGCTCCGAAGGTTCCGTGGTTCCTTTCGGACGGCATAGGTACGAAAGGAACCACGACTTTGCTTGGCTGGGAGTTCTCCCGGTTCCGTGGTTCCTTATGCACGGATACCGTCCGAAAGGAACCACAGAACGCCTGAGGGTCTGACCGGGATCCGGTGCCGCCGGAGACGCAGCGCCGCGGTTGAGGGGGTTAGGGGACCCTCTTCACTCGCCTACCTGGCGGGATCGTCTCCAGCCTTCCGAGTACCGGGTTGGGCCAGCGGCGCAAAACGTGAAGAGGGTCCCCGAACCCCCTCCCCCACACGCAAATCAACACGGCTCAGGTTCAAGCAGCTGGAGATAGATAGAGCTGCCGTTCCTCGGGCGTCCCCCAGAGCTCGTTTTGAAGGAGGGGGTCGGTGCACCTCCGCAGGAATGTTCGGCGATATGCAATCTGGTTATTGCGCGGCGTAGCCGCGCAGCATGTTCTCCCCGAAGCGAAGCGGAGGGGAGGTCAATTCCGGAGGAGGTGCACCGACCCCCTCCCCCAACGCCCGCAGTCCCTCGGTCAGTTCCGCATCGCCGGGAACAGCAGGACTTCGCGCAGCGTCTTGGCCCCGGTGAACATCATCACCAGGCGGTCGATGCCGAGGCCGACGCCGCCGGTCGGCGGCATCCCCTGCTCCAGCGCCTCGACGAAGGTCTCGTCGTAGGGCTGGGTCTCTTCGTCGCCGCGCTTGCCCTCCGCCACCTGTTCTTCGAAGCGACGGCGCTGCTCGTCGGGGTCGTTGAGCTCGGTGAAGGAGTTGGCGATCTCGATGCCGCCGGCGAAGGCCTCCCAGCGCTCGACCAGGCCCTGCTCGGAGCGGTGGCGCTTGGCGAAGGGCGAGAGCTCGACCGGGTAGTCGAGGATGAAGGTCGGCTGGATCAACCCCGGCTCGACCTCGCGTGAGAGCAGGCCGTCGACCAGCTTGCCCCAGCCCTCCTTGGGGTCGGGCTCGGTCCCCATCGCCTTGGCCAGCGCCTCGCGCGTCGGGTGCTCGGCGATGTCGATGCCGGAGCGCTCGAGGATCGCCTCGCGCATCGTGATCCGGCGCCAGGGGGGCGCGAAGTCGATCTCCTCTTCCCCGCGCTTCACCTTCGTCGTCCCCAGCACCCGCTCGGCCACCTCGGCCACCACCAGCTCTAGGTCGTGCGCGGTCTTCTCGTAGTCGGCGTAGGCCTCGTACCACTCGAGCATCGTGAACTCGGGGTTGTGCTTGTGGGAGACGCCCTCGTTGCGGAAGTCCTTGCCGAGCTCGTAGACGCGGTCGATGCCGCCGACGACGAGCCGCTTCAGGTAGAGCTCGGTGGCGATCCGCAGGTAGAAGTCGCGGTCGAGGGCGTTGTGGTGGGTGGTGAAGGGCCGCGCCAGGGCGCCGCCGTAGAGCGGCTGCAAGACAGGCGTCTCGACCTCGACGAAGCCGTGCTCGTCGAACCAGCGGCGGATCTCGGAGATCGTGCGGGCGCGGACGCGGAAGGTCTGGCGCGTCTCCTCGTTGGCCATCAGGTCGAGCTCGCGCCGGCGGAAGCGGGTCTCGGTGTCCTCGAGGCCGTGGAACTTGTCGGGCGGCGGCCGCAGGCTCTTCGCCAGCAGCCGCCAGTGGTCGATCGCCAGCGAGAGCTCGCCGCCGCGCCGGGTCGCCATCGCCGTCCCCTCGACGCCGACGATGTCGCCGAGGTCGAGGTCGACCAGCATCTCGTAGGCCTCCTCGCCGAGCAGGTCCGCCCGCGCGTGAAGCTGGATCTGGCCGCTGCCGTCGCGAAGGTCGATGAAGCAGGCCTTGCCGTGGCCGCGGCGGGCGACGATCCGTCCCGCCACCCGGTGGCGCGACTCGGTTTCCATCCCCGGCGCCAGACCCTCGTGGGCGGCGCGCACCTCGCCGACGTCCTCACGGTCGGAGAACTCGTGCGGGAACGGCTCGACCCCCGCCTCGCGGATCCGCTCCAGCTTTTGGCGGCGGTCGCGGAGGACGTCGGAGAGCTCCTGCTCTCCCTGCCGCTGATCGGTTGGCTCGCTCATCAGGGCGCGAGCCTAGCGAGTGCTAATGCGCCTTCTCGATCTTGGTGATTTTCAGCTTTTTCTTCGGCCCGCGCGGGACCTCGACCTCGACCACGTCGTTGCGCTTGCGGCCGATCAGCGCTTTGCCGATCGGCGACTCGTTGGAGAGCTTGTGCTCCAGCGGGTTGGCCTCGGTCGAGCCGACGATCTGGAATTTCTGCGAGTCGCCGGTCTTCTGGTCTTTGACGTGGACGACGGAGCCAAAGCCGACCTCGTCGGTGCTGACCGCGCTCTCGTCGATCACCGTCGCCCGGCGCAGTTTCTCTTCCAACTGGGCGATCCGCGCCTCGAGCAGCGCCTGCTCGTTCTTCGCGTCGTCGTATTCGGCGTTCTCGGAGATGTCGCCGAATTCGCGCGCCTCCTTGATCCGGGCGGCGATCTCGCGACGTCTGGTCGTCGAGAGGAACTCGATCTCCTCTTTGAGTTTCTCCAGCCCCTCGGGCGTGATGACTGCCTGACGCACTTGACGACCTCGCTTTGGATTGAAATCGGAACCCTGGCCGGCCCCGAAACCTAAAAAAACGCGCCTGATGCGGCCTTACCGACGGCAGCACCCGGCACGGAGTCGCGGGATTATAGCGAGGCCGGATTGCCGGCCAAAGGGGAGCTTTCAGGCGATCGCGACCGGCTCGGTCAGGGCCGCGATCAGCTCCCGTGCCCGCCGCAGATCGGCGCTGCGTTGCAGCTCGTCGGCCACCTCCTTCGGCGCCTCCAGCCGCTCCGCGTACCAGGGGTGGAATTTGCGCAGATAGCGCTCGGCCCGCTCGGCACCGAGGTGCTCCTCAGCCCGGTCGAGGACCCAGAGCCACTCGGCGACCATCTCACCGCGGCTCGGCGGGGCGCTGCGGCGGCCGGTCAGTTCCTCGAAGACCCAGGGGTTGCCGAACGACCCGCGGGCGATCATCACCGCGTCGGCGCCGGACTCCTCGTAGGCGCGGCGAGCGGCGCCGGCGCTGGATAGACCGCCGGAGACGATCACCGGCACCTCGACGCGCTCGACCAGCTCGCGGGTGAGGGCGTAGTCCGGCGAGCCTTTGTGACCCTTGGTCGCAGCGCGCGGGTGGAAGCCGATCGCGGCGACGCCGACCTCCTCGGCGAGGCGGACGGCAAGGTCGAAGCCGGAGCGGTCGCCGGCCTCGATCCCCGAGCGCAGCTTCACCGTCACCGGCAGGCCGCTGCCCTCGCGCGCCGCCCGCGCCAGCGCCAGGGCGAGGTCGGGGTCGCGCAGGAGCTGGGCGCCGGCGCCGGTCTTGCGCACCTTCGGCACCGGGCAGCCCATGTTGATGTCGATCAGGTCCGCGCCGGCGGCAGCGGCGATCTCGGCGCCAGAGCGCATCACCTCGGCGTCGTGGCCGAAGAGCTGGATCGAGACCGGGTGCTCGTCGGGATGGATCCGCATCAGGTCACGCAGGGTGCGCTCGTTGCGGTAGTGGAGGGCGAAGCTGGAGACCATCTCCGAGACCGCGAGGCCGGCGCCGTGGCGTTTCGCCTGCAGGCGCACGAACCAGTTGCCGATCCCGGCCAGCGGCGCCAGCAGGACCCGGTTGGCGATCGGCACGCCGCCGATCTCAAAAGGGTCGGTCAGCGGGGGGCGCGGGGCCAGGCGGGTGTCATCAGCGGTTGCGCTCATGGATCAGTCGCAGGCCCTTCAGCGTAAGCAGGTCGTCGACCTCGTCGATCGTCTCGGTGTAGGGGACGACGGTCGAGGCGTAGCCGCCGGTGGCGAGCAGCCGGGGGTTCGGCAGTTCCTCTTCGATGCGGCGGACGATGCCGTCGATCAGCCCGGCGAAGCCGAAGACGAAGCCGGAGTTGATCGCCGCCCGGGTCGAGCGACCGATCGCCTCCTTCGGCTGTTCGAGGTCGATCCGGGTGATCCGCGCCGCCCTCTCGATCAGGGCGCTGAGCGAGGGCGCGAGACCGGGGCCGATGGCGCCGCCGAGGTACTCGCCGTCGGCGGAGACGGCGTCGATGTTGATCCCGGTCCCGAAGTCGACAACGACGCAGGCCTCACCAAAGCGCTCCCAGGCGGCGATCGCGTTGACGAGGCGATCGGCGCCAACCTCGAGCGGGTTCTCAATCCGGATCGGCATGCCGGTCTTCAGCCCGGGCCCGATCGTCAACGCCTCGGCGCCGAGGTAGCGCCGGGTGAGCTGCTCGTACTGGTTGCCGAGCGGCGGCACCACCGAGGAGACGCAGACTGCGTCGACGCCGCCGAGCTCGATGTCGCAGAGGGCGAAGAGGCCGGCGATCTGGGCCGCCAGCTCGTCGCCGGTCGCCCCCGAACGGGTCTGGAAGCGCCAGTGCTCGGTCAACTGCTCTCCGGCGAAGACGCCGAGGTGGGTTTGGGTGTTGCCGACGTCGACCGCGAGGAGCATGGGACGGGGATTATCGCGGCCGCCGACTGGCTGGGTAGCCAAACACCGTCGAATCCGCATAGGATCGGCGGATGGAGGCGCGTCTTTACGTGATCCCGGCATCGCACCCGAGCATCGCCGCAGCGCTGATGCTCGAGCACAAGGGGATCACCTACAAGCGGACCGACCTGATGCCGGTCGTGTCCAAGGTGGTGCTGCGCGCGGTTGGATTCCCCGGAATCACCGTGCCGGCGCTGAAGATCGACGGCCAGAAGGTGCAGGGGTCGCGGCAGATCGCCCGCGAGCTCGATCGGCTGCGGCCGCAGCCGCCGCTCTTCCCGTCCGACCCCGAGCAGCGGGCCGCGGTCGAAGCGGCCGAGCGCTTCGGCGACGAGGAGCTGCAGCACCCGCTGCGGCAGCTCCTCTGGTGGGGCTTCAAGCAGGACCGCAACCCCCTGCGCAGCTACTCCGAGGGCGCCCGAATCGGCGTCCCGATCGGCCTCGCGGTGAGAACCGGCGCCCCCCTCGTCGCCCTCTCGGCCCGCTTCAACGAAGCCAGCGACGAGAACGCGCGGCGGGCGCTGGAGCGGCTTCCGGGTTTGCTCGACCAGGTCGACGCCTGGATCGAGGCCGGGGTCTTGAACGGCGAGCAGCTCAACGTCGCCGACTTCCAGATCGCCCCCAGCATCGGCCTCGCGATGACCCTCGACGACCTGCGCCCAGCGATCGAATCGCGGCCGGCGGCGGCACTGGCGCGGCGCCTGGTCCCGAATTACCCCGGGAAGATGCCGCCGGTGCTACCGGCCGAGTGGCTGAACCCGCTGACCGGGGCCAAGAGCGTCTAGGGCCGCGGCGAGCCGGGTCCCGTCCGGCAGCGTCAACTCCGGGTCCAGCTCCAGCAGAGGGACGAGGACGAAGCGCCTGGTGGTCACCTCGCGGTGGGGCAGCGTCAGGCGCTCGCTGCTGAGCTCGAGGTCGCCGAGCAGGAGCAGGTCGACGTCGAGCGGCCGCGGGCTGTGGCGGGGCGCGTCGAAGGAACGGCCGCGCTCGGCCTCGACCGCCTTGCAGGCTTCGAGCAGCGCCTCGGGCTCGAGGTCGGTGCGGATGCGGACGGCGGCGTTGAGGAAGTCCGGCTGGTCGAGGATCTCCCCGACCGGCTCGGTCACGTAGGTGGAGGAGACCGCGTCGATCTCGATGCCGCGTGCGGCGAGCAGCTCGACGGCGGTGCGCAGGTGGCCGGCGGCGTCGCCGACGTTAGAGCCGAGGCCGAGGTAGCCGGTCCGGGTCTCCGGCGCCGGCACCACTAGTCCTCGGGTTCTTCGTCCTCGGGGGCCGGGCGTTCCTGGGTGACCTCGACGGCGATCTCCTGGATCGCCAGCGGCAGCGGCGGCTCCGGCTTGGCGGCGCGGACGCGGACCATGTCGCAGCCGTAGCGCTCCATCAGCCGCTCGCCGATCACCTGCGCCAGCCGCTCCAGCGTCTTGTAGCTGCGCTCGGTCGCGGCGAGGGTGACGATGTCGCAGACCTGGGCGTAGTCGACGGTGTCCTCGAGACGGTCAGTGAGGACGGCGTCGCAATCGGGGACGTCGAAGGAGATGTCGAACTCGAGCCGCTGCCCGACTTCCTGCTCGGCCTCGGTGACGCCGTGGTGGGTGTAGATCGAGAGCCCGTGCAGCTCGATCTCGGTGCTGGATTCGATCCCGTTTCCGTGGCTCTCCATCGGCGGCAAACCTACCTATCCGGCGATCGCCGCGGCCATCGTGAGCGCCTGGCGCATCGGCGCGACGTCGTGGACACGGAGCACGTCGGCACCCGCGGCCGCTGCCAGCAGCGAGGAGGCGACGGTGCCGCCGACGCGGTCGCGGGCGCCGGAGCCGTCGACCCGGCCGATGAAGCTCTTGCGCGAGGTCCCCACCACCAGCGGCCGCCCCAGCTCGCCCAGCTCGCCCAGCCGGCGCAGCAGCTCGAGGTTGTGCTCGGCGGTCTTGCCGAAGCCGATCCCGGGGTCGAGCCAGATCCGCTCCGCGTCGATCCCGGCCGCGATCGCCGCCTCCAGACGGCCGGCGAGGAAGTCGCGAACCTCGCCGACGACGTCGTCGTAGCGCGGGTCGTCCTGCATCGTCCGCGGGGTCCCGACCATGTGCATGAGGATGACGGCGGCGCCGCTCTCGGCGCAGACCGCCGCCAGCTCCGGATCGCCGCGCAGGGCGGTGACGTCGTTGACGATCGCGGCGCCGGCCGCGAGCGCCGCCGACGCGACCGCCGCCTTCGAGGTGTCGACGGAGACCGTCGCCTCCCCGGCCAGTCCCTCGACCACCGGCAGCACCCGCCGCAGCTCCTCCTCGGCCGAGACCTCGGCCGCCCCCGGCCGGGTCGATTCACCGCCGACGTCGAGGATGTCCGCCCCCTCGCCGAGCAGCTCACGGCCGTGCTCGATCGCCGCTTCCGGATCGAGGTACATCCCCCCGTCCGAGAACGAGTCCGGGGTGACGTTGACAACCCCCATCAGCTTCATGGCGGGAGCGCCGTCAGCTTGCGTCGCCGCCGGCGAAGCCGGGCCTTGGGCGCGGCGACGGACGGGAGCCCTCGCGGGCGGCGGGTTCTGGCTCGGGAGCGGGCTCGGCTGGCTCCGGCGGCTCCTCTTCGTCGACGAAGACCTCGCTCTCCGGCTTGCCTTCGAGCAGGGCGATGAACTCCTTGGCGTCGATCGTCTCCCGCTCCAGCAGCAGCTTCGAGACCCGCTCGAGGTCGTCGCGGCGTTCGTTCAGCAGGCCCTTGGCGGTCTGGTGGGCGCTCTCGACGATGCGGCGGATCTCGTCGTCGATCTCACGGGCGATCTCGTCCGAGTAGTCGGGCTCGGCGCTGAACTCGCGGCCGAGGAAGGGCTGGCCGCGGTCGTGGCCGAAGACGCGCGGTCCGAGGCGCTCGGACATGCCGAACCGCATCACCATCCGCTTCGCCGTCTCGGTCACCTTTTCGAGGTCGTTGGAGGCGCCGGTGGTGATCTCGCCGAAGACGATCTCCTCGGCGGCGCGGCCGCCGAGCGTCATCGCCATCGTGTCGGTCAGCTCGGCCCGGGTGGTGAGGAACTTGTCCTCGGTCGGGAGGCTGATCGTGTAGCCGAGGGCCTGGCCGCGGCTGATGATCGAGATCTTGTGGACGGGGTCGGTGTTCTCGAGTAGCTGGCCGACGATCGCGTGGCCGACCTCGTGGTAGGCCGTAACCAGGCGCTCCTTCTCGCTCATCACCCGGGTCTTCTTCTCGGGGCCGGCGATCACGCGCATGATCCCCTCCTCGAGCTCCTGCATGGTGATCTCGCGCTTGCCCGAGCGGGCGGTCAGCAGGGCCGCCTCGTTGATCAGGTTGGCGAGGTCGGCGCCGGTGAAACCTGGCGTCTGGCCGGCCAGCGTGTCGAGCTCGATCTCCCGGCCCAGCGGCTTGCCGCGGGTGTGGACCTCGAGGATCTTCTTGCGACCCTTGCGGTCGGGGCGGTCGACGACGACCTGGCGGTCGAAACGGCCCGGCCGCAGCAGCGCCGGGTCGAGGATGTCGGGGCGGTTGGTGGCCGCGATCAAGATGATGTTGTCCTTCATTTCGAAGCCGTCCATCTCGACCAGGAGCTGGTTCAGCGTCTGCTCGCGCTCGTCGTGACCGCCGCCCATGCCGGCGCCGCGATGGCGGCCGACGGCGTCGATCTCGTCCATGAAGATGATGCAGGGGGAGTTCTGCTTGGCCTGCTCGAAGAGGTCGCGGACGCGGCTCGCACCGACGCCGACGAACATCTCGACGAAGTCGGAACCGGAGATCGAGAAGAACGGCACGCCGGCCTCGCCGGCGACGGCGCGCGCAAGCAGCGTCTTACCGGTGCCGGGAGGCCCGTAGAGCAGCACGCCCTTGGGGATCCGCGCGCCCAGTGCCTGGAACTTCTTCGGATTCTCGAGGAACTCCTTGATCTCGTGCAGCTCCTGGACGGCCTCGTCGACCCCGGCGACGTCCCGGAAGGTGATCTTGGGGGCGTCGACCGACATCCGCTTGGCCTTGGACTTGCCGAAGTTCATGACCCGGGAGCCGCCGCCCTGCATCTGGGTGAGCATGAAGATCATCAGACCGACGAGCAGCAGGATCGGCAACGCGTTCAGCAAAATCGCGAGCCAGATGCTGCCGTGGGTGACCTTGACGTCGTACAGCTTGGCGGGCTCGAGCTTCTTGTCGAGGGCCAACTGGTCAAGCTTGTTCTGCAGCAGCACCTCTTGGTCGGGCGAGATCGACGACGAGATCTTGGTGGCGCCGTCCGGCAGCGGGTTCTTCAGCGTGACCTGGACGGTCTGCTCTTTGTCGTGGAAGATGGCCGACTCGACGTTGCCGGTGTTGATGGCGTTGGTGACCTGCGAGGTGTCGACGCCCTTGTAGTCGCTGCCCCCGCTCCACAGGCCCTTTAGCAAGACGAGCAGCACGACGATGAGGAGGACCCAGAACAAGGGGCCCCGCGCGTATCTCTTAACGTTCATGGATGCGGAGCGCTCGCGCCCCGTACCTCCTGCCGACTCGATCCTGCTCGTTGTTGGGCCGATGCGGTGGCGCTTTAGCCGGGTGCCGCGCTGGCGCCTTTCTCCTGATTGTCGCCTATCTGATTGTCGTCTGTCGCCGCGCCTGTCGTTCCGCCTTCGCGCAAAACGATCAGCGCCGTCGGCAGGCTGCGGAAGTAGGACATATATCGCCCGAGGCTCCGACGGTACACCGACCTGGTTCGGCAACTTAGTC
>DASSHE010000058.1:0-49863 GCA_035693065.1 Solirubrobacterales bacterium
AGCCAGTCGCGTGACGGGCCGCGCTCGCGCTTGGCGGTGAGGATCTCGACGATGTCGCCGCTGCGCAACGTGTAGTGCAGCGGCACGATCTTGTTGTTGACCTTCGCGCCGACGCAGCGGTGGCCGACGTCGGTATGGACCGCGTAGGCGAAGTCGAGCGGCGTCGAGCCGGCCGACAGGTTCTTGATCTCGCCCTTCGGCGTGAAGACGAAGACCTCGTCCTCGAACAGATCGACCTTGAGCGCCTCGAGGAACTCCTCGGGGTCGCCCTCGCCCTCGGCGTCGAGCAGGTGCCGCAGCCAGGTCATCTTGTCGCGCTCGGGGTCCTTGCCGCCGGCGCCCTCCTTGTAGATCACGTGTGCGGCGACGCCGTACTCGGCGAGCTCGTGCATCTCCGCCGTCCGCACCTGGATCTCGAGCGGCTGGCCCTTCGGCCCGATCACCGTCGTGTGCAGGGTCTGGTACAGGTTCATCTTCGGGGTGGCGATGAAGTCCTTGAAGCGCCCGGGCAGCGGCTTCCAGAGCGCGTGGATGACCCCGATCGCGCCGTAGCAGTCCTTGACCGAGTCGACGATCACCCGCATCGCGGTGAGGTCGTAGATCTCGTTGAACTCGCGCCCCTTCTTCGTCATCTTCGTGTAGATCGAGTAGAAGTGCTTGGCGCGGCCGGAGATCTCGGCCTCGATGCCGACCTGCTCCAGCTCCTCGGCGAGGAACTCGCCGGCTTTGGAGACGTAGGCCTCCCGCTCCTCGCGCTGCTGCGCGACTAGCTGCTTGATTTCCGCGTACTTGCGCGGGTGCAAGGTGGCGAAGGCGAGGTCCTCGAGCTCCCATTTAATCGCGTGGATCCCCAGGCGGTGGGCCAGCGGGGCGTAGATCTCCAGCGTCTCGTGCGACTTCGAGGTCTGTTTTTGCTTCGGCAGGGCGCCGAGCGTGCGCATGTTGTGAAGGCGGTCGGCCAGCTTGATCAGGATCACCCTGACGTCGGTGGCCATCGCCACCATCATCTTCCGGTAGTTCTCGGCCTGGCGCTCGTCGCGGCTCTCGAAGGTGATCCCCGTCAGCTTGGTGACGCCGTCGACGAGCTGGGCGATTTCGTCGCCGAACTCCTCGCGGATCTCGCCGAGGCTCGCGGTCGTGTCCTCGACCGTGTCGTGGAGCAGGGCGGCGCAGAGGGTCTCGGTGTCCAGTCTCATCCCGGCGCAGATCTGGGCGACGCCGACCGGGTGGGTGATGAACTCGTCGCCGGAGTAGCGGCGCTGATCGGCGTGCCGCTCGCAGGCGAAGTCGAAGGCGCGCTCGATCTTGGCGCGGTCGATCGTCGCCACCGCCAGCGCGGTGCCGCCCGAGGCCCCGTTGCCGTTATCGGCCGGCAGCGAGTCGAACTCCTCGATCACGGCGAAAAGATCGGCGAGGAACTCCTTGTGCTCTACGGCAGTTTGCGGCTTTCGAGGTATCGCTGGGCCTCCGAGTTGATGGCGCTATAGGCGCGGAACGCCCCTGAGCGCTGCAGATCCGTGCCCTCTGAGGATACGACCCCGACCACCCCGTCGCCGCGATCCGGCTCGCCTCGCACGAGGCCGAGCTCGCGCAGGACGCGGAAGCGGCGCGCCGCCGCCTCCGGGCACAGCGGGTAGGAACCGGCGCCGGAGAGCGCCCGGCGCAGCTCCGGCCCGCGCGCCTCGCCGGCCTCACGGAGGGCGCGGAAGATCGCCGCCACCCCGTCCCTCGTCGCCCACTGCTCGGCAATCGCCTTGCCGGCAAAGGGTTTCTCGGCATCGCTCCAGAGGAGGTGGAGGTAGCCGGCTCCGCCCCCCTCGAAGGCCCGCCCGGCGCGCGCCTCGTCGGCTGCCGAGCGCGGCGGGTCGACGAGGACGACATGCTCGAAGACGCTGACCATCTGTGGGCGGCGGGCCAGGGCCTCGAAGTCAACGAGCGCCAGCCCGCCCTCGGCGCGGGCTCGCAGGCCGTCGATCGCCTCGTCCTCGCAGCGGTGACACGCAACCAGGGCGGCGCCGCCGTTGAACCGCGCCAGCCCGCTGGCACCGTTGGCGAGCGCCCCCCGCCGCGCCGCGTCGGCGCAGACAGCAAGGACCGCCGCCCCGCTCGAAACGAGCTCCGCCACCGCCGCCGTCGCCGATCCCCCGCTCCGAACCTCGCGAGACCGCAAAATTGGTTCCTGGGGAGTGGTTTTTGCGGTTTCGGCGTCGAGGGGCGCGGCGAGCTCGGCTTCGAAGCGCGCCCACCACTGCGTTTCGTCGCCGGCGCACGAGTGCACGATGGCCGGCTGGCCCTCCTCGGCCGGGGACTCCTCCAGCGGGTATAGCTCGCGGAGGACGACGCGGGGCTCGACCGAGCCGTTCCAGTGGTTGACCTCGAGTCGCACCGTGGCGTCGAGCAGATCCTCCTCCTCGACGCCGAGGCCGGAGCGCCCGAAAGCGACGCCGAGGGCGCGGTGGGAGCCGCTGCGGAGGCTGAAGCGGGCGTGCTTGCCCTCCCCCATCGGCCGCACGTCGGTAACCCGTGCCGAAGGGACCAGCAGCCGCACCCCGGGGTTGCCCATCCCGAAAGGCGCCAGTTGCCCCAGTTCCTCAGCCAGCTCCAGACCCAGGCCGACCCCGCCGACCACGGCGTCGATCCGTTCGGTCCGCCGCAGGTCCGCCGGGTCGAGAAGCGAGCGCGCATGGGCGGCGAACGCCTCCCGAAAGGCATCCAGGTTCTCGGCCCTGAGGTTGAGGCCGGCGGCGGCGCGGTGTCCACCGAAGCCCTCCAGGTGCTCCGAGCACTCCTCCAGCGCCGCCAGCAGGTCGAAGCCCGGGATGCTCCTCCCTGACCCTCTGCCGCCGCCCTCGCCGTCGAGCGAGATGACGACCACCGGCCTGTGGTGGCGCTCGACCAGGCGCGAGGCGACGATCCCGACCACGCCCTGATGCCACCCCTCACCGGCGAGGACCAGACCCGGCGCCCCCCGGAGGTCCTCGGGCAGCTCCCGCAGGCAGGCCTCGGCGGCGGTGTCGACCTCGCGCTCGGTCGCCCGCCTCTCGGAGTTGGCGCGGCTCAGCTCTTCGGCGATCTGGCGCGCCCGCTGCTCGTCATCGGTGAGGAAGAGCTCGACCCCCGCATCCGCCCGGTACAGGCGGCCGGCCGCGTTGATCCGCGGCGCCAGGCGAAAACCGAGGTCGCTCTCGTCGACCTGCCCGGGCTCGCAACTGGCGGCCGCGAGCAGCGCCCGGATTCCGGGGCGGCGCGCCCGCCGGATCTCGGCCAAGCCGCGGCGGACGAGATTGCGGTTCTCGCCGACCAGCGGAACGACGTCGGCGACCGTCGCCAGTGCGACGAGATCGAGATGCGCCTCCGCCTCGCCGGAAAGCGCGCCGGCCAGTTTCCAGGCGACGGCCGTCCCGCAGAGGTGCTCGAACGGATAGCCGCTGACCCGCGGGTGCAGGATCACGCAATCGGGCAGCTCAGGCTCCGGCTGATGGTGGTCGGTAACGATCACCTTCATGCCCAGCTCCCGCGCCAGCGCCACCTCCGCGACCGCGGTGATCCCGCAGTCGACGGTAAGCAGCAGCTCGGTCCCGCGCTCCGCCAGGCGTCGCACGTTCTCGGCGCTGAGGCCGTAGCCGTCGGCGATCCGGTCGGGGATCAGCCAGTCGACCTCCGCTCCCAGCGAGCGCAGGGTCGAGACCATCACGGTCGTCGCGCAGACGCCGTCGACGTCGAAATCGCCGTGGACGGTGATCCGAGCTCCAGCTTCGACCGCGTCGAGGATCAGCCCCGCCGCCTCTCCCATCGCCTCGAATGCCTCGGGCGGGTGGGTCTCCGCCGCCGCGAGGAAGGCCCGCGCCTGCTGCGGGGTCCGGTAGCCGCGGCGGACGAGCGTGACCGCAACCGGCTCACTCAGTCCAAGCTCCTGGCCGAGGACACGCGCCTCGGCGTACGAGTAGGGCTCAACTACGAATGCGGAGGCGCTGGGCGGCACCCCAGAAGGCTGGCTCTGGCGGCGGATGGAAAAACACCGCCCGAACCCCGCAAGCAGGGACGATTCGAGCTACTCGACGTGCTCTTCGGTGCGGATGCCGATCATCCAGACCACCGCGAGTCCGATCAAAACCCCGGGCACCGCGATCAAGGCGGTGCTGAGATCGGTGTCCCCGAGACTCTTACCGCTGACCTCTTGCACGATCAGCCCGAAGATCAGCGACCCCAGGACGGAGCCGACGAAGGCACCGACAATTCCCTGCCAGAAGCGATCCGGCAGGAAGACGGTGAAGTGCCAGAGGGCGATTCCCATGATGAAGAAGACGACGAGAGCCATCAGGTTTGCCTACCTCTTTCTCCCGTGTTTGCGGCGCGCCTGACGGCGGGCGCGGCGTTCAGCGTTGCGCTGACGGCGTTCGGCTGAAACCGAGTCGCCCTCTCCGTTGGTCACCGGGTCGCCGCCGTTACCCGCGTCGGACTCGCGCGCGGCGGTCGCAACCGCGCCGGGGCTGGGCTCGGCCTCTGCCGCGGCAGCCTTGGGCTCTGGCGCCGGCACGACTTCGCGTTCATCGTCGGCCGCCAGCTTGGCCGTCTCGATCTCATCCGCGTAGGCCGGCACCTTGCCGCCCTCGACTTCGGCGATCCGGAGGCGGCGCCGGACGAACCCTGGCTCGCGTTCCTTCCAGGCGGTCAGCACCGGCGAGGCGATGAAGATCGACGAGTAGGTTCCGGAGGCGATCCCGACCAGCATCGCGAAGGCGAAGTCCTGGAGGGTGGCGCCACCGAAGACCAGCAGCGACATCACCGCCAGCAAGGTCGAGAAGCTGGTTGCCAGCGAACGGGTCAGCACCTCGCTCATCGAGCGGTTGACGATCTGGGAGAAGGCAGCGCGCGGCATCCGCGGCACGTTCTCGCGTATTCGGTCGAAGACGATGATCGTGTCGTAGATCGAATAGCCCAAAATCGTCAGGAAGGCGGCGACCGTGCCGCTGTTCACCTCTTTCCCGGTCAACGAGTAGACGCCGGCGGTGATCAGAATGTCGTGGAAGATCGCGATCAGCACTGGCACCGCGAACTTCGGATCGAACCGCAGCGCCACGTAGCCGCAAATCACGAGCAGCGAGAAGATCAGAGCCTTGAGGGCGCTGTTGGCGACCTGCTGCCCAAAGGTCGGGCCGACGCTGGTGCTGTCAAAGCCGTCTTGGACGATCCCGTATTCGGAAGCGATCGCCTGTTCGGCGGCGTTGACCTCACCTGGTTCGAGCTGGTGCGATTGGATCTGGAAGACGTCCTTACCGGGGAAGTTCTTGTCGCTGACGGCCTGCACCTCCTCGCCGCTGATTCCGGCGCCCTGGAGGGCGCTGCGGATCCCTTCCTCGTCGGTCCCCTGTTCGACCGCCACCGTGATCCGGGTCCCGGACTCGAAGTCGATCCCGAAGTTCAGCTGCTTGGTCGCCAGGGCGAAGCCGCCGATCAGCAGGATCACGCCCGAGATAGAGAAGAACCAGCGGCTGGCGCCCATGAAGTCGAAGTGCCACTTTTTGCCCGGGCCCCTGGCCCCGAGCACGCTCGGCGAGCGGAGGATCCGCGAGCGGCTCATGCTGCCGAGCAGAGCCTGCGTGAAGACCACCGCCGTCAGCAGCGAGACGATCGTGCCGACCCCGAGGGTGAACGCGAACCCCTTGACCCCCGCGGTCGCGAGGACGAAGAGGATGAAGGCGGTCAGCAGGGTGACGACGTTGGCGTCGACGATCGTGCTGATGCCGCGTTTGTAACCGGCGCTGATCGCGCTCGACATCGAGCGCCCTGCTCGTAACTCCTCCTTTATTCGCTCGAAGATGACGATGTTGGAGTCGGCGGCGACGCCAATCGTCAGCACCAGACCGGCGATCCCCGGCAGGGTCAGGGTGATCGGGATCAGATCGATCAGGGCGAAGAAGATCACCCCGTAGGCCGCCAGAGCGACCGAGGCGATCAGACCGAGGAAGCGGTAGTAGAGAAGGAGGAAGAGGACGACGAGGCTGAGGCCGATGATCGCCGCTTTGACGCCATCGTGGAGCGCCTGGGTGCCGAGGGTCGCCGAGACCTGCGTCTCGCTGATCAGCTTCAGGTTGATCGGCAGGGCGCCGATCTGCAGGGTGGTCGCCAGGTCCTGCGCTTCCCGGAGGCCGTTGGAGCCACCGAAACCGCCGCTGATCTGAGCGCCGTTGCGGCCGTCGATCCCGTCCGGGTTTTCGCTGAAGTTGACCATCGGCCGCGACTTGACTTCGTTGTCGAGGATCACGGCGAAATGCCCCGAGAGGGCTTCGGCTTCCCGCGGCCCGACCGGTCCGATCGCCTGCGCCTGCCCGCGCTGGGCGATCCGGCGGGTGGTTTCCTGGAATTTGTCCTGACCTTCGCCGGTGAGGCCGAAGGAGACGATCGGTTCGTTGCTGTTAGGCGCGTAGGTCTGTTCCGGGTTGGTCAGGTCGCTGCCGCTCAGGGCAGGTTCGTCCTTCAGGGCCCACCACCCCGGTTCGCCCGTTTCGTCCGGGTTGCCTTCTTCGTCAACGGGGAATTCCGAGACGAGGACGGTTCCCGCCGGCACTTCGACGACGATCCCGTCCTTGGGCCGTTTTTCGCCGGTCGCGCTGACGTAGAGGTCTTTTTTCGCCAGCTCGGGCCCGGCGATCAGCTTGTGCGGCTCGGCCTTCTCGAACAGGTAGAAGCGGGGCTTGGCGACCGAGCAGGTATTGCAGTTTTCGACCGGCTTCTGTTCGGCCGCGAGCAGCGCCGCCTGGTAGGCGTTCGGGTAGGCACCGGAGAAGATCAGCCGCTGGTTCTCTTCGCTCTTGACGTTGCGCCCGGCTTCCTGCCACACCTTTTCCATGCTTTTCAGCGGGCCGGGGAGCGGTTCCCGGCCCGGGTGACCGCCGATCGAGAACTCGGGGCCGATCAGGTTGGGCTCCCAGTCGTAGTAGTAGAGCTGGGAGGTGCTGCCGACCTGCTCGGCGGCGCGGTTGGCGTCGGTGATGCCGGGCATGGCGACGCTGACTTCGTCATTGCCGAGGCGGGAGACTTCCGGCTCGGAGACGCCGAGTTTGTTGATCCGCTTTTCGATAATCGAGATCGAGTCTTCGATGTCTTCGCCGCTAACCGAGGTCGCGGTCCCCGTCGGCTGGCCCTGGTAGACGAGCTCGAGGCCGCCCTGGAGGTCGAGGCCGAGCTTCGTTTCCTTGTTGACGATCACCAGGGCCGACACTGCCACGAGGCCAAGCACGAACAGCAGGACGAAGATGTGCTGGCGTCGTGAGCCCATCGCTAGCTCTCCGGCGTGAGGACGAGGAGGAGACCGCCGTCGTCGTCGTAGGCCGGGAAGACGTCGGCGACCGCTTTGGCCGGCAGATCGCCCTCGGCGTTTACGGAGACCCGCTTGCCGAGCGAGCGCACCCCCCACTCCAGCGAGGTCTCGATCGGGTCGACAAAGCCGTCGCCGTTGGTGTCGGCTCCCTCGTCGCCGTCGCCGCCGTCGATCCAGTCGAGCCCCAGGACCTCGCGCACCGGGCGACCGATGACGTCCTCATCGGTCAGACCGGTCAGCTCGAAGCTGCCTTTTCCGGCGTCGATCACGCGTTCCTGCTTGTCGCAAACGAAGAAGGCAGCATTGGGAGCCGGATAATAATCGTCGAGTAATTCGAAGACAAAACCGAAGCCGCATTTCGAGCAGCCCTTGGGGCGGGTGCTGAAACCCGCCGTACGCTCCCCGCTCACCTCCCGGTGTCCGCAGTTGGGACAGATGAAGAACGGCATAGGCGACAGGCTAGCGGGAGCCTTTTAAAAGAGGCTTGCGGCGCCTTCGGGCGCCGGCAGCCCGAGGTGATCGAAGGCTCGCTGGGTCAGCACCCGCCCCCGCGGAGTCCGCTTCAACAGACCCTGCTGCAGCAGATATGGCTCGAGCACGTCCTCGATCGTGTCCTGCTCCTCGCCGATCGCGATCGCCAGGGTCGAGAGCCCGACGGGCCCGCCGGCGAACTTGGTCGCGACCGTCTCCAGCAGGGCGCGGTCGCTGCGGTCGAGGCCGGCGGCGTCGACCTCGAGCATCTCCAGAGCGTCTGCCGCCACCGCGGCGCCGACGCGGCCGCTCCCCTTCACCTGGGCGAAGTCGCGCACCCGCTTGAGGAGGCGGTTGGCGACGCGCGGGGTTCCCCGCGAGCGAGAAGCGATCGTATGCGCCCCCTCGGGATCGATCTCGACCTCGAGGATGCGGGCCGAGCGCTCGACGATCTCGGCGAGGTGCTCGGCGCTGTAGTGCTCGAGGCGGTGGCTGACGCCGAAGCGGTCGCGCAGCGGCGTCGTCAGCAGTCCCGCGCGGGTGGTCGCGCCAACCAGGGTGAAGGGCGGCAGCGGCAGGGTCACGGTCCGCGCTCCGGCTCCCTGGCCGAGGACCACCGGCAGCTCCCCGTCCTCCATCGCCGGGTAGAGGGTCTCCTCGACCGCGCGGCCGAGGCGGTGGATCTCGTCGATGAAGAAGACGCTCCCCGGCTCCAGCGAGGTGAGGAACGAGGCGACGTCGGCCTTGCGCTCCAGGGCGGGACCCGCCGTTTGCACCATCGGCACGCCCATCTCGGCGGCGACGATGTGGGCAAGCGAGGTCTTGCCGAGGCCGGGCGGCCCGGCGAGAAGGACGTGGTCCAGCGGCTCGCTGCGCCGCTTCGCCGCCTCGATGAAGATCGCCAGCTGCTCGGTCACCTGGCGCTGGTTGACGAAGTCCTCCAGCGTCGGCGGGCGCAGCGAGCGGTCGAGGTCCTCGTCCGGAGCCTCGGCGCGAGCGTCGTGGACCTTGACCTCAGCGTCGACCGGGATCGGCTCGGCGTCGATCCCAGGCGTGCGGATCCTGCCGCCGCCGATGTCCGGGGGTTCGTTCATGCCGCGTTCCTCGATCCGGCCTTGCGCAGCGCCGCCGCAACCAGGTCCTGAGGCTCAGACCCCTCGATGCCGTCGAGCAGCTGCTCGGCCTCGAGCGGCGCGTAGCCGAGGTTGACGAGCCCGTCGCGGGCCAGGGCGCGGGCGTCGCCCGACTCGGCGACCGCCACCGCGACCTCCTCCTCGAGAGCGCCGGCGACCTTCTCCCGCAGCTCGACGATGATCCGCTCCGAGGTCCGTTTGCCGATCCCGGGAACCGCTTGGAAGCGTTTGGCGTCGCCGGCGGCAATTGCCCGCAGTAGGTCCCGGGCGGTGCCGCCGGAGAGGGTGGCGATCGCTACCTTCGGGCCGACGCCGCTGACGGTGATCAAGAGTCGGAAGAGGTCGCGCTCCTCCTCCGAGGAGAAGCCGTAGAGCGAGAGCGAGTCCTCGCGGGAGATCAGCTCCGCGTGCAGGAAGGTGTCGCGGCCGGTCGCCGGGACCGCTTTCAGGGTCTCGGCCGAGACGGTCAGCCGGTAGCCGACGCCGGCGGCGTCGATGACCACGTGGTCGGCGCGCCGCACCATCACCTCACCGCGGACGGCGGCGATCATCCGGCGATCCGCTCCCCGGTGGCGGAGCCGCCAGTCGCGACCGCCACTGCCTGCCGACGCCCGTGGCCGCCGCCGTGGCAGATCGCCACCGCGAGGGCATCGGCGGCGTGGTCAGGGCTCGGCGGCTCGGGAAGTCCGAGGAGCGTGCCGACCATCCGCTGCACCTGTCGCTTGCCAGCACCGCCAGAGCCGCAAACAGCCATCTTGATCGCCTGCGGCGTGTAGGAGAAGCAGCTGATGCCGCGTTCGGCAGCGGCCAGCATCGCCACGCCGCTGGCCTGCCCCACCGCCATCGCCGAGCGCACGTTCTTGCCGAAGTAGACCTCCTCGATCGCCAGCGCCTTTGGCTCGTGCCAGGCGATCAGCTCCGAGAGCGCGCGATGGATCCGCTCCAGGCGGCTCTCCATCGGCATTTCCGGGCTGGTCTCGACGACGCCGCCGTCGAGGGCCACCATGTGGTTGCCCTCGACTCGGACGATGCCGAATCCCAAGTTCGCGGCGCCGGGATCGACGCCCATCACTACTTGCATGGTTTGTGATTCTGGAAAGGAGGTCGGATGCCTTCCCCCGAGGGACGAAGGCGCCAGGGACGGAGGGTGCTCCGGCGGGCGGGTCCTGTCACGGCAGGGGACCCCCCTCCCCTTCCGGTAGCTAAAGCTTCCTCAGGGGAGGGCTCCCTACCGTGCCACCCGCCCGAGGAACGCCTAACCCAAAACGCCCGAGGTTCGGAAGCTTCCCCAAAGAGGAAGGTCGGGAGCGCGGCCCCTTTTGCTTACAGCTTCCGCTCCTCGGCCGTAGTGGAAATTTCGTGTCGTAGGAGGGGTCGGGGGACCTCTTCAAAACACTCAAAAGCGAGCGCAGCGAGCGAGTTTTGAAGGGGTCCCCCGACCCCTCCCCCACACCACGCCCTAAGCGGCGAGCTGCTCTAGGACCTCGGCCGGGATGTCGAAGTTGGCGAAGACTTCGTCGACGTCGTCCTGATCGTCCAGCGTGTCCAGCAGCTTCAGCAGCCGTTCGGCGTCATGTCCTTTCAGCTCCACCGTGCTTTTCGGCTCGGTGATCAGGCCGGCGGACTCGAACTCGATTCCTTCGCCCTCCAGCGCTTCGCGGACCGCGGTCAAGTCGTGGGGGTCGCAGATCACCCGTAGCTGGTCTTCGTCCTCGCGCACGTCCTCGGCGCCGGCGTCGATCGCGCCGATCAGGTCATCCTCGGTGTAGCGGCCGCCGTCGAGGACGATCGCGCCCTTTTTCTCGAAGATCCAAGCGACCGAGCCGGGCTCTCCGAGGTTGCCACCGTGCTTGGAGAAGGCGTGCCGAATCTCGGCGCTGGCGCGGTTGCGGTTGTCGGTGAGAGCCTCGACGAGGACAGCGACGCCGGCGGGCCCGTAGCCCTCGTAGAGAACCCGTTCGATCGCGGCGCCGTCACTGCCGGCACCGGTCCCGACGTCGATCGCCTTCTGGATTTTGTCCTTCGGCATCGACGCGTCTTTGGCCTTCTGGATCGCCGTGGCCAAAGTCGGGTTGCCGTCGGGGTCACCCCCGCCGTCGCGGGCGGCGACGGTGATCGCGCGCGCGAGCTTGCTGAAGAGCTTGCCGCGTTTGGCGTCGGCGGCGCCCTTCTTGTGTTTGATCGAGTGCCACTTGGAATGCCCGGACATCGCCTGCCATTCTATGAACAAGGGATGGCAGACCAGGCGAGAACCCACCGGACGGGCCACAGCGTTGCCGCGGCGTTCGTCTTCCTCGCCATGCTGCTGGCCGCTTTCTCGCTCTGGACGGCGATTCCGCTGAGTTGGGTCTACATCGCCTCCAAGCTCTCCCACACCCAGTTCCCCAGCGGCGGGCCCTACGCGATTGTCGCCGTCGGGATCGTCACCTCGATCCTCTTCGTGGCCTGGCTGATCGGCCGCCTCAACAATCTCTACATCCGCATCACCGGCACCAACAGGCTGGCGCCGATGCGGCCCGGCTGGCTGAAAAGCATGCGCGACACCGCCCCGGTTCAAAGCTCGGTGACCGTGGTCGAAGCGGTGCTGATGGCCTCGGTCATGCTGGCGGCGCTGGCGCTGACCGCCTGGTTCTTCCTCCTCGCCGGCTCGCCGATCCCAAACCAGTAAGCCGCGGCACTTCTGCGACGTAATTTTTACGTTTCACGGACAACACGTTGCATTTTGCCTGGTAGCTTGGCAGGATGGCGCTGGCGATGGCAAGGGAAGCGTGGACCGACGAGCGGCTTGACGATCTCAACGAGCGGGTCGGGCGCCTCGAAAAGCGTATGGACACCGGCTTTGCCGAAATGCGCGAGGAATTCCGGGCGGTGCGAGCTGAGATGGCGACTCACGCAGAGATGCTGAACCGCACCATGTACCGGCTTTTCGGGGGGATGCTCGTCGCCTGGGTCGTCGGCGTGATCGCCATCATCGCCCAAACCTGATCAGACGACGAAGCGCCCGTCTTCCTGCATCACCACGCCGTCGACTTCGAGCTTGCCGCCGAGGCGGAGGTCGCAGACGAGGTCGGTATGCACCGCCGACTCGTTTTCGCCGCCGGACTCGGGATAGCTCGTGCCCACCGCCATGTGGACGGTGCCACCGATCTTCTCGTCGAGCAGGACCTCGCGGGTGCCTTTGGCGATCCCGTAGTTGGTCCCGATCCCGAGCTCGCCGAGACGCCTTGCCCCCTCGTCGGTGTCGAGCAGCTTCAGCAGGTACTCCTCGCCGCGGTCGGCCGAGGCGTCGACCACCTTGCCCGCCTCGAACCGGAGCTTCACCCCGGCGACCTCGCGGCCGCCGATAACCGCCGGCAGGTGGAAGCTGACTTCGCCTTCGACCGAGTCCTCGACCGGGCCGGTGAAGAACTCGCCGTCGGGCATGTTGTTGTCGCCGACGCAGGGGATGAACTTGCGGCCGGCAATGCCGAGGGTGATGTCGGTGCCCGGCGCGGTCACCCGCACCTCCTCGTGGCCCTCGATCCACTCGGCCAGCCGCGCCGTCTCCGCCGAGGCGCGCTTCCAGGCGGTCAGCGGCTCGGGGTCGGTCGCCAGGCAAGCGCCGTAGTAGAAGTCTTCGTAGTCAGCCAGGCTCATCTCCGCCTCGGAGGCGTAAGCGCTGGTCGGGTAGAGGGTGTAGACCCAGCGGAAGTCGCCTTCGGCGCTGCGCTTCATAGCCCGGGTCATCAGGTCGCCGGTGACCGACTGGCGCAGGGTCTGGCGCTCCGGCGGCACCCCGGAGAGCTCGCGGGTGTTGGTGCTGGCGCCGATCGCGATTCGCACGTCGGCGTTGTCGACCATCCACTCGGCAAAGGGAGAGATCCATTCCAACTGCTTGTCGGAGGCGTGCTTGAAGTAGGAGGCGATCTGCCCCTCCAGGGCGACGTTCAGCATTGGGTGCCCGCCGGCCTTCAGCACCTCCTCGTAGACCGCCAGCAGCAACGGTGCCGCCGCGCTCTCGCCGTCGATCGCGACGACGTCGTCCTCTTTTACCGCAGTCGAGTAACCGACCAGGATCTTCGCCAGGTTCTGAACCCTCGGGTCGCCGCCGCTCACGATTTCGCCGCCTCCTCTCCGGCGCGTTCCCGCGCCGCCGTGGTCATCGCCATGAAGATCGCGTGGAAACGCGGGTCGTCGGTCAGCTCCGGGTGAAACGCGCAGGCGATCACGCTGCCCTCGCGGATCGCCACCGGATGGCCGTCGTGGGAGGCGAGAACCTCGACCCCCTCGCCGTGGCTCTCGATCCACGGCGCCCGGATGAAAACCGCCCGCACGGGCTCGTCGCCGGCCCCCTCGACCAGCAGGTCGGCCTCAAAGCTCTGCAACTGACGGCCAAACGCGTTCCGCCGCGCGGTCGCGTCGATGAAGCCGAGGTGCTCGGAGTCGCAGACGATCATTCCCGCGCAGGTGCCGAGGATCGGCAGCCCCGCTTCGTGGTGGGCCCGCAACGCCGGCTCCAGCCCGGCCGATTCGATCAGCTTGCCGATCGTGGTGCTCTCGCCTCCAGGGATCACAAGCCCGTCGAGGCCCTCCATGTCCGCCGGGGTGCGCACCTCCTGCGGATCGGCGCCGAGTTGGCGCAGCGTCCGCGCGTGCGCCTCGAAATCTCCCTGCAGCGCGAGGACTCCGACCTTGAGGCCGGCCAACCTACGCTCCGCGGTTCTGCAGCAGGGCGTCCTCCGCGGCCAGCGGGGCGATCTCCAGTCCGGGCATCGCCTCGCCGAGTCCGATCGAGGCCGCGGCGACCCGCTCGGGGTCGTTGAAGTGGGTGGTCGCCTCGACGATCGCCTTCGCCCGCCGCTGCGGGTCGGCGCTCTTGAAGATGCCGGAGCCGACGAAGTTGCCCTCGGCGCCGAGCTGCATCATCAGCGCCGCGTCGGCCGGGGTGGCGATGCCGCCGGCGCAGAAGAGCGGCACCGGCAGCCTGCCGGCGCCGGCGACCTCCTGCAGGACGTCCATCGGCGCCCGCAGTTCTTTGGCCGCGGCCGAGAGCTCCTCGGGCCCCAGCAGCGCCAGGCGCTTGATGCCGGAGGTGATCTCGCGCATATGGCGAACCGCCTCGACCACGTTGCCGGTCCCAGCCTCGCCCTTGGAGCGGATCATCGCCGCCCCCTCGCCGATCCGCCGCAGCGCCTCACCGAGGTTGGTGGCACCGCAGACGAACGGCACCTCGAACGCGAGCTTGTCGATGTGGTTCGTCTCATCGGCCGGGGTGAGGACCTCGGACTCGTCGATGTAGTCGACCTCGAGGGCCTGCAAGACCTGGGCCTCGGCGAAGTGGCCGATCCGAGCCTTGGCCATCACCGGAATCGTCACCGCCTCCTGGATCCCCTTGATCATCTGCGGATCGGACATCCGGGCGACGCCGCCGTCGCGGCGGATATCGGCGGGGACCCGCTCCAGGGCCATCACCGCGCAGGCGCCGGCCTCCTCGGCGATCTTCGCCTCCTCAGGCGTGACCACATCCATGATCACGCCGCCTTTCAGCATCTCGGCGAGGCCGGTCTTCAGTCGAAACGTCGCGCGCTCGGTCATCCCGGCCATCTTACGTGGCGGGGATGCTCGGCTGTCTCCCCGCTCACTTCAGTTTGTAGGCGCGGATGCGATCTTTGTGCGCGGCTTCGTCCCGCGCGTACAAACCGTGGGCCAAGCCTTGTACCAACGCCATCAGCGCGGTGTGGCTGCGGGTGAAAGAGGGGCTGTTGGAGGAGAAGTAGAGCGTCATCTCGGCGTGCTCGCCGACCTCGGACATCGTCGCGTCCGAGATCGCCAGGGTGCGGGCGCCACGGTGCAGGGCGAGCTTCATCGCCCGCAACAGCAACGGGTGCGCACGGCCGGCCGAGAGGGTGATTACGAGCGTGTTCTCGTCGATCCGGCCGAGCCGCTGCAGCGACTCACCACCGGTGCTGGCGACGATTTCGGCGCGGATGTCGAGCAGGCTGAGGGTGTGGCGCAGGTAGCTGGCGAAGAAGGCCATCTGATCGACGCCGACGATGACGATGCGCTGGGCTTCGGCCAGGGCGGCGACGGAGGCATCGACCTGATCGGGGGTGAGCTTGCGCGCCGTTTCCTCCAGGTTCGAGTAGTCGGTGCTCAGCGAGCCCTCCATCTCGGAATGGTCGAAGGAGAAGAGGGCGCCGCCGGCAGCGGCTTTGCCGATCGTCGCGCGGTACTCCTCGATCGCCGCCTGCTGCAGCTCGGGGTAGCCCTCGAAGCCGAGGGCCTGGGAGAAGCGCACCACCGTCGAGGACGAGGTGCTCGCTCTCCGGGCCAGCTCCTCGGCGGTGAGGAAGGCTGCCTCGTCGAGGTGGTCGACGATGTAGCGGGCGACATCCTTCTGGGAGCGCGAGAACTCGTCGAAGCGCTCCTGGATGTAGTCGGAAAGGCTCTTTAGTTGGGGGGACTTCGTCGCAGTCTTGGTCACGGCGGTCCAATTCGCCGAACTGCGGGCTTTCCCTTCCAGGTTCTGGTTGGATTCGTCTGTAATGACTCTGGAAAACGCGCTGCGCCTCACCAACCGGAACATGATCGTCTTCGACCTGGCGCTGGGCAGCGCCGCGATCGCCGCCCCGGCGGCAACCCTGAAGCTGCTCGGCCACGAGGAGCCCTCGCCGGACGCCAAGCACCTCTTCCGGCGCTGCGGCCCGATCTGGCTCACCTTCGCCGCGGCCCACCTCGTCGCCGATCGACGCGGACGCCCCGGCGACTGGCAGGCGCTGGCCTGGCTGCGCGGGACCGAGATCGCCACCGACGCGCTCTGGTCGGCGTCGCCGGCGGTCAGCCGGCCCGGCGCCAAGGCGGGGCTCTGGCTGGCCGGCGCCGCCAACGTCGCCATGGCGGCCGGCTTCGCCTGGATGTCGCGGCGGTGAGATGAGCCAGTTCGACGGACAGCCGAGCATTCGCTGGAGCCTCCGCGGACTGACCGAAGAGGGCGACGAGGCCTGGCTGATCCGCGGGATCTCGCGAAAGCTCTACCGCTGCCCCGGCTGCCACGGCGAGATCCCGGTCGGCGAGGAGCACACGGTCGTCCAGTACGTGCGCCGTCTCGGCGGCACAGACCACCATCACTGGCACCGGCGCTGCGCCGAAGAGATCCTCATCCCCGAGCTCGACAACCTCAAGCGGGTGCCCGCGTCCCAGTCGAATCAGTCGAAGCTGGAGGCGCGCGGCCGCCGCCCCGCCGGCCGCCGCGACAGACACCGGTGAGCCTGCTCCATCGCGTCGCCGGCACCTACGTGCGGATCTGGCGCACCTACCGGGGCTGGGCGCCGTCGCTGCTGGTGCTGGCGCTCGTCGTCTTCCTCCCCCTCGGGCTCCTCGACGCGATCCCCGCCACCGTCGACGTCGAATCGTTCGACCTCGACAGCGGGATCAAAGTCGCGACCATCGCCCTCGCGGTGGGGGCGATCACGATGACCGGCCTGCTCGGCGAGATCTTCTTCAGCGGTGCGATCGCGATCTCGCTCACCCACCCCCACGGTCAGAAGCCGCCCTCGCTGCGGGAGATCGCCTCCCGGGTCAAGTACGGGCGCCTGATCGTCGTCGACATCGCCTTCGTCCTCATCGTCGCCGTCGGCCTCCTGGTCGGGTTCGTGCCCGGGGTCCTCGCCTTCGTCTTCCTCAGCCTCGCCGGGCCGGCGGTGGAGATCGAGGAGCGGAGTGCCTGGAGCGCGCTGGCGCGCAGCTTCCACCTCGTCCGCGGCAGCTTCTGGCTGGTGTTCTGGGTGGTGGTCCCGATCGAGATCGTCGGCGACGCGATCGGCAACGGCGTCGCCGCCCTCGCCCACCACCTGCTCGGCGACACCTTCTTTGCCACCTGGGTCGCCGAGTCGGCATCGAACGTCGTCCTCTCCCCCTTCTTCGCGGTCGCCGCGGTCCTCCTCACCGTCGATCTGATCGGCATCCGCGATGGCGCCGCCCCGCCCCTCCACCACGAGCCGGTCGCGGCATGATCACGGCCTCGATCTTCACCGAGTTCTGGGGTCGCCTCGAACGCCACGACGAGCAGGGCCTGTTCCTCGTCCTCGCCGGCTTCATCCTCTCCTTCGCCTTCATCCGCATGAGCACGCGATTGATGCGCAGCCCCAAGGTGCCGTGGTGGCCCGGCAGCATCGTCAGCGACAGCGGCGTCCACCTCCACCACCTCGTCTTCGGGATCGTGACGATGATGGCCGCCGGCGCGCTCGGCTTCCTCGCGCTCGGCCACAGCCCCTGGGCGGAGCTCTGCGCTTTCGCCTTCGGCATCGGCGCCGGCCTGACGATCGACGAGTTCGCCCTCTGGGTCTACCTCGACGACGTCTACTGGGCCGAGGAGGGGCGCAGCTCGATCGACGCGACCGTGATCGCGGCGGCCGGGATGGGGCTGGTGCTGCTCGGCTTCACTCCGTTCACGATCGAATCCGGCTCCTTCAGCGCCGTCGCCGGCAGCATCCTCAGCGCCGTGCTCGTTTTTCTGTTCGTCGCGATCTGCTTCGCCAAGGGGCGGGTGCTGCACGGCATCGTTGGCTTCTTCATCTTTCCGTTCGCCCTCTACGGCGCCTGCCGCCTCGGCAAGCCGGGCTCGGCCTGGGCCCGGCGCCGCTACGGGGAGCGGCGGCCGGAGAAGCAGGCCCGGGCTGAGGAGCGATTCCCGCCGGACCGCCGGACCGAGCGCTTCAAGAACGCCTTCCGCGACATCGTCGGCGGCAAGCCCAGCGAGGGGCTGGCGGCGGCTCGCGACGAGGCCTTTGCGGCGACCCGTGAGGCGGGCGAGGAAATGCGCCAGCGGGCCGAGCGGATCACCCACCTCGGCGACGACGAGGACGACTAGGACGGCCGCTCAAGCCGGCGTTCGAGGTTGGCGCGAACCGCCGGCCACTCGTCGTCGATGACGCTGTAGTAGGCCGAGTCGCGCTGGCCCACCGTGGGGACGATCATGTGCTTGCGCATCACCCCCTCGAACTGGGCCGGCAACGCCGCCATCGCCTCCCGCGAGCGCTGGTTGCGGGCGTCGGTCTTGAGCTCGACGCGGACGCAGCCGAGGTTCTCGAACGCATGCCCCAGGAGTAGCAGTTTGGCCTCGAGGTTGACGCCGCTGCGCCAGGCGCTCGGGTTGAGCCAGGTCCAGCCCACCTCGACCACCCGATCGGCCGGCCGCACGTTGAGGTAGCGGCTGCTGCCGACCAGGTGCCCATCCGCCTTGCGGCGGATCGCGAAAACCCCCTCCCGGCCCGCGGCGGTCGCCTCCAGCGACTGGCGCAACCAGGCGTCGAAGAGCTCGCGGTCGCCGCCGAGGTCCGCCAGCCACTCCCAGATCCGCGGGTCCTGTGCCGCCTCCCAGAGTTCCTCCGCGTGTCGCTCCTCGAGCGGCTCGAGGATCACCAGCGAGCCCTCCAGCCTTCTCGTCAGGTTCTCCGCTCCGATCTCCGTCATCAGGCCTCCGTCTGCATTTCGACGAGGTCGCCGTGGTAGCTCGCCAGGGCGAGCAGGCGGTCCTCCCCGCCGGGCCAGGTGGTCAGCCGCACCGCCGCCCGCTCGCCCGCCGCCTCCATCCGCAGCCAGGCGAGGGGCGCCCGCTCGCTCGCCGCCTGCCCCGCCTCGGCAACCAGGCGCTCGAACTCGAGCCGTTCGGCCTCGGGTAGGTAGAGCATCACGATCGAGTGGAAGACGACGGTGGTGAGGCCCTCGGGAGCTTCGGCCAGGCGCGGGCCGATCCACTCCGCGGCCGCGGAGCGGTCGATCTCGACCGGGACCTCGGCGGCGAGGTCGATCGCGGCGCGCACCCGCTCCAGCCGGTTGGCCTGGTCCGGCCAGAGATAGGCGAGCAGGGTGAGGCGGCCGTCGGGGCTGGTCGGGTCGATCGGCGAGCGGTCGCAGCCGCGGCGCTCGGCGACGGTCGCCGCGACCGGCTCGGGGGCCGCTCCCTCGAGCTCGAAGCCGAGCCTCACCGGCGAGCCGGGGTCTCCCCAGGCGAAGCCCTCGGCCTCGTAGCGGTAGCGGTCCCAGCGCAGGTTGAGCCCGGCGCTGGCCCCCACCTCCAGCAGCCGCAGAGGCAGGCCCGTCGCCGTGGTGACGGCGAGGAAGCCCGGGAGCAGGGCGGCGCAGCGGCCGACTTCGTTGGTCTGGACCGGGCGCTCGAGGAGGCCCCTCACCGCCTCGGCGTCCTCGGACAGCGCCCGCCGCAAGACCGGCCAGGCGGCGCCGGCGTCGGCCTGGCGATAGAGCGGCTCGAGATCGGGGAGCGCCCCTTCGAGCAGCCGCCGGTTCACCGCGCCCATCAGCCGCAGCGCCAGCATCGAGTCGGCGGGGTCGTCCTCGTGGCCGCGCAGGAGCTGGGCCGTGGGCCCGCCCGCCTCGACGTCGGCGGCGGCGCGCTCGAGCAGCCCGGCATAGAGATCGGACCCGAGGCGGGCGCAGTGGCCTGCCTGCGTGCGCAGCCGAGCCGCCAGGTCGCCGCTGGGATCGATTTGCTCCGTCTTCATTGGGGTTGGCTGCACTTTTCGAAGCCGACGGCGTCGGCAAGTTCTTCGCGCTCGCCGGCAGTGTTGTTCCGCTCTTCTCGCGCGGCCAGGTAGGCGGAGAGGTCTTCCCGTTCCGCTGCCTTGAGGGCGTCTTTGTCCCATTTGGCCACTTCCTCCTGCGCCTTCACGTAGGCGTCGTAGGGGTCCTTCAGCGCCGCCGACGGTTTCAGCTCCTGGAAGCGTTTAACCGCCCTGCTCGAAATGTTCACCAGCAGTTGCGAGTAGACGGCGTCGGCTTCTTCCTCTCCCGCGGGGAAGCGTTCCCGGTAGGACCTGTAGGTGTCCTGGCTGTCTTCGCAGATTTCGTCGCCCTGGCGGATCAGGGCGGCGGTGGTCAGCGTCTCCGGCTTCGGCTTCTTTTCCTTTGCTTCTTTCGGCGGCGTCGTCTCAGTGGTGGTCGTCTGGCCACTGGCGGTGCCGGCTCCCTCTTCGCCTCCACCCGCGGCGAGGACGATCGCGAGCGCGGCGGCCGCGACCAGGGCGAGGACGCCGGCGCCGATCAGCAGCGGCCGACGGCTCCGGCGCGCGGCCTGCGGCTCGTCCGGCAGCCTCCGGGTCTGCTCCTCGCGCGGTCCCGACCGCGGGCTCGCCGTCGGCATCGTCCGCTCCCGCGTCGCCGCCGCGCCCGTCGCCACGGTCCTCTCCGGCACCGCCACGGCGGTTCCGGCCAGGGCCGCTTCGGCCGCGCGGCCGAGGTCGCCGGCCGAGGGGTAGCGATCGTCGGGTGACTTCGAGAGCGCCCGGGCGATGACGTCGTCCAGCGCCATCGGCACCGACGGCTCGTACAGCGAGGCCGCCGGCGGCGGGTCGTTGAGGTGAGCGTAGAGGCGCGCGGCCTCGCCCTCGCGCGGGAACGGGACCTCGCCGGTGAGCAGCTTGAAGAGGAGGCAGCCGAGCGCGTAGACGTCGACGCGGGCGTCGACCGGCTCGCCGGAGATCTGCTCGGGGGCGACGTAGTCGAGGGTGCCGACGAAGCGGCCGGTCTGGGTCAGGCCGGACTCGGTGTCGAGGTTGCGGGCGACGCCGAAGTCGGTGATGTAGGCGTGCTCGGACCCGGCCTCGCCGCTGAGCAGGACGTTGGCGGGCTTGACGTCGCGGTGGATCAGGCCAGCGGCGTGGATCGCGTCGAGCCCGTTGCCGACCTGGGCGATCAGGGCCACCGCCGGAGCGGGCGCCAGCCGCCCCTCCCGCGTGATCCGTCGCCCCAGGTCGGAGCCGGCGACGTAGCGCATCGCGATGTACGGGACCCCGTCTTCTTCCCCCGCGGCGTAGATCGGGACCACGTTCGGATGCTCGATCGAGGCGGCAATCCGGGACTCCTCGGCGAAGCGACGAGTGAAGACCGGGTCGGCGGCGGCCTCGGGAGCGATCAGCTTCAGCGCCACCCGGCGCTCCAGCCCCGGCTCGACCGCCAGGTAGAGGATCCCCATGCCGCCGCGCCCGAGCCGCTGCTCGATCCGGTAGCCCGCGAACTCGTCGCCCGCCGCCAGGTCAGTCCAGGAATGTCCCTCGGCCATGGCGGAAATCTAGCCCCGCCGCCCGCGGGTTCGGCTATTTCGGCCAAATCGCCCAACCGGTGCGGTCTCCCCCCGATGCGTCTCGGCCGGGTCGCCGCGAGCCTCAGGTCATGACGGCAAACGGATCCCCCCACCCCATGCGCGTGCTCGTCCTCGGCGGCGGTTTCGGAGGCTTGGAGGCGGCCTTCGGGCTTCGTCTCGCGATCGGCGAGCGAGCCGAGATCACCCTCGTCTCCGACCAGGACTACTTCCTCTTCAAACCGAACTCGATCTACGTCCCCTTCGGGCTCGACCCCGAGAAGCTGAAGGTGCCGCTGGCGGGGCCGACCCACCGCAAGGGCATCACCTTCGTCCGCGGCCGGGTCGAAGGCGTCGACCCAGAGGCGCAGAGCGTCGCGGTCGACGGCGAGCGGCTCCCCTACGACCGGTTGATCATCGCCACCGGGGCGGCGATGCGGGCCACCGAGGTGCCCGGCCTCGCCGAGCACGCCGTCACTCCGTGGACGCCGGTGGAGATGCTCGGCCTGCGCGCCGGCTTCCAGGGCCTCCTCGACGCCGCCGGCTCCGGTCAGCGCCGTCGCGTCCTCTTCCTCGTACCGCCGAACAACAAGTGCGCGGGACCCCTCTACGAGATCGTCCTCATGCTCGATACCTGGCTCCGCCGCAAGCACGTGCGCGAGAGCGTCGAGATCACCTGGTCGACCTTCGAGGACAGCTACATCCAAGCCTTTGGCCCTCGGCTTCACGAGGTCGCCGCCGCCGAGTTCGACCGCCGCGGCATCGAGGGCCACAGCGGCTGGCTGGTCGAACGGGTGGAGCCGGAGGTCGTCTCCTACGCGAACGGACGGCAGCTCGGCTACGACCTCCTGGTCGCTTTCCCGCCTTACATCGCCTCGACGCCCTTCGATGGCCTGAGGACCGACGACAGAGGCTTCCTTGCCACCAAGCTCGGCAGCCGCCAGCTCGTTGACCACCCTGACGTCTTCGCCGTCGGCGATGCCGGCGACTTCCCGGTCAAGCAGGCCTTCCTCGCCTTCCTCCAGGCCGACGCCGCCGCCGCGCAGATCTCCGCCGAGATCCTCGGAACGGGACCGGCGCCGGAGTTCGACCCGGTCAGCATGTGCGTGATGGAGCAGTTCGACAAGGCGACCTTCGCCCAGGTTCCGCTGGAGCTCACGGGCGACCCGGCGCACCCCGTCGCGGTCCGGGGAGACGCCGACGGCGACTACCGCGTCGGCTCCTCGAAGGCCTGGCGAGCCGGCAAGAAGGCGCTCGGGTATTCCGTGCCCTGGCGCTTCAGCCGCGGCGAGCCTTTCCACGCCGGCAACTTCTGGCGCGGTATGGACACTGGGTTAAGGGCGATGTCCAGCGTACTTGCCCACTGACCGGCGCCCATACACTCCCTTGGGATGGGCCGGAGGGCTGCCATAGTCGCGTCGCTGGCCTGCTTGGCACTGCCCGCCATCTCCGCGGCCGAAGTCGGGCAGACCGGAAACCTCCGCGTCAATTTCAACGCCGACCTCGCTCCGCGAGCGCTCCCGCGCGACCATCCGGCGCCAGTCACGGTCAGTGTCAGCGGCCGCGTCAGCACCACTGACGGCAGTCACCCGCCGCCGTTGCGCCGCCTCGAAATCGGCATCAACCGTCATGCCCGCATCTCGACCGCGGGGCTCCCGGTCTGCCGCCCGGCGCAATTGCAGTCGACCAGCACCAGCGGCGCCCTCGAACGCTGCCGGGGAGCCCTGGTCGGCCACGGCAGCTTCCACACCTCGTTCGACTTCGGCCCCGCGACGACGATCCCGACCTCCGGCAAGGTCCTCGTCTTCAACAGCCGGCGGAACGGCCGCCCCGACCTGCTGATGCACATGTTCGGCACGACCCCAGTGCGGGCGACCCTGATCCTCCCGGTCGCGATCGTCCACGGCGGCAGCGGCGACTTCACGACGACCCTCCGCACCACGATCCCACGGCTCGCCGGCGTCGGAGCAATCACCGCGCTCGACCTCGAGCTCGGCCGCCAGTACAGCTACCAAGGCGTGCGCCGCAGCTACCTCTCCGCGGCCTGCGCGGTGCCCAAGGGCTTCTCGGCACTCCCCTTCCCCTTCCTCCGGGGCTACTTCGGCTTTGCCGACGGCCACCAGGTGAGGATGACCCTGGCCGGCAACTGCCACGTGCGCTGAGCGCAGCGCGCGCCGCCCCGCTCAGAGTCCGAGCCCGCCGACCCCCCGCTCGCCCCAGCCCAGGTGGTGGGCGAGCTCGTGGCGCAGGGTCCGCTCGACCTGCCGCGCCAGCAGCTCCCGGTCATGGCCGAAGTCGCGCTCGAGGGTGTCGCGGTAGATCACGATCCGGTCCTCGTAGCGTTCACCGGCGAGGCCATCGCCGAAGTACTCACCGTAGGCGTTGCGCTCGAGGCCGAGGTCGCTGACGACCACCGCCACCTTCGCGAGGACAGCTTGGAATTCGTCGGGAAGCGCGTCGATCGCGTCGGCGACCAGAGATTCGAACTCATCCGGCTCGGTCTGATTCACTCCCCTCACGTTAGTGTCTATCCGAGAATCCGCGCGTGCGTCTGGCGAGTGCCGGACCGAGCGGGGGTAGGACGCAGGGAGGCCGAATGGCAGCGCCATTTGGCCGACCGAGGACGACGCCCCGTGAAGTGTGTCCGGCGCCGCCAGGCGTGCGTGGGGGTTTTCGGATAGACACTTAAACCGCGACGAGGGGAGCGATGTGATGGGAGAGGATCAGTCCACCCGCAAGAGGGTGCTGCGCACCTTGAGCGTGCTGCTTGCGGTGCTGGCGATCGCCGGCGGTGGAGCCGCCTTGTCCGGCTGCGGCGGCAGCGATGTCGAAAGCGCCACCAACAAGGCCACCGAAGAACTCGAAGCCGGCAAGAAGAAGGCCGAAGAAGCCGTCGACGAAGGGGCCGAAAAGACCAAGAAGGGTCTGGAAGAAGCCAAGGAACAGACCAAGAAGGGCCTCGAAGAAGCGAAGGAAGAACTGGAAAAGGCCGGCAACAAGAACTCCAAGAAGATTCAGAAGGAAGCCGAAGAAAAGATCGACGAAGGCCAGCAGAAGGCCGAAAAGGGCATCGAAGAAGCGCAGGAACAGCTCGAAGAAAACGTGCCCTGAGCGAGCTGGCGTCCGCTGGCCGCGCCTAGAGCTGCCGGCCGGCGGTCGCCTCGATGCTCTCGGCGAGGATCTCCACCGCCCGCCCCATCATCTCGTCGGAGATCGTGAACGGCGGCGCCAGACAGAGGATGTCGTCGAGCAGGGCGCGGGTGAGGAGCCCCCGGGAGCGTGCCTCGGCGGCGGCCTGTCTCCCGCGCCCGAATTCGGTCGGCCAGCGCTGCCGCGATGCCTTGTCGGCGACCAGCTCGACGCCCACCATCAGCCCGTCCTGTCGCACCTCGCCGACTTCCGGGTGGTCGCGCAGCGGGGCGACCAGGCGACCCAGCGCGGCGCTTGCCTCCCGCACCCGCGCGAGCAGGTCCTCCCGTTCGATCGCGTCGATTACCGCGAGCCCGACCGCGCAGGCGACCGGGTGCCCGGAGTGGGTGAAGCCGTGCATCAGCATCCCGGGTCGCGCCGCCGGGTCGCGCAGGTCGGCCCAGAGCCGCTCGCTGACGACGACCCCGCCGAGAGGGATATAACCGCCGCTGACCCCCTTGGCGAAAGTGAGCAGATCCGGGACCACGCCCTCGTGATCGCAGCCAAACCAGGCGCCGGTGCGGCCGAAGCCGGTAATCACCTCGTCGGCGATGAGCAGTACTTCCTGGCGGTCGCAGATCTCACGCAACCGCCGTAGGTAGCCGGCAGGCGGAACGATCACGCCCCCGGACCCGAACACGGGCTCGACGATCACCGCGGCCACCCGCTCGGCACCAAGGCGCTCGATCTCGGCCTCCAGCACCTTCCCCTGGCAGACGGGGCAGGACTCCGGCTCACACGGTACGCCGGCCGCGCAACGGTACGGGTACGGCGCGGGCACCTCGACGACGTCCGGCGCGGCGGCGCCGAAGTCATGGTGGTAAGGCTGCAGCCGGGTCAGGGTGGTGGCGACCCCGGTGAGGCCGTGGTAGCCGCGATCGTGCGCGATCACGACCGACTTCGAGGGGCGGCCCTGGCGAATCCAGTGGCGCCGCGCGAGCTTCGTCGCGCTCTCGCTCGCCTCGCTACCGCCGCTGGTGAAGAAGACGCCGCCGAGGTCACCCGGCGCGAGGGCGGCAATTCGCTCCGCCAGCTCGATGACCGGCGGCGAGGAGACGCCGCCAAAGGTCGCCGCGTAGGGCAGGGTCTCGAGCTGCCGGGTGGCGGCCTCGACCAGGTCACGGCGGCTGTGGCCGAGGTTTACGGTCCACAGGCCCGAGGAACCGTCGATCAGGCGCTGGCCGCTCTCGGCGATCAGCTCGCACTCCTCGCCCCGGACGATCACCAGCGGGCCGTCCTGGCCCAGCTCGACGTGGTCCGTCAGTGGGTGGATCAGATTGGCCAGGTCGGCCGCGGCGTGAGAGTCGTCGAGCACGGCCGCTCAACACTATCCCAACTGGACAGGATGTCCAGAATTAGGGTTGGGTCTTCCTGCCGAGTGGGCTGCGCGGCGCTTGGCTTGGCGGCACCGAGCAGATCGAGTACCAGTGCAGCAGCGCCAGTTGGTAGGCCGCCTTGTCGATTTCCTCCTGGTTCGAGGAGACATCGAAGGAAGAGAGGACCGACTCGATCATCGCGTAGGCGGCGCGGACGCCGAATTCTAGGTCGATGTCCTCGCGGACCAGGCCGGCGTCTTCGTCGGCGGCGTGCACCGCCAGGATCCAACCGAGCATCGCGTCGTCGGCCGCCTGGTTCGCCTCCTCCCAGCCGGAGCCGCGGAGGTTGCGGGCCACCGCCACGATCGGCCGCAGGTCGGCGTTCTCGACCCGCCAGGCGAGCGCCTCCCTGACCATCTCCTGGATCAGCTCGAACGACGTCTGACCGGAGCGGGCGTTTTCGCGCAGGCGCTGGGCGATCCGCGCGTAACCGGTCATGTAGTCGCTGATGATCGCCGCGAGGATGTCCTGTTTGTCGTCGAAGTTGTTGTAAACCGTTGCCCTGGCCACCTGCGCGGCTCGGGCGATGTCTCCCATCGAGGTCTCCGAGAATCCGCGGCGCGCGAACAGCTTGCGGCTCGCCTCGAGAATCTTGGTCCTCGCCCGTGGCTCCCCCCGCCTTGGACGCGTCACCCGACTGCCCCCCGAATGCCAGCAAATCGCCCCATCACACAGGCGAGCCTATCTAAACAGTGTGACAACACGCCTCTAGTGCACTTCTTCGGGAAGTTCATACCAGCGCTTGCGATCGCCGAGCCGCGCCCGCAGCTTCCACGCGCGCGACTTCGGGACCACCTCGAGCGCGGTACGCAGCCGTTGCAACCGCTTCGCGGCCACCTCACCGGCGGTGAAATCAGGGAGGTGGAGGGCGAACTCGGCGGTTCGCTCCGCGGTCAGGCCGAGGGTCCTCCAGAGACCCCAGTCCGAGCTGGTCATGGTGGCGATATAGGTCTGGTTGATGCCGCTGTCATCGTCGCTCAGGTCGTGATCGGCGAAGAGCGCGCAGAGGTCGAGGTAGTCCTTCTCGTTGGTCTCCACGACCTGCAGCTTGAGAACCACGAGATCGGCCAGGGGGAGCGTCAGCGGCACGATCTCGATCCGCTTGCGCAGATCGATCCGGTGGCAGAGGTTGGCCTCGTCGACGAAGACGTCGACCTGCCGCTGATTGCGCGGATCGTGGAAGTACAGGCGCCGGTGCCCGTGCAGGGTGTTGAACTCACGATCTTCCCCGTAGCCCAACTCCTCCATCAGCCGCCTTACCGCTTCCCGGCTGGGCCCGACGGTGGCGAGGTCGATATCGGCGTACTGCCGCCGCAGGGGATCCTGTCGACTGCTGGGGCAGAGAGTCGCAACCGCGACCCCGCCGAGGAGGCGCAGCGGGATCCCCCGCTCGAAGGCGGCCGTCGCGATCCGGTCGCCCTCGGCAACCGGATCGGCGAGTGGGCCTGCCTCCTCGGACACCCCTTACTCCGGCGGGATCTCCGCCGCCAGCTTCTCGACGTCGACCCCCTGCCGCTTGCGGGCGAGACGAGCGACGAAGAAGGTCACCAGAGCCGCCGCGAGGACGATCCCGCAGTCGCGGAAGAAGTGACCCTTGTCTTCGATTCCGAGTGCCGGGTAGTGCATGTAGATGAAAAACAGACCGGCCATCAGGGCGATGCTGATCCCCCCGGCCATGCTGACCACCGGCACCCCGAGGATCCGTCGGGTCGTCGCCGAAGCCCGCCAGATCTCGGGCTTGCGGTAGGGCAGCAAGACGCCCGCTATCGACAGCAGGACCATCGTCACCAGCTGCAGCAGGACGGCCTCGTAGAGGAATTTGTTGAACCCTTCGTTGTTGCTGACGGCCCAGTAGAGGGCGGCCAGGCCGAGCACCACCGCCAACCCGATCGCGTAGTTGGGCGCGTGGGTCCGGGGCGAGACCCGTGCGAAGCGCGAGGGCAGCAGGCCGTCCAGCCCCCAGGCGAAGAAGCTGCGAACCGCAATCGTGATCTGCGGCAGCATCAGCAGCGGATAAGCGACGGCGAAGGTGATGAACAGCCACCAGGAGAACAGCGTGCTGCCGCCGGCGATCGAGGTGAGGAAGGTGTAGTAGGGCGGCGCCCCGGCGAAGGGGTAGCTTTCCGTCGCGCTGAGGCCGTTGATCGCGACGAAGAAGTCGTGGCCGAACTTCCAGAAGAAGACGGCCCCGAGGATCACGGCGATGGCGATGTGGACACAGGTCGCCAGGCTCATGATCTTCACCTGGGTGATGTCTTTCGCCCGCCGCACCTCGCCGGAGATGTAGATCGAGAGCCAGGCGTAGATCGACAGGCCGGCAATCGCCGCGAAGGTGGGCCAGGTGTTGTTGAGGCTGAAGGCCGGGGACGGATCGATCCCTTCTTTTTGGGCGTTGGCGATGATCCCGTGGTAGGAGTCGGGTTCGCCCGTGGCCGGGCCGGCGAACTCGTTGAAGCTGTGGACGAAGCCGCCGTGGCTCTTGAAGAGAAGGAAGACGAAGACGCTTCCGAGGCCGATCATGGTGAGCGCCCAGAGGCTGTTCATGATCCGGGTCGTCCAGCGCCAGCCACCGGCCAGCAGCGCGGCTGAGAAGAGGATCACGCCAGCTCCGATGCCGAACTGCCAACCCTTGCTGGTGACCAGGGTTTCGCCCGCGGTGACCAGCGAGTTGTGATGGCTGACCAGGCCCACCGCGGTCAGCGATGGCGCCAGCGCGACGGTGACGAACGACTGCGCCACGAATGCCATCACCAGTACGACGCCGGCGATCCAGAAGAACGAGGAGATGATGCCGAGCACGGGATGGGTGACCCGACTGACCAGTACGTAGTCACCGCCGCTGCGGGGGATCGCCGAGGTGAAGAGCCCGTAACAAACGCAAAGCACCAGGGCCATCACGAGCGCCATCGCGAACCCGAGCCAGATCGACCCGCCGGGAAAGAACGCCAGCGGCAGGAAGAAGGCGGCCGTCGCAATCAGGATCGCGGTCGGCTGCGCCGCCATGTTGAAGACAAAGGTCGAGAAGGGCGAGACTTCTCGCACCAACCCGGTTGCTTTCCTTGCGTACATCCCCTCCGGACGCCCTGGCGCCACGGTGTCACCCCCGGACTCGTTCATACCTCTCCTTTTTTTCCCTGTTTCCCATTAACCCGAGACCAGATACTGGTTCACCACGCGGTCCGGCTCCAAATGCACCAGGCACCCGTCGAGGTGCCCGCTACCGTAATCGGAACCTGGGTTGATTGCCACCGTTCGACCAATTCGGGTCACTCCCTTGCTCTCGTGGATGTGACCGTGGAGGCTGAGCAGCGGCTGCGTCTCTTCGATGATCTGCCGCACCGCCGAGCTGCCGGTGGGTACCTCGTGCGGCCGGCCCCCCTTCAACACGTACCGGAGTTCCTCGTCGACCTCGAAGGCGGTGTCGAGACTGCTCTCCCGCGGCGGCACGTGGATGTTGAGAATCGCCCGTTCGGGCCGCTCGAGCTGGTCGGAGAGGCGTTTCAACCGGTCGTAGATCTCGCCCTCGTCGAGCTCGCGCGGGGTGTGCCATGGGGTTCGGTTGGAGTAGCCGAAGGAGAGGAGCTCGTGAGGCCCGACCTCACGGATCGTCTCGTCGCAGGCGTCGACGCAGCTCCCAGCGGCGAGCACCGCATCGATCGACCAGGGGTCGTCGTTTCCCGGAATCACGTAGGCCCGGCAGTCACTGCCGGCGAGGCGCTGGTCGGCGAACTCGACCCAGAGCCGCAGCTCGTCGAGCAGCGCCCGCTCGAACACCTCCTCGCGCCGGACCGGGTCGGCGGCGATCTCCTCCGCCTCCTCGGCGTCGACGATCCACGGGTACATCCCGCTGGTCGAGATCGCCTGCTGGAGCTCGTCGAGCTCCGCGGCGCTGCGGGCGACGCGGCGCTCGCCGATCACCTCGGCGCTGTAGGAGCCGTCGCCGGCCCGGACGATCGGCACCAGCGCCTTGCCGGTCAGGTCTCCCCCCATCACCAGGACCTCCGCCGGGTAATGGGTGCCGGCGTTGATGAACTTCTTCCAGCAAACGCGGGATCCATGGATGTCTCCCGCGTAGAAGAGTCGGGTGATGCTCTGGTTCTGGCGGCGCCTGAACACGGTCGGTCTCCCTCATCTGAATCATCGATGATTACCCCGGACGACCAGTTAACCGAGCCTAATCGCTTATTGGTCGACCTGTCTAGTTTTTGGCAAGAGCGAGCTCCCGTCGCAGCAGCCGCAGGGCGCCGACGGGATCGATCGTCGCCAGCAGCCCGGCCGCGGCGAGTACGTAGGAGCGATCGAGCGCGAGTCGCGGCTCACGCGGCGCAAGCGAACGGGGAGCGGGACGCGCGAGGGCGGCGCTGAGGACCTCCTCGCCGTCATCGCGGTGCGCAAAAACCCCACCGGTACCCAAAACGCAGCGCGCCTCACGCAGGTCCGGGCCCTCGCGAACCAGAGTCGGGACGCCGTCTTCACCTCGGGAGAGCAGCATCGTCCCGCAGTGCCGTCTGAGCGCTTGAGTTGCGCAACTGGTGGCGAGGAGACCATCCAGAAGGCCCTCCTCCGGGGTGTCCGGGATCCACTCCGGGTGTGCAGCACGCCGTGAGACGGAGTGTCCAAGCGAGGGCACGGCTCCGTCCAGTTGCTCGCCGATCCAGCGCTCGTCGGCCGCGAGCACCCCGGCGGCCCCCGCCCGCAGGCCGAGGTCGCCCTCGACCGTGCGCAGGGTCGCCGGGGCCGGCAACAGGGGCTCGTCTATGCCGGGGGTGGCGACCTCGGTGCAGCGGTCGGAGTGGACGTCGGTGGTGGCGCCGCCGACATCGACGACGACCACGTCCCCCACCCCGCTCTCCCCCTCCGTCCCTCGCGAGAGGAGCCGCGTCGCCTCCAGCACCGCCTCTGGCGTCGGCATCTTCACCATCTGCCGGAACTCCGGGCTGGAGCTGAGTCCCTTGCCGCCGATCACGTGCTCGAGGAAGGCGTCGAGGATCGCCCGCCGAGCCGAGTCGATCTCCAGCCTGCCGAGCCGCGGCATCACGTTCGCCGCCACCCCGGCTTCCATCCCGGCCTCCTCCAGCGTCCCTGCCACCTGCGCTGCGATCGCGGCGTTGCAGGCGACCACCGCGAAGGCCGGGAACGGGCGGGCGGCGAGGCGTCGGGCGTTCTCCAGCACCAGGTCCGCCTGGCCCCCGTCGGTTCCGCCAGCGAAGAGGACGATCTCGGGGCGCGCCGCGTGCAGCCGGTCGAGCGCGGCTTCGTCGAGGGCACCGGCGAGAACGGCGGTAACCCGCGCGCCCGCGTTCAGCGCCGCCTGTCTGGCGGCGGCGCCGGTGAGGTCGGCGACGAGGCCGATGGCGGCGACGCGGAGGCCGCCGCCGGCGCTCGATGCGGCCAGCCGCTCTTCGATCGCGACCGGCGCCGCGAGCCGCTCGCGGGCGGCCGCCAGCGCGGCTCCATATCCCTCCATCAGGTCGCTGCCGACCGTGGTCGGGGCCTCGGCCCGGGCCAGCAGGCGGCCCTCGCCGCGCTCGACGATGCGGACCTTGGTGTAGGTGCTGCCGAAGTCGACGAGGGCGACGGCGGCCAAGGTCAGGCGGCTACCGGGCCCCGACGGCTCTCGCCCAGCGCCTCGACCAGGCGGTCGATCGTCCCCGGGGTCCCGATCCCGATCGAGCGGAGGTCGCCGCTGACGTCGATCGGGATCTCGGAGCCGTCGACGTCCTCGTTGAGGACACCGCCCATGAAGACCGGCACGTCGTCCGACCGAGCGGCGCGCAGCTCGGAGACCAGGCGCTGCCCGAACGACCGCGCGACGCCGTTGTGGGTGGTGATCACGACCGCCTCGGCGGCGGTCTCGGTCACCGCTTTGACGATGTCCTCGGGGTCGCGGTTGATCCCGAAGTCGATCACCTCCGCGCCCACCGCCGCCAGCGAGGAGCTGAGCAGGAACTCGGCGAACTCGTGGACGTCGGTCGAGGAGACCAGCACCTTCATCCCGCGAATCGACTCCTCCTGCCGGCGCCCCCGCAGCTCCTCCAACAGGCGTTCGCGCTCTTCCATGGTGCTGCGGACGAGGTCCGTCTGCAGCACCGGACGCCGGCCGCGCGGAAACTCCGGATCCGGGTCCCCGGCGCCGAACAGTTCCTCGCAGCGGGTCGAGCCCAGGCGTTTGACGACCAGCAGCAGTTGGGCAGGATCGCCGACGTCGATGCCGGCGCTGGAGAGGCCGCCGATCGCGTTCTCGAAGAAGGCGCGGCCGCCGCGGACCAACTGGTCACGCATCGCCTCGATCTGCGCCCAATCGACCACCGGCTCGACCAGCGGCACGTAGTCCTCGAGTCGGCGGCTGATCGCCTGCACGGTCGCCACCTCGTCCCAGGAGGGGATCCGCTCGGTCTCGGTCACCGGCACCGCGATCGGGGCGCCGCCGAGGCCGTAGCGGTGGTCGACCATCTTCATGAAGAGGACGTCGGTGTTGAGGACCGCCATGTTGGCGTCAAAGTCCGGCGTGTTGCCGATCGTGTCGCCCTGGACGAAGCCGGCCGGAACCTGGTCCGGGTTCGCGGCGTGCAGGGCCAGCGTCACCGCCGACTTGATCACTGGGTTCTGGGTCAGGCCGCCCCAGGAGCAGGAGTAGGCGGCGCCGATCAGCTCTTCGCTGACGTAGCGCTCCAGCATCGCCCAGCCGACGTAGTTGGCGTAGTCGTGGAAGACGCCCGGGTAGCCGTCCTCGAGGTAGGAGTCGAAGCAGACGCCCTCGGCTTTGAAGGCGGCCAGCAGACCGGCTCCTTTCAGCACCGCCATCGTCTGGCTGACGTCGTCGTCCCAGTAGGGCCAGCGCCACGAGTACTGCGAGAGGACGCCGATGTGGGTGATCCCGACCCGCAGGGCGTCGACCGCGTTTTCGACCGAGCCCGGGCCGCCGATCATGTTGTCGGCGGCCTCCGGCTGGATCGGGACGGTGTGCGCGAGGTCCCACCAGTCCTGCTCGCTCCACAGCGCCGGCCCGGTCTCCTGGGGCGCCTCGGCGCGTTTGTCTTTCGGCAGCCCCATCCGCCGCTCGGCGATCAGGTTGAAGCGGTCCGGCGGACGCACCCCGCGGCGCAGCGCGTCTTCGTAGATCAGCCCCAGCGCCTCCCGGGTGTCGGCCCAGGTGGCGAGGCCGATGTTCATGCAGGTGCAGGAGAAACCCTCGCGACGGGCGCGTTCGCGCCACTCGCGCTCCGAGCCGACGCCGTTCTCCGCGCAGAAGAGCGAGCGCTCCCGCTCGACCCCCGCGGCCATCGCCCGACCCTCGGCAACGGCCTCCCGGCCGTCGGGAAGGTCGGCTGGCAGCAGCGCGCTCAGGTCGACGTCGATCTCGGTCACCGGCCCCTCCTCACCCGTCCATGATCCAGCCGCCGCTCACCTCGAGCACCTGCCCGGTCGTGTAGCCGCCCCCGTCGGAGGCCAGGTACAGGACCGTTTCGGCGATCTCCTCCGGCAGCCCCATCCGGCCCAGCGGGGTCATCCGCAGGGCTTCGGCGAGATGCTCCTCGGGGATCTCCCAGTCGTCCTCCCAGTTCGCCTCGATCGGTCCCGGAGCCAGCGCGTTGACGCGAATCTCCGGTGCCAGGTCACGGGCCAGCGCCGAGGTAAAGGCGCGGACGCCGCCCTTGGCGGCGCAGTAGGTAACGGCCACCGAGTTGACGACGTTCTCCTGGTTGATCCCGTTGCCGTAGGAGCCGGAGAAGTTGACGATCGCGCCGTTGCCGCTCGCCCGCAGGTGCGGCGCCGCGGCCTGGCAGACGCGGAAGGTGCCGAGCAGGTCGACGTCGAGCAGCCTCGCGAACTCGCCGGCGTCGGACTCGGCGAAGCGGACCGCGTCGGCCGGATCGATCCGACCGGCGGCGTTGACGACGACGTCGATCCGGCCGTAGCGCTCGACCGCGCCGGCGACGAAGCTCTCGACCGACGCGGGGTCGGTGACCTCGAGCCGGGCGAGGTGCCCGGTCGAGCCGGCCGCTTCGATCTCGCTCAGCGCGGCTGCCGCCGAGGGCTCGGAGGAGCGATAGCCGAGGACGACCGTCGCCCCCTCCCTGCCGAGCGCCCGAGCCACCGCGCCCCCGAGCGCGCCACCCGCGCCGGTGACGAGCGCCACCCGCTCCTCGAAGCGCCTGCCGTTGTTCCATCGAGGCATCGAGACCCCCAGTTTGACTGCTCCCTTTGCGAAAGCAACTCTAAGCGCAAGCAGCCCGTAAGCAAACCGCTCACTCCATCACCCGCAGGGTCGACGGGATGTCCATCCGCGCTATCCGCCTGGCGCTGAGGAGGGGCGCCAGCGCCACCGCGAACAGCGCCACCGCCGCCGCCGCGAGCGCCGAGCCCGGGGCGATCTGGGTCAGCACCTTCAGGTCGGGGAGCGTGTCCGGAACCGTGTTGTTGACGACGTAGCTGAGGAGCAGGTAGCCACCGGCGATGCCGGTGAGGATGCCGAGGAGGCCGGTGACCACGCTCTCGAAGACGGCCAGCCGCACGGCCCGCGGAGCGGAAACGCCGAAGGCCAGCATGGTTGCGTTCTCGCGACGGCGCTCGTCGATGCTGATGCTCGACGAGTTGAAGGCGATCAGCAGCGCCAGGGCCAGCGCGAAGCCCTCGATCAGCTGCAGCACCCCGATGAAGTCGTCGATCCGCTCGCGGACGAACTTGGTCGTCGCGGTCGCTTCCTCGACCCCGGCGACCTGCTTCGAGCGGAACAGCGCCCGAGCGATCCGCTCCTCCGAGAAACCCGGCCGGGGCGTGATCGCTACCTGGTTGGCGATCCCCCCGAAGCCGGCGAGCGCCGCCAGCGAGCGGTCGATGTAGGCGAAGGTGCGAAACGGATCCGGGTCCAGGCCGGCGACCGGCAGCTCGGCCCGACGCTCGACCAGGCGGCCTCCCTGCCGCTGCGGGTAGGCAATCGTCACCGGCTCGCCAACCGAGACGCCGAGGTCCTCGGCCGCCTTTTCGGAGATCACGATGCCCGGCTGGCCGGATTCCGGCGCCGCGCCGGAGACGATCGTCGGGGTCCAGATCTGGCTGCGGAAATCGAGCAGGGTCAGCGAGGCGTCAAAGCCCCTCCCCCCGCTCGAGGCGAGCCGGGCGGGAAGCGCCAGCCGCGGTTCGGCGCGGGCGACCCCCGGCACTCGGGTTGCCCGCAGCGCCCGGGCGTCGGGCTCGAAGCCGGAGAGGGTGACCGTGATCCGGGCCGGGTTGTCCTTGGCGACCTCGGCTTCGCTGCGGTCGACGGTGGCGACGAAGGAGTCGATCATCCCGAGGAAGGAGACGAGGACACTGAGCACGGCCCCCAGCCCCAGGACCGTCAGAGCCGTCCGCCGCGGCGCCCGCATCACGTTTCGCAGCGGCAACTGCGAGACGCTCGAGCCGGGCAGGCGCAGGCGTCTGACGAGGCCGGCGAGGCCGCTGCCGCGGGCGGAGCGGAAGCCGACCCGGATCGCCCGCACCGGCGTCTGACGCAGGCCGCGCCAGACCGGGATCGCGGTTGCCGCCAGCGGCAGGACCAGACCGAGGGCGGCGGCGCGAAGGAAGACGCCGAGCTCGAACGGAGTCCGCATCACCGGCAGCGGCAGTAGGTCTTCGAGGACGCCCCTGAAGATGTCCCCCATCAGGAGGCCGAGGACGAGGCCGAAGAGGGTCCCGGTGACCGCGATCTGCACCCCCAGCAGCAGCGGCCGGATCGCCAGTTGCCGCGGCGGCACCCCCAGCGCCATCCCGATCCCGATCTCCCGGCGCTGCGCTTCGACGATTCGGGTCGCGAGGTTGAAGGCGGCGAGGGCGGCGCCGGCAAGGATCAGGAAACCGAAGATGTCGAACATCTCCTGGTCGCCGCTGGCGTCTTTGTAGAGGACTCGGTGCGCCGCCTCTTCGGCGAGGGTGGTGGCTTCGCCGCTGAGGCCGGCGGCGCGCAGCGAGCGCTCTAGCTGCCGCCGCACCGCGGCGGGGCTCGCCCCCGGATCGAGCCGCAGGACGAGGTCGTTGACGACGGCCTTGCCGGCGATCCCCTGGGCGGTCCGCAGCGAGGTGAACAGCGCCGCGAACTGGGCCTCGGCGCCGCCGAAGTTGCCGCCTCCGGGCCGCGTCACCAGGAAATATTCAGGGCTGCCACCAAGTCCGACGTAGCGGAGCCGATGGCCGCCGGAGAGGCGAATGGCACCGCTAGCGGGAAGGTCGTGGAATTCGCCGAAGTTGCGCTCCAGCACCGCCACCGGGCGTCCTTCCTCGGCCGCTCGCAGGGTGCGGCCGGACTCGGCATAGACGGCGTCGACCCGCGGCCCGCGCGGGCCCAGCGGCGAACCGACGATCTCGGCCGGCACCAGCAGCGGTTCCTCACCAGGTGGGCGGATCTCGACCTGGGTCGGCAGGCGCAGCCGCTCCTCGGTGGCGGCGATTCCGCCGGCGGCCGGGATCCGCCGCGCTAGCTCGGCCAGGGACCCCGGCTGGGCGCTCGTGCCTTCGGTCAGGGAGACCTCGACGTCGTGGGCGCGCAGCGCCGCGTAGCTCGCGTCGTTGGAGGCGACCCGCCAGTCCTCCATGCTCCCGAGCCCGGCGTTGACGCCGGTTCCGATCGCGATCACCAGCCCGATCGCCAGGACCAGGGCCCAGCGGCCCCGCAGGTCGCGAACCGACCAGCGCAACCAGAGGCGTGACCGGCGTGCCGTCACCAGCGCAGCTCGGAGAAGTCGGCGGGCCCGCCGGGGTTGGGGGCGTCGGCGACGATCCGCCCGCTGGAGAGCTCGATCACGCGGTGGGCGACGCGGGCGATCTCACGGTTATGGGTGACCACGAGGACCGCGGTCTCCTCGGTGTGGGTCTGCTGGTGGAGGAGCTCGAGAATCTGGACCCCGGTGCTGAAGTCGAGCTCGCCGGTTGGCTCGTCGGCGAGCAGGATCGGGTTTCGCGTCGCCAAGGCGCGGGCGATCGCGACGCGCTGCTGCTCGCCGCCGGAGAGCTCGTGGGGAAAGTGCTCGGCGCGGCGGGCCAGCCCAACCTGGTCGAGCGTCTCCCGCGCGACCTCGCGAGCGTCGCCGCGACCGCTGACGTCGGCGCCGAACTCGACGTTCTCCAGCGCCGTCAGCGCCGGGAACAAGTTGAAGGTCTGGAAGATGAAGCTGACCGTGCGGCGGCGAAAGCGGAAGAGCTGCGAGCGGGAGGCGCCGGTGATGTCCTCGCCGCCGATCCTGATCGCCCCCTCGGTCGGGGAGTCCAGCGCCCCGATCATGTTCAGCAGCGTCGTCTTGCCGCTGCCGGAGGGCCCGAGCACCACCGCGAACTCACCGCGCTCGACGCGCAGGTCGACCCCCTCCAGCGCGGTCACCGTCACCTCGCCCATCTCGTAGCGGCGGGCGACACCGTCCAATTCGACCAAGGGGCTCATTCCCGGGCACGCTAGGAGCGCGCCCGGGCGCGCTCATCCGTATTTAGCCGCCGCGACGGATTCGCTACGGGGATCTACGGATGGCGTGCGAGGGCGGCCGTCCTAACTTCGCGCCTGAGCCGATGAGCGGACCACGGACCTGCTTCAGCCGCCGCAGTGCCCGCAGCGCTCCCTCCAGGGCCTGCTCCTCACGCTGTCGCCTGCGCTTGGAATCCGCGAGGGAGGCGGGGCGACCGGCCGCGTTCAGGGGTACCTCGGCCGATCGCCCGCCCTGGGCCCCGGGTGGATGCGTGCTCGTCCTCAAGCTCGACGTCTGCCGGAAGGGGCGTGGCGACGGGTCTTCACCTCGATCGAGCACGCCACCGACGATAGGACCTCGACCCCCCTTCCGGGGGGTGGTTCGACCCGCCCTGGGACTGGTCCGAGGGCGGGCGACGTGGCGGTGAGGGGGAAAACTGGGCAACCGTGCCGCCGGTCTCCTCCCGACCCTCCGGCGAACCTCGAAGCGCTCCTCAACGCCCTTCCCGCGATGGTCGGCTATTGGGACAGCGATCAGTGCAACCGGCTCGCCAACGAGGCCTACGTCGAGTTCTTCGGCAAATCGCCCGAGGAGATGCGTGGGATCCACATCAGCAAGCTGCTCGGGCCTGACCTCTACGAGAAGAACAGGCCCTACATCGAAGGTGCGCTGGCCGGAGAGCCGCAGCTCTTCGACCGCGAGATCGTCACCCCGACCGGCGAGGTGCGCTACACCCAGGCCTCATACGTCCCCGACGTGGTCGAGGGCGAGGTGCGCGGCTTCTTCGTCCTCGTCACCGACATCACCGAGCGACGCCGCATCGAAGAGGAGGCGGGGCGCAGCCGCAAGCTTCTCTCCGAGGCCGAGCGCGTGGCCCGCCTGGGGAGCTGGGAGTGGGACATTCCCAGCAACACGATGAGCTGCTCCGATGGCCTCCTGGCGATCTACGGGATCACCCGGGAGGAGTTCAGCGGCCGCTACGAGCCCGGCAGCTCCCAATACGTCCACCCCGACGACCGCAAACGGGTCGAGGCGGAGATCAACCGGGTCCTCGAGGAAGGCACGCCGCTGGACTTCGAGTACCGGATCATCAGGCCGGACGGCCGCGTGCGGCGGATCCACAGCCGAGCGGAACTGATCGCCGACTCCGAGGGACATCCCCTGCGCCTGACCGGCACGGCGCAGGACGTGACCGAGGTCAGGGCAGCGGCCGAAGCCCTGCACGCGACCGGCGGCGAAGCCGGACGCGAACCGGCGGAAAAGTTCGCGGCCGGCGGGCGAGGAGGGCGAAGGACTGATGACCTGAACAAGGTCCTCACCCCACGTCAGATCGAGATCCTCGGGCTCGTCGCCGAAGGGCTCAGCAACGGCGAGATCGCCAGCCGTCTCTACCTCGGCGAGAGCACGGTTAAGTGGCACGTCCGCAAGATCCTCCGCGCCCTCGGCGTCAGCAACCGCGCCCAGGCGGTGGCGCGCTACCTCTCGGCGGAGCCGCGAAGGCCCGACTGAGACTTCGAGGCCGGGCGAACGAGATGGGGCAGCCTGGACTCGAACCAGGGACCGACGGATTATGAGTCCGCTGCTCTAACCAACTGAGCTACTGCCCCGCGTCGGAGCGAGCCTAGCGCCCGCCCGGCGCTCAGGCGCTGAAGAGCTGGGCGAGCGAGCGGCCGACGTCCGGGGGCTCTTCTTCGCCCTTGGCCGCGGCCGCGGCGCCCTCGGCCAGCGCCTTGGCGGCGTCGGCGATCTGGTGGTCGCGGCCGCCGCGGATCGAGCCCGTCTTCTTCGCTTCGGCGAGGTCGGACTCCATCAGGCCGGCCAGCTCGGCGAGGCGCCGCAGGCCGACGACGCCGGCGGTCCCCCGCAGCGCGTGGGCTTCGGCCCGCATCGTCTCGAAGTCGGTCGTCGCCGTGGCGAGGCCGGCGGAGATCACGTCGCAGCGGCGGCGCGCCTCCTCGGCGAAGGACTGGAGGAGCTCCTCCTCGGTTGCAGCTTTGTCGTTCATTCCGCGATCGCCTTTTCGACTGCTTCGTGCATCAACTTGAGTCCGAACGCCCCCTCGATAGCGGCGGCGATCCTGCCCTTGCGGTCGATCGTGAACAGCCACGGCTCGGTCGGCAACCGGAATGCCCGCACCTGGGGCAGTGGATGCTGAGCTGGATCGTTGTTCTTGTAGATCTCCATGTGGATGAAATCCGCCTTGTCTCCGTATTCGTGCTGCGCCTGCTCAGCCACGTCGACGACGGGCCCACAGACCCGACTCTGGCAGAACTTGGGGGTGGCAAACAAGAGCACGATCGGTTTCTTTCCCAGCGCTTCCGCGTAATCAACCTTGTTCATCGTGTCGGGAGGGATGCGAGTCGTGATCTTCGACAGGTCCCCACCGACGTCCTGCGCAGTCGGGGTATGGATCAGCGGCGCCCGCTGCCCGACCCGGGGGATCTTCTCGAATTCCCCCACGATGATGCTGGGAAGCAGCTTTCCCCTCAGCTCGCCGCCTTCCTTCAGGATCACCGCCGGCAGCCATTCGCCCTGCTCGGGGAAGTCGAGCTGGACCGAGTAGACGACCGTCGCCGCATCGGGATCCGCGGCCGTCGATTCGGCTTCGAAGCGCGGGTCGGTGGCGAGAGTTTCGATCGCCACCGGGAAGGGCCCGACGGCGGGCTCGTCCAGGGCCCGCATCTGAGCCTTCGCCACGGCGCCGCGGTTGCCGGCCTTGGAGTGGGCCCCCGGCTTCGGTGCCGGCACCTTCGCGAGGTAGACGGCGGCTTCGACGTCCGACAGCGGCGCCAGGTCGTGGTCGATGATGGTGAAGGGGTAGCGGTTGGCCCCCACTTCGAAGACCTGCGCCCCCGGCCGCACCAGCGATTCGGCCGGGCCATCGGCCGCCTTCACCACCTCGCGCAGGGTCCTCCCCTGGACACTGGGGAACTCCGAGGCGGGCGGCGCCGGGCGGCTGACCGCGTCTTCGCGTCCGCTCGGAGCCGCATCCTGCGTCGCCGAGTCGCCGCCACATCCAGCCGCGAAAGCCGCCAGAGCGGACAGGCAGGCAAGCGTGAGCGCGAGGCGGGGGGCGGCCATCGGCGGGCATGTTATGGCCGCAAAGCGCCTGCCCGCGCCACCCCCGCCCCTGACCAGTCCCCGATAGGGTCCGCCCCAGTACTCGACGAGGAGGGAGATTGGGATGGCGGATCGAGCGGCACTGGTGACGGGGGCTTCGAGCGGGATCGGGCTGGCGATCGCGAAGACGCTGGGCGAAGAGGGCTTCGCGCTGACGGTCTCGGCGCGCCGGCCGGAGAAGCTCGAGCAGGCCGCCGAGGGGCTGCGCGGCGAAGGCTTCGAGGTGGAGGCGATCCCGGCGAACATGGCCGAGGAGGACCACGTCGTCGCGATCTTCGCCGCCCACCGCCAGAAGTACGGGCGCCTCGACGCCCTCGTCAACAACGCCGGGGTCGGGATCGGGGCGCCGATGGAGGAAATCCAGACCAAGCACCTCGACATGCAACTGGCGGTCAACCTGCGGGCGCTGATCCTCGGCACCCGCGAGGGGCTGCCGATGCTGCGAGCGGCCGGTGCCGAGCACGGCAAGGCGCTGATCGTCAACACCGCCTCGATCGCCGGCAAAGGCGGGCAGGCCTGGCTCTCGATCTACGCCGCGACCAAGGCCGCGGTGATCAACTTCACCCAGTCGACCCACCGCGAGGCCGGCGGCGCCGGGATCCAGTGCACGGCGCTGGCCCCCGGCTTCGTCGAGACGCCGATGACCGAGTTCGTCCAGGGTCAGATCCCGCCGGAGGAGATGATCCGGCCGGCCGACCTCGGCGAGGCGGTCCGCTTCCTGCTCCGCACCTCGCGCAACTGCCACGTGCCGGAGATCGTCTTCACCCGCCCCGGCGAGGGCCTGGACACGCCGTGACGGCCCCTGGCGCTGCCATGCGGCGTCCTCGGTCGCCCAAATGGCGCTGCCATTAGGGCTCCCTGCGTCCTTGCCTGACAACGCCAGGACCTCGTCACTGCGCGTCCTGGTAGCGGCGTTCGGCGACGCCGGCCACGCCTTTCCGGCCATCGCCCTGGGGCGGGCGCTGAAGCAGCGCGGCCATGAGGTCGTGGTCGAGACCTGGGAGGAGCGGCGCGGCGCGGTCGAGGGAGCTGGGCTCGGCTTCGCCGCCGCCGAGGAATACCGGATGTTCCCGCCGCCCGACCCGGACTCGCCGGAAGGCCAGCACGCGGCCGAGGCGGCACGGGCGCTGCTGCCCTTGCTGGAGGAGTTCCGGCCCCAGGTCGCGGTCAGCGACATCCTCACCCTGGCGCCGACTCTGGCCGCCGAGCGCGCCGGGGTGCCGCTGGCGACCCTGATCCCCCACATCTACCCGGTGGTCGAACCGGGCCAGCCGTTCTTCGCGATCGGCCTGCGCACGCCGCGAACCCGGCTCGGCCGGGCCGTCTGGCGTGCCGGCCACGAGCGGGCGCTGCGGATCGGCCTCGAGCACGGGCGCCGCGACCTCAACCTGCAGCGGGCGCGGCTCGACCTGCCGCCGATCGACCGCTTCCACGGCGGCATCAGCCCGCGGCTGGCGCTCGTCGCCACCTACCCCCAGCTCGAGTACCCGCGCCGCTGGCCGCCGGGGGTGGAGGTGACGGGGCCGATGGTCTTCGAGGTCCCCCACCCCGAGATCGAGCTCCCCGCCGGGGGCGACCCCCTCGTCCTCGTCGCCCCCAGCACCGCCCACGACTCCGACAACCACCTGGTGCGGACGGCGCTGGCGGCCCTCGCCGGGGAGCCCGTCCGGGTGGTCGCGACGACCAACCGGGTGCGCCCGCAGCGGCCGATCGAGGTTCCCGGCAACGCCGTCCTCGTCGACTGGCTCAGCTACAGCCAGCTGATGCCCGCCGCCTCGCTGGTCATCTCCCACGGCGGCCACGGCACGGTCGCCCGCGCCCTCGGCGCCGGCACCCCGGTCCTGATCTCCCCGATCACCGGCGACATGAGCGAGACGGCGATGCGGGTCGACTGGGCCGGCGCCGGCCTCTCGCTGCCCTGGCGGCTCTGCCGCCGCACGCCCCTGCGCTGGGCGGCGCGACGGCTCCTGCGCGAACCCTCATTTACCGCGAAGGCCGCCGAGATCGCCGCCTGGGGACGCCAGCACGACGGCGCCGCTCGCGGCGCCGTGCTGGTCGAGGAACTTGCCCTGCGGCATCTCGCCGCGAGCAGATAGAGGCTCCGGGGGTGGGACTCGAACCCACAACCTCTCGATTAACAGTCGAACGCTCTGCCGGTTGAGCTACCCCGGAATGAGGAAGGGCCACATGGCCCGGTCCCGGCAATCTACAGACTTAGCTTTGCACCCGCTCGGCGTGGGCGATTCGTTGGACCAGGCCGGCGCGCTCGCGGCTGAGCGCGGCACGCCGCTCGTAGTCACCGCGCTCACCGGCGGCGGCGATTTCGTCCTCGAGCCGGCGCTGCTCGAGCAGGAGGAAGTTCAGCTCCATCGCTTCGTGGGAGGCGGGCTCTTCGCGTGAACCGATCGCCAGCTCGGTGATCAGGCCGGCCAGATCGGGGTCGTCGTGGGGAAGGTTCGCGGCCGGGTCCTCCGGGTGCTCGCGCAGCCAGGCGGCGGCGCGCAAGCCGCTCGGGGAGAGGTGGGCGTCGGTCAGCCGCGCCAGGTACTCCCTGCCCTCGCTCGGGAGGGCGATGCACATCGCCAGCAGCGCCCGCTCGCGGCGCTCGCGCGAGGTCAGCTCGGCGGCGCGCCGCGGCGGCGGCGTCCCGGGGCCGGGGCTGGGACGGGCCGACTCGCGCTCGCCGCCGCTGGCGGGGGTGGCGGCGACGATCCGCCCCATCACCATCGCCGGCTCGAAGTCGAGGCGCTCGGCGACCCGGCGCACGAGGTCGTCGCGGCTGGCCGTCTCCCCCATCCCCGCCAGCACCGGCGCCAGCTCGGCGAGAGCGCGGTCGCGCTCGGCCGGAGAGCCGACGTCGGTGCGGGCGAGGACGAGCCCGACCTGGAACGCGGTTACCTCCTCGGCCTCCCGCAGCAGCACCCCGAACCGCTCGGCCCCGTCGGCCTCGGCCATCATCTCGGCCGGGTCCTCGCCGGCCGGCATCGCCGCCACCCGCAGCCGCATGCGGCGGCCCGAGGCGACTCGCTGGGCGCGCAGCATCGCCTCCTGCCCCGCCGCGTCGGCGTCGAGCGCCAGCACCACCTCGTCGACCATGCCCGAGAGGGCCGCCACCTGCTCGCCGGTGATCGCCGTGCCCATCACCCCCACCGCCTCCTCGATCCCCGCCTGGTGCAGGGCGAGGACGTCGGTGTAGCCCTCGACGACGACGGCGCGGCCGGCTTTGGCGATCGCCGCTTTGGCGCGGTCGACGCCGTAGAGGATCTGGCTCTTGTGGAAGAAATCCGTTTCCGCCGTGTTGACGTACTTGGCGCCCTGGTCAGAGCGCATCGCCCGCCCGCCGAAGCCGAGGACGCGCCCGCGGCGGTCGCGGATCGGGAACATGATCCGCTCGCGGAAGCGGTCGTACTCGCCGCCGCTGCGCCCGCGCTGGACGAGGCCGACGCTGCGCATCTCCTCGACCCGGAAGCCCGCCTGCTGGCCGCGCACGAGGAGCTTGTCCCAGGCGCTGGGCGCGTAGCCGACGCCGAACTGGCGCAGGACCTCTTCGCCCAGCCCGCGGCCGGCCAGGTACTCGCGCGCCCGCGCCGCCTCGGTCGACTCCCAGAGGTAGTTCGAGTAGAAGGCGGCGGCGCGCTCGAGCAACTGCTCGAGGCGGCGACGCTGCTGCCGCTTGGCCTCAGCGCGCGGGTCCTCCTGCTCGCGCTCGAGCTCGACCCCGTAGCGGTCGGCGAGGACCTCGACCGCCTCCGCGAACCCGAGCCCCTCCTTTTCCTCGACGAACTTGATCACGTCGCCCCCCACCCCGCAGCCGAAGCAGTGGTAGAGCTTTTCCTGCGGCTCGACCGAGAAGGACGGCGTGCGCTCCTCGTGGAAGGGACAGAGGCCGACGTAGCGGGCTCCCTGCCGGCGCAGGTCGGTGTGGGCGGAGATGACCTCGACGATGTCGGCCGCCTGCTTTACCCGTTCCAGGCTCTCATTCGAGATCAGGGCCATCAGAATCGCGACTCCGCTGGGATCGTGAGCTCGGTGAACTTGGCGATGCAGAAGCGGTCGGTCATCCCGGCGATGTAGTCGGCGACGCGCTGGGTCTCGCTCGCCTCGGGGTCGTGGCTGGGCAGCTCGCCAGGATGGGCGAGGTAGTGGTCGAAGAGGCCCCGCATCGTCCGCTGCACCCGGTCCTGCTCGCTGCGCGCCTCCGGCCCCAGGTATACGCGGTCGAACATGAACTTGCGCAGGCGCAGCATCGCCATCCCGACCTCGCGGCTCTGGCTGATCTCCTCGGCGCCGGCGGACTGCTCGACGATGTCGCGAACCAGGGTGTCGATGCGCTGCGAGCCGGTCGGGCCGAGCAGCTCGATCTCCTCCGCAGGCAGATCCTGCGGCCGCAGGATGCCGGCGCGCAGGGCGTCGTCGATGTCGTGGTTGATGTAGGCGACGCGATCGACGAGCTTGACGATCTGGCCCTCCAGGGTGGCCGGGCGGTTGGCGCCGGTGTGGTTCAGGATGCCGTCGCGGACCTGTTCGGTCAGGTTCAGCCCCTCGCCGTCGCGCTCGAGCACGTCGACTACCCGCAGCGAGTGCTCGTTGTGGCGGAAGCCGCCGGCGCCGTGCTCGCGCAGCGCCGCGTCGAGCGCCTCCTCGCCAGCGTGGCCGAAGGGCGGGTGCCCGAGGTCGTGCCCGAGGCCGATCGCCTCGGTCAGGTCCTCGTTGAGACCGAGGGCGCGGGCCACGGTGCGGGCGATCCCGCAGGCCTCCAGCGTGTGGGTGAGACGGGTGCGGTAGTGGTCCCCCTCGGGGGCGACGAAGACCTGCGTCTTGTGCTTCAGCCGGCGGAAGGACTTGGAATGGACGATGCGGTCGCGATCCCGCTGGAACGGCGTCCGCAGTGGGCTATCGGGCTCCGGCGCCCGCCGCCGCGCGGGATAGGACCGAGCGGCGCGCGGCGACAGGAACTGCTCCTCCCAGGAGACGACGCGGTCCTCGAACGTGGCGGTTGCCGGCACAGAGCCGAGTCTAAGCGGCGGCGCGCAGTTGCACGTGCGCGTGGTGCTCCAACGTCTCCCCCACGGCGCGCTCCACCTGGCGCAGGGCCTGGGGCTCGGCCGCCGGGGCCTCGGTGAGGGGGTTTGCAAGGCCCTCGACCATGAACCGGTGGGCTTCCTCGCTGAACGGGAAGGAGCCCGCTTCGCAGCCGCCGCAGACGACACCCCCGGCGGCGCCGGAGAAACCCGCCAAGTGCTCGGCCTCCCCGCAGCGCGCGCAGGCCGCGAGCTCGGGGGCGAACCCGGCGACCAGCGCCAGCTTCAGCCGGAACGAAAGCGCCGTCTCCAGCTCCGCGGCCCGCGCCTGGTCGGGGTCGTCGAGCAGGTCGAGGTAGCGACAGAGGAGGTTGTAGGCGGGCGGGTTGGGCTCGGCGGCGTCGAGCAGGCGCAGGACCGCGTCGCAGGCGCGGGCGCCGGCGCCGATCGCGGGCCCGGAGGAGCGCAGGCGGGGATAACCGTCGACCGTCGTCGCGCTGGTCACGGTCATCAGGTCCCCGCGGCCTTCGTGGAGGACGAGGTCTACCCGGAAGAAGGGCTCCAGCCGCCCCCCGAAGCGCGACTTCGGTTTCCGCGCCCCCTTGGCGATCGCCCCGATCCGGCCGCGGCTCTTCGAGTAGAGGTGCAGGATGCGGTCAGCCTCGCCGTAGCGAATGCTGCGCAAGACGATTGCCTCGGTCTTGACCGTGGATCCGGCCACGCTTTCATCTTCGCCGGCGTCTCGGACGTTTCCGCAGCTTCACCTGGCAATCCGGGCAGAAGTAGGTCGAGCGGCCGCCGACGACGATGCGGACGATCGTCCCCCCGCAGCGGACGCACTCCTGCCCCTCGCGAGTGTGGACGAGGAACTCTTCCTGCATCGTCCCCTTCTCGCCGCGGGCGTCGCGGTAGTCGTCGATCGAGGAGCCGCCGGCGTCGATCCCCGCCTCGAGCGCGGCGACGACGGCGTCGCGCAGCGCCTCCAAGTGCTCCGGCTTCATCGAGCCGGCGGGCGAGAGCGGGTGCAGCTCGGCTCGGAAGAGGGCCTCGTCGGCGTAGATGTTCCCGACCCCGGCGACACCGGACTGGTCGAGCAGGAACGACTTCAGCGGCGCCGTCCGCCCCGCCGCCATCAACCCCAGCGCTGCCGACGTGAACTCCTCCGAGAAAGGCTCGATCCCGAGCTTGACGAAACGCTCCCCGAGCTTGTCGTCGTCGATCAGGAAGGCCTCGCCGAAGCGCCGCGGATCGGTGAACCAGAGCTCGCGGCCGTCGTCGAGGACGAAGCGCGCCCGCAGGTGGCGTTCCTCGGTCGAGCGCTCGCTCTCGTACAGCCGCCGCCCCTCGGAGGGGTCGATCACCTCCTCGCCCTCGCGCAGGATCAGGTTTCCGGTCATCCGCAGGTGCATGACCAGCGTCCGCGCGCCCTCGAGGCCCATCAGGATGTACTTGCCGCGGCGGCCGAGGTGCTCGATCGTCGCCCCGCTGACCGCCTCGCCCAGTTGTTCCGGCGGCAGCGGCCGCGACCAGCGTGGGTCCAGCACTTCCAGGCGCTCGATCCGGTGACCTTCGACCTCCGGCTCGAGCTGCCGAACGACGGTCTCGACCTCCGGCAGCTCGGGCATGCCCGAGTTCTACTTCAATCGCTGGCGCTGGCGCGCGGGTGGGCGCTGAAGTAGACCTCCTTGAGGCGGTCGCCGGAGAGGTGCGTGTACATCTGCGTGGTCGCGATGTCGGCGTGGCCGAGCATCTCCTGGACGGCGCGGAGGTCGCAGCCGCCGGCGAGGAGATGGGTGGCGAAGCTGTGGCGCAGCGTGTGCGGGCTCATCTTGCCCTCGAGGCCGGCGTCGCGGGCATGGCGCTGGACGATCTTGTAGAGGCCCTGGCGGGTCAGCGGGCCGCCGCGGAAGTTGAGGAAGAGCTTCGACTCCTGGCGCTGGCCGATTAACTGCGGCCGCCCGCCCCGCAGGTAGCCGTTGATCGCCGCGATCGCCTGGCGCCCGAGCGGGACCAGGCGCTCCTTCGAGCCCTTGCCGCGGGCGCGGAGGATCCCCTCGTGCAGGTCGACGTCGCCGAGCTCGAGCCCGATCGTCTCCGAGGCCCGCAGGCCGCACGCGTACATCACCTCCAGCAGCGCCCGGTCGCGCAGCGCCGTCGGCTCGCTCCCCTTGGGCGAGGCGAGCAGCTCTTGCACCTCCGAGTAGTTGAGGACGTGCGGCAGTTTCTTCGAGCGCCGCGGGGCGCTGAGGTGGGCGGTCGGGTCCTCGACGATCAGCTCGTCGCGGCGCAGGTGCTTGTAAAAGGAGCGCAGGCAGGCGGCCTTGCGGTGAATCGTCGCCGCCGAGCAGGCCGGGCGCCCCTCCCCCGTCGCCAGCTCGGCGAGGAAATCGGCGACGTCGGCGGGGCTGACCCCGAGCGCGTCGCGGTCGTGCTCGGCGAGGTATTCGCCGTACTGGTGGAGATCGGTGCGGTAGGCGCCGAGGGTGTTGCGCGAGAGGCCGCGCTCGAGCTCGAGGTAAGAGAGGAAGTCGAGGACGAGGCTCTCGAAGCGGGCCTCGGCGCCCGCGGCGGCAGGCGCACCGGGCGCCTGGGGCTTGATCGCGACGGCCATGGCGGCAGGGTTCGCCCTGGGCGCTGCCAGCCCTCTAACCGCAAGGGACTATGCGCCGCGAGCGAGCACGGTTCCGGCGGCAAGCGGCGCCGCGAAGAAGAGCTCGTCCTCCCGCAGGTCCCGGCCCATCGTCCGGGTCGGGAGGCCGGAAGCGACGTAGTCGTCCAGGGCCGCGGGCGCGGCGCCGAGGCGGTGTCGTCCACCGGCCGCCGCATTCAGAGCCTCGGCTGCCTCCGCCTGGTCCTCGGGCACCGCGACCGTGACCTCGCCGAGGAGCAGCGCCAGGACGGTGCGGGTGTGGTGGCTGACTCCGCGGTGGCGTTCGCGCGGGTCGGCGGCGGAGAGGCGCGGTGAGAGCAGGGTCGGGAGCCCGAGAGCGAGGGCGGCGTGGGCGCTGTCGAGGGCGGCCATGCCGCCGTGACCGTAGGCGGTGTCGGAACCGATGATCCCGGGCCCCGGGCCGACCAGGATCGCCTCCCAACCGAGCTCGGAGGCGGCCGCGTCGAGCGCCCCGACCACGCTCAGCGCCTCGTGCTCGCCGCCGTAGGCGGGCGCGGCGGTGACGTGCCCGGCGAGGAGGCCCCGCTCGCGCAGCTCCCGGACGTCGCGGGACAGCGAACCCGGCAGCGCCCCACCCCCGCTCTGCACGTAGCCGACCCGCAGCCCGGGCCGCTCGCGCGCCGCCGCCCAGGCCGCCGGGGCCAGGTGCCCGTGCAGCGGTAACACCAGCACCGGCACCCCACCCTCCCGTTCCGTGGTTCCTTTCGGACCCATGTCGTCCGTTTCGAACCGCGCAACGGGGCGCTCGACCGGATCCACGGCGTGCTGGAGCGAGGTGTAGTTGAGCTTCATCACGTGGGCGTCGCTCTCACCGCCCGCCTCCAGCCCGCGGGTCAGGTTGACGTGGACGACGTCGAAGCCGCCGCTGCCGAGGCCGAGCTCCAGGGCGGCGACGTTGACGACCACCTCGTCGCCCTCGCGCATCTCTCCGAGCAGGGTCCCGTCTGCCCAGGCCCGCCGGCGCTCGCCGCCGACCTCGACCTCGAGTGGATCGATGGCCACGACCACCCCCCGCCGCAGCTCCAGGCGGCCGCCCATCGCTAGCCGGCCGCCGCGGCGACGATCCCCTCGCAGACCTCCAGCATCTTGTCGAGGTTCCGCGCCGGGACCATCTCGTCGGGCGTGTGGACCGCGTCGGTGCCGTTGGAAAGGAGAATGCAGTCGAAGCCGTCGCGACGGAAGGCGTTGGCGTCGCTGCCGCCGCCGATCGCGACCCGGCGCGGCTCCAGGCCGGCGCCGCGCAGGCCCGCTTCGGCCAGGCCGAGCGCCGCCGAGCCGTTCGGGACCTCGTAGCCGCGGAACAGCTCTTCGATCCGCACGTCGACATCGCAGCCGTGCTCGCTCGCCCCCCAGGCGCAGGCGTCGGCGATCTTGCCCGCCACCTCGGCGGCGCGCTCGGCGTCGAGGCTGCGCGCCTCGGCGCGGATCGAGCAATGCCCGGGGACCACGTTGCCCGAGGTCCCGCCGGAGATCACACCGACGTTCGCGGTCGTCCCCTCGTCGAGCCGGCCCAGCTCCATCCGCGCGATCGCCTCCGCCGCGGCGGCGATCGCGTTGCTGCCGTCGTTCGGTTCGATCCCGGCGTGCGCCTCGACCCCGATGAAGTCGGCGACGATCTTCTGCTGGGTCGGCGTCGCCACGATCACCTCGCCGACCGGCCCCGAATGGTCGAGCACGAAGCCCGCCTGCGAGCGCAGCCGCGAGACGTCGAAGGCTTTGGCCCCCCGCAGACCCTGCTCCTCCGCCACGGTCAGGACCAACTCGATCCCCACCGGCCCCGGCCGCTCCACCTGGCGCGCGACCATCTCCATGAAGACCGCCACCGCCGCCTTGTTGTCGGCGCCGAGGATCGTCTCGCCGGCGCTGCGGAAGACCCCTTCGTCGTTCACGACTTCGACCCGGCCCTCGTGCGGGACCGTGTCCATGTGCGCGCAGAACATCACGTACTCGTCGCGCTCCCCGGCAACTCGCGCAAGCAGGTTGCCCGCCCCCGCTCGCGCCGGCCCGGCCGCGTCGTCCTCCTCGACCGCCAGCCCGATCGACCTCAGTTCGGCCG
>DASSHE010000059.1:0-4480 GCA_035693065.1 Solirubrobacterales bacterium
AGGAGCCCAAGCGCCGTCGCCCCGAGCCAGCGCCGATTCCTCAGCAACCGCCCCAGCAACGACGGTCGCAGCCCGTGCTCCGCCGGCACCTTCCGCGCCTCCAGCGCCTGCAGCGCGATCGAGGCGTTGTAGAGGCAGGAAGCCCCAACCGCGCAGAGGATGCCCAAAGCGAGCACCGCGCGACCCTACTTGCCCCTGGCCGCTCAGTGCCGGTTGTATTCGAGGACCAGTTTCGAGATCTGATCGGCCCCAATGCCAAGGACGATGATGGCTGCCAGGATCGGCAGTGGCCCTTCCCTTCCGCCAAGCATCGCAACCGCCCCGAAGGCAGCACCGGAGAGGAGGCCAACCGCGAGGATCGCGAAGGTCAGAACTTTACGCTTGCTCATTTTTCAAAGCTACCCCACTAGCGCAGACAAAACAATTACACCGAGAGCCACCGCCAAGCCCATAACTCCACCCAAGGTGGTCGCCTCCCGCAGGTCTTTCTCGCGCCCACCCCTAAGAGCCGGTCGAACATGAGCCACGAAGCCACCCACCGCGATGAGCGCAGCCATCAGGCCGGAAGCCGTCGCCGAATAGCTCATCAGGGTCGCCGCGATCACCCGCCCGACCCTAGGCGGCCGATCCACGCGCGTGGCGCGCGGATCGTGCCCTTACTGAAGCGCCTTGCTCAGGTCTCCTGGTAGAGCGGGCCGTCGCCGCCCTCGGGGAGGGTGAGGCGGCCGCCCTTGGCGGTGATCGCGCCGCACTGGACGCAGTTGGAGGCGGTGACATGGACGTCGACCTCGGCGGCGCCGTTCTCCAACTGGTCGTCGGGGATCTCGTAGACCTGGGCCGGGCACATCGAGACCCAGGTCTGGGCGACCTCGCGCGGGACGCGGGTCTGGATGCGGACGTGGTTGGGGGCGTCGTCGCGGGTGGCGTTGCCCGAGAGGAAGACCGAGTCGAGCTTGTTGAAGGTCACTTCGTTGTCGGGCTTGACGTACATGTCGCCCGCCTTGCCGAGCTCGACCTCGATCTCCGAGTCGTGCTCCTGCTTGAAGTGACCGCCGGGGAAGGCGCCTTTGGTGATCGTCATCGCCGAGGCAATCGCGCCGCCGACGAAGAAGCCTTTGGAGAAGGGCTGGCGCATGTTGCGCGATTCCTTCAGGTCCTTCTCGATCATCGACTTGCGGACCTTCTCGTCGTAGGCCTCGAAGTTGACCGAATCGGGATCCTGCTTCAGCGAGTCGACGATCGTTTCGGCCGCGTAGATCCCGGCGTGCATCGCGTAGTGGACGCCCTTCAGGGTCGGGATGTTGACCATGCTCGCCGCGTCGCCGGCGACCATCATGCCGGGCACGGCAAGGCGCTTGGGCATCGCGAAGTAGCCGCCGGAGGGAATCGTCTTCGCTCCCCAAGCGACCCGCTTGCCGCCCTCGATCAGCTTGGCGATGAAGGGGTGGGTCTTGATCAGCTGCAGCGCGTCGTGACAGCTGAAGGTCGCGTCGGTGTAGTCGAGGCCGACGACGAGGCCGATGCAGATCTTGTCCTCGCCCATCGGGTAGATGAAGGTGCCGCCGAACTCGTTGAAGCGCGGCGACTTGCGCAGCGGCCAGCCCATCGTGTGGATCACGCGGTCGAGTGGCTCCTTCACCTCCCAGACCTCTTTCACCCCGAGCTCCCAGCGCATCGGGTCGGCGCCGTGCATGTCGAAGTAGTCGTAGGCGGCGTAGGTGAGGTGGCCGACAGTGCCCTCGGCGAGGACCGTCGCCTTGGCGACGACGTCGGAGCCGGGCTCGAAGTTGGCGAGCTCTTCGCCCTCCTTGCCGCGGCCGCGGTCGCCGGAGCGGACGCCCTTGACGATCCGATCCTCGACCAGGAGCTTGGTCGCGGCGGTCTCACTGAGGATGTAGGCACCGGCCTCTTCGGCTTTCTCGGCGAGGAAGCGCCCCAGTTTCGAGACCGAGGTGACGTAGTTGCCGTGGTTTTTGAAGCCGGGCGGCGGTGGCTTCAGCGGGAAGGCTTTGTTCTTGGTGAGGACGTAGACGGCGTCCTTGGTGACCTCCTGGTAGACCGGCCACTCCTCCTTCGGTAGCTCGGGGAAGAGCTCTTCCATCGCCGAGGGCTTCATGTTGGCCCCGGAGAGCAGGTGCGCGCCGGCGACTTTGCCCTTCTCGATCACCGCGACCGGGACTTCGCCCAGCTTCTCGGTCAGCTCCGGCTCCTTCTCAAGCAGCTGGAGCAGTTTGTTGGCGCAGGCGAGCCCAGCCGGCCCGCCGCCGACGATCGCTACCCCTACCTCGATTCGATCCTCGGGCGCGTCGGTCGGCGGACCGATGACGTCCTTGGAGTCGAAAGGCGGCGGGAACTCAGCAGGTGCGACGGCGGGCATTGAGGCTCCTTTCAGCCCTTCTTGGCTTTGATCGCCTCGGTCAGCTTGGGGACGATCTTGTGCAGATCGCCGACCACGCCGAGGTCCGAGAACTCGAAGATCGGGGCGTTCGGGTCCTTGTTGATCGCAAGGATGTTCTCCGAGTTCTGCATCCCGACCTTGTGCTGGATCGCGCCGGAGACGCCGGCGGCGAGGTACAGCTTCGGCGCCACGGTCTTCCCGGTCTGGCCGATCTGGGCCGCGTAGGGGTACCAGCCGGCGTCGACCACCGCGCGGGTGGCCGCAACCGCGCCGCCCATCGCCTCGGCCAGTTCCTCGCACTGCTTGAACCCCTCGGCCGCGCCGAGACCGCGGCCGCCGCCGACGAGGATGTCGGCGTCCTCGATGTTGACATCGGCGCCGCGCTGCTCGCCGCGCTGGACCAGCTTCGCCTTGCTCGACCACTCCGAGAGCTCGACGTCGACGTCGACGACCTCAGCGGTGCCGCCGCTCTCCTTGGCGTCGAAGGCGTTGAGGCGGCCGATGATGATGCCGGGCTCGGAGACGTAACCGACGTCGGCGATCTCCGAGTCCTGGAGGATCGGTCGCTCGACGACGAGCTTGCCGTCCTGGACCTTGACCGCGGTGACCTCCATCGTGACGCCGGCGCCGAGGCGAGCGGTGAGCCCGGCCCCGATCTCGAAGCCGAGCAGGCCGCCGCCGAAGAGGGCGTAGGAGATGCCCTGCTCCTGAATCACCTTGGCCATCGCGTCGACGATCGGCTGGGCCAGGCCCTCGGGGACGCTCTTGGCGCGGTAGACCTTGGCGGCGCCGTAGTTGCCGAGCGAGGCGCAGGCGTCGTCGGCGACCTCGCCGACGACCAGCGCGGCGGCCTCGCCGCCGACTTCGCCGGCCAGCTTGGCGGCCTCGGAAATGGCCCCGAGCGAGTTCTTGTTGAAGTTGCCCTCGTCGTCGTGGAGGGCGTAAACCAGGATGCCTGCCATCTAGATCAGCTTCCTCTCGTCAAGCCAGGCGACGATCTTTTCGACCGTCTCGTTGGTGTCCTCGTCCTCGATGATCTCGCCGGCCTCCTTGGCGGGGGGCGGGTTGAGGGCGAGCACTTTGGTCTTCGAGCCGCTCTCGCCGACCTGGCCGGCGTCGATGCCGACGTCGCCGGTCGCCTTCGCGTCTAGCGGTTTCTTTTTCGCGCCCATGATCGCTTTCAGGCTCGGGTAGCGCGGCTCGTTGATCGCGTCGCCGACGCTGATCACGGCCGGCAGCTCGACCTCGACGGTGTCGTAGCCGTACTCGGCCTGGCGCTCGCAGCGGAGCTTGCCGTCGCTGACGTCGATCTGGATCACCTGGGTCAGCGAGGGCATCTTCAGGTGGTCGGCGACAACGGCGCCGATCGTGTAGCACTCGCCGTCGTCCGACTGCTGGCCCAGCAGGACCAGGTCGGGGCTCTCCGACTCCAGCACCTTCGCCAGCGCGTAGCCGGTGGCGCAGACGTCGGAGCCGGCCAGGGCGTCATCGGCGAGATGGACGGAGCGGTCGGCGCCGAGGGCGACCGCCTTGTGCAGAGCGCGGACCGCGGAGTCCGGGCCCATCGTCACCGCCACGACCTCCTCGACCGGGATCGCCCCACCCTCCTTGATCTGCATCGCCGCCTCGAGGGCGTGCGTGTCGAAGGGGTTGAGGTTTTTCTCACCGCCGCGGTCCAGCCGCATCGTGTTCGGGTCGATGCGCTTCTGGACGGCGGCGTCCGGTACCTCCTTGACCAGGACGCAGATCTTCAAGTTGAAGCCTCCTTGGGGATGATTCTCAGGACTTGGCGGGCTGGATTCAGCGCTTCACGGCCCGCTGCGGGCGCGATCTTAGCGCTTGTTCCGGGCGAGTTGACTGACGAGTCAATCAGGATCATACCCGGATCGACCGGACCTATGCACGGATCCGTGTCGAATGTCACGGAGCGCCGCTGGGCGCTCAGCCTTCGGCGTGACGGGCGCTGGCCCGCTCGCGGATGAAGTCGACGATCTCGTCGGTGCCGGCGCCGGGGGTGAAGACCTCGGCGACGCCGAGGCCCTTGAGCTCGGGGATGTCGTCGGCGGGGATCGTGCCGCCGAC
>DASSHE010000060.1:0-65860 GCA_035693065.1 Solirubrobacterales bacterium
GATCAACGTCGGCATCTCGGTCTCCCGGGTGGGCGGCAACGCGCAGACCAAGGCGATGAAGAAGGTCGCCGGAAAACTGCGCCTCGACCTCTCCCAGTACCGCGACCTCGAGGCCTTCGCCCAGTTCGGCTCCGAGCTCGACGCCGAGACCCAGAAAGCGCTGACCCGCGGCGAACGGCTGGTCGAGCTACTGAAACAGAAAGAGCGCGAACCGCTCTCGGTCGGCGACCAGGTTGCCTCGATCTACTCGGGCACCGGCGGCTACCTCGACCGGATCAAGGTCGAGCGCGTCGGCGAGTTCCTCGCCGATCTGCGGACCCGCCTGCACGCCGAGAACGCCGAGCTGCTGGGCCGGATCGAAGAGACCGGCAAGCTCGAGGAGGCCGACGAGGAGGCGCTGGGCAAGGCGATCGCCGACTTCGTCGACGACTTCGGGCCCGACTTCGACGAGCACGGCGACGCCCTCGAGGAGGGCGAGTCCGACCGCGTCAAGTCCAAGGAGGAGCGCGAGGCTCCGGCCCGGACCGCCGGTTCGGAGACGGCTCCCGAGAGCAGCGATGACGAGGAGGCGGCGACCCCGGCCTAGCGCCCGGGAGCGACTCCCCCATGGCAACGCAGAAGGAAGTCAAGAACCGCATCGCGTCGGTCAAGAACATCAACAAGATCACGCGAGCGATGGAGATGGTTGCGGCGGCGCGCCTGCGGCGCGCCGAACAGCGGATCTCCGACATGCGGCCCTACGCGGAGGGGATGCGGAAGCTGACCCGCCGCGCCGCCGCCCAGGCGGGCGGCATCCCGCGGGTCCCGGTCCTCGAAGAGCGGGAGAACGTCCAGCGGGTCGGGATCGTCCTCGTCACCGGCGACCGCGGCCTCGCCGGCGCCTTCAACTCGAACATCATCCGCGAGGGGATGCGGATGGCGACCAAAGTCCGCGAGGAGGGCGCCGAGCCCAGCTTCGCCGTGGTCGGGCGCAAGGGGGTCTCCGCCCTGACCTTCCGCAAGCAGGAGGTGACCGACTCCTACGTCGGCTTCACCGACCGTCCGGCCTTCGCCAACGCGCGCGAAATCGGCGAGGCGCTGACCGCCCGCTACGTCGACGAGCAGCTCGACCGGGTCGAGCTGATCTACAACCACTTCGTCTCGCCGCTGACCCAGCACGTCTGGCGCCAGACCCTGCTGCCGCTGCAGCAGGCCGAGGTGACTGGCGAGGGAGCCGGCGAGGAGGAAGCTGCGGACGAAGAGGAAACCGAGGCGGAGAAGGCGCAGAGCCGCTCGGAGTGGTTCTACGAGCCCGAGCCGGAGGAGCTGCTGGCGCGGCTGATCCCCGAGTACGTGACGATCTCGGTCTACCGGGCGCTGCTCGAGTCGGCGGCCTCGGAGCTGGGGGCGCGGATGACCGCGATGCGCAACGCGGCGGAGAACGCGGAGACGATGATCGGCGACCTGACCCTGGAGATGAACCGGGTCCGTCAGGCGGAGATCACGCAGGAGATCTTGGAGGTCGTCGGCGGCGCCGAGGCACTCGGCTAGACGACGAATCGATTTTGCAGACGAGAAAAGGAACCCATGGCTGAGAGCAACGGAAACGGAACCAACGTAGGGCGCGTCGAGCAGGTGACCGGAGTGGTCATCGACGCCGTCTTCCCCGACCAGCTGCCGGAGATCTTCTCGGCGGTGACGATCGAGACCAGCGGCGGCGACGGCGACGGCGAATCGGCCGTTCTGGTCTGCGAGGTGCAGCAGCACCTCGGCGACGACCGCGTCCGCGCGGTCGCGATGGACGCCACCGACGGCATCGAGCGCGGCGCCGTGGTCACCGACACCGGCGGTCCGATCACGGTTCCGGTCGGCGACGCCACCCTCGGCCGCATCTTCAACCTGCTCGGCGAGCCGATCGACAACGGGCCCGAGCTGGAGGCCGGCGGCGAGCGCTGGCCGATCCACCGTCCCGCCCCGAAGGCCTCCGACCTGACCCCGACGCAGGAGATCCTCGAGACCGGGATCAAGGTCATCGACCTCCTCGCCCCCTACGCCAAAGGCGGCAAGGTCGGGCTCTTCGGTGGCGCCGGCGTCGGCAAGACCGTGCTGATCCAGGAGCTGATCCGCAACATCGCCGAGGAGCACTCCGGCCTCTCCGCCTTCGTCGGCGTCGGCGAGCGCTCGCGCGAGGGCAACGACCTCTGGCTCGAGATGAAAGAGTCGGGCGTGATCGACAAGACCATGCTCGTCTTCGGCCAGATGAACGAGCCCCCGGGCGCGCGTCTGCGCGTCGCCCTCTCCGGGCTGACGATGGCCGAGTACTACCGCGAGCAGGGCGGCCAGGACGTGCTCCTGTTCATCGACAACATCTTCCGCTTCGTCCAGGCGGGCTCCGAGGTCTCGGCCCTGCTCGGGCGCATGCCTTCGGCGGTCGGCTACCAGCCGACGCTGGAGACCGAGATGGGCGGGCTGCAGGAGCGGATCACCTCGACCGACCGCGGCTCGGTGACCTCGATTCAGGCGGTCTACGTGCCGGCTGACGACTACACCGACCCGGCCCCGGCCTCGGTGTTCGCCCACCTCAACGCGACCACGGCGCTCTCGCGGTCGATCTCCGAGAAAGGGATCTACCCGGCGGTCGACCCGCTCGACTCGACCTCGACGATCCTCAAGCCCGACGTCGTCGGCGACGAGCACTACCGCACCGCGACCGAGGTCCAGGAGGTGCTGCAGCGCTACAAGGAGCTGCAGGACATCATCGCCATCCTTGGCATCGACGAGCTCTCCGACGAGGACCGCCAGACGGTCTCCCGGGCCCGCAAGATCGAGCGCTTCCTCTCGCAGCCGTTCTTCGTCGCCGAACAGTTCACCGGCCGCTCCGGCGAGTACGTGCCGGTCGCCGAGACTGTCCGCGGCTTCCGCGAGATCCTCGACGGCGAGCACGACGACCTCTCGGAGGGCGCCTTCTACATGCAGGGCTCGATCGACCAGGTCCTCGAGAACGCCAAGTCCGGCGCGGCCGCGTAAGGGGTCGATTCCGTGGCCGCTGACCATATGGTCGACGTCGAGGTGCTGACCCCGGAGGGCGAGGTCTGGAGCGGTGAAGCGCGCCAGGTCTCGACCCGGACCGAGGTCGGCGAAATCGGCATCCTCGCCAACCACGCGCCGGTGCTGGCGGCGCTGCGGCCGACCGAGCTTCGCCTCAAGGTCTCCGAGTCGGAGACCGTGCGCTACGCCCAGGCCCACGGCTGGCTGCAGGTCTACGGCAACCGCGCCCGGCTCCTGCTCGAGGAGGCGATCCCGCCCGAGAACCTCGACGCCGGGACGCTCAAAGAGCAGCTCAGCGACGCCGAACGGCGGCTCTCGGAGTCCGAGGAGGGAAGCGCCGAGTACGCCCGGGCGGCGAAAGACAAGGTCCGGGCGGAAGCGTTCCTCTCTATTGCCGGGGCGTGAGGGTCGAGGACACCCCTCCTCCGGAATTGACCTCCCCTCCGCTTCGCTCCGGGGAGAACATGCCGCGCGGCTCCGCCGCGCGAACCTCCCAGAGTCGTGGTTCCTTTCGGACGATATGCGTCTCTAAGGCACCACGGAACCGGCCTTTGGGGGCCAGGGCCAAATTCGTGGTTCCTTCCGGACCTATGTTGTCCGTAAGGAACCACGGGATTGGGGGGCGGCATGAGTGACGAGCTGCTGACGCTGGCTAAGCGGTTGATCAGCTTCGAAACGTCTGGGCCGGAAGAGATCACGGAGGCTGCCGGCTTTGTGAAGGGCTGGCTCGAAGCTCGGGGCATCGAGACGGAGAGCGACGAGGTGCGGGGGCTGCCGGTGGTCAAGGCCGAAGTGGGGCCTGTGGACGCACCGACGGTGGTGCTGCACGGGCACCTCGACGTGGTCCCGGGTTTCGCCGGCCAGTTCGAGCCCAGGGTCGAGGGCGACCGGCTCTATGGGCGGGGCTCCTACGACATGAAGGGCGCGATCGCGGCGATGCTGCTGGCGACGGCGGCGATGCGCGACCAGGAGGGGGTCCGGGTGCGGCTCGGGATCGTCGGCGACGAGGAGTCCGAGGAGGAGGCCGAGCGCGGCTCCGACCACCTGGTCGACAGCGGCTTCGTCGGCGATTTCGCGATCACCGGGGAGCCGACCGACCTCCACATCGGGATCGAGGCCAAGGGCGTGCTGGCGCTGCGTCTCGCGGTGGGGGGGACGGCCGCGCACGGCGCCACCCCCTGGCTCGGCGACAACGCCGTTCTCAACGCGATCGACGTTTTCCGAAGTATCGAGTCGCTACCGTTTGCCAGGCACAGCTCCGAGCTCTTCGACCGGCCGTCGATCAACCTGGGGAGGATCCTCGGCGGCGATGCGCTCAACAAGGTTCCCGACCGATGCATCATCGACGTCGACATCCGCTACCTGCCGGGCCAGGACCCGGCGGCGATCCTCGAGCAGGTTCGGGGCATCGCCGGCGTCGAGGCGACCGCGCTGCTGACCCGGCCGCCGGCAACGGTCGATCGCAACTCGCCCTTCGTGCGGGCGCTGCGGGACTCGGCGACGGCGCACCACGACGGGGAGCCGATGAGCGTCGGGCGCGACGGCGCCTCCGACGCCGTCTCCTTCCTGCGGGTCGGGGTGCCGGCGGTCGAGTTCGGCCCTGTCGGGGCCGGTCACCACGGTCCGGAAGAGTGGGTCTCGGTCTCGTCGCTGGAGACCTACCGGCAGGCGCTCGAGTCGTTCCTGCGGGCGATCCCGGACCGGCTCGATGACTGACTCCCCCGGGTCCGGCTGGGCCGCGAAGAAGCCGCCGCCGAGCGGCGACCCGGAGCCGGCCCCGAAGCCGAAGCGCTACTGGTGGCGCTTCACCCTGGCCTCGGTGCTGATCATCGCGGTCTCCGCGGCCACCACCGCCGCCAGCGTCCTGACCTTCTTCGACAGCCTCGCGGAAGAACTCGGCCACAACCACAAGCTGCACGACAAACTCACCCGCGCTCTCGCCGACGTCCACCCGGGGGAGCCGCAGACGATCCTGATCCTCGGCTCCGACCACCGCGCCAACGAAGCCGAAGAAGAAGCCGGTCGTTCCGACACGACGATGCTTGTCCGGCTCGACCCGGACAAGGAAATGATCTCGGTGATGTCGATCCCGCGTGACCTCAAGGTCGAAATCCCCGGCTACGGGACGGAAAAGTTCAACGCCGCCTACAGCTATGGCGGCCCCAAGCTGACCCTGCAGGTGGTCAAGGAACTGACCGGGCTGCAGGTTAACCACGTCGTCAACGTCGACTTCCTCGGCTTCGTCCGCGCCGTCGACGCGATCGGCTGCGTCTACGTCGACGTCGACCGCCGCTACTACCACTCGAACGTCGGCGTGGCGCCCTCCGAACAGTATTCGGAAATCAACATCCAGCCTGGCTACCAGCAGCTCTGCGGCAAAAAGGCGCTGCAGTACGTGCGCTACCGCCACACCGACACCGACATCGTCCGCTCCGCCCGCCAGCAGGACTTCATGACCGACGCCCGCCAGCGGGTCTCGCTGCAGGACCTGCTCTTCGACCAGAACCACCTGACCGAGATCTTCACTCAATACACGAGCTCCGACATCGACGCCGGCACGCCGCTGCTGGAACTGCTGAAACTGGCGGTCGCCTGCCGCAGCGCCGCGATCGAAAAGGTCCATTTCCCGGCTGAACTCGGCCCCAGCTACGTCTACGCCTCAACCAGCGCGATCGAAGGCGCGGTCGAAGAATTCCTCGGCGAATCGAAAGGCGGCTCGGGGGGTTCAAGCGAAGAAGCGCAGACCAGCTCCAAGAGCAAGAAGGGCAAGCACGCAAAGAAGCGGAAGAAAGCGCACAAGAAGAAGCCGAAGGTGAAGGTCGCCAAGCCCGGCGAGGACGGTCTGGTCCCGGCGCGCGAAGCCGGCGAAGCCGAGGCCGAGGCGGCCGCGCGCAAGGTCGGCGGCGGCTTCCCGATCTTCTACCCGACCCGGCTTCCGCCCGGGGCCAGATATGTCGAAAGCAACTCCTACGAACACGTCGTCGACCCCCGCGTCTACCGCTTCAAGGAAGACGACGGCGAGCGCCACGTCGCCTACAAAATGGTCGCGGTGATCGAAATGCCCGACGGCAACCACTACTTCGGCGTCCAGGGAATTCGGGGTTGGGAAGACCCGCCGATCCTCAGCGATCCGGCTGTGACCGAGGAAATCCACGGCCGCGACTACGAAATCTTCGTCGACAGTGGCATCGTCACCCGGGTCGCCTGGCACCGCGGCGCCAACACCTACTGGATCGCCAACGACCTGCAGCAGGCGCTGACCAACGAGCAGATGGTCGGCATGGCGCGCTCCGCCGACGTCCTGCTGCCGAAGAAAAAGCCGAAGAGGGGTAAGGGAGGGGCATGAGTGAGCAGTTGCAGCCGGTAGGAGTCGTCGGGGCCGGCTGGGTCGGCCTGGTCACCGCGGCCTGCTTCGCCGAGCTCGGCCACCGGGTGATCGCCCGCGACATCGTCCCGGAGAAGGTGGAGGCGCTCTCGCGCGGCGAGCTGACGATTCACGAGCCGGACCTCGGGGACCTGCTGCGACGCAACTCCGAGCGGATCACCTTCACCACCGACATGGGCGAGCTGCTGGCGGGGGCGCGGCTGCTTTTCGTCTGCGTCGACACGCCGCCGACCTACTCCGGCGACGCCGATCTCTCGCGGGTGCGCGCGGTCGTCGGCGAGCTCTCCGAGGGCGGCGAGCACGTGCTGGTGATGAAGAGCACGGTGCCGGCGGGGACCGGCGAATCGATCCGCCGCGACATGCCGGGCCTCGCCTACGTCTCCTGTCCCGAGTTCCTCAAGGAGGGGACCGCCGTCGCCGACTTCATGAACCCCGACCGCGTCGTGATCGGCGCCGACGCCGGCGACGAGGCGGCCGCCGACGCGGTGGAAGCGCTCTACCGGCCCCTCGGCGGCGAGATCCTCCGCACCGACGTCGCCAGCGCCGAGATGATCAAGCTCGCCTCCAACGCCTTCCTGGCGACGAAGATCTCCTTCATCAACGAGATCGCCAACGTCTGCGAGGAGGTCGGCGCCGACGTCGGCGAGGTGGCGCAGGGAATGGGCCTCGACGCGCGGATCGGCAGCGCCTTCCTGCGCGCCGGGATCGGCTACGGCGGTAGCTGCTTCCCGAAGGACGTCAGCGCCCTGAAGATGCTCGCCGGCAACACCGGCTACCACTTCCAGCTTCTGACCGCGGTGATCGAGGTCAACGAGCTGCAGAAGCGCCGCGTCGTCGGCAAGCTCGAGCGTCACCTCGGTTCCCTGCTCGGGAAGCGGGTCGCCCTGCTCGGGCTCGCCTTCAAGCCGGATACCGACGACATGCGCGAGGCCTCGAGCCTGGTTCTGGCGGCGCGGCTGCAGGGGGAGGGGGCGGAGGTCGTCGCCTACGACCCGGTTGCGGCGCCGCGGGCCGCTGAGCTGCTCGACTCCGTTGAGATGGCCGGTTCGGCGATGGAGGCCCTCGAGGGGGCTGACGCCGCCGTCCTCGTCACCGAGTGGCAGGAGTTCGCCGAGCTCGACTGGGCCGCGGCGGCGGAGAAGATGGCGCAGCCGCTGGTCGTCGACGGGCGAAACTTCCTCGATCCGGACAAATTGATCGCCGCGGGCTTCGTATACGAGGGCATCGGCCGGGCCCCCAGCGGCGCTCCGGCGCCGGCAAGCACCGAGTAGTGCAGGCGATAGTCCTAGTCGGGGGCGAGGGCACTCGCCTCCGACCGTTGACCAGCGACCTTCCGAAGCCGGCGGTGACCCTGGTCGACCGCCCCTTCCTCGCCTACGTGATCGAGTGGCTGGCCGGCCACGGAGTGACCGAGGTCGTGCTGGCCTGCGGCTTCCTCCCCGACGTCCTCCGCGCGGCGCTGGCCGACGAGGAGGACCGGGCCGGGGTGACGATCGCCTACTGCGCCGAGCCGGAGGCCCTGGGAACGGCGGGGGCGATCCGCTTCGCCGCCGAGGCGCTCGGCGACCGGCTCGAGGACCGCTTCCTCGCCCTCAACGGCGACGTCCTCTGCGATCTCGACCTGAGAGCGCTCCTGCGCGCCCACGAGGAGCGGAGGGCGACCGCGACGATCGCGCTGCACCGGGTCGAGGACTCCTCCGCCTATGGCCTCGTCCGCTGCGACGAGGACGGCGCCGTCCTCGAGTTCAGCGAGAAGACCGGCGAGGCGGTGGCCGGCGAGATCAACGCCGGCGCCTACGTGCTCGAGCGGGGGGTCCTCGACCTGATCCCCGCCGGCCGGGCGGTCTCGATCGAGCGCGAGGTCTTCCCGATGCTGGTCGGCAACGGCCTTCACGGCCTCCTGCTCGACGGCTACTGGATGGACATCGGCACGCCCGAGCGCTACCTGCAGGCGAGCTGGGACATCCTCGAAGGGCGGGTCGAGACGCGGGTCGAGCCGACCGCGGCGGGTCAACTGGTCGCCGCTGGGGCCGTGATCGCCGCGGACGCCACCCTCGGGGCCCGCGTCGTCGTCTCCGCCGGCTGCCGTCTCGAGGCGGGGGCGCGGATCGAGGACTCGGTCCTGCTCGAGGGCTGCACGATCGGCGAGGGGGCGCTGGTGAGCGGGTCGATCCTCGCCCAAGGGGTCGATGTCGCGCCCGCCGCCAGGGTGGAGGACGCGGTGATCGGTCGGGATGAAAGAGTTCCCGCCTAGGTGACCTGCAGGTGAGCCCGATGATCGACGACGTCCTCGCCATGCCCGACCAACTGCGGGACGCTCTCTGGCGGGTCGAAACCGCCCGCCTGGAGGCGCACGAGTCGGCCGGGCTGATGGTCTGCGGCATGGGCGGCTCGGCGATCGGCGGCGACCTCGCCGCCAGCGCCCTCGGCGAGCGGCTGACCAAGCCGCTGATCTCGATCCGCGGCTACGAGCTGCCGAGCTGGGCGACGCCGGAGTGGACGGTGCTCTGCTCCAGCTACTCGGGCAACACCGAGGAGACCCTCGCCTGCTTCGAGGCCGCCGAAGTGCTGGGGGCGCGGCGGATCGCCGTCAGCACCAGCGGCAAGTTGGTCGACCGCGCCCGCGAGGCCGGGGTGCCGGTGATCGCGCCGCCGGGGATCTACCAGCCCCGGGTCGCGGTCGCCTACATGCTCGTCGCCGCCGCCGAGGTAGCGGCCCTGGCCGGCATCGCCCCGCGGATCCACACCGAGATCGACGTCGCCGCCGCCTTCCTCGAGCGCGAGGCGCTGACCCTGAAGGCGAAGGCGGCCGAGATCGCCGACCAGCTCGGCGCGGGGGCGGCCGTCATCTACGGAGCCGACCTCACCGCTCCGGTCGCCCACCGCTGGAAGACCCAGTTCAACGAGAACGCGAAGGTCCCGAGCTTCTACGGCGAGCTCCCCGAGGCCGACCACAACGAGATCTGCGGCTGGTCCAGCGACGCCGCCGCCGGGATGTCGGCGATCCTGCTCGAGGACTGCGGCCAGCACCCCCGCGAGCGCCGCCGCTTCGAGCTCACCGCCGAGCTGATCGCCGAGGGTGGCGCCAAGGTCGTCAGGATCGAGACCGAGGGGGAGACCCGCTGCGAGCGCCTGCTCTGGGCGACCCTGCTCGGCGACCTCGTCTCGCTCGAGGTGGCTCGCCGGGCCGGCGCCGACCCCGAGCAGGTCGACGCTTTGAACCGGATCAAGGAGGGGATGTCGAGATGAGAGCGATGGTGCTGGCGGCGGGGCTGGGGACGCGGCTGCGGCCGATCACCTACGAGATGCCGAAGCCGATGGTCCCGGTCCTGAACAAGCCGGTGATGGAGCACATCCTCCGCCTCCTCGCCAAGCACGGCTTCGAGGAGACGATCGCCAACCTGCACTGGTTCCCGGACCTAATCGAGGGCTACTTCGGCGACGGCTCCGGCGCCGGGGTCTCGCTTACCTACAGCCGCGAGGAGGCGCTGCTCGGCACCTCCGGCGGCGTCCGCAACGCCGCCGACTTCCTCGGCGACTCCTTCCTCGTCATCTCCGGCGACGCCCTCACCGACATCGACCTGACGGCGATGCGCGAGTTCCACCAGTCCCATGACGGCGTCGCCACCCTGGCGATGAAGCGGGTCGAGGACACCAGCCAGTTCGGGGTCGCGATCGTCGGCGCCGACGGACGGGTCCAGGGGTTCCAGGAGAAGCCCGACCCGGCCGAAGCGCTGTCGGACCTCGCCAACTGCGGCATCTACATGTTCCGCTCCGAGATCTTCGACTTCTTCCCGGCGCCGGGGACCAGCAAGGCCGCGGGCCCCGGCGACCCCGCGGGCTTCGCCGACTGGGCGATGGACGTCTTCCCGCGCCTGCTCGAGTCCGACGTGCCCTTCTACTCGCACGAGATCGATGCCTACTGGAACGACATCGGCAACCTCGAGGAGCTGCGGTCCGGCAACGTCGACGCCCTCACCGGGGCGGTCGCGGTCGAGCGCGAGGGGGAGCTGGTCGACGGCTTCCGCAGCGGCGAGCCGATGGAGGGCGAGCCCGGCCTCGAGGGGCCGGTCCTGCTCGGCCCGGGTTGCGAGGTCGGCGACGACGTCAGGATCGACGGACCGACCGTGATCGGCGACGGGGTCAAGGTCGGCGACGGCGCCCGGCTAAAGGAAGTGATCGCCCTCCCCGGGGCCGAGATCCCCCCCCGCAGCGTCCTCATCGGCGCAATCGCCGGCGCCCGCCCTTAGCGAGCCGGCAGTTTTCCCCCTATAGAGGGGACAAGTGCCGGTTCGCGGCGGTCGTGTGGAAGTCGTCGCGGAGCCGGCCGGGACTTTTTACGTTCCGCGCGCCATGCGTGCGGCCCCGGCGGGCAGGGTGGCGGGATGGAGATCGCTCGCGTTGCCGCCATCGCCCTGGTGCCGTCGCTGTGCGCGGCGTGCGGGCGGTCCTGTCGGCCGACGGCGATCCTCTGCACTCGCTGCGGGCGGCGGCTGGCGGCGGCGGATCCGCTGCTGGGGTCCGGTCCCGCGGGGCTCGACCGCGCCTGGTCCTCGGCGCCCTACGAGGGAGTCGCGCGCGACCTCGTCGCGGCGCTGAAGTTCCGGCGGCTGCTGCCCGTGGCGGGGCTGATGGCGGAGCGGATCCAGTGGCTCGCGCCGGCCCACATGCTGAGCGGCACGGTGGTGCCGGTACCGCCGGCGCCGGTGCGCTTGCGGCGGCGCGGCTTCGACCCGGCCGGGGAGCTGGCGGCCGCCCTCGCCGAGAACCTCGGGAGCGAGGTCGCCCCCTGCCTGCGTCGCCGCGGCTCTGGTCGCCAGGTCGGGCGCCGCCGCGCCGAGCGGGTCGGGCACCCGCCGCGCATCGACGCGACCGGCGCCGTCCCTCGCAGCGTCCTCCTCGTCGACGACGTGCTCACCACCGGGGCCACCCTCACGGCCTGCGCAAGAACCTTGCGTGCCGCGGGGGCGTCCCGGGTGGTGTCGGTGACCTTTGCCCGGCGCCTCTAGTTGGCGCTTCGCGGCCCTACGGCCGTGCCTCGGCCGGGCGGCCACGCAGCTGATCGACGAGCCTCCGCGTGCGGCTGCGCTTGCGCCGCAGTTCGCGGTGCTTCTTCACCTGGCGGCTGATGTCCTCGGCAAGCTCGTGCACCGTGTGGTGCATCTCCGGCGAGCACTCCCGCGCCCGCAGCGTCACTCCCTTCAGGTAGAAGGTCGCCTCCGCCACCTGGCTGTCGGCGACACGAGGGTTGCGCTCCTCCGAGAGCACCACTTCAAGCGTGGCGAGCGGCGAGACCTGCCGCCCCAGTCGGTGGAAGCGCTTCCGCACCATCTCACGCAGGTCATCCGTCATCTCGACGTTCCGGCCCCGAATCTCCATCCGCATGAGTGCCTCCTTGTGGATTCCGTCTCCAGAGTAGACCCGAAATTGAGTACCCGCAAGCACCTTGCAAAGACTTTGCAAGGAATCCCTGCAAGGGCCGCTGGAAAGCTTCTACAAGGAGGCGAGATCCGGGCCGCCACGCCGGTGCCAAAGCAGGGATGGCCCCGCCTTCCCTGCCCCCGGGTTCACAAGAGCACAGCCCGGCGCCAAGCCGCACACCGCTACTCTTGAGCAATGCCAGCGATGGACCTCGTGACGAAGGCGCTGCGCGCGGGAGAGGGACGCAGGTTCAAGGCGTACCAGAAGCGCGCGGAGGCGATCAACCGGTTCGAGCCGGAGATGGAAGCGCTCTCCGACGAGGAAATTCGCGCCGAGGCAGACGCGCTGCGCAAGCGGGCCCGCGACGGCGAGTCGCTCGACGACCTGCTGGCGGAGGCGTTCGCGCTCACCCGCGAGGCCTCGAAGCGGGCGATCGGCCAGCGCCACTACGACGTCCAGCTGATCGGGGGCATGGTCCTCCACGACGGGGCGATCTCCGAGATGAAGACCGGCGAGGGCAAGACCCTGACCGCGACCCTGGCCGTCTTCCTCAACACGCTGGCCGGGAAGAGCGTCCACGTCGTCACCGTCAACGACTACCTCGCCCGCCGCGACGCCGAATGGATGAAGCCGATCTACGACGCCCTCGGCGTCACCGTCGACGCCCTCCAGGACGGCGACGACCACGCCACCCGGCAGCACAAGTACGGGCTCGACGTCACCTACGGCACCAACTCCGAGTTCGGCTTCGACTACCTGCGCGACAACATGGCCGAAGCGCTCGAGCACTGCGTCCAGCGCGACCACAACTTCGCGATCGTGGACGAGGTCGACAACATCCTGATCGACGAGGCGCGGACGCCGCTGATCATCTCCGGCGCCCCCGAACAGGCGGCCCAGATCTACTACACCTTCGCCCGCCTGGCCAAACAGATGGAGGGCGTGCCGGCGAAACAGAAACTCAAATCCCTCGGCGAGTCGCGCGAGACCCACGAGGCCGAGTACGACTACGAGTACGACGAGAAGCACAAGACGGTGGCGCCGACCGAGCGCGGGGTGAAGAAAGCCGAGGAGTTCATCGGCGTCGACAATCTCTACCTCGGCGAGCACGGCAGCCTCGTCAACCACCTCGTCCAGTCGCTGAAGGCGGAGTCGCTCTACAAAAAAGACGTCGACTACGCGGTGATCGACGGCGAGGTGATGATCATCGACGAGTTCACCGGCCGCATCCTCGAGGGCCGCCGCTGGTCCGAGGGTCTCCATCAGGCGGTCGAGGCAAAGGAGGGGGTGGCGATCCGCGAGGAGAACCAGACCCTGGCGACGATCACCCTGCAGAACTACTTCCGCCTCTACGACAAGCTCTCGGGCATGACCGGTACCGCCCTCACCGAGGCGACCGAGTTCATGAAGATCTACGAGATGCCGGTGGTCGAGATCCCGACCAACAAGCCGATGTCACGGCTCGACCAGAACGACCAGATCTTCAAGACCAAAGACGGCAAGTGGCAGGCGGTGGTGGACGAAATCGTCAGTCGCCACGAAAAGGGCCAGCCGGTACTGGTCGGAACGGTCTCGGTCGAGGTCTCGGAGATGATCTCCGAGGCGCTCAAACGGCAGGGGATCAAACACGCGGTACTGAACGCCAAGCCCGAGCACGCCGAACGAGAGGGCGAGCTGATCGCCCAGGCCGGCCGCAAGGGCGCGGTGATGATCGCCACCAACATGGCCGGCCGCGGCGTCGACATCAAGCTCGGTGGCGACCCGGAGCACCTCGCCATCGGCGATCTGAAAAAACAGGGCATCACCCACGAGAGCGAGGGGTACGAGGAGGCGCTGGCCGAGAGGGCGGCCGAGCTGGCGCCCCAGTGCAAGGCCGAGGCCGAAGAGGTGCGGGAGCTCGGCGGGCTCTTCATCTGCGGCACCGAGCGCCATGAGTCGCGCCGGATCGACAACCAGCTCCGCGGCCGCTCCGGCCGCCAGGGCGACCCCGGCGAGTCGCGCTTCTTCCTCTCCGCCGAAGACGACGTGATCCGCCTCTTCGCCGGCGACCGCATCTACAAAATCCTCGACAAACTCGGGCCGGTCGACGACGACGGGACCGAAGTCCCGCTGGAAGCGAAGATGCTGACGAAAACCGTCGAGAGCGCCCAGAAAAAGGTCGAGGAGCAGAACTTCCTGATCCGCAAACGCGTGCTCGAGTACGACGATGTGATGAACGAGCAGCGGCGCGTCGTCTACAAATACCGCCGCGAGATCCTCGAAGGGCGCGACATCTCGGAGACCGCACGCGACGAACTCGAGGGCGTGATCGACCGCTTGGTCGACGAGTACACCGCCGGCGACATCCTCGAGGAGTGGGACCTGGAGGAGCTGGAGACGCAGCTACGCCAGATCTGGCCGGTCAGAGTCGAGGTTGCCAGCCTGGCGCCGGAGACGGTCGACCGCGAAAACCTCCAGGAAGCGCTCAACGACGACGCGATGAATGCCTACGACGAGCGCGAAGAGCAGCTCGGCAAGGAGCTGATGCGCTACCTGGAGCGCTCGATCCTGCTGCAGGTGATCGACAACCGCTGGCGCGAACACCTCTTCGACATGGACTACCTGCGCGAAGGCATCCACCTCCGCGGCTTCGCCCAGATCGACCCGCTGGTCGCCTACAAAAACGAGGGCTTCGCGATGTTCGAGGAGCTCATGTACTCGATCTGGGACGAGTTCAGCAAACTGGTCTTCCGGGCCGAGATCGAAATCCAGCCGCAGGCCGGCGCGGCCGCCGCGAGCAACGGCGAGGGCGGCGCCGCCAACCTCGCCTACTCCGGGGGCACCCTCGAGAACCAGCCTTCGGCCCTGCGCGAGGTCGCCGGCGCCAGCGGCGCCAGCGCCGTCGACGTCGCTGCCGCCTCGGCCGCTGGGCCCGCCAACGGCGGCTCCGAAGTGGTCGAGACCGTGGTCAAAAGCGACAAAGAGACGATCGGCCGCAACGACCCCTGCTGGTGTGGGTCCGGCAAAAAGTACAAGAAGTGCCACGGGGCCTGAGGGGCCTGCAAACCGGCGCATCTCGGGGTCTTCGGTCGGCCTCCTCGGGTCACGCACTTAATGTGCGCTCCCCTCGTCGGCCTCCCTGCATCCCCCGATCTGCTTGGTTTTCGGCCCCTCAGAACCAGAGCACTGATGGACTGCGTTAGGGAGTTCATCCGGGCGTTCAACGAGCGGGACCTCGACGGGTTCGTCGCCGTGCTCGATCCCGAGGTGGAATTGCACTCGGGACGGGGGCTGCGCAAGGGCCGGGAGGCCGCGCGAGTCTGGGCGACGCGGGAGCCCGGCGGGGTGCAGCAGACGATCGAGCTGGAGCAGCTCTACGAGGACGGGACCGAGGGCGGGGGAGGCCGCGCGGTGGCGTTGATCCGCCGCGTCTGGCACTGGGAAGCCGACGACAGCCATGCGGGCACCGACGTGATGGCCTGGCTCTTCGAGCTGCGCGACCACAAGGTCCGCAGTTGGCGCCCCTACGACGACCGCGCCGAGGCGCTGCGCGCCGGGCATTTCGGCCCTCCGCTTGGCTAGACCGGCAACCGGGCTTACGATGAACCGATGAGCTCAGTCGCCGATGGAACCGGCTCTGTCGACCCCGCCAACGCGGAGGCGACCGAAGCCTGGAGCGGCCCCCTCTTCGAGACCTTCGTCAAGTACCGGGAGCTGACCACCGGCGGCCTCGGCGCCCACGGCGAGGCGGCGATGGGCGTCAACCCGCCGCGTCCCGGCGAGCGCGTCCTCGACGTCGGCTGCGGCTTCGGCGACACGACCCAGGAGCTGGCGCGCCGCGTTGGCGAGGACGGGTCGGCTCTCGGCATCGACGTCTCCGAGCCGTTCATCGAGATGGCCCGCGAGGAGGCCGCCGGCCTCGCCAACGTCGAGTTCGAGGTTGCCGACGTGCAGACCCTGGAGCTGCCGCGAGAGTTCGACTACGCCTTCTCGCGGATGGGGATCATGTTCTTCGCCAACCCCGTCGCCGCCCTGCGCAACGTCCGCCAGGCGCTGAAGCCGGGCGGCCGCTTTACCGCCGTGGTTTGGCGCCGCAAGCTCGACAACGACTGGGTCCACCGGGCCGAGCTGGTCGTCGATTCCTACCTCGACCACCCGGAGGAGACCGACGAACCGACCTGCGGGCCCGGGCCGTTCTCGATGGCCAATGCCGACACCGTCACCGAGCAACTGCAGCTCGCCGGCTTCGAGGAGGTCTGCCTGCGTCGCAGCGACCTGCCGCTGAAGATCGGCGACGACCTCGAGCACGCGGTCGAGTTCAACATGGCGCTCGGCCCCGCCGGCGAGGTGCTGCGCCTCTGGGGCGACCGGGTCGACGAGATCCGCCCCGAGATCGCCGGTCGGCTGCGCGAGACCCTGGCTGAGTTCGAGACCCCAGACGGAGTCTTCGCCCCGGCCTCTACCTGGGTCATCACCGCTCGCGTGCCTGACTAGGGATCGGGGTCTCCCCACCCGAAACGAACTGAGGCAGACGCCCCAAGGGCAACAAGCTTCAAGCACGCTTCCCGGGCGCCGGTCGTCCCAGCGCAAGCTTCCGGGTTCACGCGAGTCTTTGCCGAAAGCTTCTGAACCTGGGGCGTCTGTTCCTAGACGTTTCTCGGGCGGGTGGCGTGGGAGGGGGGACCGCCCCCCTGAGGAAGCTTTAGCTACCGGAAGGGGGGTGGTGGGTCCCCTCCCGCGACAGGACCCGCCCGCCGCAACCCCTCCGTCCGCCACCGCATCGACCCAATAGTCTGTTGCTCATGGCCGATACCGCGCAACGCGAACCGATCGCGCCCCGCCTGGCCGCCGTCCGGGAGCAGCTGTCCCTGCTCGCGGACTACCTTTGACCCGGCTGGGCTAGAGCAGGAAGCCGCGGCGCTCGAGGAGGAGATGGGCCAGCCGGGCTTCTGGGACGACCAGGAGACCGCGGCCAAAACCTCGGCCGCTCACGCCCGCGCCCAGCGCCGGCTGGAGACCTTCCGCGGGCTCGAGTCCGACGTCGCCGACCTCGGCGATCTCGCCGAGATGGCCGACGAGGACGAGGAGATGGCGGCCGAGCTCGACACCCAGCTAGCCGCGGTCGAGCGCCGCCTCGCCGAGCTCGAGGAGGCGCGCTTGTTCAGCGGCGAGTACGACGCCGGCGACGCGGTGGTCACCGTCCACGCCGGCGCCGGCGGCACCGACTCCCAGGACTGGGCCGAGATCCTCTTGCGGATGTACCTGCGCTGGGCCGAACGGCGCGGCTTCGAGGTCGAGATGCTCGAGGCCTCGCCGGGGGAAGAGGCGGGCCTCAAGTCGGCCACCTTCATCGCCCGCGGCGAGAACGCCTACGGGCTCTTCGCCGCCGAGCGCGGCGTCCACCGGCTGGTCCGGATCTCGCCCTTCGACTCCTCGGCGCGCCGCCACACCAGCTTTGCCCAGGTCGACGTCGGCCCGGTCGTCGACGAAACGGTCGAAGTCGAGATCGACGAGGGCGACCTCCGTATCGACACCTACCGCGCCTCCGGCGCCGGCGGGCAGCACGTCAACAAGACCGACTCGGCGGTGCGGATCACCCACCTTCCGACCGGCGTCGTCGTCCAGTGCCAGAACGAGCGCTCGCAGACCCAGAACAAGGCGGTGGCGATGCAGTTGCTGCGCTCGAAGCTGATCGAGCTGGAGGAGCGCAAACGCTCCGAAGAGCTGGCCAAGCAGCGGGGCGAGGTCAAAGACGTCGCCTGGGGCTCGCAGATCCGCAGCTACGTGATGCACCACTACACGATGGTCAAGGACCACCGCACCGAGCACGAGGTCGGCGACGTCCAGCGGGTGCTCGACGGCGACATCGACGAGTTCATCCGCGACTACCTGAACAAGACCGCGGCGGCCTCGGCCAGCTAGGCGATGGAGCCGCTCTTCCACCTGCGGCGGGAGGCGGTCGCCGAGCCCGAGGGCCTGCTCTTCCTCCACCACGGCCGCGGCACCGACGAGCGCGACCTGCTCGGCCTCGCCGACTTCCTCGACCGCTCGCGGCGCCTGCTCGTCGTCACCCCGCGAGCGCCGCTGGTCCTGCCCGGCTCCCCTGGCTACCACTGGTATCGGGTGCCGCGGGTCGGCTACCCGGATCGCCCCACCTTCGAGGCGGCGCGCGCCGCCCTCACCGAGCTCCACGACAGCGTCTGGGAGGAGACCGGGATCGGTCCCGAGAGGACCGTCCTCGGCGGCTTTTCGATGGGGGCGGTGATGAGCTACGCGATGGCGCTCGGCGCCGAGCGCCCGCCCGTCGCCGGCATCCTCGCCTTCAGCGGCTTCGTGCCGACGGTGGAGGGCTGGGAGCCTTCAACGGCCGATCGCGTCGGCACGCGCGCCTTCGTCAGCCACGGCCGCCGCGATCCGGTGATCTCGTTCGAGTTCGCCCTGCGGGCGAGGGAGCTGCTGGAGAGCGCGGGGCTGGAGGTCAGCTTCCGCGAGTCCGAACTGGGCCACCAGATCGACCCTGTGCACCTGCGCGATGCTTCCGGCTGGCTCGACGAGGTGCTGCCGAGGTGAGCCGTTCGCGGCAGTAGCCGGGGCTGCCGACCGCGTGCAGCTCGATGACGAACTGACGCGCCGCCGCCAGCTTCGGCAGGCCGCTGCGGCCGACGGTGAGCGAGTCGTGGAAGGTGCCGGTGGAGTGCAGGTGGGCCCTGGCGCTACCGAGGCGTAGGCCGCCCTTGCCGCCGTGGAGGCTGTAAGCGAGGGTGAAGGTGGCGGGGTAGGAGGCGTCGTAGCGGACGCTCACCCGCACCTTGCCGTTGCCGGCATTTGAGGAGACGACCGCGGCGGCGTCTTCGAGCACGCATTCGTCGGCTTCTTCGCCTTCGTCTTCTTCTTCGCAGGCGCCTTCTTCTTCGTCTTCCGGTTCGCAGGCTTCGGCTTCTTCGCCTTCGCCTTCTTCCCCTTCGTCCGCTTCTTCGGCGGCTTCGGGGTCGGGGGCGGCGAGTGAGCCGAGGGGCGGGAGCGGCGCTCCCAGGGACGCCGGCGGCGCCGCTTTCGCGGTGGCGGCGAGGGCGACGGTGGCGAGGAGAAGGGTGAGGAGGAGGGCTAGGTGCCGCATTGCCCTCCTTAATCGGGACCGAACGGACGAGCCTTTAGGTGCTCGAACCTTCGTCCAGGACACCCTCCATCTGTAGTAGGGCCCGCTTCATCGGCACGCCGCCGCCGTAGCCGCCGAGACCGCCGCCGCTGCGCAGCACCCGGTGGCAGGGGACCACCAGCGGCAGCGGGTTGCGGCCGCAGGCCGTCCCCGCCGCCCGCACCGCCCGCTCGTTGCCCGCCGTCTTCGCCATCTCGGTGTAGCTGCGGGTCTGGCCGTAGGGGATCCGGGCGATCGCCCGCTGCACCCGCAGCCGGAAGCCGTCGCTGAGCCGCCAGTCGAGCGGCAGGTCGAAGTGGTCGAGCTTGCCCTCGAAGTAGAGGTCGAGCTCGCGCCGGGTCTCGTCGAGCTCCGCCGGGGCCTCCAGCACCCGCGGCGAGACCCGCTCGGCCAGCTCGGTCAGCAGCTCGTCGGCATCCTGATTCGGCAGCCCGACCCGGATCAGCCCCCGCGGCGTCTGCGCCAGCAGCAGCGGCCCGAAGGGGGAGTCGGTGCGGGTGTAGGCGACGTCGAGCAGCCCCTCCGCCGCCGCCCTCGCCTTCAGCTTCTCGATTGCGTCCTTCATGACAGCTCCTTCCTCAGTCGCTTGATCCCCTCGTGCAGGCTGCGGCGAGCGGCCGCCGGCGAGCAGCCGAGGGCGTCGGCGATCTCGGCGTGGGGGAGGTCGCTGCCGAAGCGCAGCGCCACCGCCGCCCGCTGCTTCGGCGGCAGCGCTCCTACCGCCGCCCAGAGTCCGTCGTCGGGCTCCGGGATCCCGTCCGCGACGGCGGTCTCCGCCACCTCGGCGACCGGGATCGGCCGCCGGCCGTTGGCGCGGTGGTGGTCGATCGCCTTGCGGTGGGCGATCGTCAGCAGCCAGCCGCGAAGGTTGCGGGCGTCTTCCAGCTTCGGGTAGGCCCGCAGGGCCGCCAGGAAGGTCTCCTGGAAGCAGTCCTCGGCGCCGTCGCGGCCCACCGCTCCCTGCAAGACGGCCATCACGGCCCGGGAATGCTCGTCCAGCACGGTTTGAAACGGCGGCAGTGCGGTCACTCTGGGAATTAAACGTGGAGGAGGCCCTGAACGTGAGATCCACCCAGCCGGTCAAATACGCTGCGGCGATGATCGACCCCGCCGACGCCCTGCGCCAGAAGGTCTCGCGCGCTCTCGCCGAGGACCTCGGGGCCGGCGACATCACCGCCGAGGCGACGGTGCCGGCGGAGGCGCGGGCGCGGGCGCGGATCGTCCAGAAGCAGCCCGGCGTCGTCTTCGGGCTGGAGGTCGTGGCGGAGACGATGAGCCAGTGCGGGGTCGAGGACGTCGACAGCCTCGTCGTCGAGGGGCAGTGGCGCGACCACGTGCCGGCCGAGGTCCTCTTCGCCAGCGGCTCGGCGCGCGGGCTGCTCGCCGCCGAGCGCACCGCGCTCAACTTCCTCGGCCATCTCTCCGGGGTGGCGACGCTGACCGCCCGCTACGTGGAGGCGGTCGCCGGCACCCACGTCACCATCCTCGACACCCGCAAGACGACCCCGACCCTGCGCTGGCTGGAGAAGCAGGCGGTGGCGGCCGGCGGTGGGATCAACCACCGCATGGGCCTCTTCGACGCGATCCTGATCAAGGAGAACCACATCGCCCTCGCCGGCGGCCTCGCCAAGGCCGTCCACGGAGCCCGCACCGACCAGCCCGAGATGGCGGTCGAGGTCGAGGTCCGCGACCTCGACGAAGCGGCTTACGCGCTCGGCACCGGCGCCGACCGCCTCCTGCTCGACAACATGACCCTCGACGAGATGCGCGGCGCCGTCGCCCTGCGCGACGAAAACGCGGGCGACCACGAAATCGCCCTCGAGGCCTCCGGCGGCATCACCCTGGAGAACGTCCGCGAAGTCGCCGAAACCGGCGTCGACTTCATCTCCGTAGGAGCCCTAACCCACTCCGCCCTGAACCTCGACTTCTCGATGCTCCTGGAGCCCGCCTGAGGGCATGTCGACTTTGTACGGCATAGCCTGACAAAAGCGACACGCCCTACTTGAGCAGTTTGGAGAGACGGCGGTCTTTGAGGACCTTGCCGCCCGTCTGCTCTTTGGGGCAGTAGTTCGTTTGATGTTCGGAGAAGTAGACGGCCTCGATCGTGGTGCCGCAGCGGGGGCAGGGCTGGCCCTCGCGCTTGTGGACCTGGAGGGGCATCGGGACCTTATCGGGCACCTCGGCGCCGATCGTCGCCTCGTAGTGGTCGATCGCGTCGCCCAAGACGTGGAGCGCGGCGTGTAGTCGCTCGACCTCGTCGGCCTCCAGTTCGGACCCTTTCTTGAAGGGAGAGAGGCGCGCCTCCCAGAGGATCTCGTCGACCCAGGAGCGGCCGATGCCGGCGATGTCTTTCTGATGACGGAGCAGTGGGTGCAGGTGCCGCGGCTGGTCGATCGCCGCCGCGAACTCCTCGAGCGGGGGAGGGGGCCAGGCCTCGGGGCCGAGGCTCGCGACCATCTCGTCCTCGCCGACGGCCGCGCTCGGCAGCAGCTTCGCCCAGGCGCGCTGCTTGGTCCCGAACTCGCGCAGCCGCAGCTCACGCCCGTCGCCGAGCCGCAGCAGCACCCGCGAGGCTTTGTCTTTGAGCGAGGCGCGTTTGTCGAAGACGCGCAGCCGCCCCGCCGACATCAGGTGGATCAGCAGCGCCAGGTCGCCAAACTCGACCACCGGCATCTTGCCGACCCGCCGCACGCCGGTGATCTCGCGGCCGACCAGCGCTTCCAGTGGCGGGTCGAAGGTCTTCATCACGTTCATCCCCGGTGCCAGCGCCGACTCGACCTCGGCCCCGGCCACGGCGGCGTCGAGGCGGCGGGCGACGATCTCGACCTCGGGCAGCTCGGGCATGCGAGGAAAGGCTAGTGCCGCTGGCCGCCCGGCTCGATCAATTAGACTCCGTCTACGTTCATTCGACCGGTCCGGACCCAGTCCCGCCGGCGAACATCAGGAAAGGAAGGGCTCATGCAGGAGCTCCCGACGATCCAACCGACTTTCGGACCGGAGCTGAGCCCGGAGCAGATCGCTGATATCAGCGACGAGGTCCGTGCGCTCGCCGCGGAGCGAAACGCGGTCATCCTCGCCCACAACTACCAGCTACCCGAGGTCCAGGACGTCGCCAACTACCTCGGCGACTCACTTGGCCTCTCGCGCCAGGCAGCGGCCACCGAGGCCGAGGTGATCGCCTTCTGCGGGGTCCACTTCATGGCCGAGACCGCCTCGATCCTCTCTCCCGAGAAGACCGTGCTGATCCCCGACCTCGACGCTGGTTGCTCGCTCGCCGACTCGATCACCGCCGAGCAGTTGCGCGCCTGGAAGGCGGAGCACCCCGGCGCCCTGGTCGTCATGTACGTCAACACCTCGGCCGAGGTGAAGGCGGAGACCGACTACTGCGTCACTTCCTCCAACGCGGTCAAGGTCGTCGAGCACATCTGGGCCGAGCACGGGCCGGAGACTGAGATCCTCTTCGGGCCCGACATGTGGCTCGGCGCCTTCGTCGAGCGCGAGACCGGGCTGGTCGATGACCCCGCCCGCCGCGCCCGCTTCCACGTCTGGGACGGCGAGTGCCACGTCCACGCCGGCATCCGCCCCGAGGACATCGCCCAGACCCGCGCCGAACACCCCGAAGCCGAGTTCCTCATCCACCCCGAGTGCGGCTGCTCGACCCAGGCGATGGAGTACGTCGCCGCCGGCGACATCTCGCCCGAGGGCGTCCACATGCTCTCGACCTCCGGCATGCAGAGGCACGTCGAAGAGCACCCCGATGGCGAGTTCATCGTCGCCACCGAGAACGGGATGCTCTACCCGCTGCAGCAGGCGGCGCCGCGGGCGAACTTGATCGAGGCTAACCGGATGGCCTTCTGCAAGTACATGAAGATGATCACGCTGCCGAAGCTGCGCGACTCCCTGCGCGAGATGAAGTTCGAGGTCAGCGTCCCGGCGGAGATCGCCGAGCGGGCGCGGATCCCGATCGAGCGCATGGTCGCGATCGGCTAATTCCTCCTAGCGCCGCGCCAGGCAAAGCTTGTCGCCGCCTTGAGGCGGCCTTGGTCGGCTCTTTGCCCGGTCGGGGTCAAGCTGTCTCCGATCCTCGGAAAGGAGGGCGAGATGACCAACCGAAGAGCCAAGATCGCGGCCGGAGCGACGGTCGTCGGGCTGGCCGCGCTGGGCGGCGCGGCGCTCGGGTCCAACCCCGACCTGCCGGCACCCACCGGCCAGATGGCGAGCAGCGGCGGTTCCGCCGCGGTCGTCACCGGCGCCAGCGGCGCCGCGGTCCCGACCACGCAGACGGTCGCGGTGAAGAGCGAAGTGCGGCCGCCGATCGTGACCCGCGCCAGCGGCGCTCCCGGCGCCGCTCCGGTCGACGACTGAGCGGGTTTAAGGAAAGCCTCAGGTTGCGCTTAGGACCGGGTTAGCCGGCCGGGGCAACCTGGGGGCAGGAACTTCGAGATGGAGGTAGCCATGGACAAGCAGAGAGTGCTCGTGGTCGCCGATCGCACGGCGGACGCGCCCGAGCTGGTGGAGGGGCTGCGCCGTCGCGGCGCCGTCGGCTCGGCGCGGGTGACGCTGCTCGTTCCCGCCAGTCCGCAGCGCTTCCGGCGCGGGGGCCAGGTCGGGGCTTGGTCGAGCGCCGCCGAGCGGGCCGAGGCCGGCGTCGCCGCGATCAGGGCGGCGGGGATCGACTGCGACGGCGCCGTCGTCGCCGACCCCGACCCGCTGCTCGCCGTCGGCGACGTCCTCCACGCCCGCGGCTTCGACGAACTGCTCGTCGCGGCGCCGCCCCCTGGGCTGTGGGCGCTGCTGCGCCCGAGCCTGGTCGAGCGGTTGCGGCGCGAGACCGAGCTGCCCGTCGCCGAGCTGACGATCCACCCGCTGGAGGGCGGGCCGCTGATCCACGTCGGCCGCCGTGCCCCGCGCCGCCCCCGGGTCGGCGCCGCTTCCTGAACCCGCCGGCGCCACGCTCCTAGTCGTCGGAGTCGCCGCTGCCGCTATTGCCGCTGCTGCCGCCGTGGTCGTCGGAGCCGTGGCCTGCTTCGGTCGTTTCTTCGCTCGGCGGTTCGGCTGGGGTGGTTTCTTCCGCCGGCGTCGTCGTTTCCGTCGTTTCGGTCGTTTCCGTCGAACCGCCTTCGCCACCGTCGCCCTGCCGCGGGCCGCCGTCGCTGCCGCCCTTGCCCTTGTGGGAGTCGAAGCTGGGGGCGAGCCGGTCGCCGGCGGTGACCGATTCAGAGGAGATCCCGATCTGCTGGCTGGCGAGGTTGGCGGCCGCGACCGCGACGCCGACCGCGATCGCCAGCCCGATCAGGGCCAGGCCCACCCACTTCGTCGTCCCCCGTAGGCTCATGAGGGGACCCCGGTTCGCGCCAGCTGGATCGTCGCCGCCAGCCCACCCCCGGCGCGGTTGGCGAGGGTCACGTCGCCTCCCCACTGGCGGGTCAGCTCGCGGGCGATTGGCAAGCCCAGGCCGGTGCCCTTGGGCCCGCGCTGACCGGCGCTGCCGCGGCTGAAGCGCTCGAAGACGCTCTCCTCCTCGCCGGGGGCGAGGCCGGGGCCGCGGTCGAGGATCGCGATCCGGCCGGCGCCGACCTCGATGGTGACGGTGGAGCCGGCGGGCGAGTAGACGATCGCGTTCTCCAGCAGGGCGTCGACGGTCCGCTCGAGGTCGGCACCCGCTGCCCAGCCCTCGGCGCGCCCCGGCTCCGCGGAGACCTCGATCGTCACCTCGTGCTCGGCGGCGAACCGCTCCCAGCGCCGCTCCGCCCGCCGCGCCGCGGCGCCGAGGTCGAGCCGTTCCCCCGGCAGTTCGTGCTCGCCGGCGCGGCTGAGGATCAGCAGCTCGTCGACGATCAGCGAGAGGCGGTCGATCTCGTCCATCGCCGCGGTCACCTCGCGCTCGACCCCGCGCTCGCCGCGGAACCGTTCCCCCAGCCCCTCCAGCCGCAGCCGCAGGCCGGTCAGCGGCGTGCGCAGCTGGTGCGAGGCATCGGCGACGAAGTCCTGCTGCACCCGCAACAGCCGCTTCAGCCGCTGGGTCATCTCGTTGAAGGTGCGGGCCAGGGAGCGCTGCTCGGTGCTGCCCTCGACGGCGACGCGGGCGTCGAGGTCGCCGCCGGCGACGCGGCGGGCGGCGCTGTCGAGGCGGCGGATCGGCCGCGCGATCTGCTGCGCGATCAGGGCGCCGGCGATGACGCCGAGGAGCAGGACGACCGCCGCCAGGGCGGCGACGTCGAGGATCGAGGCGCGGACCGCCTTGTGCACCGCTTCGACGCTCTGGGTGATCCGCACCGCGCCGGCGGTCCTGCCGTGGTCGACGATCGGCACCGCGGTGGCGAGGATTTCTTCGCCGAGGGTTTCGCTGTCGCGGGTGATCTGCTCGGGGGTGCCTTCCAGCGCGGTGGCGACCTCCGGCCGGTTGCCGTAGTTGCGTCCGCTGCCCACGCCGGCCGAGTCGGCGAGGAGACGGCCCTGGCTGTCGACGGCGATGACCCGGCCGCGGACGCTGCCGGCGGAGTTGCTGACGAGCCTCTGCAGCGGCGCGCGCCGCGGCGGGTCGATGAACTCGGAGGCCGTGGTCGCGACCAGGTCTGCCTGGCCGCGCGCCTGGCTCTTGACCTCGCTGTCGACGCGGTCGCGCATGCTCAGCGCCAGCGGCACGCCGAAGGCGATCAGCGCCAGCAGCAGGACGTAGGCCAGCGCCAGCAGAAGCGTCACCCGGAGGCTGATCTAGGACTCCCCGTCCTCCGGCGCCGCGAAGCGGAAGCCGACGCCGCGAACCGTCTCGATGTAGGTCGGGTCGGTGGGGTCGTCGTCGAGCTTGCGGCGCAGCCAGCCGATGTGGACGTCGAGGGTCTTGGTCGAGCCGAACCAGTTGGTGTCCCAGACGCCGGACATCAGGTCCTCGCGGGTGACGACGCGGCCGGCGCTGCGCATCAGCGCCGCCAGCAGGTCGAACTCCTTGCGCGAGAGCTCCAGCTCCTCGCCGCGGAAGCGGGCGATACGGGAGCCCGGGTCGAGCTCGACCTCGCCGATCCGCACCGGTTTCTCGGCGCCGCCGTCGCGGCCGGCGCTGCGCCGCAGGACGGCGCGGATCCGCGAGATCACCTCGGCGGCGCTGAACGGCTTCACCACGTAGTCGTCGGCGCCGAGCTCGAGGCCGACGATCTTGTCGAGCTCGGTGCCGCGCGCGGTCAGCATCACGATCGGCACGTCGGAGGTGCGACGCAGCTCCCGGCAGACGTCGCGGCCGTCGCCGTCCGGCAGCGCCAGGTCGAGCATCACCAGGTCCGGTTTCTCGGACGCGGCTAGCTCCAGGGCGCCTGCCGCGGTGCCGGTTACCACCGGCTCGAAACCCGCCCGTCGCAGCGCCTCCGCGAACGGTTGAGAGATCGACTCCTCGTCCTCGACGACGAGGATCCGGCCGCCTGCCGCCTGCGTGTTCATGACCTCACTGTACGGCGTCGAGAACGGAATTCGGCTGGTCAGAAGAGGTTTTGCCAGGGCTTTACCCCGGGCTTCCCGGCTCTTGTCGGGCCATCGCCGACACTCGCCTCAGCAGTCGACCAGAGGAGAGAGCTTCGTGAAGAACTTCAAGAGCAAAGTCGCGGCAGGGGCCACCGTGGTCCTCCTCGGAGGTCTCGGGGGACTGGCGCTGAGCCAGGGCAGCAAGCCGGTGGCAAAGACGGTCGCCGAGAAGCCGCAGGTCCGGACCAAAGTGATCCGGCGGACGATCCACGTGACCAAGCACGCCAAGCCCAAGCACCCGCCGGCCGGCGGGCCGGCAGGGGTCGCCGCGGGTGGGTCCTACGGCAGCGCGAGCGCCACCACGGGCACCTCTTCGACGGGCTCCTCTTACAGCTCCGAACCCGTCTCCACCGGCAGCAGCGGCGCCGCGACCGAAACCGGGAGCGAAAGCGCGCCCGTCAGCACCGGGTCGAGCGGCACCGGCGGCGGCGAAGCCGCCCCGGTCTCCACCGGCTCCAGCGGTGCCGGTGGCGGTGGGGGAGAGGTCGAGCACGAGAGCGAGGGCGGCGGCGATGACTGAGTCGCGCCGCCCAGCTCGGCCCAGCGGCGCCCGCGTCTTCTGGGTCACCGTCCTCCTCTTCGCGGCGCTCTTCGCGCTGCTCACCTACCGCTTCGCGGTTGGTCGCGACCCCTCGCTCAGCGCCACCGCTACGGCGCCGCAGCCGGTCCAGGTGCGCAAGGTGATCAAGCGCCGGGTCATCACCACGATCGTCCCCAGCCCGGGTCAGAACAGCGTCAGCGCCGGCCCGGCCACCAGCTCCTCCTACTCCTCGGGCTCCGAACCGGTCCTTACCAGCGCCTCCTGAGATGAACGAACACGACCTCACCTTCGACGCGATGGGTAGCCACGTGCGGTTGCTGATCGGCGAGCCCGGCCCCGGGATGGCGCCCGCCGCCGAGGCCGCCGAGCAGGGCCGCCGCTTCGTCGAAGACTTCGACGCGACGCTCTCGCGCTTCCGCCCCGACAGCGAGCTCTGCCGCCTCAACGAGGACCCGCGCCCGCGGGTGCCGGCCTCAGAGCTGCTGCGGCGGGCGGTCGAAGCCGGCATCGTCGCGGCCCGGCGCAGCGACGGCCTGGTCGACCCAACCCTGGTCGGCGAGATCGAGGGGACCGGCTACGTCTCCTCGCGGGCCGGGATGAGCGGGGTGCCGCTGGCCGAGGCGCTGGCCGACGCGCCCGCCCGCCGTCCGGCCAGCCCGCGTCCTGAGCCGCGCTGGCGCGGCTTCGAGGTAGACGACGAGGCGGGCGAGATCGCCCGCCCGCCCGGCCTGCGCTTCGACACCGGCGGCACCGGCAAGGGCCTCGCCGCCGACATGCTGGCGGCGAGCCTGCGCGGCTACACGCGGTTCATCGTCGACTGCGGCGGCGACATTCGGATCGGCGGCGCCGACGCCCTCGTCAACCCCTACGAGGTTTTCGTCGAACACCCGATCAGCGGCGAGCGCGCCCACGTCCTGCGGCTCGGCTCCGGCGGCGTCGCCACCTCCGGGATCAACGTGCGGATCTGGCGCGACGCCGAGGGGCGCTACGCCCACCACCTGCTCGACCCCGCCAGCGGCGAGCCGGCCTGGACCGGCCTGGTCGGGGCGACGGCGCTTGGAGACAGCGCGGTCGAGGCGGAGACGCTCTCGAAGGCGGCGCTGCTGAGCGGGCCGGAGCGCGGCCGCGAGGTGCTCGCCGAGCGCGGCGGCCTGCTGGTCCACGACAGCGGCCGGGTCGAGCTGGTCGGGCCGCTGGCGGTGGCGCCGAAGATCAGGCTGCCGCGGCAGCCGAGCTGGGAGGGGGCGGGACGATGAGCGTCGCCGCCGCCAACGCGACCGCGAAAGCGGGCGAAGTCCTGCAGACGCACGGCTGGTGGCTCGCCAGCCGCGCCTCGGGGCTGGTCGCCCTGGTTCTGGTGACGGTCTCGGTCGGGCTCGGCCTGGCGATGGCCGGCAAGGTGATGCGCCGCCCGGGCCTCTCGAAGAAGCTGCTGGCGATCCACGAGCAGACCGCGCTCGCGGGCCTGGTCGCGATCGCCGTCCACGGCATCACCCTGCTCGGCGACCCCTGGCTGCACCCGGGGGTGAGCGGCGTCGCCGTCCCCTTCACGATGGGCTTCAAACCGCTCTTCACCGGGCTCGGGATCATCGGCGGCTACCTGGCGGCGCTGCTCGGCCTCAGCTACTACGTGCGCCGCCGGGTCGGCGCCAAGCTCTGGCGCAAGGCGCATCGGGCGACCGTCGTCGTCTACCTGCTCGGGCTCGTCCACGCGCTCGGCGCCGGGACCGACGCCAGCGCCGTCTGGTTCCGCTGGTGGGTGATCCTCACCACCCCGGCGATCGGCGGGCTCTTCGTCTACCGCGTGCTCTCGGCGCGGGCGAAACGGCAGGCGCGGGCGCTGCGGCCGCGGCCGCAGCGAACCCTGCCCGGCGACCGCGCGGGCCAGATCCACAGGACCCCGGTACTGGAGGAGGCGTGATGAAGGACCCAGGTGTGGTGATCGTCGGCGGCGGCTTGGCGGCGCAGCGGTGCGCCGAGACGCTGCGGCGGGACGGCTACGAGGCGCCGGTGCGGATCGTCTGCGGCGAGGAGGAGGCGCCCTACGACCGGCCGCCGCTCTCCAAGGGCGTCCTCGCCGGGGAGTTGGAGGACGGCTCGACCGCCTTCCGGCCCGCCGATTGGTACGCCGAGCAGGCGATCGAGCTGCGGCTCGGGACGCGGGCCGAGGCCTTCGACCCGGCGGCCCGCGAGGTGTTCCTCGATTCCGGCGAGATCCTCCGCTACGGCGAGCTGCTCGTCGCCACCGGCGGCCAGCCGCGGCGGCTGCCGTTCCTCGAGGCCTACGAGAACGTCCATTACCTGCGCACCCTCGCCGACGCCCGCCGCCTGCGCGCGGCCCTGGGGAAAGGGACGCGGCTGGCGATCGTCGGCGCCGGCTTCATCGGCCAAGAGGTCGCCGCGACGGCGCTCGCGCTGGGCGCCGAGGTGACGATGATCGAGGCCCTGGAGCTGCCGCTGGCGCCGATCCTCGGGGCCGAGCTCGGCGGCTGGTTCGCCAACCTGCACCGCGAGCAGGGGGTGCGGCTGCTGACCGGGGCCATGCTCGAGGGAGCCGTCGGCGGCGACCGGGTCGAGGCGCTGGTGCTGGCCGGCGGCGACCGGGTCTTCTGCGACGCGGTGGTCGTCGGCATCGGCACCGTGCCGGCGACGGCCTGGCTGCGGGGCAGCGGCCTGGGGGAGGCGGGTGTCGAGGTCGACGCCGCCGGCCGCACCGCGGTGCCGGGCGTCTTTGCTGCCGGCGACGCCGCCGTCCCCCACGACCCGCGCTTCGGCGGCCACGCCCGCACCGAGCACTGGGATGCCGCCGCCTGGCAGGGACGAGCGGTGGCGCGGGCGATGCTGGGCGCGGAGCCGGGAACGCCGCCGCTGCCGAGCTTCTGGAGCGACCAGTACGGGCTGCGCGTGCAGTGCATCGGCCATCCCCACCACGGGGACGAGGTGGCCATCGAGGGCGATCCCGCCGGGCGGGACTTCGAAGCGCTCTTCCTGCGTCGCGGCGTCCCCGTCGCCGGCCTCGCCGTCGGTCGCCCGCGCGCGATCCCAGCCTTTCGCAAACGAATCGAGGCATCCCATCGCCCCGAACCGGAGGAGGTAGTGGCATGACCTACGTGCCCGTTGTGGATCCTGACGAGTGCAGCGCCCATGGCGACTGCGTCGAGATCGCCCCCGAGGTGTTCCGCCTCGACGACACCGCGGTCGTGATCGGCACCGGCCCCGACGAGCTGATCCTGGAGGCGGCCGAAGCCTGCCCGGCGGTCGCGATCTCGGTGGTCGACCAGGCGACCGGCGAGACGGTTTTCCCCTAGGTAAAGCCTTGGCAAAACCTCGCCGCCGTTGAGGTGGGATTTAGGGAGGGGCCGCACCCTCGATCTCATGGCCAACCCCAAACCCCGCGCGATCGTCCTCGGCTCGCTCGCGCTTTTCGTCGCCCTCTTCGTCCTCCTGACGGTTCAATTGAGCGCCAGCGCGTCGAGCCCCGGCGCCAGTCACCGCAAGTCGAAGGCGGCAAACGTCCGGGCGCAGCCTGGCGCCGGCCCCGAACCCGAAGCAGGGACTACCGACTCCGTCGAATCGGAATACGTCGAACCCGAATACGTCGAACCTGAATACGTCGAACCTGAATACGAAGAAGCGCCGCCGGTCGTCACCACCAGCTCGTGATCGAAGCGATCCCGCACACGGTCTCCACCCAGGGTTGGTGGATCGTCAGCCGCAGCTCGGCCCTCGTCGCCTTCGTGCTGGTGACGGTGTCGGTCTTCCTCGGCCTGACGATGGCGAGCAAGCCGGTGCGCAAACCCGGCTTCGCGAAGACGATGCGGACGCTGCACGAGCAGACCGCTCTCGCCGCCCTGGTCGCGATCGCCGTCCACATCCTCGCCGTCCTCGCCGACCCCTGGCTCAAACCCGGCGTCGCGGGGGTCGCGGTCCCCTTCGTTCTCAGCCTCGACCGGTTCTGGAACGGCATCGGCGTCATCGCCGCCTACATGGCCTTCCTGCTCGGACGCAGCTTCTACCTGCGCGGTCGCATCGGCCCCCGCCTCTGGCGCCAGGCGCACCGGGCGACGATCGGCGTCTACGTCCTCGGGCTCTTCCACGCCCTCGGCGCCGGCAGCGACACCGAATCCGTTCTCTTCCTCGGCTGGGTGGCGATCACCGCGGTGCCGATCGCGATCCTCTTCGTCTACCGGATGGGGACCGCGCGCCGGGCGGAAGCGCGTCGCCGTACGCCTGCGGTCGGCGGCGCGAGCGCAAAGTTGCGCGCCAAGTTTGAATAACTTGATTATTTGCAGTTTGCTCCTGTAAAGATTCAGGCGCGGGGCAGATGCCTCCGCCATGAAGCCACTGAAAGGAAGCAAATTGAAAAAACGCATAACCCGAGCTGCCGCTCTGGCGGCCGCCATGGCCCTCTGCATGGGAATCGCGGCCGCAGGGGCGCAGGCGACGCCAGTCTTCGAAGCCGGGTCCTACACGGCGACAGTACGGGGAGAAACGTCGACCTTCGTGATCGGAACGGAAGGCGGCAATATCGAATGCCAGACGACGAGCTTCCACGGAACCCTGGCAGCGGCGTCCTCGTCGCTTGTGGTGCAGCCGGCCATCTCGAGCTGCATCGCGTGGGGATTCATCAACCTCACCGTCAACAACCAGAGCTGCGGCTACCTCCTCCGCGCAACAGAAAAACAGGCTACGGACGAATACAAGGCGCATTTCGACGTCACCTGTCCGGGCTCCGGCGGTTTCCTCTACTCCGCGGGGACCTGCTCGATGGAAATCCCGCCGCAGGAAGGCCGCACATCGGTTGACATCGATGACGCCACAGGATCCCCAAACAGGGTGAACACCACCTTAGAAGTCGGCAGCCTCACCTACGTCGTGACCAAAGACGGGTTCGGTTGCCCCTTCAAAGGGACTGGCACCAAAACCGATGGCACGCTCACCAGCGGCACCTTCCCGATGAAGGCCTTCAAACTGAACAATCTCACCGAAGAGATCGGTCTCCTCGTCAGCGGCGCATGAGGCATCGGGGGCCCGGGACCGCCCGGGCCCCCGATGAAACATCGCGTGCGTGGGCGCGATCTTGCGATGCCGAGACATCGGAGGAGTAACTCTGTTCCTGCAGAAGGCACCCCACGCATGGCGAGATCGAGAAAGAAAAAGGACGGCGCCGAGGAGCCGCGGCGCCCCCGTGGTCGGCGCGCGTCGATCATCGAGCTGAGCGACGTGACCAAGGTCTACCCGGGCGGCCACATGGCCCTCGACCGGGTCAACCTGGCGATCGGCCGCGGCGAGTTCGTCTTCCTCGTCGGCCCCACCGGCTGCGGCAAGTCGACGCTGATCAAGATGCTGATCCGCGAGCTCACCGCCACCGAAGGCTCGGTCAAGATCGCCGGCCGCGACATCGGCAAGCTGCCGGAGAAGAAGATCCCGCAGTTGCGCCGCAACATCGGCACCGTCTTCCAGGACTTCAAGCTCCTGCCCAACCGCACCGTCTACGACAACGTCGCCTACGCCCTGCAGGTGATCGGCGCCAGCCGCGCCGAAATCCGCGAGCAGGTGCCGGCGACGCTGCGCCTGGTCGGGCTCTCGACCAAGCTCCACAGCTACCCGGATCAGCTCTCCGGCGGCGAGCAGCAGCGCGTCTCCGTCGCCCGCGCCTTCGTCAACCACCCACCGCTGCTGCTGGCCGACGAGCCCAGCGGCAACCTCGACCCGGTCACCTCGATCGGGATCATGCAGCTTCTCTACCGGATCAACAAGACCGGCACCACCGTCCTCGTCGTCACCCATGACCGCGAGATGGTGGACAACATGCAGCGGCGCGTCGTCGAGCTCTACGAGGGCCGCGTCGTCCGCGACGAGATCAGCGGCGGCTACACCGAGGAGTCGACCACCGAATTCGGCCTGCGGATGCGGGCCGAGATGGGGGTCGGGGCCGAAGGCGAGCCCCTCACCAACGGCCACTCAGACCACGAGAACCTGCGCTGATGGGCCGCATCGTCTTCTTCTTCCAGGAGGCTCTGCGTGCGCTCAAGCGCAACGGCGCCCCCAGCCTGGCGGCGATCGTGACCACGGTCGTCACCGTCGTCCTGCTTGGCGTCCTGATCCCGATCTTCCAGACCGCCCAGGGCAAGAGCGAAGAAGTGCGCGGTGAGCTCAGCGCCGAATACGCGCTCTACCCGGACGCGACGAAAGGCGAAATCCAGAAGCTGCACGGCGAACTCGAAGCGATGCCGCACGTCGCCGAAGTCGAGTTTGTCAGCAAAACGGAAGCGCTGAAAACGCTGGAAGGCGAACTGAAGGACAAAACGATCGTCGAAGAGCTGAAAACGAACCCGCTGCCGAACAGCTTCCGGGTCATCCCCGACGACGCCGCCAACCTGCCGGCGATCCGCGAAGAAGTCTTCCCGAGCGGCTCCAGCGGCCCCGCCTTCTCCTCGATCATCGACAACGAATTCCAGCGTCACCAGGCGCAGGGGAAGATCGAGAAGGTGACGAGCGCGCTGAAGATCGTCCTCACGGTGATCACCGCGCTCCTGGTGCTCGCCTCGCTGATGCTGGTCGGCAACACGATCCGACTCTCGATCTACACCCGCCGCCGCGAGGTCGAGGTGATGCGGCTGGTCGGCGCCACCCGCTGGTTCATCCGCTGGCCGTTCATGATCGAGGGCATGGTCGTCGGCCTCGCCGGCGGGCTGATAGCCATACTGATCCTGTGGATCGGGAAGATCACGATCGTCGACCCGCTGAGCGACTCGATCTCCTTCCTCGCTGCCCAGAACAACTCGACGCTGGCCTTCCCGGCGCTGGTCGCGATCCTCTTCGCCGCCTCGATCATCGTCTCGACGATCGGCTCCGGCGTCACCCTGCGTCGCTTCCTCAAGGTCTGAGGCTCGCCGCGTGAGCGGACGCGCGGCTGTGGCGTTCGCCGCCGGGCTGGTTGCCTTCCTCTGCGCCGGCCTCTGGCTCGGCGGCCACCCGGACTCGCTGCCGGGGTTCGCCCGCGACGCCTTCGTCTCCGAACCGGGCGCGCTGACCGCGGAAGCGGCGAAGGCGCTGGAAGACAACTACTACCGCTCGGTCGGCAGCACCGAGCTGGGCAACGCCTCCCTGCAGGGGATGGTCCGCGAGCTGCGCCAGCGCAACCGCGAGGACCGCTACACCGAATACTTCTCGCCGGAACAGCTCGAAAGCTTCAACCAGCAGATCGAAGGCCGGTTCTCGGGGATCGGGCTCTCCGTGGTCGAAGTCGAGGCGGGCCTGGGTGTCGCCGCGGTCTTCCCCCACAGCCCCGCCGCCAAGGCCGGGATCAGGGTCGGCGAAACGATCGTCTCGGTCGATGGCGAATCGATCGCCGGTGAGTCCAGCAACGAAGCGACGAAGAAGATCAAGGGACCGGAAGGGACGCAGGTTACGGTCGGGGTGCGAGACAAGCAAAAGGGCAAGGCACGCGAGCTGACCCTGACCCGGGCCGAGGTCGCCCTCCCCAACGTCAGTAGCAAGGTGAAGCGGGTGGGGGGTGAGAAGCTCGGCTACGTCCGCCTCCTCAGCTTCAGCGAAGGCGCTCACGCGCTGCTCGCCAGGGCGGTGCGCAAGGTCGAGAAGGAAGGGGCGGAAGGGATCGTCCTCGACCTCCGCCACAACCCCGGCGGGCTGCTCGACGAGGCAGTCCTCGGCGCCAGCGTCTTCCTGCCCGAGGGAGAAGTGGTGGTGAGGACGAGGTCGCGGACCCAGGGCGACAGCGTCCACAAGACCGTCGGCGGCAACCTGCCGGCGCGGCCGCTGGTGGTGCTGATCGACGGCGGCACCGCCTCGGCGGCGGAGATCCTCGCCGCCGCGCTCGCCGACGACGCCGGCGCCACCACCGTCGGCACCCGCTCCTACGGCAAGGGTCTCTTCCAGGAGGAGGAGGACCTCGCCAACGGCGGCGCGATCAAGATGAGCGTCGGCGAGTTCTACACGCCGGCCGGGGTCAACCTGGCCCGCAGCCACGGTATCCACCCGGAAGTGAAAATCGCCGATGACCCGCGGACGGTTCCCGACGAGGCCGAAGCGCGGGCCTTCGAGGTCCTCGCCGGCCGGGTCGGCGGCTGATGCCAGGGCGCGGGCGGGGGCGCCGGGACCGCAGCCGGGGCGAGGCGCCGCGCCGCCGCGGCCGCCGTGGCGCCGTCCCGCGCGAGGAGCGCGTCCCGCGCGAGCGCGAGCGGCGCACGGCCAGTCAGGTGGTCGAGGAGCTGCTGCGCGAGGAGCTCGGCTTCCGCGGCTTCCCGGCGGCGCTCGAGGTGGAGGCGGGCGAGCTCGCGGCGGCGGCCGCGGCCGTGATCCCGGCCCGCCGCGACCTCACCGAGCTCGCCACCTTCACCGTCGACCCGGCGACCGCGCGCGACTTCGACGACGCCGTCTCCGCCCAGATCGAGGGCGATGGGGCGCGGGTCTGGATCCACATCGCCGACGTCGCCGCCCACGTGCGGCCGGGCTCGCCCCTCGACCTCGAGGCGCGGCGGCGGGGCAACAGCACCTACGTCCCCGGCGCGGTCGAGCCGATGCTCCCGCACGCGCTCAGCAGCGGCGCCTGCAGCCTCGCCCCGGGCGTCGAGCGGCTGGCGGTGACGACCGAGATCGAGCTCGGCCCCGGGATGGAGCCGCGGCGCGCCCGCTTCTACCGCAGCCGCATCCGCTCCGACGCCCGCCTCGACTACGACCAGCTCGATCGCATCTTCGCCGGCCGGGTGCGGCCGCCGGCCGAGGTCGCCGAACCGCTGGCGGCGGCGCGCGAGGTCGCCGCCGGTCTCGCCGAGCATCGCGGCACCTCGACGCTCGCGGTCGAGTCCTTCGAGCCCGAGTTCCGCTTCGACGCCAAAGGCAACGTCACCGGCGCCCACGGGGTCGAGCAGACCGAGGCCCACCGCTTGATCGAGCGGCTGATGATCCTCACCAACGAACAGGTGGCGCAGCTCCTCGAGCGCGAGCGGGCGCCGGCGATCTACCGCGTCCACGCCCAGCCCGACTCGGCCCAGATCGAGCGCCTGCTGGGACAGTTGGCGGCGCTCGGGGTGCCGACCCCGCCGCTGCGGCAGGGGCTGGCGCCGAGCGAGGCGGGCCGCGTCGCCGCCGAAGCGAGCCGGCTGGCGCTGAAGGAGGCGAAACGCCGCGGGCACGGCCGCGGCGCCTACACCTCGCTCGTCCTGCGCTCCCTCAAGCAAGCCCAGTACAGCGAGCGCAACAGCGGCCACGCCGGTCTCGGCAGCCCTGCCTACTGTCACTTCACCTCGCCGATCCGCCGCTACCCCGACCTCGTCGTCCACCGCGCTCTGCTGGCGGTGCTGGGCGAAGGGGAGGAGGCGCCGCGCCTGGCCGAGTGCCGCGACGCCGCTGCCGACAGCTCGGCGCGCGAGCGCGAGTCGGCGCGGATCGAGCGCCACGCCGACGACGTCTGCGCCGCCTTCCTGCTCGAACGGGAGCTGGCCGAGCGCGGGCTTGACGCGGTCTTCGAGGGAGAGGTCTCCGGGGTGATCCGCTCAGCGGCCTTCGTCTCCTTTCGCGGCGAGCTCGCGGACGTCTACGAGGGGATGCTGCCGGCGCGGCGGCTGCCGGGCGATCGCTACGAGCTGGACCGGGCCGAGGTGGCGCTGGTCGGGCGCGGTTCCGGCGCGCGGCTTAGGCTGGGTGATCCGATATCCGTCCGGGTCGCCGGCGTCGACGCGCCGCGGGGCCGGGCCGAGGTCGACCTGGCTGGTGAGCTGAGCAAATGAGCAAGAAGCAGAAGAAGAAACGAGAGCCCGCCTCGGGTGACGTCGTCACCAACCGCCGCGCCCGCCACAAATTCGAGCTGGTCGAGAAGATGGAGGCGGGGATCGTCCTCAAGGGCTCCGAGGTGAAGGCGCTGCGCGGCGGCAAAGCCCAGATGACCGACTCCTACGCGGTGGTCGAGGACGGCGAGGTTTGGCTCCGCAAGCTGCATATCCCGCCCTACGAGTTCGCCGCCAGCGACGCCCACGCCGCCGACCGGCCGCGCAAACTGCTGCTGCACAAGGAGGAGATCGAGCGCCTGGTGGGCAAAACCGCGCAGAAAGGGCTGACCCTGGTCCCGACCAGGATCTATTTCAAAGGGCCACGGGCGAAGGTGGAGCTCGCTTTGGCGCGAAACAAGGAGGGTCGCGACCGGCGTCGGGAGATCGCCGACCGCGATGTCAGGCGAGAGGTCGAGCGAGAGTTCAAGGGAAGGATGCGTTGACGTTGAAACTGCCGGATTACATGCAAGGATGCAGGGCAATGCGGACCCGGAAGAGTCTTCCCGCCGTCCTCGTCGGGCTGATCGCGGTGGGCCTGACGGCGCCCGCGCAGGCCAACGCCGAATCCTTCCCCGACAAGGTCAGCAATTACGTCAGCGACAACACCGGCTACTTCGTCGCCGCGCTGCTGGCGGCGATCCTCCTCCTGCTGCTGATCGTCAGCATCACCCAGCGCCGCACGAAGGAGAAGGAGAAGGCGAAGGCGGCCCAGCCGCAGGGCGCGGCCCCGGGAGCGCCGACGCCTCCGCCGGCACCACCCGCCGCCCAGGCACCGCCGGCCGCGCCGGCTGCGGTAGCCGCCGCCGTGCCCCCGCTTGCCGCGCCGCCGCAGGCTCCGCCCCCCGCGGCGGGAGCTTCGGGGCCGCCGCCCGTGCCCGGACAGACGCCGGCACCGTCGGTGCCGCCGGCCAACGAGACTTCGAAGGAGCGCAAGCGCCGGATCCGCGAAGAGCAGCGGGCGTCCCGCGCGCAGCTTCGTGAAAGCCGTCGCGCCGAGGTGCAGCGGCGCAAGGAAGAGAAGGGTCGGCGCAAGTCCCAGAAGAAGGGCGCCGCCGCTCCGGCGCCGCCCGCCGCGGCCCCCGGCGCGACGATGCCGCCCGCCGCGCCCGCCGGCGCGCCGACCACCGCACCTGCCGCTCCCGCAAAGGGCGGCTTCACCGAGATGAGCCTGTTCGGGCTCAAGCTCGGCGGCAAGAAGAAGCGCGAAGCGGCGGCGGCCGAGCAGCGGCTGGCCGAGGCGCGGGCCGCCAACGAACAGGCGGTCGCCCAGGCCCAGGCGGGTCAGTTGGCGCCGCCGAGCGCGCTGTCGCCGTGGGAGGAGTCGGGCACCCAGACCCTCGTCCAGCCGCCGACCGGCGAGCACCCGGCGGCATCGTCGGTACCGCCGCCCCCGGTCCCCGGCGGCATCCCGGCCCCGGGTGAATACGACCCCGCGGCCGCCGAACAGCGCGTGCGCGACAAAGTCGCCGAAGTCCGGCTCGAGGAGCAGCGGATCCGCGCCGAGGCCGACCGCCGGATGGAGGAGGCCGCGCGGCTGCAGCAGGGCACGCCGGGAGCGCAGGCCCCGATTCAGGACTTCCAGCCCGCGCCCCCGCAGGGTCTGCCGCAGCAGCCTGGGGGCCCCGGCGTGGACCTGCGCGGCGCCGAGCAGCGGCTCGAGGAAGAACGTCAGGCGCGCGAGCGCGAGATGGCCGAAGCGGAGGAGCGCCTGCGCCAGATCGAAGAGCGCACCAAGGCAGCCGAAGAACGCGCCGCCGAGGCGAAACGCCTAGAGGAACGGCGGGCCGAAGAGGAAGTCCGCGACCGTCGCCTCGAGGAGATGCGGCGCAGCGTCGCGGAAGCCGAAGAACGCGCCCGCCAGGCCGAGCAGCGGGCGGTCGAAGCCGAGCAGGCGGCGCTGCGCTCGGTCCAGGCTCCCGCGCAGGCGGCACCGCCGCCGGCAGAGCCGTTCCCGCCGACCCCGCCCCCGGCGCCCTCGATGCCGCCGCCGGCACCTTTCGAACCGACTCCGACGCCGCCTCCCATGCCGGCCGAACCGACTCCACCTCCGCTTCCAGTGGAACCGACGCCGCTTCCAGTGGAACCGACGCCGCCTCCGGCGGCGGAGCCGACCACGCCGCCGCCCGTCTACTCGGTCCCCGACCCAGCCGCGCGGCCGCCGGAGACGACCGAACAGCCGGCGCCGAGCTTCGGCGCCCCGGCCGCCGGCGCGGGCGGCCAGACCAACCTCAACACGGTCACCTTCGAGCAACTGCGCGAACAGGGGCTCTCGGTCACCCAGGCGACCCGCCTGCTCGCCCACCGCGAGCGGCTGGGGGGCTTCAAGACCGTCGACGACCTCGACCAGGTCGCCGGGTTCCCGACGGAGCTGCTGGACGACCTGAAGTCACGGTCGACCGTCTAAGAGCCGCTCTCGCACTCCTCCAGGAGCTTCAGCCAGATCTCGCTTCTGCTCGGGTAGGGGGCGATCGCGTGGCGCAGGGTTGAGATCGGTACCTCGGCGACGATGGCGATGGTCGCGGCCTGGAGGAAGTCGGCGGTCTCGAAGCCGGTGAAGGTGGCGCCGACGATCGTCTCGCGGGCGAGGTTGACGACGATCCGCGAGGTGCCGCCGGTTCCCTTGCCCTGGAAGCTGGCACCGGGGGTGGCGTCGGTGGGGACGTCGACGGCGCGCGCCTCGATGCCTGCTTCGCGCGCCTGCTCGAGCGTCTTGCCGACCGCGGCGACCTGGGGATCGGTGAAGGTGGCGCGCGGGGAGCCGAGACCTTCGGCCCGGGCCTCGACCGCGCGCCCGAGCAGGTTCTCGGCGGCCACCCAGGCCTGGTACTTGCCGACGTGGGTGAAGAGGGCGCGGCCGTTGACGTCGCCGATTGCGTAGAGCCAGCCGCGCCCGCCGACCCGCATGCGGCCATCGGTCTCGAGGAAGCCGTGCTCGTCGGTCTCGACCCCCGCCGCCCCGAGGTCGAGGTTGGCGGTATGGGGGACGCGGCCGACGGCGATCAGGATCTCCGCCGCTGCGACCGTGTCCCCGCCCTTCAGCTCGGCGACGACGCCGGCGCCGCCGCGGCTGACCCGCTCGACCATCGCCCCGGTACGGACGTCGACGCCGAAGTTCTCGCGCAGGGACGCCGCCACTTCCTCGCCGGCGAAGGGCTCGTCGCGGGAGAGCAGGCGGGGGCCGCCCTCGACCAGGGTTACCTCGGTCCCGAGGCTGGCCCAGGCCTGCGAGAGCTCGCTGCCGACCGGGCCGCCGCCGAGCACGATCATGCTCTCCGGCACCTGCTTGGCGGTGGTGGCGTCGCGGTTGTTCCAGGCCCGGACCGAGTCGAGGCCGTCGATCGGCGGCATCGCGGCGCCGCTGCCGGTGGCGACGACGATCGCCTGGTTGGCCTCGAGCGCCTCCTTGCCGACGGCGATCCGCCGCTCGCCCGTGAACCGCGCCTCGCCGCGGAAGAGGTCGATCCCCCGTTCTTCCAGCCAGGGAAGCTGCCCGGAGTCGTCGCGGCCGTGGATCACCTCGTCGCGGCGGTCGAGGACCGCCTGGGGCTCCAGCTCTCCGTGTCCGGTGGGCACCCCGGGGATCCGCTTCGCCTCGGCGAGGACGTCGGCGGGGCGCAGCAGCGCCTTCGAGGGCATGCAGGCGTAGTAGGAGCATTCGCCACCAATCAGGTCGCGCTCGACGATCGTCACCCGCAGCCCGCCGGCGGCCAGGCGCCCGGCGCAGACCTCGCCCGCCGGGCCGCCGCCGAGCACGATCACGTCGTATTCACGCGCAGGCATGGAGCAACTATGCCCGACCCCGTACAATTCGATGCGTAATCAAGCACGGGGGCGACAGGCTTCGACGTGGTCGACTCGTGCGAACGGTTGCAGGTCGAGGTTGCTGGAGGCCTCGTTAAACCCCAGCACAAACCAATACGTGCGGACCATGAGTTCGCCCTCGCCGCTTAGTCAATAGCTAAGCGCTGTGAGAGTCGGTCCTCCCTCGCCCGTGGGGAGGGGCACCGGCTTCAGAAACGGGCTCACCCCGGCGGCCTGCCTCGACCGCCAGGGGACAACGAAGGGGCTTTATCTCCCGCAGTGCCCGCTGGCGCGGACCCCGGGAGACGAGAATCAAGCGCCAGCTAAACCTGTAGACACCCTCGCACCGCGTCCGCGGATCCGAGTTCGAATCTCGGCGCCTCCATCGACGAAACCGAAACCCCGGCCCCGGTCGGGGTTAGGTTTCTTTAGTGGACACACTGTCTTATTTCCTGCGGGGGCTGCCCGCGGGCGATCCCGGTCAACGTCGCATCCATCCCCTGCTGCGCTTCGCCGTCCTCGACCGCGATCGCTTCACCTGCCACTACTGCCGCGGGCAGGCGACCGAGGTCGACCACACAGAGCCGTGGGCGCGGGGTGGCGAGACGCTTCCCTTCAACCTCGTCGCCGCCTGCCGGCCCTGCAACCTGGCGAAGGGCGATCGCACGCCGCAGGAGTGGCGGCGGGACGTCGCGGTCGCGCGCCTGAAGCAGACGCCGAGGGGAGCGCGGCGGCAGCGTCTCAGCCGTTCCGGCGCAGCCAGGCGAGCACCTCGGCGGCGTTGCGGTCGGGCGGGAAGACGGGGTAGAAGACCCTGACGATCTCACTCGCTTCGGCAACGAAGGTGAGGCGTTTGTAGAGGGTCATGCCTTCGACCTCGAAGGTGGGCAGGCCCATCTCGTCGGCGAGTTGCAGCTCGGGGTCGCTCAGCAGCGGGAACGGGATGTGCTCGCGGGCGGCGAACTCCGCTTGTTCGGCGGCGCTCTGCGCGCTGATCCCGACGACGCTCGCGCCCAGCGCCTCGAACTCGGCGAGGGCGTCGCGGTAGGCGCAGCTCTGCGGCGTGCACCCGCGCGCGCCCGGGATGTCGTCCCAGCCGACCGGCGAGGGCTCGCCCGGCGTCCCGGTTCGCGGGTAGACGTAGGCGACGAGCAAATCGGCGCCGAGGCCCGCCAGTCGCTCGGGCAGCCGGCTCCCCGGCAGGTGGTTCGCCCCGCCGTCATCCTCCGGCACCGGCAGGTCGACGGGAAGCTGGCGATAGTCGGTCACGGTTCGAGGCTACTGCCCGGGGGGCGGCTTCAAGGCAGAGGGCGCGGTAGAGCTTTTCCTCGAATAGGGCGGAAAAGCTCTACCGCGCTCCGATCCCAATAGCCTCCCTCGCCGATGAACCGCTACGTCGCCTTTCTGCGGGGGATGAACCTCGGCAAGCGCCGGATCAAGAACGACGAGTTGCGGCGCCATTTCGAGGAGATGGGGTTCGAGGAGGTGGCGACGTTCCGCGCCAGCGGCAACGTGATCTTCCTCAACCCGGCCAAGGAGGCCGAGGCGAAGCTGGCGGCGCGGGTCGAAAGCGAGCTCGACGAGCGGCTCGGCTACGACGTCCCGGTCTTCCTGCGCAGCATCGAGGAGGTCGCCGCGATCGCCGCCCAGCGGCCGTTCGACGCCAAGGCAATCCGCAAGTCGAAGGGCAAGCTCCAGGTCTCGCTGCTGGCGAAGAAGCCGACCGCGGCCCAGCGGAAGAAGATCCTCGGCTGCGGGAGCGAGGAAGACCTGCTCGCCGTCGAGGGCCGCGAGATCTACTGGCTGCCGAGCGGCGGCACCCTCGAGTCCGACCTCGACCTGAAGGCGATCGAGGCGATCGTCGGTGCCGACACCCGGCGCACGATGGGGACGATCGAGCAGATCGCCGCCAAGTACGGCTAGACGACCCGCGCCGCCGCGGTCTCCTCCGCCAGCTCCTTCAGGTTGAGCAACTGGCGCCGCATCATCACCAGGTCACCCGGCGGCAGCAGCAGCCGGCTCAGCGCCCCGAGCGGGCCGCGGCGGTCGGTCGAGCAGACGATCTTGACGACGATCCGCGAGCGCTCCGCGTCGACCGGCTTCGCCCAGTAGGTGCAGGCGACGCGGCCGAAGAGGCGGCCGCGGTGGAGGGCGGTCAGCGACGCGTCCGGCTCGAACTCGACCAGGCGGAAGATCGTCATCAGGCGCTGGCCGACCTCCAGCCGCTCGAGGCCGGGGGTCAGCCGTTGCGGGCTGCGACGACCGAAGTTGTCGAGCCTGTCGTAGCTGTAGGGGGCGGCGCGCAACTGGCAGAGCCAACGGAAGGTCACCTCCCGCGGGGCGGCGACGTCGGTCGCCCGGAACATCGCCATCTCCGGTTGCTCGATCAGGCGGTCGCAGGCGTAGGGCCGCTCGCGCTCGGCGGCGACGGTGCCCCACTCGGAGACGACGGCTGGCCAGGCCACACCCGGGAAAGTACCCCCGGCCCGCGGCCACTAACTTGGTTGGTCGCATGGCGATCGCGACCGCAACCTCACTCGACGTCTACGTCGGCGGCAAGCTCCTCTTCGAGGACGTCTCCTTCAAGCTGGAGCCGCGCGAACGGATGACGCTGTCCGGCCGCAACGGCGCCGGCAAGTCGACCCTGCTGCGGGTCCTCGCCGGCGAGCGGCCCGCCGACGGCGGCACGCTGGCGCTCCAGCGCGGTGCCCGCGTCGCCCTCCACGACCAGCGCCCCCCGCGCCAGTCCGAGACGACACTGGGCGACTACGTCTTCTCCGGCCGCAACGACATGCTCGCCACCGAGGAGGAGCTGGCGCGGCTGGAGACCGAGATGGCGGGCGACGGCGCGGGGGAGGAGACGATGCGGCGCTACGCGGCGGCCCAGCAGCGCCTCGAAGCCGGCGGCGGCTACCGCTGGCGTGATGACGTTCTCTCGGTCCTGCGCGGGCTCGGCTTCGGCGAGGAACACACCGGCCGGGCGCTCTCCACCTTCTCCGGCGGCGAGCTGACTCGCGTCTCCCTGGCCCGCGCCCTCGCCGCCCGCCCCGACCTGCTGCTCCTCGACGAGCCGACCAACCACCTCGACATTCCCTCCTTGGAGTGGCTCGAGCGCTACCTCGTCGACCTCGACGCCGCCGTCGTCCTCGTCGCCCACGACCGCTGGTTCCTCGAGGCGGTCGGGACCTCGGTGCTGGAGCTGGAGGCGCAGCGGGCGCGCTTCTTCGCCGGGCCGTGGCACGCCTGGCGCCAGGAACAGGCGGCCCGGGAAATCGCCCTCGGCAAAGCGATCGAGCGCCAGCAGGCGGAGATCGCGCGGATGGAGCGCTTCGTCGAGCGCTTCCGCTACAAGGCCTCGAAGGCGCGCCAGGCGCAGTCGCGGGTGAAGATGATCGAGAAATCGAAGCGCGAGGGCCCGTCGGCGCGCCGTCGCGACAACCGCCACCTGCGCTTCCGCTTCAAACCGCCGGAGCGGCCGGGGCGGGTCGTCCTCAAACTGGTCGGCGGCCGGCTCGAGGTGCCGGGGCGGGTCCTGCTCGACCATGCGGAGCTCGAACTCGAGCGCGGCGAACACGTCGTCCTGGTCGGGCCCAACGGCGCCGGCAAGACGACCCTGATCGAGACTCTGGCGGGGGAGCGCGAACCGGCCTCGGGCTCGGTCCGCCAGGGGCACAACGTCAAGCTCGGCTACCTCTCCCAGCACGCCGAGACGGCCGCCGGCAGCGGCACCGTGCTCGACGCGGCCAAGCGCGAGACCGGGCTCTCCGAGAACCAGGCGCGGGCGCTGCTCGGCGGCTTCCTCTTCTCCGGGGGCGACGTCGAGAAGCAGCTCTCCGACATCTCCGGCGGCGAGCAGCGCCGGCTCTCGCTGGCGATCCTCGTCGCCTCCGGCGCCAACGTCCTGATCCTCGACGAGCCCACCAACCACCTCGACATCGAGAGCCGCGAGGCGCTCGAGGACGCCCTCACCGAGTTCGAGGGCACGGTCCTGCTGATCTCCCACGACCGGGCGCTGCTGGAGGCGGTCGGCAGCCGCACCCTTGTTTGCGAGGACGGCAGGCTCGAGAGCCATCCCAATGGCTGGGCCGAGTACCAGGCGCGCCGCGACGAGCGCGAAGCCGCGGCGAGCGCGGCGGCGAAGCCGGCGGGCGGCGGCGGCAAGAAGTACAGCGCCACGAAGCCGGCGCAGAAGGCGGCGCGCAAGGCGGCGAAGCTGGAGCAGCGGATCGAGCGGGCCGAGGCCGAGCTGCGAAAGCTCGAGGACGAGCTCGCCGACCCGGCCGCCTGGTCGAGCCCGGGCCGGATCGAGCGGGCGACCAAGCGCCACGAGGAGGCGAAGGCGGCGGTGGAAGGTCTCTACGCCGAATGGGAGGACGCCCAGCGCGAGGCTGAGACCGGCGCCGAGTCGGCCGCGACCTAACCGAGCCGGCGCTCGAGTACTACCCGCGTGTCCTTGGCCGGGGCCAGGGTGATGTTGCGGACCTTGACCCGTTCGGGCTTCGGGCCGGCCGGGCGCAGCTCGGCCCCGGCGACGAACTCGCGCAGGATCGTCCGCATCTCGAATTCGGCGAAGGCGGCGCCGATGCAGCGGCGGATGCCGCCGCCGAAGGGGATCCAGGCGTAGTTGTCTGCCTTGGCGTCGAGGAAGCGCTCGGGGCGGAACTCGTGCGGGCGCGGAAAGAGGTCCTCGCGGTAGTGGAGAGCGGCGATCGCCGGCAGCACGAAGGTCCCCGCCGGCAGGTCGTAGCCGCCGATCGTCGCCGGCGCCTTCAGCTTGCGGGCGACGTCGACGATCACCGGCCGCGCCCGCAGCGTCTCTTTGACGGTGGCGCCCAGGTAGTCCTCCTCGCCGGCGGCGAGCGAGTCGCGCAGCTTCGCCAGCACCTCGGGGTTGCGGGCCAGCAGCTCGACCGCCCAGGCGAGCCCGGTCGCGGTGGTCTCGTGGCCGGCGCCGAGCACGGTCACCATCTCGTCGCGCAGTTCCTGGTCGCTCATCGCCACCCCGTCCTCGTCGCGGGCGCTGAGCAGGAGGGAGAGGACGTCGTCGCGCTCCTCGTGGCCGGGTTCGGCGCGCCGCAGCCGGATCTCCTCGTAGATGAACTCGTCGAGCGCCGCCCGCGAGCGCAGGAAGCGCCCCCAGGGGCTCCAACGGCCGAGGTCGTGGCGCATGATCGGGAAGGCGTTGACGGGGCCGCCGACCCGGTGGGCGAAATCGTCGATCAGCCGCTCGAAGCGCTCCAGGCGCGCCTCGTCGTGGACGCCGAAGACCGCCCGCATGATCACCGCCAGGGTGATCCGCTGGGTGTGGGGGCGCATCGCGAAGGGCTCGCCGAGCGGCCAGCGCGCCATCTCCCGCCGCGTCATCTCGACGATCATCTCGCCGTAGCGCTGCACCCGCTCGCCGTGGAAGGGCGGCAGCAGCAGCTTGCGCTGGCGCATGTGGGGGTCGTCGTCAAGGGTGAGGACCGAGTTCGGCCCCAGCGCCGGCTCCAGCACCGTGGCGTTCGCCTCGCCGGCGTGGAAGTCAGCCGGGGAGCCGGTGAAGACCGCTTTGACGAGGTCGGGGCGGGTGACGTAGATGATCCGGCCGAAGAAGGGGAAGCTGACGCCGAAGACGTCGCCGTAGCGCCGCTGCTGGCCCGAGAGGAACCCGAGCGGGTCGCGGCTGTAGCGCAGCGCCTGTGCCAGCGCCGGCAGCCGCGAGCCCGGCGGCTGCGCCGGAGCCGCCGCCGTCCGCGACCGGGGAAGAGTCGCCTGCTCCATTCCCGCAGGCTATCGTGAAAACTGGCTGAGCAGCCAGTCACCCTCGGGCGGGCTCAGAAGACGATCGTGCGGTCGCCGTCGAGGAGGACGCGGTCGTCGAGGTGAGCCATCACCGCGCGGGCCAGGACCAGGCGCTCGACGTCGCGGCCGCGGCGGATCATGTCGGCGACCTCGTCGCGGTGATCGACGACGGCCACGTCCTGGGCGATGATCGGCCCGGCGTCGAGCTCGGCGGTGACGTAGTGCGCGGTGGCGCCGATCAGCTTGACGCCACGCTCATAGGCGCGGTGGTAGGGATCGGCGCCGACGAAGGCGGGCAGGAAGCTGTGGTGGATGTTGATCGCCGGTGCCCCCAGCTCCGCGAGGAAGTCCTCGGAGAGGATCTGCATGTAGCGGGCGAGGACGAGGAGGTCGACCCCGTCGACCAGCTCGAGCACCCGCTGCTCGGCCTCGTGCCGCTTCTCCCGGTCGACCGGCACGTGGTGGAAGGGGAGCCCGATCGAGGTCACCTGGTCGGCGTGGTCGGGGTGGTTGGAGATGACGGCGGCGATCTCGCCGCCGAGGTCGCCGTTGCGCCAGCGCCAGAGCAGGTCGGAGAGGCAGTGGTCCTCGCGGGAGACCATCACCGCCACCCGCTTCGGGCGGCTCGTCTCGGAGAGCTCGAACTCCATCTCCAGCGGCTCGCCGAGCTCGTGCCCGAAGCGTCGCCCCAGCGCCTCGAGGTCGCCGGCGGGGACCGCGTCGAAGACCATCCGCATGAAGAAGCGCCCCTCGGCGCTGGAGTGCTGGTCGGCGTCGACGATGTTGAGCCCGGCCTCGGCGAGAAAGCCGCTGACGCGGGCGATCAGCCCCGGCTGGTCGGGGCAGGCGAGCAGCAGCCTCGAGGTCGGTTTCTCTCCCATGCGCCGATCATGCCGGATAGGGTGGCGTCGATGCGGATCGCGGCGGTGCCAGACGGACTACTGGAGCGGCTGGCCCTGCTCACCGGGCAACTGCCGACGCCGATCGGCGAGGCGATGTACTCGATGCCGGTGGCGCGCTCGCTGCAGGTCGCGCAGCGGACCGGGATGCTGGCGGCGCTGGCCGAGGGGCCGCGAGAGCCGGTGGAGATGGCGGAACACCTGGGGCTGCAGCCGAAGGCGACGGAACGGGTGCTCGACGTGATCGCTTCGCTCGGGCACCTGAGGCTGCGGCCGGACGGGCGCTACGAGATGACGAAGAAGGCCCGCGCCTGGCTCGACCCCCGCTCGGACACCTACCTCGGGGACTTCCTCGCCGACACCGCCCACTACTGGGACTGGTACGCGGGGCTGGAGGACCTGGTCCGCGAGGGGCGCCACGTCGAGCTGCACGAGAAAGAGCCGGACGATCCCTACTGGCAGTCCTACATCCGCGGCCAGTACCAGATGGCACGGCTCTCCAGTGCCGAAGTGGCGAAGACGATCCCGCTCGAGCGAGGGGCGCACTCGCTCCTCGACGTCGCCGGCGCCCACGGTGAGTACTCGATGGCGCTCTGCCGCCGCCACGAGGGGCTGCGGGCGACGGTCGTCGACCTGCCGGGGAGCGCCCGGGTGGGGGAGGGGATCGTCGCCGAGGCGGGGATGGGGGACCGGGTCCGCTACCTGGTCGGCGACATGTTCGAGGTCGACTTCGACGGCCACTACGACGGCGCCCTCTGCTTCAACATCATCCACCACCTCTCGCCGGAGCAGATCCGGGCTCTCTTCGCCCGCATCCGCGCCGCCCTGCGGCCGGGGGCGCCGCTCTGCGTCCTCGATCTCTACGACCGGCCCAGCGGCCAACGCGCCAACCTGGCCTCGATCCTCGGCCTCTTCTTCCACCTCACCTCCGGCGCCGACACCTACACGACCGAAGAGGTGTCCCGGTGGATGGGGGAGAGCGGCTACGGCGGCGTCGAGGTGAAGAACCTGCGGCGCCTGCCCGACCTGCAGCTACTCATCGCCAAGGCGATCTAGCCCGCAACATCTCGATCAGCGGTTCGGCGGCGAAGGCGGCTCGTGCCTGGACAGGTGCGGATCCGCACGCGATCGGGGTCTTGTGTGATGTTCTCCACACATAGATGCGGCGCAAACCCTCACGGTTTTGCGCTTGCTCACAAAACCCAAACATTTCACCCCGATCTTGTTGATCCTCCTCTCCTTCCCCGCGGTGGCGTTCGCGGCGGGCAGCGGCGGAGGGAGCGAGCCGGCGATCGGACCGGCGCGACCGGCCGCGGCTGCGCCGCAGGTCCCCGCGTTCCAGCGGGCCAGCGACTTCAACCGCCTCGTCGAGCGCGCATCGCAGCGGATGCGGGCCGAAAGGCGCGCCGCCGCCGAGCGGCGGGCGCGTGAAGAGAGGGAACGGTTCGAAGAGCTTCCGGGCGGCGTCTCGATCGCGACCCTGGAATCGATCGCCTCCTGCGAGTCCGGCGGCGACCCGACCGTCGTCTCCTCCGACGGCACCTACCGCGGCAAATACCAGTTCGACTACGGCACCTGGGAATCGGTCGGCGGCTCCGGCGACCCCGCCGCCGCCCCCGAGGCCGAGCAGGACTACCGCGCCGCGCTGCTCTACGAGCGCGCCGGCTCCAGCCCCTGGCCCGTCTGCGGCTGACGCCTCACGCCGAGCGCGGTTCTACGATGCGCGCCGTGGCTGAGGAACCGAAAGCGAGCGGCGACGAGGAGCAGGTTCCAGCTCCCGACGCCGCCGGGCCCAAGCGCAAGCCGCCGAAGGAGGCGGTCGCCGAGGCGCGGGTGCGGGCGCCAACCCGCGGCAACCGCAAGCTCGAGGCCTTCCTCGAGGCGGTCAACGAGGACGACCAGGTGCGCGCCTGGTGGTACATGACCCAGGTCCACGCCGAGCGCCTCGGGATGTCGGACCACTCCTGGGTCCACATGCAGATCGTCCTCAACATCGCCCTGCGGCTGCTACGGCTGCTGACCAAAGCCGGGGTCGAGCCGGCGATGGTCAGCGACCACGCGATGCGCACCCGCGACGCCGAAGTCGTCGTCGCCGGCGGCGCCCTCCTCCACGACGTCGGTATGTCGATCCACCGCGCCGACCACGAGGCCTACTCGCTGTTCCTCGCCAGCGGCGCCCTCGAACGGCTGCTCGCCCGCGTCTACGAGGAGCCCGAGCGGACCGTCGTCGCCTCGGAGATCCTCCACGCGATCATCGGCCACCGCCGCCGCGGCAACCCCTACACGCTGGAGGCGGGCGTCGTCCGCGTCGCCGACGCCCTCGACATGGCCCAGGGCCGCACGCGGATCCCGCTCGAGTCGGGCCAGGAGGGGATCCACTCGATCTCCGCCGCGGCGATCGACGAGGTGCGGATCGAAAAAGGCGAGGAGCGGCCGATCCGGCTCGAGATCCAGCTCAACAACTCCGCTGGCATCTTCCAGGTCGACGACCTGCTCGCGACCAAGATCCGCGACACCCCGCTCGAGGGCCGGGTCGAAGTAATCGCCAAGGTCGAGGGCGAAACCGAGAAACGCCTCCTCACCGGCTTCCGCCTTAGCTGAGGAGTCGAGGCAGGTTGCGGTCGGCCGCTAGTTAAAACGGGCGAGGTCGCTGCGGCGCTGTTCCTTCCGCTTCTCCAGGCGGCCCTGGATCAGCGAAAGCACGATCACCAGCGCGGCGAAGAAGAAGATCACGCCGAAGCAGAAGAAGGTGACCGTCTTGTCGGTCGTCGGCCCGGCCAGGCCAACGCCCTCGTCGGCTAGCGCCGCGGGGGCGGCGACCAGGGTCAAGGCCCAGATCGAGAGCAGGGCTGCGACGGTCCGCTTCACGGGGCGGAAATCTAGCGCACATGGACGACTGGTTTCCTGCGCCGTCGGCGCCCCCGCGTAGGATCCGCGCCGATGTCGAACCTCGAGGCCTTGCTGCTCGGGGTGGTCCAGGGACTGACCGAGTTCCTGCCGATCTCCTCGTCCGGCCATCTGATCATCGTGCCCTGGCTCCAGGAATACACGTTCCTGCAGGAACACGAGGCGTTCAACAAGACCTTCGACGTCGCCCTCCACGCCGGCACCCTGGTCGCCGCGATCGCCTATTTCCGGATCGAGGTGGTGACCCTCCTGCGCGGCTTTTACCGGGTCGTGCGCCAGCGGGCGATCCGCACCCAGGAGCAGCGCCTCTCGGTCGCGATCGCGATCGGCACCGTCCCCGCGGTGATCGCCGGCGGCCTCGGCTCCAGCTTCATCGACGAGCACCTCGGCGAGCCCTGGATGATCGCGATCCAGCTGATCCTCTTCGGCGCCCTGCTCGGCTACGCCGACCGGATGCCGCAGCGCCGGCACCTGCGCGAGGCCAGCTTGCGCGACGGCTGGTACATCGGCCTCGCCCAGGTCCTGGCGCTGGCGCCAGGCACCTCGCGCTCGGGGATCACGATCACCGCCGGGCGCTGGCTCGGCCTCGACCGCGACTCCGCCGCCCGCTTCTCCTTCCTGCTGCTGATCCCCGCCGTCGCCGGCGCCACCGTCTACAAGGCGGCCAGCGCCGTCAACGAAGGACTGCCCCCCGGCGTCGCCGGCCCGATGATCGTCGGCACCATCGCCGCCGCCGTCTCCGGCTACCTGGCGATCTCCTTTCTCCTGCGCCTGGTGCGGACGACCAGCTACCGCCCGTTCGTCCTTTATCGCTACGTGGCGGGCGTCGCGATCCTGCTGATCATCGCCACCGGCCTGCGCCCGGCGACGTTTTAACCGGCCCGCAGCGCGCGATCCCCGGAATTTCGGGGGGTTTGACCTGTGAAAATCCTGTAAATCAAGCCAGTTCCGGGTTCCGGCCTGCATACAATCGGCTATCCGCATCGCCGTCATCGACAACGACAGCGGCTTCGTCACCGTCCTCGCCAAGCGGGCTGACGCGGCCAACTGGCAGCTCCGCCAGAGCACCGGCGCGGTGCCGCCGCGCGATCTCGTGGCGATGAAGCTGAACGCCGTCCTGGTCGACCCGGCCGTGCTCGGGGACGAAGCCTGGCCCTACCTGGAGCGCATCGCCTCGATGCTGCCCGATCTCGGCCTCGTCGTTTGCACCGGTCGCTCGACCGTCGCCCAGCGCGTCCGCGGGCTGCGCCTCGGGGTCGACGACTGGATCGCCAAGCCTTGCCACCCGGAGGAGGTGATCGCCCGGATCGAAGCCGTCAGCCGCCGTCGCAGCCGCGGCCGTCACGAGTTCGAGGCGGCGCCGCTGGTGGCCGGCGAGCTGGAGATCCGCCCCGACCGCTTCCAGGCCTTCGTCGGCGGCAATCCACTCGACCTCACCCGCCGCGAGTTCGAGCTCCTCCACCTGCTGGCCGAGGAGAAAGGCCAGGTGCTGGAGCGGGAGCAGATCTACCAGCGGGTCTGGGGCTACGCGATGGCCCACGGCGACCGCTCGGTCGACGTCTTCGTGCGCAAGCTGCGCCAGAAGCTGGAGAAGCACTCGCCGAGCTGGAGCTACATCCACACCCACTTCGGCATCGGCTACCGCTTCGACCCCGAACCGGCGGGGATCGTCGCCGAGGAGTTGCGGCCCGCCGCCCCGGAGGCTCAGCCCGAGGCCGAGCCCGCCGCGGACCCACCTTCACAGATCGTTCACAAGACCTTTACGGCGGGGTAACCGCCCCCGGCCTCCCTGGCGCGATCCTGCGCCACCATGGGAAGGCTGGAGATCAGGCCTGAGGATCACGCGGCGCTCGTCGACGGCCGCCCCCTCGCCCTGACGATGCGCGAGCTGCAGCTTCTCACCACCCTGGCCGGCCACCCGCAGCGGATCATGACCCGCGAGGAACTCTTCGCCGAGGTCTGGGGCAGCGCGCCGCGGCGCGAGGACCGCTCCGTCGACGTCTACGTCAGCCGCCTCCGCGCGAAGTTGGGCGAGGCGATGCCGGGGAAGCAGCTAATCCACACCCACAACGGGATCGGCTACCGCTTCTCCCCGGACGGCTGAGCGCCTTTTACATCCTTTTTACATCTTCGCTACAGCGAGATAACAAGCTTGCGGTCGACCCCTGGAAGCCTCGCCGGCAGTCGGCAAGAAGCCGGCGCCAGGTGTCTGACAAACGAAACAAGGGAGACTGATGTTCAGCTCTAGATGGCTTGCGGCGTTCGCTTTCGCCGCGATTCTCGCCCTCGGCGTCACTGCCTGCGGCAGCTCCGACAGCACCAGCAGCAGCGGCGGTGGAGGGGGCTCCTCCAGCGAAGTCTCGGGTGAAATCGCCGGCGCCGGCTCGACCGCGCAGCAGGCGGCCCAGGAAGCCTGGATCGCCGAATTCGAGAACGCCAACTCCGGCGTCACGATCTCCTACGACCCGGTTGGGTCGGGCGGCGGTCGCGAACAGTTCCTCGCCGGAGGCGTCGCCTACGCCGGTTCCGACGCCGCTCTGTCGGCCGAAGAAGGCGAGATCGAAAAAGCCGAAAAGCGCTGCAAGACCGGCGAAGTGATCGAGGTCCCCGACTACATCTCGCCGATCGCGATCATCTACAACCTCCCCGGCGTCGAAGGGCTCCAGCTCGACCCGGAAACGCTGGCGAAGATCTTCAACCAGGAAATCACCAGCTGGAACGACAAGGCGATCGCCGCCACCAACCCCGGCGTCGAACTGCCCGACACCCGGATCACCCCGGTCAACCGCTCCGACGAGTCCGGCACCACGGAGAACTTCGTCGAATACCTCTCCGAGGTCGTGCCCAGCGTCTGGACCTATGAAGTCAGCGGCGACTGGCCGGTAAAGGGCGGCGAAGCTGCTAACGGCACCTCCGGCGTCGTCGAAGCGGTCAGCGCCGGCGAGGGCACGATCGGCTACGCCGACGCCAGCCAGGCCGGCGAACTCGGCATCGCCAAGATCAAAGTCGGCTCCGAATACGCCGAACCGAGCGCCGAAGCCGCGGCCAAGGTGCTCGAGGAGTCGCCGCTCGATCAGGAACTGAGCCCGGGCAAGCACATGCTCGCCTTCAAGCTCAACCGCAAGACGGAATCGGAGGGGACCTACCCGATCGTCCTCACCTCCTACCTGATCGCCTGCACCAAGTACGACTCGGCTTCCGAAGCCGAAGCGGTGAAGGCCTACGCGGAATACCTGATCGGCCCGGAAGGTCAGGAACTGGCCGCCGAACAGGCCGGCTCGGCCCCGCTCTCGGCGGCGCTGACGAAGAAAGTCCAGCCCGCCGTGGAAGCGATCGAAGCGGGCTGATGACCCACCCCAAGGTCATCTAGGAGGCACGTGGCCTCGGTCGACACCACGACCAACGCGGGCCAGTTGCTGGCGGCGGCGTCCGGAGGGCGCCGCCGCCTCGGCGACCGCGTCTTCTCCCGCACCGCGGTGCTCGCCGCGGTGACGATCCTTCTCCTCCTCGCCGGAGTCGCCCTCTTCCTCCTCTCCGAGGGCTTTCCCGCCCTCACCGCAAGCGCCTCGGAACTGCCGGGGGGCAAGAGCTTCGTCGACTACGTCGCCCCGCTCGCCTTCGGCACCGTGCTGGCGGCCGGGCTGGCGGCGCTCGTCGCCGTCCCGCTGGCAGTCGGCGTCGCCCTCTTCATCACCCACGTGGCGCCGCCGCGGATCGCGCTCACGCTCGGCTACCTGGTCGATTTGCTGGCGGCGATCCCGAGCATCATCTACGGCCTCTGGGGGATCTTCGTCCTCGGCCCCGCCGCGGTGCCGGTGATGAAATGGCTGGAAGAACACCTCGGCTTCATCCCGATCTTCGAGGGCCCCGCCTCGGTCACCGGCCGCACCATGCTCGTCGCCGGCCTGGTCCTGGCGGTGATGATCCTGCCGATCGTCTCCGCCGTTGCCCGCGAGGCCTTCGCGCAGACGCCGCGCAAGCTGCAGGAAGGCGCGCAGGCGCTCGGCGCCACCCGCTGGGAGATGATCCGGATGACCGTCCTCCCGTTCGGCAAGTCCTCGGTGATCAGCGGCGCTATGCTCGGGCTCGGGCGGGCGCTGGGGGAGACGATGGCGGTGACGATCATCCTCTCGGTCTCCGGGGCGGTCACCTTCAACCTGATCGGCCAGGCCAACCCGTCGACGATCGCCGCCAACATCGCCCTCGACTTCCCCGAGTCCTCCGGCCTCGCGATCAACGCGCTGATCGCCACCGGCCTCGTCCTCTTCGCGATCACCCTCGTCACCAACATGGCCGCGCGGGCGGTCATCGCCCGGCAGAACCAGGAATAGGGGAGGGAGATGGAGAGCGCCTCACACCCCGTTCCCGCCAGCGGCGGCCTACGCCTAGCCAGCGGCGGCGGCAGCCTCCCGGCCTGGGGGACCTGGGCGGTCCTCGGCGGCTCGGCCGCGGCCACGGCCGCCGTCCTCCTCGCTACCGGCGCCTTCACGGTCGCCCTCACCCTGGTCTTCGGGACCCTGCTCTCGGCCGTCGTCCTCTACGCCTGGTCGCGCGCGGTGGAGGGGTCGCGGCGGGCCAAGGACCGCCTGATGACGCTGGCGATCGCCACCGCTTTTGGGCTGGCGATGATCCCGCTCTTCTCGCTCGTCTTCGAAGTCGTCAAGCGCGGCGTCCCCGGCCTTAGCTGGGAATTCTTCAGCTCCGACGCGCGCGGGGTGGTCGGGGGCGGCGGCGCCGCCCACGCGATCGTCGGCACCCTGGTGATCACCGGCGTCGCCGCGGTGATCTCGGTCCCGATCGGGATCATGGCGGCGATCTACCTCAACGAGTACGGGACCGGCCGCCTGCGCCGCGCCCTCACCTTCTTCGTCGACGTGATGACCGGCATCCCCTCGATCGTCGCCGGCCTCTTCGCCTACGCGCTCTTCGAGCTCTTCCTCGGGCCGGGGATCCGGCTCGGGGTGATGGGCTCGGTGGCGCTCTCGGTGCTGATGATCCCGATCGTCATCCGCTCCTGCGAGGAGGTGCTGAAGATCGTCCCCAACCACCTGCGCGAAGCCGCCTACGCGCTGGGGACGCCGAAGTGGCGGACGATCACCAAGGTGGTCCTGCCGACCGCCTTCGCCGGCATCGTCACCGGGGTGATGATCGCGATCGCCCGCATCGTCGGCGAGACGGCGCCGCTGCTGGTCACGACCGGGGTCGTCGACTCGATGAACTCCGATCCCTTCAACGGCCGCATGCAGAACCTCGCGGTCTACGCCTACAACGAGTACCGCTCGCCCGGAGTGATGAAACAGGCCGCCTACGACAAGGCCTGGGCCGCCGCCTTGACCCTGATCGCGATCGTGATGGTGTTGAACATCGCGGCCCGCTTCGTCTACCGCCGTTACAAGACCGAGATCCGTTAGATGATCTGAGCCGTGGAAGGAAGGAAGCTGAAATCGATGTTGGGAGCCGCAACCAAGCGCGCCGCCGAGAAAGGCGATAGTGAGATGACCGAAGCTGCCGCCGTGACCGCCACCTCCACCGGGCCGGTGACCGCCGCCGGGCAGACGGCGAAGACGATTGAGGCGCGGGGGGTGAACCTCTACTACGGGGACTTCCACGCGGTGCAGGACGTGACGATGAAGATCGAGCCGAACAAGGTGACGGCGCTGATCGGCTCCTCCGGCTGCGGCAAGACCACCTTCCTGCGCTCACTCAACCGCATGCACGAGTTGACGCCCGGCGCCCGGGTCGAGGGCGAGATCACCCTCGACGGCGAGGACGTCTACGGCCCTGGGGTGGATCCGGTTGCGGTGCGGCGCCTGATCGGGATGGTCTTCCAGTCGCCGAACCCGTTCCCGACCATGTCGATCTACGACAACGTCGCCGCCGGCCTCAACCTCAGCGGCAAGAAGGTGCCGAAGCACCGCAAGGACGCGGTCGTCGAGCGCAGCCTGCGCGGGGCGCACCTCTGGGACGAGGTCAAGGACCGCCTCGACAAGCCCGGCTCGGGCCTCTCGGGGGGGCAGCAGCAGCGGCTCTGTATCGCCCGCGCGATCGCGGTCGAGCCGGAGGTGCTGCTGATGGACGAGCCCTGCTCGGCGCTCGACCCGGTGGCGACGCTGGCGATCGAGGACCTGATCGGCGAGTTGAAGAGCCGCTACACGATCGTCATCGTCACTCACAACATGCAGCAGGCGGCGCGGGCCAGCGACGTCACCGCCTTCTTCAACATCGAGGGGTCGGGGCAGCCGGGCCACCTGATCGAGGTCGGGCAGACCCAGGAGATCTTCACCAAACCGGCGCAACAGGCGACCGAGGACTACGTCAGCGGCCGCTTCGGCTGAGGCCGGGGCCGAGGGCGGGAGAGCGGGGTAAGAGATGCCGGAAGTGGCGCGAGCCGAATACCTGGAGGAACTGGCGAACCTGGAGGCGAGCGCGCTCGGCGGGCTGGACCTGGTTGGCGCGGCGCTGACACGGACGATGGAAGCGGTCGAGCACCAGGACGTCGAGCTGGCGCAGCTCGTGGTCGCCGACGACGACCGCATCGACGGCCGCTACCTCGAGGTGCACCAGGCGCTGATCACGCTGCTGGCGACGCAGTCGCCGGTGGCCACCGACCTGCGGCTGATCTCCTCGTTGCTACACGTGCTGAAGAACGTGGAGCGGATGGGGGACCAGTGCGTCAACGTCTGCAAGGTGATCCCGCTCTCCGGCAACGAGCCGCCGGCCGACGAGGAGATGGTGCGGCTGATCCTGACGATGGGCCGGCAGACGCGGACGCTGATCACCCAGGCGAAGCGGGCCTTCGAGGAACGCGACGTGGAGATGGCGCAGGACCTGGTCCGCCAGGACGACGTCGTCGACGACCTCAACCGCGACTGCTTCCGGCTGGCGCTGGAGATCGGCGACGACGCCGACCGGCGCGAATGGGCGATGACGATGCTGCTGGCGGCGCGGGCGATCGAGCGGATCGGCGACAACGCCGTCGACATCGGCGAGCAGGTCGCCTTCGTGGTCACGGGCTTGTTCCGCGAGTTCGAGGACGCCTCGCACCCGACCACCTGAGCGCGGGGCACCGGCCTGGGTGTCGGATCCGGCGCGTCTGGGAACATGGGAACGACGCCCATGACGCTTTGCGCTGCCATAGATATCGGGTCGAACACCACTCGGGTGCTCGTTGCCGAGCCCGGGGACGGGCAGTTGCGCAAGGTGATGGAGCAGCGCGCTTACACGCGGATCGGCAAGGCGATCGACAAGGACGGGGCGATCTCGGGCGAGAAGATCGACGAGGTCAGCGAGGTCGTCGCCACCCAGGTGCGGCTGGCCCGCGAGTCGGGCGCCGAGGAAATCCGCGCCGTAGCCACCGCCGCCGTGCGTGACGCCAGCAACTCAGAGGAGGTGGCCGAGGCCGTCGGCGCCGCCGCCGGGGTGCCGGTCGAGGTCCTGAGCGAGGAGGAGGAGGGCCGCCTCTCCTTCATCGGCGCCACCAAGACCCTCGGCCACCCGGTCGAGGGCCGGATCGGCGTCGTCGACGTCGGCGGCGGCTCGACCGAGATCATCCTCGGCACTGTTCGCGACGGCGCCGAGAAGGTGCGCTCCTGGCCGGTCGGCTCGGGGCTCCTCGCCGACGAGCTGATCGCCTCCGACCCGCCCTCGGCGGCCGAGATCCGCAAGGTCCGCGACCGCATCGACGACATCTTCGCGGGGGTGGAGATCGAGCACCCCGACCAGGCCGTCGCCGTCGGCGGCTCGGCCACCTCCCTGCGCCGCCTGGTCGGCGCCGTCCTCGAATACGAGACCCTCGAGCGCGGCATCCGCGTCCTCAGCAGCGACCCCGCCGCCGAGGTTGGCCGCCGCTTCGAGCTCGACCCGACCCGCGTCCGCATCCTTCCCACCGGCGTCCTCCTCCTCGAGAAGCTCTCCGAGCTCCTCGGCCAGCCCCTGCAGATCGGCAAGGGCGGCCTCCGCGAGGGCATCATCCTCGACCTCCTCAACGGGTCGGCCAACGGCAGCTCCCCGGAACGCGTCGCCGCTTAAGGCAGGGGGGTGGGTTTGCCCGCCGCTCCTCTTAGGCTCAAATGCGGAAGCTCGGCTTGCTCTTGGTCGTGCCGGTGTCCTACGCGATAGGGGATGCCGTGCTTGCCCCAACGCCGGTTCCCGCTCACCCGAGCTTCATAGACACCGTCCTTGCCAGTCGTGCCGTGGTCGCTGCGATCAGGCTGGCGATCATCTTCGCGGCGGCCTTTGTCGTGGCTTCGGTCGTTGCCTTGACGGGAAGGCGACAGTGGTTGACGAGGGTCGGTCCAGTTCAGGTTTCTGAGCGGGTGAGCGACCTGGTTGACGAGAACGAACGACTCAAGAAATCAATTGACACTATGCGAGTGACCGTCGATAACCTTGAGCAGGATGTGGCCAGGTCAAGTCGCCTGCTAGATCATCTGACCAAGGATCCAGGGGGATCGGGATGAACCGGGACGAGATCGCCAAGCAAATCGCCGCGAACACGCGCTCCATCGAAGAAGCCCAGCGGGTCAAGGAGCAAATCGATCGTACGCTGCGTGATTCCGCGCAGCGTACCGAGCGGGCGCGAGAGTTCCTTCGCCGCGCCGGATACCTGCGGCGCCCTTATTAAGAGCGCCTCGCGCCTTCTCTGCCTTTTCACATCTTTCGCCTGCATTTGGCGAATTCTGTGCTCGATAGAAAGATCGAGATAAGGGAGAGCACCGATGACTTCCCGTGTTGACTTGCATTGCCACTCGACGGCTTCGCAGTTCTCGAAGCTGGGCGTCCAGCGGTCGCTGGGGCTGCCGGAGTGCGCGACGCCGCCGGAGGAGGTCTACGCGCTGGCGAAGAGGCGCGGGATGGACTTCGTCACGATCACCGACCACGACACGATCGACGGCTGCTTGGAGCTGGCCGATCGTCCCGACTGCTTCGTCTCCGAGGAGCTGACCGCCCGCTTCGCCGGCGAGCCCCAGGCGGTTCACGTCCTCTGTTACGGGATCACTCCCGGAGACCACCAGTGGCTGCAGGCGCATTCCGGCGATGTCGAGGCCTGCGCCGCATACCTTCACGAGCGGGAGATCGCCTGCGCGCTGGCGCACCCGTTCTTCAACGTCGCCGCGCCCCTGACGAGGCGCCATCGGCGGCGACTGGCGGAGCTGTTCCCGATCTGGGAGGTCCGCAACGGCTCTCGGGCCGCCGAGCTCAACATGCCCGCCGCCGTCTACGTCGAGACCCACGGCGGCACCGGCATCGGCGGTTCCGACGACCACGCCGGCGTCGACATCGGCCGCACCTTCACCGAGGCGCCCGCGGCCGCGACGCCGGAAGAGTTTCTCCGCCACCTGCTCCGCGGCGACGCCGAAGCGGGGGGCGAACAGGGCAGCGCCGCCAAGTGGACCCACGCGGCGATGGCCCTGGCGACGCGGGCGCTCGGCGAGGGCGACGGGCCGGAGGCTGCCCCCAACCCCGCCGCCGTCCTGAAGATGGCCGAACGGGTGATCAGCGAGGGCGCCGCCCGCGAGGGCAAGGTCGCCGCCGACATCGGGCCCGAGGACGCCCGGGCGCTGCTGGAGGCCTGGCTCGCCGGCGTTGGCCTCGAGCTACGGGGCCGGGAGCTGATCGCCTACATGCAGTCCGACGGCTTCTCCCACGCCGACCTCTACCGCCGCGCCCGCCGGATCCACGACCGGCGCCTGCGCGCCGCGGTCGACGCCGGCACCCGCGCGGTCGCCGCGGGCGACCTCGGCAACGCCGTCGCGCCGCTCTTCGAGGCGCTGGTCCCGGCGCTGCCCTACGCGCCCGCCTCCGCCTTCCTCGGTGCCGAGAAGGCGAAGCTGCGCGACCGCGGTGGCGAGCGGCCGCGGGTGGCGCTGATCGCCGACGGGATCGGGACGATGCACGGGGTCACCCACACGATCGAACAGATCCGCGAGCGCGGCGTGCCCGGGTTCGAGGTCGAGGTGGTCGGGACCGACCCCGGCGTCGACCGCCGCCTCCCCGCGGCAACCGAGCTCGAGGTCCCCTTCTACGAGGGCATGCGGCTCGGCGTTCCCGGCCTCCCCGACCTGGTCGAGACCCTCGCCGAAGGCCGCTACGACCTCGTCCACGTCACCGCCCCCGGCCCCGCCGGGATCGCCGCCACCCTGCTCAGCCGCATCACCGGCGCGCCCCTGCTCGCCAGCTACCACACCGAGCTCGCCGCCTACGCCGGCCTGCGCAGCCGCAGCGAGACCCTGGAAGCGCTGACCAGGGCCGGCCTCGCCGCCTTCTACTCGGCCCCGGGCGCGGTCCTCTCGCCCAGCCCCTCGGCCGACGCCTCGGTGATCGCCCTCGGTGCCGACGCCTCCCGCCTCGGCCGCTGGGAGCGCGGCGTCGACTGCCAGCGCTTCGACCCGGCGAAGGCCGACCCCGACGCCTTCCCGGGCGAGATCAAGGTCCTCTACGCGGGTCGCCTGACCAAGGAGAAGGGGGTGGACCTGCTGGCCGAGGCTTTCCTGCGCGCCCACGCCTGCGATCCCCGCCTCCACCTCCTCCTCGCCGGCGGCGGTCCCGAGGAGGGGCAGCTACGGGCCCGGCTCGGCGAGCGCGCCACCTTCCTCGGCTGGCTCGCCGGAGAGGACCTGCCGCGCGCCTACGCCAGCGCCGACGCCTTCCTCTTCTGCAGCCGCACCGACACCTACGGGCAGGTCATCCTCGAGGCCGCCGCTAGCGGCCTCCCGGTCGTGGCCGTCGCCGAGGGCGGCCCCGCGGCGCTGGTCGAGAACCGCCACACCGGCCTCCTCTGCCGGCCCGATCCCGACCATGTGGCCGGGACACTGCTGCAACTGGCCTCCTCGCCGCGCCTGCGCCAGAAGCTCGGAGCGGCTGGCGCCGCCGCCGCCCGCGAGCGTTCCTGGGAGCGCTCGATGGGGCAGCTCGCGGCCGGCTACCGGCGCGCGCTCGACGCCGCCGCCGCCTCCCCGCAGGCCCTCGCCCGTGCTGCCTGAGGCCGTCGAGGGGCCACGACCGCCTCAGTACGATGAGGCCATCGAAAACCCCGCCAACTACTTCAACCGCGAGCTCTCCTGGCTCGACTTCAACCAGCGGGTGCTCGAACTCGCCGAGGACCCGGAGGTGCCGCTGCTCGAGCGCCTCCGCTTCTGCGGCATCTACGCCAACAACCTCGACGAGTTCTTCATGGTCCGGGTCGCCGGCCTCTTCGACCAGCTCGACGCCGGCATCGACGCCCGCGGTCCCGACGGCCTCACCCCGACCGAGCAGATCGACGCGATCCAGCACCGGGTGCTGGAGCTGGACGACCGCCTCTGCCACGTCTTCGGCGGCGTCCTGCGGCCGGCGCTGGAGGAGGAAGGGGTCAGGATCATCTCCCTCGACTCCGCCACCAAGGAGGAGCGGGATGAGATCGACAGCCGCTTCAACCAGCAGGTGTTCCCGGCGCTGACGCCGCTGGTGATCGGCCTCGGTCGTCCCTTCCCCTACATCTCCAACCTCTCGCTCAGCCTCGGCGTCCTCCTCCGCGACCCCGAGAGCGGCAGCGAGATCATCGCCCGGGTCAAGGTTCCGAAGGAGCTGCTCGGGCGCTTTCAGCCGGTCGGCAGCGACGGCCGCACCTTCGTGCCGCTGGAGGAGGTAATCGCGGCCAACCTCGACGCCCTCTTCCCCGGCATCGACGTCATCGACCACGGCTACTTCCGGGTCACCCGCGACGCCGACTTCAACATCTCCGACGAGGCCGACGACCTTCTGCAGGCGGTCCAGGACGAGCTCCGCCGCCGCCGCTTCGGCGAGGTAGTGCGGCTCGAGGTCGAGTCCGGGATGAACCCGAAGCTGCGGGCGCAACTGGTCGGGGCGCTGCGCCTGGAAGACCGCGAGGTCTACGACATCGATGGCCTCCTCGACCTCGCCGACATCAACGAAATCGCCGACGTGCCGGGCCTTGCCGAGCTGCGCTACCCGCCCTGGACGCCGGTCACCCAGCCGCGCCTGCAGGGCGACGAGGACGAGGCGGTCGACATCTTCGCCGAGATCCGCCAGCGCGACCTGCTCGTCCACCACCCCTATGACTCCTTCGCCAGCTCGGTCGAGCGCTTCATCGAGCAGGCGGTCAACGACCCCGACGTGCTGGCGATCAAGCACACCGTCTACCGGACCAGCGACGACTCGCCGCTCGTCCCCTCGCTGATCCGCGCCTCCGAAAGGGGCAAGCAGGCGGTCTGCATGGTCGAGCTGAAAGCGCGCTTCGACGAGGAGGCCAACATCCACTGGGCGAAGTCCCTGGAGGAGGCCGGCGTCCACGTCGTCTACGGCATCCCCGGCCTGAAGACCCACGTGAAGGCGATCCTGGTCGCCCGCCGCGAGGGGGAGAAGGTCCGCGAGTACGTCCACATCGGCACCGGCAACTACCACCCGAAGACCGCCCGCCTCTACACCGACTTCGGCCTCTTCACGGCCGACCCGGACGTCGGCGCCGACGTCGCCGAGATGTTCAACTTCCTCACCGGATACGGGCGGCCCGCCGTCTACCGCAAGGTGCTGGTCTCGCCGACGACGATGCGCGACCGGATCGTCGAAGAGATCGAGGAGACGGTTGCCGCCCACGAAGACGGGCAGGAAGCACGGATCGCGCTGAAGATGAACTCCCTGGTCGACGCCGGCTGCATCAAGGCGCTCTACGAAGCCTCGCGGGCGGGGGTGAAGGTCGACCTCAACGTGCGCGGCATCTGCTGCCTGCGCCCGGGGGTGGAGGAGATCTCGGAGAACATCCGGGTCTGCTCGATCGTCGGCCGCTTCCTCGAGCACTCGCGGATCTACGCCTTCAAGCGCGGCGAGGAGACGAAGGTGCTGATGGGCTCGGCCGATCTGATGCCGCGCAACCTCGACAGCCGGGTCGAGCTGGTGGCGCCGGTCGAGGACCCCGACCTGAAAGCGGAGCTGCTCGACGTGCTGGAGCGCTGCTTTGCCGACAACTCGAACTCCTGGGAGCTCGATGCCGACGGCGCCTGGACGCGGCGCCGGCCGGACGGGGAACGACGCAACGTCCAGGAGGAACTGCGCGGTCGCTACGCCGCCCGCGCCGCCGAGAACCTGGCCGCGGTCAGTAGCTGAGAACGCCCCGCCCCTCCCGCTATTAGGATGCGCGGCAGTGGCGCGCTTTTCGCTCCTCCCCCGCGATCGCACGTTCTTCGACCTCTTCATCGAGGCCGGCCAGAACAGTGTCCATGCCGCACGCCTGCTCGACGAAATGATGCACACGTGGCCCGAGGACGAGGGGCTCTCGCGGGAGATCCTCAAGGCCGAGCAGGAGGGCGACCGGATCACCCACGACATCATCAAACGCCTCAACTCGACCTTCGTCACGCCGATCGACCGCGAGGACATCTACGGCCTGGCGACGCAGATGGACGACATCGTCGACTACACCGAGGAGGCGGCCGACTTCCTCGGCCTCTACAAGATCGAGGCGCCGATGGAGCAGGCGCAGGCACTGACCAAAGTCCTCGTGCAGTCCTGCGAGCAACTGGCGATGGGGCTGGAGAACCTGCCCTCGTTCAAGGACCTCGATCGCTACTGGATCGAGATCCACCGGCTCGAGAACGACGGCGACCGGATCTCCCGCGACGCCGTCGCCTCGCTCTTCTCCAACGGGATCGACCCGATGGTGGTGATCCGCTGGAAGGACATGTTCGCGGTGCTCGAGGAGGCGATCGACGCGACCGAGACCGCGGCTCAGATACTCGAGGGAATAGTCATAAAGAACTCATGACGGGTCTCCGCAGCAGCGCCTCATGAGCTCGGACATCATCCTCGTCATCGTCGTCGGCACCGCGCTGGCCTTTGACTTCACCAACGGCTTCCACGACACCGCCAACGTCGTCGCCACCTCGATCTCGACCGGCGCGGCGCGACCAGGGGTGGCGATCGGGGTCGCCTCGATGCTCAACTTCCTCGGCGCCTTCATCTCGATCTCGGTCGCGGCGACCGTTGCCAACGATGTCGTCAACTCCTCCGTGGTGACCCCGACCGTGGTCTTCGCCGGCCTGATCGGGGCGATCGCCTGGAACCTGATCACCTGGTCCTTCGGCCTGCCCTCGAGCTCTTCGCATGCCCTGATCGGGGGTGTGGTCGGATCAGCCGTGGCGGCGGCTGGCTTCGATGCCGTGCTTGCCGACGGCCTCGTCGGCAAGGTGCTGATCCCGGCCGTAATCGCGCCGATCCTGGCCTTCATCGTCGCCGGCGCCGCGATCGGGCTTGTCTATCGGATCGTCGGCAAGCAGCGCCCCGGCACGGTCACCCGTGGCTTTCGCTACGGGCAGATCATCTCGAGCAGCATGCTGGCACTCGCCCATGGCACCAACGACGCTCAGAAGACGATGGGCATCATCACCCTGGCCCTGGTCGCCAACGGCACGCTCGGCGCCAATGCCGACCCGCCGCTCTGGGTGATCGTCAGCTCGGCGACCGCGATCGCGCTCGGCACCTACAGCGGCGGCTGGCGGATCATCCGTACGACGGGGACGCGGATCATCAAGATGGACGCCGCCCAGGGCTTCTCGGCGCAGGGCGCCGGTGCCGCCGTGATCCTCGCCTCGACCCACTTCGGCTTCCCGCTTTCGACCACCCACGTGATCAACGGCGGCGTGATGGGGGCGGGCGCCGGCAAGCGGGTCTCGGCGGTGCGCTGGGGGGTGGCCGGCAATATCGTCACCGCCTGGCTGCTGACCCTGCCGGCAGCAGCGGCGATCGGTGCGCTCGCCTATGGGCTCACCGCGATCTTCGGCAACGGCGCGCTCGGGCCCGTCCTTGTCACCCTGATGTCACTTTCCCTGATTGCCGCCGTCTTCGCCCGGCGCTCGCGTCAGGGCGCCCCGGTCCCGGCGAGCTGAGCGATGGCGGTCGTAGTCGAGACCAAGGCATTGCTGGAGACGATCGTGGCGTCGGTGGTCGCGGGCGTCGGCATAACGGTCATCTTCTCGGTCGCAATCTGGGGGGTTGCCCGCTTCGCCGACCTCAGCCGCAACGAGCGTCCCCTCGCCGCTGGGGCAGCCGCCGCCCTGGCCGCCCTGGCGGGGCTGGCGACCCTGGCCGCGGTCGCCTTCGGCATCGTGATCATGTCGCACAAGTAGTCGCCGCGGGTGGGTGGTGTTCGGGACTACACTTTCTTCGTGCGAGCCCTGCGCAATACGGCGATCATCATGGTCTTGGCGCTGGCTGTGGCCTTTGCGCCCCACGGCGGCAACGTCGCCGACGCGATCCTGACCGCGATCACGATGGGCTTCCTCGCTGCTCTGGCCTGGATGGTCTTCGTCCTCAGTCGCCAAAACCAGCTCACCTTGGCGACCCTGACCGACAAGCGGCGGGCGATCCTCTACGCGGCGCTGGGGATGCTCACCCTGCTGATCGCCGGCAGCGACGAGCTCTTCGCCAGCGGCGGCGGCACGCTGCTCTGGATCATCCTGCTCGGCGCCTCGGTGGCGGCGATCTGGCGGATCTGGATCGACGCAAACACCTACTGAGACTCACGCCGCGCCGTTCGCGGCACCGATTTGTGTGAGTGAGCGCGCCATGTACGCGCCCGCCCCTGCGACGGTCGCGGAGTGCCGCCACCGACCCCCAGCAGCGCAGGCCACAGGGAGGAAGGAACCGCCTCGGTCGAGTTGATCG
>DASSHE010000061.1:0-13549 GCA_035693065.1 Solirubrobacterales bacterium
GGCGGCGAGGGGGCCGGGTCCTGCTCGAGCACGGTCCCGGCCTCGACTTCGCGGTGCACCGTGAGCGGCGGCTGGTTCACGGTGAAGCCGCGCTGTTCGAGGATTTCTTCGGCCCGCTGCAGGCTGCGGCCTTCGACGCTCGGCACCGCGGTCGAGGTGTCGCGGGTGAGCAGCAGCCCGATCAGCGCGCCGATCAGGATCGCCAGCAGGGCGGCGAGGATCCACCAGTTGCGCCGGCGGCGGCGCTTCGCCTCCGGGTCCTCCTCGCCAGGCACCACGACGACCGGCGGCAGCGCCGTGAAGGACGTCGTCCCGCGCCCGGCGCCGCCCGGTTCGCGCATCGCCTGATCGAGCGCGGCGATGAACGCGTCAGCGCTCTGGAAGCGCTGCCCGGGGTCCTTCTCCAGCGCCCGCATCACCACCGCGTCGAGCGCCGGGCTGACCCGCGGCTGGATCGAGCTCGGCCGTTGGGGCATCTGCGAGACCTGTTTCATCGCCACCGCGACCGCCGATTCGCCCTCGAACGGCACCCGTCCGGTGAGCGCCTCGTAGAGCATCACGCCGATCGAGTAGAGGTCGGAGACGGCGGTGACGTCGAAGCCCTGGGCCTGCTCGGGCGAGAGATAGTGCGGGGTCCCCATCACCGAGCCCGTCTGGGTGATGTTGGAGACGCCGGCGCGGGCGATCCCGAAATCGGTGACGACCGCCTTGCCCTCCTCGTCGACGATCACGTTCTGCGGCTTCAGATCGCGATGGACGATGCCGTTTCGATGGGCGAAGCCGGCGCCCTCGAGGACCTGGCGGATCAGCGCCACCGCCTCCTCGATGCCGATCCCGCGGTCGATCAGCTCCTTCAAGGTCGGGCCCTCGAGGTAGCGCATCGCGATGTAGTTGACGTCGCCGTCCTGGCCGCGGTCGTAGACGGAGACGACATTGGGATGCTGGAGGCCGGCCGCGTGCTCGGCCTCGCGCTGGAAGCGAGCGACGAACTGGGGATCCTGGAGGAAGCGGCTGTGCAGGACCTTCAGCGCCACCTGCCGCTGCAGGTGGGTGTCTTCGGCAAGCCAGACCTCCGCCATGCCGCCGCTGCCGAGGCGGCGCAGGACCCGGTAGCGCTGGTCGACAACGCTGCCCTCTTTGACCTCAGCCACCGCTCCTCCTCGCTCTCATTCGCCGTTCAGGATCGTTTCCGCGACTTCACGAAAGATCGGCGCCGCGACGTCGCCGCCGAATGCGGTCGTGCATTCGATCGTCGCGGCGATCGCGATCTTCGGTTCGTCCGCCGGGGCGAAGCCCATGAACCAGGCCTGGTTCTCGTCGGTGCCGCCTCCGCACAGGTCGTTGTAGGGGGTTTCCGCGGTGCCGGTCTTGCCGGCCACGGAAATGCCGGAGATCGCCGCGTTGGTCCCGGTGCCTTCGCGCACGACCCCTTCCATCGCCGTGGTCAGCTCTTCGGCGGTTTGTTCGCTGACCGCTTCGCTGTAGACGGACGGGTCGAGGCGGTCGATGACGCGGCCGTCGGGGTTGACCACCCGGTTCCAGAGCTGTGGCTGCATCAGCTTGCCCTTGTTGGCGATCGCCGCCGCCACCTCGGCGATCTGCAGCGGCGTCGCCAGCAGCCGCTCCTGGCCGATCGCGACGCGGGCGAGGTCGACCGCGTCGCGGCGACGAAGGAGCCGGTCGTGTTCGAGATCAACCACGCCGCTCGCCAGCAACTCTTGGCTCGGCAGATCGATCGCCGGCTTGGCGTTGAAGCCGAACTTTTCCATCGTCTCGAAAAGCTGGTCCTGGCCGACCTTCTGGCCGAGCTGGGCAAACCAGGTGTTGACCGAGTTGGTGAGGGCGGTATCGAGGGCGATTGAGCCCCAGTCCTGTTCGAAGTCGTTGGCGAGGATGTGTCCTTCGTCGACGATCGTCCCCGGCGCGTTGATCGTCGTTTCCGGCGTGATCACGCCGCTTTCCAGGCCCGCGGCCGCCGTCACCACCTTGAAGGTCGACCCCGGGGGCTGGCGGCTCTGAGTCGCCCGGTTCACCAGCGGAGTTTCGCTTGCGTTCTGGTTCAGCCTCCCCAGTTCGTAGGGAACGCGGTTGGGGTCGTAGGACCTGTTCGAGGCCATCACCTTGATTTCGCCGGTTTGGGGAACGATCGCGACGACGGCGCCGAAGCCCTGTTCTTCGAGGCCGGCGAGAGCCACACGTTGCGCTTCCGGATCGATGTTGGTGACGATGTCGTTGCCTTCCTGAGTGGCGCCGGTGAGTTCGTCAAAGATCGACTTGAATTCCCCTTCTTCGCCGATCAGTTCGTCGTTGTGAAACCGCTCGAACTCGGCGTCCCCCTGGCGGACGAAGCTGTAGCCGATCGGGTGGCCGAAGAGGGCGCCCTCGGGGTAGCGGCGGACGTAGACCTGTTCGCCCTTCTTGCCTTTGGCGATCGACTTCGCGATCACCGTCCCGTCGGCGGCGAGGATGCGGCCGCGGGGAATCTGTTGCTGCTCGAGCAGGGGCCGGCGGTTGACTTCCTCTTCCTTCAGCGCCTTGGCGTCGAAGACCGACCAGTAGGACGTGAAGCCGACGAGGATCCCGAAGAGGACGACGATGAAGCCGAAGAGCTTGACGATCTGGCGGTTCACCGGGCGATCACCCCACCGCTCCCATCGTCGCCGCGCGGCCGGCGGGCTCGGCGGCCTCGCGGCGGGCGCGGTCGGAGACCAGCAGCAACAGCGCCAGCAGCACGAAGTTGGCGACGATTGAGCTGCCGCCGTAGCTGACGAAGGGCAGAGTGACGCCGGTCAGCGGAATTACCCGGGTGACCCCGCCGACGATGACGAAGGCCTGGATCGCGAAGACCGCGGTGAGCCCGGTCGCCAACAGCTTCGAGAAGCCGTCGCTGGCCAGCAGCGCGATCTTGAAGCCGCGGGCGGTGATCAACAGGTAGGTGAGGATCAGCCCGCAGGCGCCGAAGAGGCCGAGCTCGTTGACGATCAGCGAGTAGATCGTGTCGGTCTGCGCGGCCGGCAGCAGTTCGGTCCCGGTGCCGCCCGGCTGGCTGATCAGCGCCTGCCCGAAGCCTTTGCCGAAGAGACCGCCGTCGGCCTGGGCGAAGATCGACTGCAGGATCTGGTACCCCGTTTCCTGCGGGTCGTTGTAGGGGTGGAGCCAGATCTCGACCCGGTCGTGGACGTGGGGAACGGTGGCGGCGAAGAACCAGGCCCCGAGAAGGAACATCAACATCCCGATGACGACGAAGGAGAAGCGGCCGGTCGCGACGTAGAGCAAGGCGAGGAAGGCGGCGAAGAACATCAGCGAGCTGCCGAGGTCGCGAATGAAGACCAGCATGAACATCGAGGCGCCCCAGACGACCAGCATCGGCCCGAAGTGCTTCAGCGGCGGCAGGGTCACCCAGAGGACGCGGCGGGCGCCGACGATCAGCACCTCGCGGTGCTCGCGCAGGTAGCTGGCGAGGAAGACGACGATCGCGAGCTTGGTGAACTCGGCCGGCTGGAAGGCAATCGGGCCGATCTTGACCCCGAGGTAGGCGCCGTTGACCTGCTGGCCGATCCCCGGCAGCCGCGGCGCCAGCAGGACCAGCAGCCCGACGGCGGCGATCGTGTACCGGTAGCGCTCGAGCACTTCGTAGTCGCGCAGGAACCAGATCGTCAGCGCGAAGAGGACGAGGCCGAGGACGAACCAGTTGGCCTGGTCACGGGCCAAGGTTTCGTCGATCCGGTAGATCATCACGAAGCCGAAGGCAGTCAGGGTCGCCATTAGCGGGAACAGGTAGGGGTCGGCGTTGGGAAGCCGGAAGCGGAGGAAGACGTGGGTGGCGACGCAGATCGCCAGGAAGTAGGCGCCGTAGGTGAGGCTGAGGTTGCCCAGTTTCGCGTCCTCCTGGGCGAAGACGGCGGCAAAGCCAGCGGTGAGAAGGGCGGCAACGGGAACCAGGGCGACGAGTTCCCGGTTCCGGGCCGCGGTCAAGGGAGCCCCGCGGTCTTTTCGATTTCTTCGATCAGCGAGACGGCGTCCGAGCGCGAGCGCAGGTCGTGGCCGGTGACCGCGTCGCGGCGGCGGCTTGGCAGCCCTTCGGTCTGGATCGCGCTGGCGTAGCGCTCGTCGTAGAGCTTGATCCCCAGCGGCAGTTCGTAGGGGAGGCCGCGGTAGAGAGCGACGCGACCGGCGTCGTCGGTGCCGAGGAACCAGACCTGGCGGTTGCCGTACCAAGCGCCGAAGAGGAGTGCCGCGACCAGGGCCACGAGGGCGAGGACCTTCGCCGTCGTCTTCAGCCGCTTGTGGCGCGGCTTCGCCTCGAGCTCCTCGCGGCGCTTGCGCGCGGCCTCGGCGGCGGCCCGTTTGCGCACCTCGGTGGCGCTGAGGCCGGCGGCCTCCGCCTCGGTGCCGATCAGAGTGGCGCCCTCGTCCGCCGGCGTCGTCGGAGCGGCAGCGCTGCGCGGAGCCGCCGCGTCCTCGACTCGGAAGGCGACGACGGTGATGTTGTCGCGGCCGCCGGCCCGGTTGGCTTCGTCGATCAGCGCCCGCAGCGCCGCCTGCAGCGAGGTGGCGCGGGCGAGGATGCGGCCGATGCGCTCGTCGTCGAGCATCGTCGTCAGGCCGTCGGAGCAGATCAGGAAGACGTCGCCTGGCTGGGCGGGGACGGTCTGCAGGTCGACCTGCACCTCGGGTTCGGGGCCGAGGGCGCGGGTGATGATCGAGCGCTGGGGATGGTCCTCGGCCTGGGCGTCGGTGAGCTGGCCTTTGCGCCGCATCTCCTCGACCAGCGAGTGGTCCCGGGTCAGCTGCTCGAGCCGGCCCTTGCGCAGGCGGTAGGCGCGGCTGTCGCCGACGTGGCCGATCGCCACCTCCTCCGCCTCGAGGTCGACGATCGCCGCCGTCGTCGTCGTCCCCATCCCGGCCAGCCCCGGGTCCTTGCGGGCGAGCTCGTGGATGGTGCGGTTGGCGCCTTCGATCGTCTGCTCGAGCGCCCGCAGCGGCGGCGCTTGCGGCAGCCCGGCGGCAAAGGACTCGGCGGCGGTTTTCGAGGCGACCTCGCCGGCCTGGGCGCCGCCCATCCCGTCGGCGACGACGAACAGCGGCGCGCTGGTGAAGAACGAGTCCTCGTTGGCGTTGCGCTGGCGCCCGGTGTCGGTGCGGACCGCCTCCTCCTCGATTCGCAGCGTCACTGGCTCACCCGACCTCGAAGCGGAAGACCGTGTCGCCTATCTGCAGGGTGTCGCTGTCGATCAGCTCCGCCTCCCCCTGCAGGGTGGCGCCGTTCAGAAGGGTGCCGTTGGTCGAGTTCATGTCCTCGACGTAGAACCGGCTATCGCGAGAGAAGACGCGGGCGTGGATGCTGGAGGCGTAGCGGTCCTCGATCTGCACGTCGGCCTCCTTCGAGCGGCCGATCGAGAGGCCGCCGATCAGGTCGAAGCGCTGGTCGCGCTCGAGGCCCCCGCCGCGCTCGACTACGAGCCAACCATCGGGGCCGCGGGGGGCCTCGGCGTAGACGGGGGCCGCGTGAAACCCGGTGGCGTCGGGAGCCGGCGCCACGGTGCGGCGCAGGTCCCGAAAGGCGCTGCGGGCGATCACCAGCACGAACAGGTAGAGCACGGCGAGGAAGCCGAATTTGAGGGCTACAGATATGGGGTCGTATTCCACGCGACAGGCACCTTAGTGGCGGCGGCAGCCGCCGCTACTGCTCGATGTCGAAGGTGAAGGTCGTGGTGCCGAGGGTGACCTGGTCGCCGGGGCTGAGCCGGGTCGAGGGGACGCGGCGGCCGTTGACCTTGATCCCGTTGGTCGAGCCGAGGTCGACGATCTGCCAGTCGCCATTCTCGGCCCGGCGCAGCTCGGCGTGGCGGCGGGAGACGTTGGGGTCGGAGAGCACGCACTCGGCCGACTTCGAGCGCCCGATCGTGGCCCGCGGCCCGTCGAGGACGTAGCGCCGGTCCTCGAGCGAGACCACCGCCCGGGTGGAGACCAGCGCCCCGACCGCCTGCTCCGGCCGTTTCGGGCGGCTGCGGTCGCGCTCGCGCACGGCCGAGTAGACCATCGTGTGGCCCTCTTCGCCCTGCTCGGGCGCCTGGCCCTCGTGCGCCGGAGGCTTGACCAGCCGCGCCTGGATCCCAAACTCGCCGAGGCGCAGGCGCTCGTCGGTGCTGAACTCGACCGCCGGCCGGGTGAGCAGATCGTAGCCGCGGCGGCGCGCGTGCTCCAGCAGATAGCCGGAGAGCTCCTGCTCGAGCGAGCGCTCGTATCCCTCGAGTTTGCCGCGGTCCTGGCGCGAGAGAAAGACGGTGTACTCGTTGGGCACGTAGACGCGCTCGACCGAGGCGGTCTTGTGGGCGTCCATTTCCTTCGCCAGTTTGCGGGCGAGTTCGACCGGCTGCACCTCGGAGCTGAAGGCACGGCTGAACACCCCCTCGACGAGGCCTTCGATCCGCGACTCGAGACTGCGTAGAACGCCGATCGGGAAATCCTAGGGAAGAGCCGCGCCGTGGAAGGCCAGGAAACCGCCAACGGCCGCGGCGAGGACGATCGCGCCGAAGCGGGAGGCGAGGGTGCCGGGGGAATCGGGCAGGCGGTCGCTGAGCGCGTCGAGCGAGTCCTCGATCGTCGTCCCCAGTTCCTCCAGGGAGGGCCGGTGGTTGGGGCGGGCCGAGAGGCAGGCGTCGACGGTGTCGGCGAGCTCGCGCGGGAGGTCCGGGCGCAGGCGGCGGAGCCGGCGGGCGCGGGCGCCGATCGCGCGGGCGGTGGCAGCGGGGGTGGCGCGCCGGTGCGGGTTCTCCCCGCTCCAGCACTCATACAAGGTGAGGGCGAGCGAGTAGACGTCGGTCTCGGGGCCCGCCCCCCGGCCCTCCGCCTGCTCGGGCGACATGTAGGCGAGGGTGCCGACGACGTCGCCGGCCGCGGTCAGCGGCGCGTCGTCGGCGAGGTAGGCGACGCCGAAGTCCATCAACTTCGCCCGCGTCTCGCCGTCGCGGATCACCTGCACGTTCTGTGGCTTGATGTCGCGGTGGACGACGCCGCGCGAGTGGGCGTGGTCGAGCGCCTCGCAGAGGTCGGCGCCGATCTCGCCGATCTCGCGGTCGGAGAGCTCGCCGGTGCGGGCGAGGCGAGCCAGGGTCGAGCCCTCGACCAGCTCGGTGACGAGCAGGGCGTTGCCGTCCTCCTCCCCCATCTCGTAGAGGGTGACGATGCCGGGGTGGTTGAGCCGCGCCGCCGCCTGGGCCTCGCGCAGGACGCGGCGGCCGGCCTCCCCCCTCTGTTCGATCGCCTTCACCGCGACCGGGCGCTCGAGGCGGCCGTCCCAAGCCTCGTAGACAACGCCGAAGCCGCCGCTGCCGATGCGGCGCTCGATCAGGAAGCGGTTGAGCACGAGCGAACCGACCATGCAGTTCGGAACCTTCGCCGGCAGCCGCCTTTCTCCTCCGCTTGAAGATTCCGATCCGCTGGGGCGCGGTTGGGAAAAAGGCACCGTTTGCGGCATCTCTACGCGCTTTCGTGTCGTCAGCGTTCATACTCCCCGCCCTTGGAGGACTTCACCTCAAGACGCCCGCCCCGGCGCGAGCGGCCCAAGCGCAGACCCGAACGCCAGCAGATCCTGCTGCGGCGGGCGCTGGCGCTCGGCGGCGCGCTGATCCTGCTGATCCTGCTCGTGCTCGGGGTCAAGGGCTGCCTCGACGCCCGCGCCAACCGCGAGCTCAGCGACTACGCCCGCAACGTCACGGCGATCGTCCAGGAGACCCAGCAGACCAGCAAGCGCTTCTTCGACAAACTCGAAGACCCCGGGAATCTCTCGGTCAGCGATTTCCTCGCCGAAGTCGACGCCGACCGCAGCGCCATGGACAACTACGTGACCCGGATCGACGACCTCAGCGCCCCCGGCGACATGGGCGACGCCCAGCACAACCTGGAGCTGGTCTACGAGCTGCGCGGCAACGCGATGGACGAAATCGACGCGAAGATGAGCACCGCGCTTGGCGAGGCGGGCGCCGAGAAGGCGGTCGCCGGGATCGCCAAGCAGATGCAGAAGCTGTTCGCCTCCGACGTCCTCTACGAAAACGTCGTCCGTCCCGAAATCGACGGCGTCCTCAGCAACAACGGGATCAGCGGCAGCGACGTCCCCGAGAGCACCTTCCTCCCCGGCGAAACCAAGTGGCTCGACCCGACCGAAGTCAGCAGCGCGCTCGCCGCCCTCGGTGGCGGCGGCACCGAACCGACGGAAGGGGTCCACGGGCTCGGCTTGATCGGCACCAGCGTCAACGGGACCGAACTGGTCGAAGGCGCCGCCGCCACGGTGGCCGGCGAAGAAGGCGTGGAAGTCGAAGTCCAGGTGCAGAACCAAGGTGACTCGCCCGAGAATGGGATCACGGTCCTGGTCACGGTCGAAGGCAACACGATCCAGGAAAAGATCGACGAACTCGCGGCCGGCGAAATCGGCACGGTGACGATTCCGGTGACGCCGGCGCCGAGCGGCGAAGTGACGCTCGAAGTTGAAGTCGAGGCCGTGCCGGGCGAGCAGATCACCGAAAACAACGAAGCCACCTACGCGGTCCTGATCGAATAGACCAGCCGCGAAGTGCTTTGATCCGGCGATGAAGATCGCCTATCTCGGCCCCGCCGGCACCTTTACCGAGGACGCGCTCGGCGATGCGCTGGGCGAGAACAGCTTCGAGCCGCTGCGAACGACCTCGATCCCCGACGCGATCCTCGCGGTCGAGCGGGGGGAGGCCGGGCGGGCGTTGGTGCCGATCGAGAACTCGATCGAGGGCTCGGTGCGCCAGACCCTGGACACCCTCGCCTTCGACGTCGAATCGGTGGCGATCGTGGGCGAGCACGACTACCGGGTGCGAGTCCACCTGATCGCGCGCGAGGGGGTGCGGGTGGAGGACGTCGAGGCGGTGCTCTCGCATCCTCAGCCCCTGGCGCAGTGCGCCCGCTTCCTGCGCGAGACGCTGCCCGCGGTGGAACTGCGCAGCGTCAGCAGCACCGCCGCGGCGGTACGGATGGTGAGCGAGTCGGCCAGACCCTGGGCGGCGCTGGGGGCGCGGGCGGCGGCGGCGCTCTACGGCTGCGAGCTCCTGATCGAGGGCGTCGAGGACCAGGACGACAACATCACCCGCTTCGTCTGGATCGCCCCCAGCGGCACCGCCCTCGAGGGCGAGGGTCCGTGGAAAACCTCGATCGTCTTCTCCGAGCTCGGCGCCGACCATCCGGGGGCGCTGGTGGAGGCGCTGAACGAGTTCGCCTCGCGGGGAATCAACCTGACCCGGATCGAGTCGCGGCCGCTGCGGCAGGGTTTGGGGCGCTACATGTTCTTCTGCGACCTCGAGGGTCGAGAGAGCGATTCCGACGTCGCCGAGGCGCTCGCGCGGCTGCGAACGAAGGCCGAATCGGTGCGCGTCCTCGGCTCCTATCCGCGCGCCTGAGACGGCTTCGTGACGATCGCAACGGAGATCGGGCGCCCGGCGCCCTACAATCTTTGCTCAGCATGGCCAGGGTGCTGGTACTCAACGCGACGTATGAGCCGATCAACGTCTGCACGTTGAGGCGCGCGGCTGTCCTTCTCCTGAAGGAAAAGGCAGAACTTTTGGAGCGGCGGGACGGGGCGGTCCTGCACTCCGAGCGGATGACGATGGAGCGGCCCGACGTGATCCGCCTCGTCAACTACGTCCGCATCCCCCGCGAGGCGCACCGCCGCAAAATCACCCGTCGCGCCGTGCTCGCCCGCGACTCCTGGACGTGCCAATACTGCGGCTCGACCAAAGCCGGCCTCACCGTCGACCACGTCATCCCCCGCTCCCGCGGCGGCAAATCGGTCTGGGAGAACATCGTCGCCGCCTGCGCTTCCTGCAACCGCCGCAAGGGCAACCGCCTCCCCCGCGAGATCCAGATGCACCCCGCAACGACGCCAAAGGCGCCACCGCCCACCGTCTTCATCCAGGTCGCCAGCCCGAGAATCCCGGCGACCTGGCAGCAGTACTTACCGGCGGCGGCTTAGGGCTGCTCGGCGGCGCCGTCGGCCGAAGCGCCGTCCGCAGAGGCCTCGGCCAGCTCTTCCTGACCGTCGGGCTCCTCGCCCTCGTCGAGGCCATTGGCTTCCTCGGACTCGACCACTAGGGCGACGGCGCTGACGCGGTCGTCGTCCTTGATGTTCATCACCTTGACGCCCTGGGTGGCGCGGCCCATCTGCGAGATGCCGCCGACGGAGGTGCGCTGGACCATGCCGTTCTGGGAGATGAAGAGGAGGTCCTCGTGCTCGGAGACGATCAGGGCGCCGGCGAGGCCGCCCTTCTTCTCGGTCAGCTTCGCGGTCAGCACGCCTTTGGTGCCGCGGCCCTTGACCGGATACTCGGAGACCGGGGTGCGCTTGCCGTAGCCGTTCTCGGTGACGACGAAGAGTTCGGTGTCGTTGCGGGCAATGTCCATCGCCAGCACCCGGTTGTCCTTGCCGGCGACGTTCATGCCTTTGACGCCGCTGGTGTCACGACCCATCGTCCGCACGTGCTGCTCCGAGAAGCGGGAGGCGTGGCCGGAATGGGAGACCATGAGGATGTCGTCTTTGCCTGAGGTCAGACGGACCTGCACCAGCTCGTCGCCGTCGCGGACCTTGATCGCGATGATTCCGTCGGCGCGGATCGGCGTGTTGTAGGCGAGGAACTCGGTTTTCTTCACCAGCCCCTGGGCGGTGGCGAAGGCGAGGTACTTGTCCTCTTTGAAGTCCCGGGTCGGGATCACCGCCATCACCCGCTCGCCTTCGCGCAGCGGCAGCAGGTTGTTCAACGAGCTGCCTTTCGCCTGGCGCGCGCCCTCCGGCAGCTCGTAGACCTTGAGCCGGTAGACCTTGCCCCGGTTGGTGAAGAAGAGCAGGAAGTCGTGGGTCGAGCAGATGTGGAGGTGGGCGATGTAGTCGTCGTCTTTGAGGTTCATCCCCATCACCCCGACGCCGCCGCGGCGCTGCTGGCGGTAGGTGGCGAGCGGCAGCCGCTTGACGTAGCCCGACGCGGTCAGGGAGATCACCATCTGCTGGTCGGCGATCATGTCCTCGATCCCGACGTCGCCCTCGAAGTGGGCGAGTTCGGTGCGCCGCTCGTCGCCGTAGGACTCGACGATTTCTGCCAGCTCGTCCTTGACCAGGCCCATCACCCTGGCCTCGTCGCCGAGGATCGCCCGCAGTTCGCCGATCCGCTCCAGCAGGTCGGCGTGCTCGGCGCGGACTTTGTCGGCCTCGAGCGCGGTGAGGCGCTGCAGGCGCATGTCGAGGATCGCCTGCGCCTGCTCGCGCGAGAGGTCGAACTGCGACATCAGCCCGTCGCGGGCGGCGTCCGGGTCGTCGGAGCCGCGGATCAGGGCGATCACCGCGTCGAGGTTGTCGAGGGCGACCAGCAAACCCTCGAGAATGTGCGCCCGTGCCTCCGCCCGCCGCAGTTCGTATTGGGTCCGGCGGGTGACGACCTCGCGCTGGTGCTCGACGTAGTGGTGGATCAGTTCGCGCAGGCTCAGGGTCCGTGGCACCCCGTCGACCAGGGCCACCATGTTGGCGCCGAAGGTCGTCTGCATCGAGGTTTTCTTGTAGAGGTTGTTGAGAACGACTTTCGCCGGCGGGCCGCCGCGCTTGAGCTCGATCACAAGCCTCATCCCGGAGCGGTCCGACTCGTCGCGCAGGTCGGAGATCCCCTCCAGTTTCTTGTCGCGGACGAGGTCGGCGATCTTCGTGATCAGGCCGCCTTCGCCGCCCTTCTTGACCATGAAGGGCAGCTCGGTGACGACGATCGCCTCCTTGCCCCCCTTCAGCGGCTCGACGTGGGCCCGGGCGCGAACCCGGATGCTGCCGCGGCCGGAGGCGTAGGCGTCGCGGATCCCCTCGCGGCTCATGATCCCGCCGCCGGGGAAGTCGGGACCCTTGACGTGCTGCATCAGGCCCTCGAGGTCGATCTCGGGTTCGTCGATGTAGGCGGCGACCGCGGCGGCGACCTCGCGCAGGTTGTGCGGCGGGATGTTGGTCGCCATCCCGACCGCGATGCCGGAGGTGCCGTTGACCAGGAGGTTCGGGAAGCGCGCCGGCAGCACCAGCGGCTCCTGGGTCGACTCGTCGTAGTTGGGGCCGAAGTCGACCGTGTCGGCGTCGATGTCGCGCAGCAGCTCGGTCGCGAGGCGGGCGAGGCGGGCCTCGGTGTACCGCATCGCGGCGGCGGGGTCGTCGTCGATCGAGCCGAAGTTGCCCTGGCCGTCGACCAGCATGTAGCGCAGGGAGAAGTCCTGCGCCATCCGCACCAGGGTGTCGTAGATCGCCGAGTCGCCGTGGGGGTGGTACTTGCCCATGACCTCGCCGACGATGAAGGCGCACTTGCGGTAGGGGCGGGTCGGCTGCAGGCCGATGTCGTGCATCGCGTAAAGCACTCGGCGGTGCACCGGCTTGAGGCCGTCGCGGACGTCGGGCAGCGCCCGGCCGACGATCACGCTCATCGCGTAATCGAGGTACGACGAGCGCATCTCCTTCTCGAGCTCGCGCTCTTCGATGCGGCCGCCGGTAAGGACGTTGGCGTCCATCAAATGCTCACTCCTTCAAACGATCTGGGCACCGGGCTAGACATCGAGGAAGCGGACCTCTTTCGCGTGCGCCTCGATGAAGTCACGCCGCGGGCCCACCTGGTCGCCCATCAGCATCGAGAAGATCTGGTCCGCGGCGGTGGCGTCTTCCAGCGTCACCCGCGCCAGGGTGCGGCTGGCGGGATCCATCGTCGTCTCCCGGAGCTGTTCGGCGTTCATCTCGCCGAGTCCCTTGAAGCGGGTCAGCTGCACGCCTTTGCGGGCGAGCTCGAGGACCGCGCCGCGCAGCGCCTGGAAGGAGAGCGCGGCGTTGTGGCGGCCCTCGTAGACCACCTCGAAGGGCGGGCGGCCGACCTGTTTGAGCAGCGCCGCGTGGACCTCGACGAACTTGCGGTAGTCGTGGTGGCTGAACAGCTCCGCCGGGAACCGGTGCGTCCGGGCCAGGCCGGTCCGGCGCTCGATCGCCTTGACGACCAGCAGCTCGTCGCTGGACGCGACCACCTCGGTGTCGAAGGGCTCGTCCTCGGGCGTCTTGCCGCCCATCAACTTCGTCGCGGCGGCGATGCTGGTGACGCCCTCGTCGAGCAAGTTCGACTCCTCGAGGAACCGCACCGCCTCATGCCCGAACTCGGCCTGCAGCGAAGAGCTCCAGCCCTCGTACTCCTTGGATCGGCGCACGTAGCCCTGCCAGCGGCTCGAGGTCAGCTTGGTCTTCTTGCTATTGGCGTCGGTCAGCTCGAAGTCCTCGAGTTTGTCGCGCAGCAGCAGCTCCTCGAGTTCGGACTCGCGCTCCAGGTAGGTCTCCTGGTTGCCCTGTTTGACCCGGTAGAGCGGCGGTTTGGCGATGTAGACGTAGCCGGCCTCGATCAGTTCCGGCATCTGCCGGTAGAGGAAGGTGAGGACCAGGGTGCGGATGTGGGCGCCGTCGACATCGGCGTCGGTCATCACGATGATCTTGTGATAACGAGCGTCCTCGAGGTTGAAGTCCTCGCGGATCCCGGTCCCG
>DASSHE010000062.1:0-27175 GCA_035693065.1 Solirubrobacterales bacterium
GTGCAGAGCTTCCTCCAGTTCATGCTGGCCGGCTCGATGATGCAGTCGATGATGCTGGCCGGCAACAGCGGCGGCATCGCCTTCGCGGTCGACATCGAGATGGGCTTCACCGACCGCCTCTTCGCGGCGCCGATCCCGCGCTTCGCGATCGTCCTCGGCCGGCTGGCGGGGACGGCGGCGCTCGGCCTCTTCGCGGCGCTCTGGTTCCTCGCGATCGGGCTGATCTTCGGCGCCGAAATTGCCGGCGGCGTGCCGGGGGCCCTGCTCGCGATCGCCCTGATCACCGCCTCGGCCATCGCGGTCGGCGGGATCGGCGCGGCGATCGCCCTGCGCACCGGCTCGGCCAGCGTCGTCCAGGGGCTCTTTCCCCTGGTCCTCGTCGTCCTCTTCCTCTCCTCCGCCTTCTTCCCGGTCGCACTGATGATCGAGCCGGCGCGGACGATCGCCGAATACAACCCCTTCAGCTTCATCGTCGAAGGGGTGCGCGAGCCGATCATCTCCGGGATCGACGCCTCCGACACGCTGGCGGCGGTGGCCGCAATCGCCGGCATCGTCCTGCTCGGCCTCGGCCTCAGCGTCTCCGCCCTGCGACACCGGCTGCGGGTCGGCTGATGGAGGCCGCCAGCGCCGTGGTCAGGCCCGCTTCCGGCTGGCGGGCGAACCTGGCGACGATCGGGGCGCTGGTCGCGCGGGCGCGCAACGAGCTGGTGCGGGTGCCGGGGGCGGCGATCCCCGGGGTGCTGGCGCCGACGATCTTCTTCCTCGGCCTCAACGGGGTCTTCGGCGCCCTCACCAACCTCAGCGGCTTCGACACCGGCAGCTACGCGAGCTTCATCGTCCCGGTCAGCATGCTGCAGGGAGCCGGCTTCACCGGCGCCGCCGCCGGCGTCAACCTCGCCCGCGACTACGAACGCGGCTGGGTCGACCGGCTGCTGGTCTCTCCCGCGCCGCGCTGGGTGCTGCTCGCCGGCAACGTGCTGGCGGCCAGCGTGCGGGCGATGATCCCCGCAACCTTCGTGCTGGCGATCGGCTTCGTGATCGGCGTCCACTGGCCTGGGCTCGACGGCCTGGTTATCTGTTACCTGATGGTCGCGGCGATGGCGGCCGCGGCCGCCTGCTGGGGTTCGGCCCTGGCGCTGCGCTTCAAGAGCCAGTCGGCGGCGCCGCTGATGCAGGCAGGGACGATGGCCTTCGTCCTGCTCACCCCCGCCTACGCGCCGCTGGCCCTGCTGCAGCCGTGGCTGAGGAAGGTCGCCGAAATCAACCCGGTGACCCACGTGGTGGAAGCGGCGCGCCAGGGCTTCCTCGGCGGCGTCAGCTGGGGCGAGACCTGGCCCGGGCTGCTGGCGCTGACCGGCCTGCTGGCGGTGCTGGGGATGTGGGCGCTGCGGGAAATGCGCCGCACCCATGTCTGAGCGCGGGGCGGCGCTCGCCGAGGCGGAGCGCGTCCTGCGGCAGAACTGGGTCGAAGGCGAGCACGAGGGACGCCGCTACTCCTACACGCAACCGAGCCCCGGACGCTACCCATGGCAGTGGTACTGGGATTCGTGCTTCGCGGCGATCGTCTGGCGGCGCTTCGAGCCGGGCCGGGCTCGGATCGAGCTGGAGAACCTGCTGGCGGCGCAGCGCCCCGACGGCTTCATCGGCCACACGATCTTCTGGGGCAGCCGGGTCTCGCTGCTGCGCTCGCTCTTCTACAACGTGCGCTCGCGCGACTCCTTCCAGACCGAGACGATCCAGCCGCCGCTGCTGGCCTGGGCCTGGCAGCTCGCCATCGGGGATCCGCGCGAGGAGCCGCGGATCGGCGCGCAGGCCGACTGGCTGACGGCGAACCGCGACCTCGAGGGGGACGGCCTGCTCTGGATAGTCCAACCCGACGAGTCCGGCCTCGACGCCTCGCCGAAGTTCGAACCGGTCTGGGGCCGGCGCGCCAACGGCCGGCTCGGCTTCCCCCTCCTGGTCCGCCACGGGCGGCGCCTCGGCTTCGACGCCCGCCGCATCCGCGACGCCGGCGGGCCGGTCCTCTGCGAGGTCGTCGTCAACACGCTCTGGTCGCTCTCGCTGCAGGCGCTGGGGCGGCCGTCAGCCACGCCAGCGCTGGTCGATCGGCTCTGGGACGAGCGCCGCGGCCTCTTCCTCGACGAGGTCCAGCCCGGCGGCGGCCGCCCCGGCGTCCTCACCTGGTCGGCGCTGGCGCCGCTGGCGCTGCCGGACCTGCCGGAGGCGTTCGGCCGGCGCCTGGTCGAGGAGCACCTCCTGAACCGGGAGGAGTTCCTCACCCCGGTGGCGCCGCCCTCGGTGGCGGCCCGCGAGCCGAGCTACGAACCCGACGGCGGCCGCGGCCCGATCCGCCGCTACTGGCGCGGCCCGACCTGGGTCAACTCCGCCTGGCTCGTCTGGCTGGGGATGCGCCGCCTCGGCTACGTCGAGGAGGCCGAGCGCCTGGCCGCGGGCGTGATCGGCGCCGCCGCCCGCGAAGGCCTGCGCGAGTACTACGACCCCCGCACCGGCAAGGGCCTCGGCGCCAAGGACTTCACCTGGTCGGCGCTGGTGGCGGAGCTCGCCGACCCGGACCCCCGTTCCGTGGTTCCTTTCGGACGATAGGAGTCCGAAAGGAACCACGGAACGGGCAGGGCCGCCGACTCACGAGTTGCGTGGTTCCTTAAGGACGACATCCGTCCGAAAGGAACCACGGAGCTGGGGGCCCGACTATGGCGGCGACCTACCGCTTCAAATAGTTCGCTGGGAAGGACGCAGGGAGCGAGGCAAGGGGAGCGCACTGGAAGTGCGTGACCCGCCGCCGAGCGACCGAGGACACCGCCAGCGGGCTATTTGTAGCGGTAGGTGATGCGGCCGCGGTCGAGGTCGTAGGGCGAGAGCTCGATCTTCACGCGGTCACCGGGCAGGATGCGGATGTAGTGGCGGCGCATCTTGCCGGAGATGTGACCGAGGACTTCGTGCCCGTTGTCGAGTTTGACGCGGAACATCGTGTTGGGGAGAGCCTCGGTGATCTCCCCCTCCATTTCGATCTTTTCCTCTTTGGCCATGCGGCCGGCAGCGTACCTGTTATGGACCGTGGATCGCGGCTCAGGAGGCCTCTTCGGCCCAAACCGCCCAGTTCCGCAGGTGGGCGACGGCGCCCTCGCGGTCGCTGACCTCCCCCGCGAACTGGGCCGCCTCGAGCTCTCGCACCGCTCGGCCGAGCTCCGGCCCGGCATCGATCCCCAGCTTGCGGGCCAGCTCGTCGCCCCGCAGCAGGGGAGCCGGCGGGCCGTCGCGGCGCCAGTCGAGCGCGGCGGCGATCATCTTCCGCGCCAGGGTCAGATGGGCGCTGACCATCTCCGGGCTGGCGATCGGGCCGACGCCGCGGGCGGAGAGCCGGTCGGCGACCGTCAACAGGGTGACGTCCACGGTCACCGGCTCGGTGGCGCGAAGGTATTCGTGCACGCGCCGGGCCGGCAGCGGCATCTCGGGGATCATGAAACCCAACCGCAGGTGGTGCAGCGCCAGGCCCTGGAGGTGCTGGGTGAGGCGGCGACTGGCGCGCAGGCGCCCGCAGATCGAGCCAATCACCTCGGCGCCGAGCTTGTCGTGGCCGCGGAAGCCGACGAAGCCGTCGCGCTCGGCCCGCGTCTGCGGCTTGGCGATGTCATGGAAGAGAGCACCGAAGCGGAGCGCGGTGCGGCGGTCGACCTCGTCGGCCAGCGGCTCTCCCAGGAGGTCGGCGACCTCGCCGGCGCGCTCGCCGGCGAAGCGGTCGAGGTCGGCCTCGACCTCCAGCGTGTGCTCCAGGACCGCGAGCGTGTGGCCGTGGACGTCGAGGTGGTGGTTCGGCCCCTGCTCGACCCCCCGCAGTGCCTCCACCTCGGGCAGGACCACGGCCGTCAGCTCGAGCTCGTCGAGGAGCCCCAGGCCGCGCAGCGGATCCGGCCCGCCCAGCAACTGGCGCAGCTCCGCGAGCTGCCTCTCCCCGGCGGGCTCGGCGGCGCGCGGGGCCGCCGCCCGGGCCAGGGCCACGGTCGAGACCTCGATCTCGAGGTCGAGCTCGGCCGCCAGCCGCGGCGCCCGCAGCAGCCGCAGCGGGTCCTCCTCGAAGCTGCGCTCGCCGACCGCCCGCAGGCGGCGCCGGTCGAGGTCGGCGAGGCCGCCGTAGGGATCGACCGCCTCGCCCCCGCCCAGCGGCACGGCGACGGCGCCGATCGTGAAGTCGCGCTCCGCCAGGTCGGCCTCGATCGCCTCGCCCCGCAGGGCGGTGACGTCGACCTGCCAGCCGTGGCCCGGCGCCGTCACCCGCCAGGTCCTGAACTCCGCGGAGAGCTCGAAGGCATGCCCCTCGACCGCCGCCGCGATCGCCTTCGCCGCGGTACCGGGATCGCCGGCGACGGCGAGGTCGAGATCGGCGACCTCGCGGCCGAGGGCGGCGTCGCGGACGGCGCCGCCGACGATCCAGGCCTCCGCGACTCCCTGCAGGCCACCGCGGCTGGCCTCGACCAACGGCGCTCGCGCGAGTCGCTCGAGGACGCTCATGCCGACCGTCGCGGCACCCGCGCCGAGATCCCGCAGGTGACCTCGTAGTTGATCGTCTGCAGGCGGCTGGCCCACTCCTCGGCGAGGATCGCCTCCGCCCCCTGGGCGCCGATCAGCACCGCCTCGGCGCCGGTCTCAACGTCTCCCTCGGGCCCGAGATCGACGGTGACGTTATCCATCGAGACGGTCCCGACCAGGGGGCGGCGACGGCCGTCGACGAGGACGTCGGCGTTGTTGGTCAGCGCCCGCCGCACCCCGTCCCCGTAGCCGAGCGGGATCACGCCGACCCAGGTGTCCGTCGGCGCGGTCCACTTGCGCCCGTAGCCGGCGCTGGCGCCGGTCTCAAAGCGCTTGACGGCGGCGACGTAGGAGCGCAGCGAAAGCGCCGGGACCAGACCCTGCTCGGCGGGATCGCGCTGGAACGGGTCGAGGCCGTAGATCGCGACGCCGCAGCGGGCCATGTCGTGGTGGGAGCGGCTGTCGCGCAGAACCGCGGCGCTGTTCGCCGCGTGGGCGACGACCCCGGGGAACTCGGCCTTCACCGCCGCCGCCACCGCGTCGAAGCGGTCGAGCTGCTCGTCGAAGAAGTCGGAGTCGAGTTCGTCGGCGGTCGCGAGGTGGGTCCAGATGCCGGCGAGCTCGAGGTCGCGATCGGCGGCGCAGGCCCGCGCCAGCCCCAGCACCTCCTCGACGTCGGCGCTCCCAAGCCGGCCCATGCCGCTGTCGTACTTGACGTGGACCCGAGCTCGGTGGCCGTGGGCGCGGGCGCGGGCCGCGACCAGAGCCCGGAAGCCCTCGCTCCAGATCGCGAGTTCCGAGCCGGCGGAGATCACCCCGTCGACCTCCTCGGCGGTGAGAGCGCCCAGCGTCAGCAGCGGGACGTGCTGGTAACGGCGTCCGATCCGCTCCGCCTCGGCCGCCGTCGCCACGGCCAGCCTGGTGGCGCCGCCCGCCAGCGCGGCGCCGGCGCAGTCGTCGGCGCCGTGGCCGTAGCCGTCCGCCTTGACGACGGCGCAGAGCTCCGCCCCAGCGTCGAGTTGCGACCGCAGCCGTGCGCAGTTGGCGCGGACCGCGTCGAGGTCGACCCGGGCGAACGCCCGCTCCATGGGATCAGTCCGGCTCGGCGACCAGGGCGGCGAGCGCGTCAGCCCTGGTGACCATGCCCATCAGGTGCCCGTCGGAATCCACGACCGGGAGGTGGTTGTGGTGCTTGTCGGCGATTTTCTTCGCCACCCGGTCGGCCGACTCGTAGTCGTGGACGACGATCGGGTCCGCGGTCATCAGCTCCGAGACTTCGGTCGCGAAGGCTTTCTCCAACCGCTCCTCGAACCCCTTCATCGAACCGACGAAGACGATCCCGCCCATGATGTTGAGGTAGTGCGGGAGGTGGAGGTCGGACTCCTCGTCGCTGAGGACGAGGTCGGACTCGCTGACGATGCCGACGACCTTGCGCTCCTCGTCGACGACCGGGATCGCGCCCAGATCGGTTTTCGCCAAGAGATCGATCGCGGTGCGAGCGTCGTCCCCGGGGCTGACGCTGGCGACGTCGGAATCCATGATCTCTCCGGCGGTCTTCATGGCGCGAGGTTATTGGACCCGCCGGGCGGGAGGACGCCAGCCGGCACCGCGTCGATCACGTCGCCGGCGATGACGGACTCCGCCGCGCCCACCCGAGCAGCCGCCTCGCGTCCGGCGCGGGCGTGTGCGACGACCGCGGCACAGGCGGCGGCGAAGGGCTCGAGGCCGCGGGCGAGAAAGGCAGCGATGACTCCGGAGAGGACGTCGCCGCTGCCGGCGGTGGCGAGAGCCGGGGCGGCGAGGACGTTGACCGCGAGGCGGCTGCCGTCGCTGACGATCGTGTCGTCGCCCTTGAGGACGACGACGGCGCGGGCGGCCTCGGCGGCCTCGCGGGCGGCGGCGAGGCGGTGGGCGTCGACCTCGGCGGAGTCCCGCTCCAGCAGTCGCCCCAGCTCGCCGGCGTGCGGGGTGAGGATGGTTGGGGCGGCGCGCCCGGTCAGGTCCCCGAGCCGGCCGGCAAAGGCGTTGAGGCCGTCGGCGTCGATCACCAGCGGCGCCTCGATTTGGCCGGCGACTTCCCGCGCCAGCTCGAAGGACCCGGGGTCGCGGCCGAGGCCCGGGCCGAGCACTCCCGCCGCCGCCCGCTCGAAGGTCCGCAGCACCGCCTTGGCCGAGGCCGGGACGAGGCAGCCGTCGCCGCCGGGGCAGCCGACCGACATCACCTCCGGCTGGGCGATCTCGTAGACCAGCTCGAGGTCGGCGGGCACGGCGACGGTGGCGTAGCCGGCGCCGGCGCGAATCGCCGCCAGCGAGCACATCCGCACCGCCCCGGTGAGCCCTCGAGAGCCGCCGGCGACCGCCACCTGGCCGGAGCTGAACTTGGTCGAGGCGGGACCGCGGCGGGGGAGCAGGCCGAGCACCGCCGCGTCGATCTCACCGCCCGCGGGCTCGCCCGGCGCCCCGACCGGGATGCCGATCGGGGCGACCACGAGCTCGCCGCTGAAGCGCTTGCCGGGCGCGATCCGCTGCCCCAGCTTGGCGGCGTGGAAGCTGACGGTGACGTCGGCCCGCACCGCCTCTCCGGCGACCTCGCCGCTGGAGGCGTCGACGCCGGAGGCGATGTCGCAGGCGACCACCGGGGCGCCGCAGCCGTTGATCGCGGCGATCGCCGTCGCCGCCGGCTCCCGCGGCGCTCCCGAGAACCCGGTGCCGAAGATCGCGTCGACGACGGCGCCCGAGCCGGCCAGCCGCGGCCCCAGTTCCCCCTCCACCAGCTCGGCGGGCACGCGCATGAAGTTGGCCTCGGCATCCCCGCTCAATTCCTCCCCGGGCCACAGCAGCAGCGTCTCAACCTCGAACCCCATCCCCGCCAGCACCCGCGCCGCCACGAACCCGTCCCCCCCGTTGTTCCCCTTGCCGCAAACCACCCGCGCCGGCCCCTGCGGCGCCAGCCGCGCAACCGCCTCGGCAACCGCGGTACCGGCAGCCTCCATCAGCTCGAGCGACGGCACCCCTTGCACCTCGATCGCCCACCGGTCGACGGCGCGCATGCCGTCGGCGTCGTACAGCGGGGTGAGCCAGGGATCCATGGAGGGGAGCCTAAGGGCTAGGGACGAGGGTCTCAGGCGGGCGGGTCCTGTCACGGCAGGGGACCCCCCTCCCCTTCCGGTAGCTAAAGCTTCCTCAGGGGAGGGCTCCCTACCGTGCCACCCGCCCGAGAGAGGTCAAAGGCCGAGCTCCCCAGGGTTCGGGAGCTTGAACTAAAGAAGAACGCCCGAGGTTCGGGAGCTTTGTTTAGAGCTTCCGGCCCTTGGTGGTTGTCCAAATCTGTGAGCTCGTTCCGGTTGGGCGGTCGGGTGACCTCTTCAAAACACTCAAAAGCGAGCGCAGCGAGCGAGTTTTGAAGGGGTCACCCGACCGCCTCCCCAAACCATGATCCCTAGACCAGCTACGAGCGAACGATCGCGACAGCCGCCGCGTTCTCACGCGAGTGAGTCAACGAGATATCCACCTCACGGCCCGCCGCCACCTCCGCCGCTTTTCCACTGAGCCGCACGGTCGGCGGTTCGCCCGCCACCACCTCGATCTCCCGCAGCCCGAACCCGTCGCGCAGACCGAGTGCCTTCACCACCGCCTCCTTGGCGGCGAAGCGGGCGGCGAGGTGGCGGCCGGGACGGCCCTTGCGGGCGGCGTACTCGCGCTCGCCGTCGGTGAAGACGCGCTCGGCGAGGCGCGGGTGGCGCTCCAGGGCGCGCTCCATGCGGTCGATCTCGAGCAGGTCGATGCCGACGCCGGGCATCGCCGCCAGTCCTACTTGCCGACCCCGACGATCAGCTTCGCGACGGCGAGCCCATCGGATGCTTCGGCACCCAGCGCCACGTAGTCGATCTTGGTCAGGTAGGGCTTCGCTTCGCTGAAGCCTTCTTGGTAGGAAGGCACGAGCGAGGAGACCAGCTTCAGCGCCGCGTGCCCGTCGACGAAGCCGCTTGCCGGCGTGCCGCCGAGGGCGCTGACCGCTTCCTTGTAGGCGGGGTTGTCGGCAAGGGTTTCGCCGCCTTCGGCCAGCGCCGCGGCAGCCGCGGCGGCTCCGTAGGCGACCGCCATGTGGCTCCCCTTGGCGGCGACGATCAGCGGCTGGCGGCCGAGTTCGGGGCTGCGAACCGAGAAGCCGCTGGCGCCTTCGCTGCTGATCGCGGTGACACCGGGCGTACCGCTGGCCCGCAGGAAGAGGCCGATGTTGGAGACCGTGTTGGCCGCCTGCTTCGGGTCTTCGGTTTCGAGGACGAGGGCGCCGCCGAGGTCGCGCTGGCTGCCGCCGCGGACGAAGAGCCCGACGTCGCCGATGCCGCCGGTGATCGAGTCGAGGTTGACCCCGGACTGCTTCAGCGCCTTCTTTAGCTGGTGCGGCGGCACCTGGCCGGGAATCCCGTTTTCGTCGATCTGGTCGATGCCTTCCTGGAAGCGCTTGCCGAATTCGGGCGAGGCGAAGGCGATCACCGAGTCCCCGGGCAACGCTTCCAGCAACTTCGAGGCGTCGCCGCTGGGCGGGTTCTCGCCGCTGAGGTCGGTGCTGAGGTCAATCTCGATCTGGTCGGAGCCCGGGATCAGGCTGGCGACGGCGGTCGCTTCGTCGGGTTCGATCCCGACGCTGTCGAGGAAGAGCTGGGTGTCGGGTTCGATTTCGCTGCCGGCTTCATCGATCAGGGCGCCGATGTCGACGTAGACGTCGGCGCTGCCGCCGGGGACGTTGCCCACGGCGCTGGTGTAGGTGTCTTCCCCGGCGAGCGCTTCGCCTTCGGAGGAATCGACCATCTGCTTGAAGGTCGCTTCGTCTTCGGCGACGGCGAGGAACCCGTCGAAGACGCCGACGGTCGAGCCGTCGTCGGCGGCGACCTTGAAGTCGACGCCTTCGTAGGAGCCGTCCTTGGCCGGTTCGTCTTCCTTTTCGGTGATCTTGTCGACGAAGTCGCTCGCTTCGCCTTCGTCGGTGACTTCGATCGCGACGCCGTAGTGGTGGAAGTCTTCGCCGTCGAAGTCCTGAGCGAAGAAGCCGGCTCGCTCGCCGAGCCAGGGCTCGACTTCCTTGGAGAAGTCGAACTCTTCGCCGTCTTCGGCAGCGGACTTTTCGAGTTCGGAGACGATTAGCTGACCGAGGTCGACGCCCGCCAGACGCTGCGCCAGGTCCTCGATGTTGGTCTTCATCTCCCCTTCGGGCTGGACCACGAAGCTGATGAAGAGCGGCGCTTTCGGCGGCGCCAGTTCGGCGGCGTCGCCGCCCCCGGCGCTGTCGCCGCCGCCACCGCAGCCGGCCACGGCAAGCGCAAGCAGCGCCGCGAGCAGGACTGGAAGGACGAGACGAGACTTCACGGAGCCGGGCATGCTAGCGATCGCTCTAAACAGATTCACTCGACCGTGACCGTCTTGGCCAGGTTTCGCGGCTGGTCGACGTTGAGCCCGCGACCGCGGGCGATGTCGTAGGCCAGGAGCTGCAGCGGCAGGATCGCCAGGATCGGTTGCAGGATCCAGTCGCTGGCGGCGACCTCGATCGTCTCGTCGGCGACTTCGGCGACCCGCTTGTCGCCCTTGGTGGCGACGGCAATCGTCTGGGCGCCGCGGGCCCGAACCTCTTCGACGTTGGAGAGGACCTTCTCCAGCACCGCGCTCTCGGTGGCGACGCAGACCACAGGGGTCGACTCGTCGAGGAGGGCGATCGGCCCGTGCTTCATCTCCCCGGCGGCATAGGCGTCGGCCGGGATGTAGCTGATCTCCTTCAGCTTCAGCGCCGCCTCGAGGCAGACGGGAAGGCCGATGTGGCGCCCCATGTAGAGGAAGAATTCCTGGTCCTGGTGAGCGGCGGCGATCGCCCGTACCGAGTCCTCGTTCGCCGCGATCGTCTCCTCCATCTTCGAGGGCAGCGACTTCAGCTCGGCCACCAGCTCGGTCAGCCGCTCCGGCGGCAGCGTCCCCCGCAGCTCCGCCAGCCGCAGCCCCAGCAAATACATCGCCGCCACCTGGGCGACGAAGGTCTTGGTCGCGGCGACGCTGATCTCCATCCCGGCGCGGATGTAGAGGACCGCGTCGGCGTCGCGGGTCGCCTGGCTGCCCATGATGTTGGTGATCGCAAGCACGGTGGCGCCGGCCTCCTGGGCGAGCCGCATCGCCGCCAGCGTGTCGGCGGTCTCGCCCGACTGGGTCATCCCGATCACCAGGTCGCCGGAGCCGATCACCGGGTTGCGGTAGCGGTACTCGGAGGCGATGTCCATCTCCACCGGCACCCGTGCCCACTCCTCGATCGCGTAGCGGCCGACCAAGCCGGCGTGGTAGGAGGTGCCGCAGGCGACGATCACGATCCGCCGCACCCCGCGCAGGAAGTCGTCGGAGAGGTCGACGTCGGAGAGGTCGACCCCGTCCTCGTTCGGGAGCCGGTCGGTGATGGTCTCGGCGACGGCGTCGGCCTGTTCGTGGATCTCCTTCAGCATGAAGGTCTCGTAGCCGCCCTTCTCGGCGGTGTCGGCGTCCCAGGTGACCTCTTCGGGCGCCCGCTCGACCGGGTTGCCCTCGGCGTCGGTGATGCGGACGGCGCCGGCTTCGATCTCGACGATCTCGCCGTTCTCGATCGGCATCGCGGTGCGGGTGTCGGCGAGGAAGGCGGGGATCGCCGAGGCGAGGAAGGCCTCTCCGTCGCCGATCCCGGCGACCAGCGGGCACTCCTTGCGGGCGCCGATCAGGCGCCGCGGCTCGTCGGCGTGCATGGCGACGAAGGCGTAGTGGCCGCGCAGTTCGGCGTAGGCGGCGCGAACGGCGGCGGCGAGGTCGCCGTCGTAGTTCTTCGCGATCAGGTGGGCGACGACCTCGGCGTCGGTCTCGGAGGTGAAGTCCTGACCTTCTTCCTGGAGGCTCTTGCGCAGCTCGGAGTGGTTCTCGACGATCCCGTTGAGGACGATGTGGACCCGGCCCTGGCTGTCGTCGTGCGGATGGGCGTTCTCCTCGGTGACCCGCCCATGAGTGGCCCAGCGGGTGTGGGCGATGCCGGTCTCCGACGGCGGCAGCGGCCCGGCGCCGTTTTCGGCGCGGGCATCGACGGCGGCCCGCAGGTTCGCCAGGTTGCCGACCGCGTGGACGCTCTCCACCGTCCCGTCCGCGAGCACGGAGAGTCCGGCCGAGTCATAGCCTCGGTATTCGAGCTTTTCGAGCCCCGCGAGCAGCAGCTCCTCGCAGGGTCGGCCGCCCACGTATCCGACGATGCCGCACATGAAGGCGAGTAAGGGTAGTGACCCGCGGCTCTCGGCCGGTCAGCCGAGCTCGTCGCGCACGAGGTCGGCCAGGCGGCCGGCAACCGTCTCGGCCTCTTCGGCGCCCGGCGCCTCGACCATCACCCGCACCAGGGGCTCGGTCCCGGAGGGGCGCAGGAGGACCCTGCCCCTTCCCCGCAACTGCTCGCTCTCGCGCTCGACGGCCTCCCAGACGCCTGCCGCGCCCTCGATCGCGCCGCGGTCGGCGACCTTGACGTTGATCAGGACCTGGGGCAGCTTCTCCATCGGCACCGCGTCCTCGAGCCGGGCCTCGCCGAGCTCCCGCATCGTCATCAGGGCGGCGGCGATGCCGTCGCCGGTGGAGACAAAATCGGAGGCGATGATGTGGCCGGACTGCTCGCCGCCGAGCTTCCAGCCGCGCCGCAGCATCTCCTCGATCACGTAGCGGTCGCCGACCTGGGTGACGGCGACCTCGATCCCGGCCTCCTCCATCGCCCGGTGGAAGCCGTAGTTGCTCATCACGGTGACGACGACGCCGCCGTTGAGCTCTCCCCGCGCCTGCATCCCCCGCGCCGCCAGCGCGATCAGCTCGTCGCCGTCGTGGACGCGGCCGCGGCTGTCGACCGCCAGCACCCGGTCGCCGTCGCCGTCGAAGGCGAAGCCGATCTCCGCCTCGGAGGCGGCGACCTTCTCGGCCAGGCTCTCGACGTGGGTGGAGCCGCAGCCGGCATTGATGTTGCGGCCGTCGGGCTCGATCCCGATCGCCTCGACCTCGGCACCGAGCCGTTCGAAGATCGTCGGGGCGGCGCGGTAGGTGGCGCCGTTGGCGCAGTCGAGCATCACCCGGCGGCCGCTGAGGTCGAGTGGGAAGGTCGCCTGCAGCTCGCGCAGGTAGTCCTCGAGGCCGGCGTTCAGGTCTCGCACCCGGCCGGCGTGCTCGGCCGTCGGCGCCTCCTCGATCTTCGCCTCGATCCGCGCCTCAACCTCGTCGTCGAGCTTGGTCCCGCGGCTGTTGAAGAACTTGATCCCGTTGTCGCCGAAGGGGTTGTGGGAGGCGGAGACGACGGCGGCGAGGTCGAGGCCGAGCCGCTTGACGAGGATCGACGCGGCGGGCGTCGGCAGGACACCGGCGAGAAGGGCGTCGCCTCCGGCCGCGGCGATGCCGGCGGCCAGCGCCGACTCCAGCATCGGGCCCGACTCGCGCGTGTCGCGGACGATCAGGACCTGGGGGCGCTGTGCCTCCAGGGTGGCGGTGGTGGCCTTGCCGAGGGCGGTCGCCAGCTCGGCGCTGAGGAAGGTGCCAGCCTCTCCTCGGACCCCGTCGGTTCCGAAGAGCTTGCGCGCGGTCGTCAACCCGACCCCGTCAGCGCTTGCTGAACTGAGGCCGCTTACGCGCCTTCTTGAGCCCCGCCTTGCGGCGCTCCTTGACCCGAGCGTCGCGGGTGAGGAAGCCGCGGCGCTTGAGGTCGCCGCGCAGCTCGGCGTCGATCTCGGTCAGGGCGCGGGCGACGCCGTGGCGGATCGCGCCGGCCTGGCCGCTGATGCCGCCGCCGTGGACGCGGACGCGGACGTCGACGTTCCCCTCGTAGCCGGAGACGAGCAGCGGCTGCTTGACCATCGTCTGGTGCAGCGGGCGGGGGAAGAACTCCTCGAGGCCGCGCTTGTTGATCTCGATCTTGCCGTCGCCGGGCACCAGGGTGACGCGGGCGATCGAGCTCTTGCGCTTGCCGGTGGCGAGGAAGCGGGCGCCGGCCTCCATCTTCGCCGGGGCGCGGCTGGCGGCGGTGTCGACCTCGTGGGCTGCGGCCAGTTCCGCTTCGCGGCGGGCCTTTTCTTCTTCCTCGGCTTCGAGGCGGGCGCGCTCTTCGGCGCTCAGCTCCGGCCCCTCGGGCTCGACCAGGATCGGCTCCAGGTCGGCACCCGGAATAACGTCCTTCTTCTCCTCGGCCTTAGGCTGCTCCCGCTTGGGAGCCTCCTCGACAACCTCAGGGGCCTCCGCCTCTACGGCCTCGGGCTCCTCAGCAACCTCCTCGGACGGCTCCGAATCTGCTGCACCCTCCTCGGACGGCTCCAAGCTCTCGCCACCCTCCTCGGACGGCTGCTCCTCAGACGCCTCTGCCGCGGGTGGCGCGGTGGTGGGGTCTTCGCCCGCAGCTTGCGAGGACGAGGACCCCTCCTCCGCGACAGGACCCGTGGCCTCAGGCCCCTCGTCCTGTGCAGTTTCGTCCTGCTCCGGCGTCTTCTCGTCGTCAACCATCAGTTCGTCTCCATCAGTTGCGGCTGCTGAGCCGCGTGGGGGTGGTCCGGCCCGGCGTACACCTTCAGCTTGGTCAGCTGCTGGCGGGCGAGCCGGTTGCGCGGCAGCATCCCCTTGACAGCCTTGCGGATCACTTCCTCGGGCTTGCGCTCGAGCATCTCGGCCAGCGTCCGCGACTTGATCCCGCCGGGATAGCCGCTGTGGCGCCAGTAGGTCTTCTGGGCGAGCTTGTCGCCGGTGACCCGGATTTTCTCGGCGTTGACGACGACGACGAAATCGCCGGTGTCGACGTGAGGCGTGTACTCCGGCTTGCGCTTGCCGCGCAGGGTGTCGGCGATCTGGGTCGCGAGGCGGCCCAGGGTCTTGCCCTCGGCGTCGACGACGTACCAGTTGCGCTGGCGGTTGGCTGGAGTGGCTACAAAGGTCTTCATCGCGCAAAAACCGCGCGGGTCCAACCTGCGCGGCTGCGTGATGATAGCCATGTTGGCGCCGCGGGGGGTCTCCGGACGGTCGCTTATACTGCCGCGCCAGCAGTGCCGAGTCCCGGGCGAACGTCGCCCGGGAGCGGAGGAACCGATGAGATCGAAGCAGGTCTCGGGGGCGAATCGGACGAACAAGTCCGTAGCGCGACTCTTTCAGCGCGAGCCCGTCAGCTAACTCCGCAGGCAGTCGAAAGAGAGGCAGCGGTGAGCGGCAAAGGGTTCGTCCGGTCGAAGGTGGCCGGCAAGATAGGCGTAACGGCGGCGATCGCGATGCTCGCCTGCGGCGGCGTGGCCAGCGCGGCGACCACCGGCGGTGCCGGGACCCCGGGAGCCGCTCCAACCCAGAAGGGCAGCGCCTCCGGCGCCCCCTCGAGCGCACCGAGCGCCGGGGCCCTGACCCTCGTCTCGGCCGAAACCACCCCGCGCAAGTCCTTTTACTTCGGCTACCGCTACCCGCGCCTGACCTTCACCTTCGGCAGCAGCCAGCCCGAAAACGACCTGCGGATCGACGTCGTCAACAGCATCGGCGAAGTGATCAAGACCTTCTACCGGGAAAACCTCGCCCCCAACGTCGCCTACAAAGTCCGCTGGGACGGCACCACCAACGAAGGGCGGCCGGCCCGCAACGGCCGCTACAGCTTCCAGATCAGCTCCCAGGCGGCGGCCGCGCCGGCGGCCCGCAAGGCCAGCGCCTCGACCGCTCTCAGCCTCGGCTTCAGCTTCTACGGCTACGCCTTCCCGATCCTCGGCAACCACGAATTCGGCATGGGGGCCGGCCGCTTCGGCGCCGCCCGCTCCGGCCACACCCACCAGGGCCAGGACGTGATGGCGGCCTGCGGCACCCCCCTCGTCGCCGCCCGCGGCGGTCAGGTCCAGTACTCCGGCTACCAGGCGGCCGCCGGCAACTACATCGTCATCGACGGCCGCGGCACCGGTTACGACTTCATGTACGCGCACCTCGCCGAACCGTCTCCCCTGCAGACCGGCGAAACCGTCCGCACCGGCCAGCCGATCGGCATCGTCGGCGACACCGGCGACGCCCAGGGCTGCCACCTCCACTTCGAGATGTGGACCGCGCCGGGCTGGTACGAAGGCGGCTCCCCGATCGACCCGCTCGCCTACCTGCAGAAGTGGGACGCATATTCCTGAGCTGCCGCCCTAGGCTCAGGAAGAGAATGAATCTCATTATCGCTATTGTGCCGAACCGTGAGTTGGGCACAGACAGCAACCGGGCGGCTTAACGAGGCCGGGTTCCGCAGCGGCGCCGCGCGGCGGCGGGTGATCGAGCTGCTCGACGAGGAGAGCTGCGCGGTGACCGCCCTGGAGATCGACCGGCGGCTGCCGGAGGTCGGGCGGGCGACTGTCTACCGCACGCTGGAGCAGCTCGAGCAGCTCGACCTGGTCCTGCGGGTCGACCTCGGCGGCGATGGCGCCGCCTACGAGCGCAACGATCCCGGCGGCCACCACCATCACATGGTCTGCGTCGGATGCGGTCGCCTCGTCCCCTTCGCCGACCAAGCACTGGAGCAGGCGATCGAGGCAATCGGCAGGCGCGCCGACTTCGAGGTCAGCGCCCACGACGTACTGCTGCGCGGCCGCTGCCCGAAGTGCCGGGGCGAGCGCGGCTGAGATGCCCGCTGTCGCAATCCCGCTCGCGGCGCTGACGGTGATCGCCACCCTGATCGGCGGCCGGATCGGCCTGCGGTTCTCCGACCGGCTGCCGACCCTGCTGGCGCTGACCGGCGGCGTCGTCGTCGCCGTCGCCCTGCTCGACGTCCTCCCCGAGGGGATCGACGGCCTCGAAGACGTCAACCTCGCCACCGCCCTCGTCGCCGCCGGCTTCCTCGGCTTCTTCCTCGCCGAGCGCCTGCTCGTCCTCCATAACCGCGAGGAGGCGGTCGAGACGCTGGGCGGCGACCACGTCGGCGTCCTCGGCGCTGCCGGGCTCTCGGTCCACAGCTTCATCGACGGCCTCGGGATCGGCTTCGCCTTCGGCGTCGACTCGGCGACCGGCCTGCTCGTCTTCCTGGCGGTGATCAGCCACGACTTCGCCGACGGGCTGAACACGGTCAGCTACGTGCTGCGGCGCTCGGGGGACCGCCGGGCGGCCGTGCGCTGGCTCACGATCGACGCCCTCGCCCCCCTGGCCGGGGCGGTCGTCGGCTCCCTCGCCGCCGTCTCCGACCACACCCTCAGTTACGTCCTCTGCGTCTACGCCGGCATCTTCCTCTACATCGGCGCCACCGATCTGCTGCCGGAGGCGCACGCCCAGGCCTCGTGGACGCGGGTCGCGCTGACCGGCGCCGGCTTCGCGCTGATCTTCGCGATCACCCGGCTTGCCGGCGTCTGACCTCTCTGGTTCAAAAAACCCAGACATTCTGTCCAGGTTTTTTCCCGCAACTTGGCCGGTTAGTCAGGTTTTTCCTTTACACAAATCCTAAGATGTAATTGAGTAGCGCAACGAACGTAGAGGTACTATCCCGCTGGGAGAGGAGAGACCGATGCCCGCCGAAAGCCCCGAGACGATCGATCAGCGACTGGTGAGGGCGCTTTCCCATCCCCTCCGGGTGCGGATCCTGGAACTGCTCACCGACCGGATCGCCAGCCCCAACGTGCTGGCGTCCGAGCTCGAGTCGGAGCTGACCGACGTTGCCTACCATACCCGCGCCCTCGATCGCTTCGGCTGCCTCGACCTCGTCGACACCGCCCAGCGCCGCGGCGCCACCGAGCACTTCTACAAGGCGACCCCAGGCGCTTTCGTCGGCAGCCCGGGCTGGCGCCGGGTGCCGGTGCCGGTGCGCGGCGGGGTCTCCGCGGCGACCTTGAAAACCTTCCTCGACAAGGCGATCGGGGCGCTGGAGGCCGGGACCCTCGACGGCCGCGACGACACCGTCTTCCGCTGGATGCCCCTGCAGCTCGACCAGGAGGGCTGGAAGGAGGTCGTCGCGATCCTCGAAGAGGCGACCAACCTCGCGCTTGCCGCCCATCTGCGCAGCCAGGACCGCCTCGCCGACTCGGGCGGGCAGGGGAGCACTTCCAGCGTGATCGGGCTTGCGTGCTTCGAGACGGCGGGGTCGCTGCAGGCTGAGGGTCGCTGACGGAAGAGCTCCGGCGGGCGGGTCCTGTCACGGCAGGGGACCCCCCTCCCCTTCCGGTAGCTAAAGCTTCCTCAGGGGAGGGCTCCCTACCGTGCCACCCGCCCGAGAGAGGTCTAGGGGCCAGCTCCCCAGGGTTCGGAAGCTGCAACTAACGAAGAACCGCCTCGACCCCGGAGCTTTGGTTGAGCTTCCGGCCCTTGGGGGTTTTGAAATTTCTGGGTCGTGTCGGTTGGGCGGTCGGGTGACCTCTTCAAAACACTCAAAAGCGAGCGGAGCGAGCGAGTTTTGAAGGGGTCACCCGACCGCCCCCCAAACCCAACCCCCTAAGAACTACTCCCACTCAATAGTCGCCGGCGGCTTCGAGGAGATGTCGAGGGCGACGCGGTTGACGTCGCGGATCTCGTTGATGATCCGGTTCGAGACCCGCTCCAGCAGGTCGTAGGGCAGCCGCGCCCAGTCGGCGGTCATCGCGTCGTCGGAGGTGACGGCGCGGATCACGATCGGGTAGGCATAGGTGCGGCCGTCGCCCTGGACCCCGACCGAGCGCACTACAGGCAGCACGCAGAACGACTGCCAGAGCTGGCGGTATAGCTCGGCGGCGCGGATCTCCTCCTGGAGGATCGCGTCGGCGGCGCGGAGGATGTCGAGGCGTTCTTTGTTGACCTCGCCGCCGACGATCCTGATCGCCAGCCCCGGGCCCGGGAACGGCTGGCGCCAGACCATCCGCTCCGGCAGGCCAAGCTCGGCCCCGACCGCCCGGACCTCGTCCTTGAACAGCATCCGCAGCGGCTCGACCAGCTCGAACTCGAGATCGTCGGGCAGACCGCCGACGTTGTGGTGGGACTTGATCGTCGCCGCGTGGTCGGAGCCGCCGGACTCGATCACGTCCGAGTAGAGCGTGCCCTGGACCAGGTACTTGACGTCGTCGAGCTTCTCCGCCTCCTCCTCGAAGACGCGGATGAACTCGGTGCCGATGATCTTGCGCTTGGTCTCGGGGTCGTCGACCCCGGCCAGCTTGGTGAGGAAGCGCTCTTCGGCGTCGACATGGACGAGCGGGATGCCGAACTGGCCGAAGGCCTCGACCACCTGCTGGGCCTCGTTCATCCGCATCAGCCCGTGGTCGACGAAAACGCAGGTCAGCTTCTCACCGACCGCCTTGTGGACGAGCAGCGCCGCGACCGAGGAGTCGACACCGCCGGAGAGGCCGCAGATGACCCGGCCCTCCCCCACCTGCGCCTTCACCTTGGCGACCTGTTCGGAGATCACCGACTGCGGCGACCACTGCTCGACGCAACCGGCGACGTCGCGGAGGAAGCGAGTGAGGATCTCCGTTCCGTAGGGCGTGTGCACCACCTCGGGGTGGAACTGGATCCCGTAGAGGCCGCGGTCGGGCATCTCCAGCGCCGCCACCGGCGAGTTGGGGCTCGAGGCCAGCGGGGTGAACCCGGCCGGCGCCTCGAAGACCGAGTCGCGGTGGCTCATCCAGCAGCTCTGCTCCTCCGGCAAGCCGCCGAGCAGCCGGCCGCCGCCGTCGCGCAGGATCAGGTCGGTCCGCCCGAACTCCCCCGACTCCGCCGACTCGACCTTGCCGCCGAGCGCCAGCACCATCGCCTGCATCCCGTAACAGATCCCCAGCATCGGAATCTCCAGATCCAACAACTGCGTCGGAAACGCCGGCGCCCCCGGTTCGTAAACCGAAGCCGGCCCCCCGGAAAGAATCAGCCCCTTCGGCTTCCGGTCCCGGATCTTCTCGACCGCCGTGGTCGCCGGCAGCATCTCGGCGAAAACCCCGCATTCCCGAACCCGCCTGGCGATCAACTGCGAGTACTGCCCCCCGAAGTCGAGGACCAGCACCTCCTCCAGCGTCTGCCCGCCGTCCGCGGGCGGATAGTCGCGGACGGCGGCCACCTGCTCAGTCATCCGATACAGCCACTCCCGCCGATACCGCCGCCCGCCCGTTCGAGCCCATGCCCACCGCCTGCTCGTTCTGGAGCTTCTTGCCCTCGGACATCAGCGCCGGCGCGACCATCACCTCGGCCCGCTGGAAGGAGCGGATGTCCTCGTAGCCGCAGGTGGCCATCGAGGTTTTCAGCGCCCCCATCAGGTTGAAGGTGCCGTCGTTCTCCTGGGCCGGGCCGAGGAGGATCTCCTCCATCGTCCCGTCCTGCTTGGTCGAGACGCGGGTGCCACGCGGCAGCGAGGGATGGAAGGTCGCCATCCCCCAGTGGAAGCCGCGACCCGGCGCCTCCTTGGCGCGGGCCAGCGGCGAGCCGACCATCACCGAGTCGGCGCCGCAGGCGATCGCCTTGGAGACGTCGCCGCCGGTCCGCATGCCGCCGTCGGCGATGACGTTGACGTACTCGCCGGTCTCGAGCATGTGCTGGGCCCGGGCGGCGGCGACGTCGGCGATGGCGGTGGCCTGCGGAACGCCGATCCCGAGCACGCCGCGGGTGGTGCAGGCGGCGCCCGGGCCGACGCCGACGAGGACGCCGACGGCACCGGTCCGCATCAGGTGCAGGCCGGTCGAGTAGGAGGCACAGCCGCCGACCACGGTCGGCACCGGCACCTCGGCGATGAACTCCTTCAGGTTCAGCGGCTCGACCGTGGTGGAGACGTGTTCGGCCGAGATCACCGTGCCCTGGATGACGAGGATGTCGAGACCCGCCTCGACCGCGACCTCGTAGTGCTCGCGCACTTTCTGCGGCGTCAACGAGCCGCAGACGACGGCGCCGCGGGCCTTGATTTCCTCGATCCGCTTGGCGATCAGCTCGGCCTTCACCGGCTCGGTGTAGATCTGCTGCATCAGCCGCGTCGCTTCGTGCTTGGGCGCGGCGGCGATCGCCTCCAGCCTCTCCTCCGCGTCCTCGAAGCGGGACCAGATGCCCTCCAGGTTGAGGACGCCGAGGCCGCCCAGCTCGTTGACCAGCACCGCGGTGTCGGGGCTGACTACCCCGTCCATCGCCGAAGCGACGAGCGGCAGCTCGAAACGGTACGGACCGAGGGTCCAGCTGATGTCGATGTCGTCGGGATCGCGGGTGCGGCGGGAAGGAACAATCGCGATGTCGTCGAATCCATAAGCCCGGCGCCCCTTCTTGCCGCGGCCGATTTCGATTTCCAAGTTAGTCCTCCAAGGCTGAGCGTTGAATCAACCAGCCTACACTTCGGCGGGGACCTCCAAGTCGTGCACGGCGACCTCGCCGAGCAGGCGCTCGACCTGGTTGCGATCGACGGTGCCGGCGCCGAAATGCTGGGTCGACTCGGCCCCGCAGGCGACCCCGTAGGCAAGGCACTCCTCGGGCGAGCGCCCCTCGTAGCGGGCGGCGACGTAGCCGGCGAGGAAGGCATCCCCGGAGCCGACCGTGGAGACCGGCTCGAGCGGCTCGGTGTGGACCTCGAGCAGGCGCCGCTGGGGGCCCTCCCCGACCGCCGCGACGCAGCCTTCGGGGCGGGTGATCGCCGCCTCCCCGGCGCCGAGGCGGACCAGCTCGAGCAAACCCTGGGCGAGGTCGCCGTGGTCGGCGAACTCCTGGCCGACCAGCTCCTCGGCCTCGCGCTCGTTCGGGGTGACCATCGCGGCGCCGGCGCGGATCCCCTCCAGCATCGCCTCGCCCTCGGCGTCGAGGATCACCGACACCCCGCGCCGGCTCAAGTCGCCGACCAGGCGCGCGTAGAGGTCGTCGCCGGCGCCCGGGGGCACCGAGCCTGCGAGGACGCAGAGCTTCGCCCCGCCCGCCAGGTAGGCGATCCGGTCAAAGAGCCGCTTCGCCTCCTCTGGGCTGACCGCCGGGCCGCGCTCGTTGATCTCGGTCTGCTCGCCCGAGGTCGGGTCGATCACCGCCAGGTTGATCCTGGTCTCGGCGGCGATGCGGATGAAGTCGGTCAGCACCGACTCTTCGTGCAGCTGTTCGAGCACCCGCGACCCGGTCGGCCCGCCGACGAACCCGGTCGCGATCACGGGCCGGCCGAGCAGGCTCAGGGCGCGGGCGACGTTGATCCCCTTACCGCCGGCGACGGTGCGGCTCTCGACCGCCCGATGGCGGCGACCAAGCCGGAAGTTGGGAACCGCGACCGTGCGGTCGATCGCCGCGTTCAGGGTCACCGTGAGGATCACTGCGCCATCACCCGATTCGACTCCCTTGCTTGTTATCCCGGGCAAGGAGGCGCCATAGCGCCACCAGGACCATGAGTATCACGAACGCCACCACTCCGATAAGTGCCAAGTTGTCTTCAGCGAAGCTGCGGGCGCGGTCGAAGGCGCTCGCCTTCGGCACCGCCCGCGCCGCCAGCAGCGGCACCGTCCCGGCCGGGCGGCCGTCGACGAGGACGAAAGCGCGGCCGAGCTTCTCGCCCCGCGCGACCGGCCCCTCGACCTCGCTTGGCGCCCGCACCCGCAGCTCGAGCTGCTGCCCGTGGCGCAGGCCAACGGTCAGCCGCCGCTGGGCGCGCAGCGGCAGCCGGCCGCCGGAGTAGCGGATTTCGGGGTCGGCGAGGTCCTGGCCGCGCCGCACCGGCACCCGGCGGGCGTACTGACCGAACCCCCATTCGAGCAGTTCGAGGCTGTCGTCGAAGCGCTCTTCGTCGGTCCAGGTGCCGATCACCGCCGAGATCAGGTCGACGCCGCGGCGGCGGCCCGAGCCGACCAGCACGTACTGGGCGCCGAAGGTGTGGCCGGTCTTGACGCCGGTCGCCCAGGGCGCCAGTTCCAGCAGCTCGTTGATCGTCGTGATCCGGCGCCGCGGGTGGACGCTGCGCAGAACGGCGCTGCGCGAGGCGGCGATCTTGGCGAAAGCCGGCTCGCGCAGCAGCCGCTGGGTCAGCGTCAGCAGGTCGAAGGCGGAGGCGTAGTTCCCCTTCTGGTCGAGCCCGATCGGGTTGGCGAAATGGCTGTGGGAGAGGCCGAGCGCGGCGGCGTAGCGGTTCATCTCGGCGACGAAGCGGGCTTCCGAGCCGGCGGCGGCAATCGCCAGCGTGTGGGCGGCGTCGTTGCCGCTGCGCAGGATCAGGCCGTAGATCAGATCGCGGACGCTGATCCGCTGCCCGGACCGCAATCCCATTAGCGACTCGCCGTATTCGGCTGCGTAGGGCTGGGCCCGGACGAGCTTGTCGAGCGGCAGCTCTTTCATCGCCACGTAGGCGGTCATCAGCTTCGTCGTGCTGGCAATCGGCAGCTCGCGGTTGCCGGCGTGGGAGACGAGGACGTCGCCGGTGCGGCCGTCGATCAGCGCCCAGGAGCGGGCGGCGAGGTGAGGGCCCGGCTGTGGGTTCTGGGGGCGGTGGGACGGCGCCTGGCCTCGATCCTCATGCTGCTCCGGGGCGGCAACCCCGGTCGCGGGCAGGAGCAGGCCGACAAGCACCGTCACGAGGGCGACGGCGGCGCCGTGGCGCCGGACCCTCATCTGAGTTTCAGGGTTTCGCCGGCGATCAGGATCTGCGGGTCGACTTCGGGGTTGAGGGCGAGGATTTCCGCCACTGGGACCCCGGTCTTGTGGGCGATCGCGGTCAGGGTGTCGCCGCTCTCCACGGTGTAGGTCTTCGCCTGCGTCCGCGGCTGCTTCGGTTCCCTCTTGACGTGGTGGGACTGCTTGTGGTGGCCGTCGGAGGAACCGTTGTTCGTCGCCGAGGAGATCACCACGACGACGGCCAGGAGGGCGACGAGGAGGGCCACGGCGGCGGCGATCCGGGCGAAGGCGCTGGTGCGTTTGTCCATAGGAAGAGACTTGAAGAACGTTTAGGGCGGCTGATCGTAATCGGGCCGGCCCCGGTTAGGCGGTCGATATCTCCCAAACGGTGTCCCGCAGGCGGGTCGCGGCGGCCGCCGGGTCGGGATCGCGGGCGATTCCCCGCGAGGCCGCGACCAGGCCGCCGGCGCGGCCGGCGGAGAATGCGGCCCCGAGCAGCTCCGGGCGGCCGCCCTGGGCGCCGACGCCGGGGATGAGGAAGATCGCCCGCGGCATCAGCTCCCGCATCCGCGCGAAGTGCTGCGGCTCGGTGGCGCCGACGACGGCGCCCATCCCGCTGAGCCCACCGGCACCGGACAGCCGCTCGCCGAACTCGGCGACGAAGGTGGCCAAGCGCTCGTGCAGCGGCGCCTCGGGAGCCGGCAGATCCTGCAGGTCGGCGGCGCCGGGGTTGCTGGTCCGGACCAGGGCGAAGACCCCGGCGCCGGCCGCCTCGGCGGCGGCAATCAGCGGCTCGAGGGCGTCACGCCCGAGCAGCGGGTTGGCGGTGAAGGCGTCGGCACCCAGCCCCGGGACCGGGCCCCAGGGCGTCGGGGTCTCCCCCACCAGCGCCTGGGCGTAGGCGGCCGCGGTGACCGGGACGTCGCCTCGCTTACCGTCGGCAACGACCAGCAGCCCGGCCTCGCGGGCTGCCGCGCAGGTCGCTTCCAGCGCCGCCCAGCCGGGGGCGCCGAGGCGCTCGAAGCAGGCGAGCTGTGGCTTCACCGCGACGCAGGCGGGACCGGCGAGCTCGATCAGGGTGCGGCAGTGGTCGGTGACCGCGGCGGCCGCCAGTTCGGCGGCGTCGGCACCGGAAACGCCGGTCTCCCCCTCCCCGGCCAGTTGAGCCGGGTCGGGGTCGAGACCGAGGCAGATCTGGCTGCGGCGCTCCTCGACGAGCGCCGCCAGCCGATCCGCAAACGGGGTCAGGAGCTTCTCAGCCCTTGACCTTGGTCTTCAGCGCCGAGCCAGCGGAGAAGCGCGGCACCTTGCCGCCGGGAATGGTGATCCGCTCGCCAGTGCGGGGGTTGACGCCCTGACGCGGCCCACGCTCGGCGACGTGGAATTTGCCGAAGCCGGTGAAGCTGACCTCATCGCCATTGCTCAGCGCATTGGTGATCGCATCGAGGACAGCGTCGACGGCGTCACTCGCAGCTTTTTTGCTGCCGAGCCGGTCGTCGCCTGCAAGTTGGTCCAGAAACTCAGCCTTGGTCACGTCGAATGTCCTCCTCGGGGTTTGAAGATCGGCGCAATCTAACAGCGCCTTCGGCGTAAGAACTGACGCTCTGGAGCCAAATGTCACGAACGTGGATCACGAACCGCTGATCGCCATCTCGGCGATCAGCAGCGGCGGCGTGCTGACCGAGCCGCCGAACGGGACCCAGCGCGGCTCGGAACCGGCGGCGCTGACGGCGCCCAGCATCGCCACCAGCTCGCCGGCGATCGTGAACTCGCGCACCGGCTCGGCCAGCCTGCCGTCGCGGATCAGGCGCCCGGAGGCACCGACCGAAAAGACCCCGGTAACCGGGTTGACGCCCGAGTGCAGGCCAGCGACGTCGGTCACGTAGACGCCCTCCTCCGCCGCGGCCAGCAGGTCGGCCAGGGAGTGCGTGCCGGGCGCGACGACCAGGTTCGAGGTCGAGGCCGATGGCAGCGAGCGGTAGCCGCTGCGCGAGGCCGAGCCGGTCGAGGCGCGGCCCTCGCGGTTGGCGGTGTAGGTGTCGTAGAGGTAGGAGCGCAGCCTGCCGCCCTCGATCAGCGCCGTGCGGCGGCGGGGGACGCCCTCGCCGTCGAGTGGAGCCGAGGCGGGGCCCTCGGGGTCGCGGCCGTCGTCGTGGAGGGCGAAGGCCTCGCTCGCCACCTCCTCCCCGAGCCTGCCGGCGAAGGGAGAGCGGCCGCGCTGGACGGCGCGGGCGCCAAGCGCGCCGCCGATCAGGCCGGCGAAGCTGGCGGCGACGGTCTCGTCGAGGACGACCGGGCAGGCCCGCGAGGCCGGCTTGGTGGCGCCGATCATCGCCAGCGCCCGCGCCGCCGCCTCGCCGCCGATCGCCTCCGGGTCGAGGCCGCGCGGTCCCCGGGCGAGGCCGAACCCGAGACCGGTCTCGCGGACGCCGTCGCCCTCGGCGAGCGCCTGCAGGTAGGCGTAACAACTGGAGGACTCGTACTCGCCGGCGACGCCGGTCGAAGAAGCGATCGCGACCCGCTCGTCGGCGTCGGCGTAGACGGCGGTCTCGACGCCGGCGATCCGCGGGTCGGCCTCGAGCGCGGTGCGCTCGACGGCGATCGCCAGCTCGGCGACCCGGCCGCTGTCCCACTCGGCGATCGAGGAGTCGCTGAGGCCCGCGAGCGCCTCGAACTCGGCCGGCTGCGGCGGTGCCGCGAACTCGTCCTCGTCGGCCACCGCTGCCGCCTCGGCAGCGCGGGCGGCGATCGCCCGCACGCCCGGCTCGGAGAGATCGGTGCCGAAGGCGTAGCCGACCCGGTGGCCGATCCAGGCACGGACTCCGACCCCGGTCTGGGTGGCGGCGGTGAGGCTCTCGACCTCGCCGCCGTGGACGCGCACCTCGCGCCCGGCCTCGCGGGAGACGTAGGCCTCGGCCTCGCCCGCGCCGGCGCCGGTCGCGGCCTCGACCGCGCGCCGGGCGGTCGCGCTCAGCTCGGTCATCGCTCCGTCCCTCCCACGGTCATCGCCCGCAGTCGCACGTGCCCCTGGCCGGTGCCGACCGGGATTTTCTGGCCCCCCTTGCCGCAGATCCCGGTCTTCATGAAGAAGTCGTCGCCGACCGCGTCGATCGCCGCCAGGGCGTCGAGGCAGTTGCCGATCAGGGTGGCGCCGCGGCAGGGCTGGGTCACCTTGCCGCCCTCGATCAGGTAGCCCTCGGAGACGCCGAAGACGAAGTCGCCGGTCGCCGGGTCGACCTGGCCGCCAGCGAAGGAGACCGCGTAGAAGCCCTTCTCGACCTCGGCGATCATCGCCTCCGGGGTGGCCTCGCCGGGGGCGATGTAGGTGTTGGTCATACGCGGGATCGGCAGTTGGCGGAAGCTCTCGCGGCGGCCGTTGCCGGTCGAGGCGACGCCGTCGCGCTCGGCGGTCAGGTGGTCGTAGAGGTAGGAGCGCAGGACGCCGTCCTCGATCACCTGCGTCTGCTGGGTCGGCACGCCCTCGTCGTCGATCGCGTCGCTCCCCCACTCGCCGGGCAGGCGGCCGTCGTCGTAGGCATTCAGCAGCGGCTCGGCGACCTTGGTCCCGAGCTTGCCGACGTAGACGCTGGCGCCCTTCTGGATGTGGTCGGCCTCGAGGCCGTGGCCGGTCATCTCGTGGAAGAGGACGCCGCCGAAGCCGCCGCCCACCACCACCGGCATCGAGCCGGCCGGCGCCGGCACGGCGTCGAGCAGGGTCAGCGCCTTGCGGGCCGCGCTCTCGGCGACCGCCGCCGGGTCGTCCTCGAGCAGCTCAAAGCCGCGGTGGGCGCCAAGCGTCTCCATCCCCGTCTCCACCGAGTCGCCGCGCCGGGCGACCGCCTGGGCGGCAAGGCGGACGCGGGTGCGATCGTCGCCGCAGAGGAGGCCCTCCGAGTTGGCCACCGCAACCTGGCGGCGGGCCTCGGCGTAGGAGGCGGAGAGCTGGGCGACCTCCCCGCCCTGGCCGCGGCCGCGCTCGTCGAGCTCGCGCAGCAGCGCCGCCTTGCGCTCCACCGGGACCTCCTCGGGGCGCTGCTCGATGGGCTGGGACTCGGTCGCCACCGCCTCGAGCGCGCGCGGCGCGGTTTGCTCGCCGCGCAGCGCCGCCGCAGCTTCCGCCGCGGCGCGTTCGAGGTCGGCC
>DASSHE010000063.1:0-21175 GCA_035693065.1 Solirubrobacterales bacterium
AGGGGGTCTCAAAACACTCAAAAGCGAGCGCCAGCGAGCGAGTTTTGAGACCCCCTCCCGACCGCCCCCCACAAACCCCTAAGCCGCCCCGGCGCTCCCAACCACGATCGGCACCGGCTCCGACTCCTGCTCAGGTCGCACCGAAGCCATTTTTTCCGCCCGTCGCTGCTGCCAGGTCGCGAACCCCATCGCCGCCACCGTGAAGCTGAAGAGGATCATCGCGATCACGTTGACTTCGACTGGGATCCCGCGCTGGGCGGCGCCGAAGATGTAGAGCGGGAAGGTCACCGTGGTCCCGGAGTTGAAGTTGGAGATGACGAAGTCGTCGATCGAGAGCGCGAAGGCGAGCATCGCGCCGCCGAAGATGCCGGGCATGATCAGCGGCAGGGTGACGAGGCGGAAGGTCTCGAAGGGGTTTGCCCCCAGGTCCCGCGCCGCCTCCTCGAGGCTGCGGTCGAAGCCGATCAGCCGCGAGCGCACGACGACGACGACGAAGCTGATGCAGAACATGACGTGGGCGATCAGCAGCGTTTCGAAGCCGAGCGAGAAGGTCCCGATGATGAGGAAGAAGGAGAGCAGCGCCGCCCCCATCACGACCTCGGGCGTGGCCATCGGGATGACGATCAGGAAGTTGGCGAGGCGTCGGCCGAAGAACTTGTGGCGGACCAGCGCCAGGGCCATCATCGTGCCGACGATGGTCGAGACCACCGTCGCCAGCAGCGCCAGTTTGAGGCTGGTCACCAGCGCTTCGTTCAGTTCCGGGCGGCTGAAGGCGTGCGCCCAGTGGTCGAAGGTGAAGCCGACCCAGGTGTAGTTGTAGCGGCCGGTGGGATCGTTGAAAGAGAAGAGCAGGATGACCGCGATCGGCAGCAGCAGGTAGACGACCACGAGCGCGGCGACGATGTTGACCGCGTGCTCGCGCAGCCAGCGCCAGGCCCGGGCCCCGCGGCTCTCGTTCATTTCGCCGCCTCCTCGCCCATCAGAGCCTCGGCGCCGGCGAAGCGGATGTAGATCACCACGGCGATCATGATCAGCGCCATCAGCACGAAGGAGAGCGCCGCCGCCGACGGATAGTCGGACTGGCTCAGGTAGAGCGACTGGATCACGTTGCCGATCATCCGGTTGCCGGCGCCGCCGAGAAATTGGGCGTTGACGTAGTCGCCGGCGGCGGGGATGAAGGTGAGCAGCGTCCCGGCGACGATCCCCGGCGCCGAGAGCGGCAGCGTCACCCGCCAGAAGCTCTGCGCGGCCGAGGAGTAGAGGTCCTTCGCCGCCTCGATCAACCGCACGTCGATTCGCTCGAGGCTGGCGTAGATCGGCAGGATCATGAACGGCAGGAAGTTGTAGGTGAGGCCGGCGATCACGGCGGGACCGGTGGCGAGGATGTGACCGCTCGGCACGAGCCCGATCGCGTGGAGGAATTCGGTCACCGGGCTTTCGTCGGAGAGGATCGTCTCCCAGGCGATCGTCCGGATCAGGTAGGTGGTGAAGAAGGGCGCGACCACCGCGAAAAGCATCAGGTTGCGCCAGCGCCCGGCCTTGAAGGCGATCGCGTAGGCCAGCGGATAGGCGATCACCAGAGCCAGCAGGGTCGCCGCTCCGGCGTAATAGAAGGAACGGACGAACTGCGTGTCATAGGCCGACAGCGCTTCGCTGTAGTTCGACCAGTTCCAGCTAAATTCGAATTCGCCGATCACTCCCGACCAGAGGGAGAGTTCGGCCATGTAGAAGAGCGGGACGACGAAGAACAGCAGCAGCCAGATCGTCCCCGGGCCGAGCAGGAAGTAGGGGACGATCCGGCGCCGCATCTAAATCACCCGTTCAGTACCGCGTCGAAGGCCTTGATCACCTTCTGTTCCTCTTCGCCTTCGATGACCGGCGTTCCCGAGCAGTTCTTGGTGAACGAGGAGCTCGGGAAGATCAGCTGGTTCTTCGCCAGTTCGGGATCGCGTTTGGCGAGGATCTCTTTGACGCCTTCGACCGGGGTCACGTAGTTGACGTATTCGGCGATGTTGGCCTGGACTTCGGGCTTGTAGACGAAATCCATGAAGGCCTCGGCCGCGGTCGGGTTCGGCGCCCCGACCGGGATCACCATGTCTTCTGACCAGAGCATGCAGCCCTCGGTCGGCATCCGCCATTCGAGGTTCGGGTTGTCCGCCTGTAACTGCACCGCGTCGCCGGACCAGCCGATCACCGCGACGGCGTCGCCGCTGGTCAGGTCACGCGCGTAGTCGTTGCCGGTGAAGCGACGGATCTGCCCCGATTCAGCCGCCCCCTTGATTTTGTCGATCGCGTTCATCCAGTCTTCTTCGCTGGCTTCGTTGGGGTCGACCCCTTCGCACTTCATCACCAGCGGCACCGTTTCCCGGACTTCGTTGAGGAAGTCGACCTTGCCCTTGTACTGGGAGTCGAAGAGGTCGCAGATCGATTTCACGTTCGGCGCGGTTTCCTTGTTGACGATGATCCCGGTCATGCCGCTCTGCCAGGGCACGGTCCAGTCGCGGTTGGGGTCGAACTGCGGGTGCTGCAGGCTTGCGACGAGGTTCTTTTCGACTTCGGGCAGCGCCGATTTGTCGAATTCCTGCAGGTAGCCGAGCTTGTGCATCTTGGTGACCATGTAATCGGCGAGGACGAAGATGCTGCGGCCGCCCGATTCACCCTGTTCCAGGAGCGGTCGCATCTTATTGAAGAATTCTTCGTTGGAGTTGATGTCCTCGATGTACTTGACGCTGACGCCGGTGGCTTTTTCGAACGCCGGCACGGTCCCCTTGTCGATGTAGAGGGGCCAGTTCGAGATCGTCAGGCTTCCCGAAGGCTTGCCTTCGAGCTTCACCTTCGAGGTTTCCTTTTCGCCCGTGTCTCCGATTCCGCCGCCGCCCCCGCCGCAGGCAGCGAGCCCGACGGCTAGGACCACGGCTGCTATCGCCGCGGCGACGAGCGCCGCGGCCCTGCGTGAGGATTTCTCGGTGCTGACCATTCCGGCCTAACCTCCCTGCGTCGTTTCCAGTTGCGACTGGTCGACGGCGGCCCCGCCGTCACTGCTCGCGGCCCCATTGGCTGAGGACTCGCGGACAAGATGCATGTGCTCGGGCTCCCAGATGAGGGCGACCCTGGCGCCGCCGCCGGGCAGGCGCTGGCGCTCCGCCTCGTCGGCGTTGGGGACGAGGACGGTCATCCGCACCCCCTCGCCAAGGTGCACCGCGATCTGGGTCGCGGTGCCGAGGTAGAGCGAGCTCTCGACGATCCCTTCGACCCGGGTCCCAGCGCCGTTGGCGCCGTGCCCGTCGCTGAGCTCGACCCGCAGCTTCTCCGGCCGCACCACCGCGTGGCAGCGCTCGCCGACGGAGAAGCCGTTGGTCGGGGAGGAGATCGTCTGGCCCTGGTCGAGGCGGACCTCGTGGCTGCCGGTGACGGTCGCCGGCATCAGGTTGGAGACGCCGATGAAGCCGGCGACGAAGGTCGTCTCAGGACGGTTGTAGACCTCCTCCGGCGACGCCACCTGCTCGACCCTGCCGCGGTTCATCACCGCGATCCGGTCGCTCATCGTCAGCGCCTCCTCCTGGTCGTGGGTGACGTAGACGAAGGTGATGCCGACGTCGCGCTGGATCCGCTTCAGCTCCACCTGCAGGCCCTTGCGCAGCTTCAGGTCGAGGGCGCCGAGGGGCTCGTCGAGGAGGAGGACCTTGGGGAAGTTGACAAGGGCACGGGCGAGGGCGACCCGCTGCTGCATGCCGCCGGAGAGCTGCGAGGGTCGGCGCTTGGCCTCGGCGGCGAGCCCGACCCGCTCCAGCTCCGCCGCGACCCGCTGCTTGATCTCCTCCTTCGCCACCTTCTTCCGTCTCAGCCCGAAGCCGACGTTGTCCTCGACGCTGAGGTGGGGGAAGAGGGCGTAGCTCTGGAAGACGGTGTTGGTCGGCCGCTTGTGGGGCGGTAGCTGAGCCACGTCCTCGCCCTCGATCCGGATCTCGCCGGCGCTCGGCCGCTCGAAGCCGGCGATCATCCGCAGCGTCGTCGTCTTGCCGCAGCCGCTGGGCCCGAGCAGGGTGAAGAATTCGCCGCCCCCGAGCTCGAGGCTGAGGTCGTCGACCGCGGTCAGGCCCTCGAAGCGCTTGGTCACGTTTCGCAGCTCGACGCTCGGGGTCTCTCCTTGGCCGTCCATGCTCGCTATCGGGCCCTCCTCCTGGGTGATCGCGTCTGTACCCGATTGGGCGGGTATCTACCGCCGACGGTAAGCCCCGGTGGTGAACCGCGCAAGTGGCGAATGTCCTAAAAGCACAGGATCGCCTTATACGTCCTGTACAAGTCTGATCCTCGGCCTTGACCCAATGACCACTTGCTAATGATCCAAATGGGGTCTAGCGTTGTCCATATCGTCGTAGTCTGAGAGGAGGGCTTCAATGGCCACCGCGTCCCAGGCCCCAGCAGGTACCGATCTTCAGGAGCTGGCCCAGCGCCATCTCTGGATGCACTTCTCGCGGATGGGCGCCTACGGCCCCGACCACGAGGTGCCGATCATCACCCGGGGCGAGGGCTGCTACGTCTACGACGACCACGGCAACCGCTACCTCGACGGCCTCTCGGCGCTGTTCTGCGTCAACGCCGGCCACGGCCGCACCGAGTACGGCGTGGCGGCGGCGCGTCAGATCGAAGAGCTCGACTTCTACACCCTGTGGAGCTACGCCCACCCGAAGGCGATCGAACTGGCGGCGCGGCTCGCGCGGCTGGCGCCGGGCGACCTCAACCGCGTCTTCTTCACCAACGGCGGCTCGGAGGCGGTCGAGTCGGCGCTGAAGCTGGCGCGCAACTACCACCGGATGCACGGCAAAGGCCAGAAGCACAAGGTGATCGCCCGCGAGGTGGCCTACCACGGCACGTCCCTCGGGGCTCTGTCGGCGACCGGCATCACCGAGCTCCGCGCCCAGTTCGAGCCGCTCACCCCCGGCGGCTGTCACGTCCCCAACACCAACATCTACCGCTGGCCCGAGGACCGCGACCCGCTCTGGGCGGCTGACGCGATCGAGGAGCGGATCGTCTTCGAGGGGCCGGAAACCGTCGCCGCGGTGATCCTCGAGCCGGTCCAGAACGCCGGCGGCTGCTTCGTCCCGCCCGACGGCTACTTCCAGCGGGTGCGGGAGATCTGCGACACCTACGACGTGCTGATGATCTCCGACGAGGTGATCTGCGCCTTCGGCCGGCTCGGCTACTACTTCGGCTGCGAACGCTTCGGCTACCAGCCAGACCTGATCACGGTCGCCAAGGCGATCACCTCCGCCTACGCGCCGATGGGCGGCGTCATCGCCTCCGACCGGGTGGCGGAGCCGTTCATGGAGGGCGACGCATCCTTCGCCCACGGCTTCACCTTCGCCGGCCACCCGATCGCCGCGGCGATCGCGATGGCCAACCTCGACGTCTACGAGCGCGAGGACCTCTGCGGCCACGTGATCGCCAAGGAGGGCGAGTTCCGCAAGATGCTCGAGAGCCTGCACGACCTGCCGATCGTCGGCGACGTGCGCGGCGCCGGCTACTTCCACGCGGTCGAGCTGGTCAAAGACAAGGGGACGAAGGAGAGCTTCAACGACGAGGAGTCCGAGCGGCTCCTGCGCGGCTTCCTCTCCGGCGAGCTCTACAAACGCGGGCTGATCTGCCGCGCCGACGACCGCGGCGACCCGGTCGTGCAGCTGGCGCCGCCGCTGATCGCCGACACCGAGCAGTTCGAAGAGATCCACGACGTCCTGCACACCGTCCTCGCCGAGGCCTGGAACCAGATCGTCGGCTAAGGCGAGCGCCAGGGGAGACCGATGCTCACCGTCCAGAGCCTGCTCGACGAGCTAGACCTCGAGCTGGCGGCGGGTGCCGACGCCGCCGCGGCGCCGGTGCGCTGGGTCCACATCTCCGAGCTCCAGGACCCGACGCCCTGGCTCTCCGGCGGCGAGCTGATGCTCACTACCGGGATCCCGCTCGACACTGCCGCCAAGCAGCGCGCCTTCGTCCGCATCCTCGCCGACCGCAACCTCGCGGGGTTGGGATTCGGCACCGGGTTCAACCACAAATCGCTGCCGAAAGCGCTCGTCGACGAGTGCGAGAAGCGGGAATTCCCGCTCTTCGAGGTGCCGTACTCGGTGCCCTTCATCGCGATCACCGAGAAAGCCTTCGCGCGGCTGGTCAACGAGCAGTACGAGGTGCTGCAGCGGGGGATCGCCGTGCAGCGGCGGCTCGAGCGGCTGGTCCTCGAGGAGCGGGGGCTGGAGGAAATCGCCGCCACCGTCGCCTCCGCCGTCGGCGGCACCGTGGCGGTGCTCGACGGCCGCGGCGAACGCCTCGCCGGCCGCGGCTTCCGCCGCCAGCTCTCGGCCGAGGCGATCGCCGGGATCCGCAAGGAGGCGCTGAGCCACGCCGGCGACGGCCATCCCTTCGTCCCCTCGCATCCCTCGGTGGCGGGCCGGGCGCTGGCGCACCCCGTGATCTCGCCCGGCGGCGGGCCGCCGCAGGCCTGGGTGGTGATCGTCCGCGACTCCGGCGGCCTCGGTGACTTCGAGCGGCTGATCCTGCAGCAGTCGGTGGCGGTGGTGGCGCTGGAGCTGATGCGGCGCCGGGTCGCCCGGGAGACCGAGCGGCGGCTGGCCGGCGACGTCCTCGCCGCGGCGCTGGGCGGGCGGATGGAGCCGGTCGAGCTGCGGCGCCGACTCGAGCCGTTCGGGATCGGCGAGCAGGCCGCGGTCCTGGTCTTCGCGCTCGACAACCCTTCCGAGGCGGCGGTGACACTGGAGACGGCGCTGGCCGCCGAGGGCTGCCCCGCCGTGGTCGCCCCCCACAGCAGCGGCGGCCGCGAGCTGCTCTGCGCGGTGATCGACGCCGCCGACCGCGAGCCCGTCGAGGTCGCCGCCGAGGCCCGGCGGGTCCTGGCGCGGGAGGGCGCCGCCGTCCGCGCCGCCGCCAGCCGGCCGGCGCTGCCGGAGCGGTTGCGCCACTCCTTCCACGAGGCCCGCTGCGCGCTCGAGGCGACCGCCTTCGACAACGGCTCGGCGCCGGAGGTCGCCTCCTGGCGAGACCTCGGCGCCTTCACCCTGCTGCTCTCGATCCAGGACGACGACGCGCTCGACCTCTACTGCGACAGCGTCCTCGGCCCGATCGAACGGGGCGACGAGGAGTACGGCGGCGAGCTGCTGCGCTCGCTGGAGGCCTTCATCGAGCAGAACGGGCAGTGGGAGCGCGCGGCGCGGCAGGTCTACTGCCACCGCCACACCCTGCGGTACCGGATGCGCAAGGTCGAAGAGCTGACCGGGCGCGACCTCTCCCGCGCCCACGACAGGATCGAGTTCTGGCTGGCCCTGCGAGCGAGGGAGCTGGTCGCGTGAAGATTGGTGTCCCGACCGAGATCAAGTCCGACGAGTACCGCGTCGCGGTCACCCCGGCTGGGGTGCGGGAACTGAGCGAGCACGGGCACGAGGTGGTGGTCCAGTCCGGCGCGGGCGAGGGCAGCGCGATCAGCGACGCCGACTACGAGGCGCAGGGGGCGACGATCGTCCCCAGCGCCGCCGACGCCTTCGAGGCGGAGATGATCCTCCACGTCAAGGAGCTGCAGCCGGCCGAGATCGAGATGCTGCGGCCGGGCCAGCTCCTCTTCACCTACCTGCACCTGGCGCCCGACCCCGAGCAGACGCGCGGCCTCTGCGGCTCCGGCGCCACCGCCGTCGCCTACGAGACCGTCGAGGACGCCCACGGGCGGCTGCCGCTGCTGGCGCCGATGAGCGAGGTGGCGGGGAAGATCGCGACCCAGGCGGGCGCCTTCATGCTGGAGAAGCCGATGGGCGGGCGCGGGATCCTGCTCGGCGGCGTGCCCGGGGTGGCGGCGGCGAACGTGATGGTGATCGGCGGCGGCGTCGTCGGCATGAACGCCGCCTTCATCGCGATCGGGATGGAAGCCGACGTCTTCGTCTTCGACCGCTCGATCGACCGCCTGCGCGAGCTCGAAGTCATCTTCGGCGGCCGCTGCTCGACGGTCTACTCGACCCGGCTGGCGGTGGAGGAGATGCTGCCCAGCGCCGACCTGGTGATCGGCGCGGTGCTGGTCCACGGGGCGCGGGCGCCCTACGTGATCCGCCGCGAACAGCTCGCGTTGATGAAGCCCGGGGCGGTGTTGGTCGACGTCGCGATCGACCAGGGCGGCTGCTTTGAGACCTCGCGCCCGACCACCCACCGCGACCCCACCTTCGAAGTGGACGGGATCACCCACTACTGCGTCGCCAACATGCCCGGCGCGGTCCCGATCACTTCCACCCACGCCCTCACCAACGCCACCCTTCCCTACGCCCTCGCCCTCGCCGACCACGGCCTCGCCGAGGCGATCAGGCGCGACCCCGGGCTGCGCCTGGGGGTCAACGTCGCCGCGGGCAACGTCACCCATCCCGCGGTGGCCGAGGGGGTAGGGATGAGCTACGTACCGGTCGAGGAGGCACTCGGCCTTGAACCGACCTTGAAATGAGCACCCCCAGGGAGGACTGAATGAGCACTTACGCGGTAGTCAACCCAGCCACCGGCGAGAAGATCAAGGAGTACCCGGAGATCGGCGACGACGAGCTGCGCGCCGCGATCGGCCGCGCCGACGAGGCCTCGCGCAGTTGGGCCGCCTCGACCAGCGTGGCGGAGCGGGCGGCGCTGGTGCGCAAGGGCGGGGAGCTGCATTCCGAGCGGCGCCAGGAGCTGGCCGAGATCATCGTCCGCGAGATGGGCAAGCCGATCGAGCAGGCGCTCGGCGAGGTCGACTTCGCGGCGGAAATCTACGGTTTCTACGCCGACAACGCCGAGGATCTGCTGGCGGATGAGCCGATCAAGCTGGCCGGAGGCGAGGGCACGGCGGTGATCCGCCGCAGCCCCTTCGGGGTGCTGCTCGGGATCATGCCCTGGAACTTTCCCTACTACCAGGTGGCCCGCTTCGCCGGCCCGAACCTGGCGATCGGCAACACGATCCTGCTCAAGCACGCGCCGCAGTGCCCGGAATCGGCCGAGGCGATGCAGCGGATCTTCGACGACGCCGGCTTCCCCGAGGGGTGTTACGAGAACGTCTACGCGACCAACGAGCAGATCGAGTGGGTGCTCGCCGATCCGCGCGTGCGCGGCGTCTCGGTCACCGGCTCCGAGCGTGCCGGCGCCGCCGTCGCCGAGGTCGCCGGGCGCAACCTGAAGAAGGTCGTGCTCGAGCTCGGCGGCTCCGATCCCTTCATCCTGCTCGGGACCGACGACGTCGACGCGGCGGCGCAGGCGGCGGCCGAAGCGCGGCTGGACAACACCGGCCAGTCCTGCAACGCGGCGAAGCGGTTCATCGTCGTCGACGACCTCTACGACGAGTTCCTCGAGAAGCTGAAGGAGAAGGTCGCGGCGACGAAGCCCGGCGACCCCACCGCCGAGGACACCGCGGTCGGCCCGCTCTCCTCGCAGACGGCGGCCGACCGGCTCGAGGACCAGGTGAAGCGGGCGGTCGATGCCGGCGCCGAGGTCGTCGTCGGCGGCAAGCGCGACGGCAACTACTTCGAACCGACGATCCTGACCGGGATCAAGCCCGGCGACGATGCCTCCCAGGAAGAGTTCTTCGGCCCGGTGGCCCAGGTCTACCGGGTCGGCTCCGAGGAGGAGGCGGTCGAGCTCGCCAACCAGACCCCGTTCGGCCTCGGCTCCTACGTGATGACCACCGACAAGGAGCAGGGGGAGCGGGTCGCCGACCGGATCGAAGCGGGGATGGTCTACGTGAACCTGGTTCTGGCGGACAGCCCAGAGCTGCCGTTCGGCGGCTTCAAGCGTTCCGGCTTCGGGCGGGAGCTCGGCCGCTACGGAGCCGACGAGTTCGTCAACAAGAAGCTGATCCGCAGCGCTTGAGCGAGTGCCGGGCGGGCCTATCCGGCGCGATGGCGATAATCGGCGGATGAGAGCGGCCGTGGTGGGGGCGGCGCTGGTGGCGCTGCTCGTCGTGGGCAGCGCCTTCGGCGCGGTCCCGGAGAACGAAGAAATCGAAGCGCCGCGCTGCCACGGGCGACAGGCGAAAATCGTCGGGACCGACGGCAACGACGTCATCCACGGCACCCCCGAGCGCGACGTGATCTGGGGTGGCAAGGGCGACGACGTCATCTACGGCAGCCTCGGCAACGACCTGATCTGCGGCGGTCCGGGTGCCGACCAGATCCACGGCGGCCGCGGCAACGACGAAGTCGACGGCGGGGCCGGCAACGGCGACCAGGTCAACGGCGACCTCGGCGACGACAAGGTGATGGGCGGCGTCGGGGCCAACGACGAGGTCGCCGGCGACCTCGGGATCGACGTCGTCAGCGGCGGGCCCGGCGACGAAGACCTCGTCCACGGCGACTACGGCTACGACCGCATGTCCGGCGGGTCGGGCACGGGCGACATCGCCTCCTTCGCGACCGCGCGGGCGGGCGGCAAGGGCAGCGGCGTCTGGGCCTCCTTGCGCAAGCACCGCGCCTACGGCGACGGCCACGACCGGCTGTTCGGCTTCGAGAGCCTCGAAGGCTCGGCCTTCCGCGACACCCTGATCGGTAGCTCGCAGGCGAACGCGATCGACGGCGGCCCCGGTGACGACCAACTCATCGGCGGCGGCGGCGCTGATGTGATCGACGGCGGTCAGGGCACGGACGGCTGCAAGGGCGCGAAGGGGCGAACCACCTCCTGTGGCAAAGAACGGGCGCCGAAAGGTTCGGCCTACGTCGAACTCGACCCGACCCCGGGCGGCGGCGCCGGACTGCAGGTGATCGGCGGCGGGGGTGGCGACCACTTCGTCGTCGCCTTCGACGAAGCGACGCAGACCTTCGGGATCAGCGCCAAAGCCGGCCTGGCGATCGGGCCGGGATGCGTTCACGCTCCGGGCAACGCCGCCACGGTGAGCTGCGCGGCGAACGGCCCGGCGCGCTGGCTGCTGGCCGACCTTGGTCCCGGCAACGACAGCCTGCGGGTCGAAGGGACGCTGGCGGCGGTCGGCAGCGTCCGCTTCGCCGGCGGCCTCGGCAACGACACGATCCACGCCGGCCCCGAGGACGACCTGGTCGAGTCCGGGCCGGGGTCGGACCATCTCTACGGTGGCGACGGCGCCGACGGGCTGGTCGGCGGCCTGCCCGGGCCGACCTACCTCTACGGCGAAGGCAGCGGCGACCTGCTGGCGGCCGGGGGCGGCTGCGCGGGCGGCGCCCTGGTCGGCGGCTCCGGTCGCGACGACGCCTCCTTTGCCGAGACCCAGGCGCATCCCGGCCTGCTGATCATCTCCTTCCCCCAGCACAAAGCCTGGGTCACCACCGTCAAGAACTGTCACCCGGTGCACCTCTCGCCGACCGACGAGGACATGGAGGGATCCTTCGACTGGGACGTCCTGATCGGCGACAGTGGGCCCAACGCGATGCTCGGTCAGCCCGGCGAGGACCGCTTCTACGGAAACGGCGGCGAAGACATCATCGACGCCCGCGACGGCGTCCGCGACTTCTCGATCCAGTGCGGCCGCGGCCATCCCGCCGAAAAGGTCCGGGTCCGCGGCCCCGGCGGCAAGACCGTGACCCACGAAACCCAGGCCACCGGCACCCCCGCCGGCCGCGCCATCACCGACTCCTTCGACCCCGCCCCCTACAACTGCGCCTTCGTCAAACACGGCACCCCCGTCCCGGGCCTGAACAAGGGCTAGCTGCCCGCCTCCTCGGTCCTCGGCACCGCCCGGCGATAAGGGTCCGCAAAGTAACGAGGGTAAGAAAGCAGTTGATGGAGAAATCCAGGCCAAAACGACTTGGTCCGTCTACTTGCTCCACAATACATCGCAGTTCCCTGTGCAATCGACTGACCTTCTCCTAGTGTCGGGCCGAGCAATCAGCTCGGCTAACCGACGAAAGGAAACTCATGCCTATCAAGCGACCAGGCCTCGCGCTTGTGCTTGTCAGCGCCATGGTGGTGGTGGTGGCTCCATCAGCGCTGGCGGCCCCCACGATCGAAAGCGAAGCCGGCAGCAACAATGCGACCCTCATGGGTGAACAAGCTCCAGGAACCAACGATGTCCTAACTGTCGACGGCAGCAATGTCGAATGCAGCAACATTACGTACAACGCCAATGGGGAAACCGCTAACGGCGCGACAAATTTCTCACTTCACCCGGAATTCAGCAGCTGTACGGCGTTCGGATTCATTGGAGCCACCGTCGCGACGGCGAATTGCAATTACCGAGGCATGGCCGGCGGTACGTATTCCGAAGTAAATAAAACATGGAATAGCGGCGAACTTGAACTTAGCTGCGGAGCAAATCCGATCAAAATCAATGCAGGGTCAGGTACCTGCGTCGCCACCATAGGTTCGCAGGTGATCAATTCTGGAATCAAGTTCTCGAATATGGCACCCGCAAATAATACGAATGAAAAAATGACCTTCACAATCCATGCAGAAAACGCGGTCACAGCGGTTGTTAGGAATGTGGACGGCTTTGGGTGTCCGTTTACCGGCACCGGCGTTCTTAATGGTACCTATAATGGGCTCACCGCCTTGGCGTGTACACGACCGAGCGAAGTGAGTCTTGGCTGTACAGCGTCGTCGGTAGCGGGAACCCCGACAATTGAAATAGAAGCTACCAATAGTGTCACCCTCATGGGTGAACAAGCTCCAGGAACCAACGATGTCCTAACTGTCGACGGCAGCAATGTCGAATGCAGCACCATTACGTACAACGCCAATGGGGAAACCGCTAACGGCGCGACAAATGTCGACCTGCATCCGGAATTCAGTAGCTGCACTGCCTTTGGCTTCATTGGAGCCAATATCAATACGACCAATTGCAATTACAGAGCTATGGCGAGCGGTACGGAAGATGCCAATATGTATTTCAATGCTGGCGAACTTCAGCTCACCTGTAATGTCAGTGCGCTAACGATCAATGCGGGATCGGGTACCTGCATCGTCACGATAGGAACGCAAGCGATCAGCTCGGGGATCAGGTTCTCGAATATGACACCCACTAATAATACGAATGAAAAGAAGAACTTCACAATCCACATGGTCAGCGCACCCGTGGCATTAGCCAAGAATCAGGACGGCTTTGGCTGTCCATTGAATGGCACTGGCATTACTACCGGCACGTACAGTGGGACAATCACAGTACGCTGTACACAGCCGACGACTACCTACGCCAACTGCACAGTCAAACCCTAGCTCCTTGAAGGCTGGCAGGCCGACGAGCTGCTCCTCGGCCTGCCAGCCTCTCTCGAAGGGAGTTGGCATGGGAGGCGAAATGGAAGAGAGGTCCGTGAAGTAATCGATGTCGGCCGTCGACCCCGTCGCGAGCTCAACCTCCTTTGACTAGGCTTGTCCGATGGGACTGAAGACCGCAAGTGGGGACGAGGCCGCCGCCGTCGCGGCGGCGCTTGCACAATTCGAGGCGGAGTTCACCGGTGCCGCTGCGGCACAGCCCCCGGCTCTCAGCGCCTGGCAGCGAGCCGCGCTGCTCGAGGGCGTCGGCGCCAAGGAAACGATCCAGGATTTGGAAGGAGCATCGAGATGGCTGTCGTGAAAATCATCGAGCTGGTCGGAAGCTCCAAGACCTCTACCGACGACGCCGCCAAACAGGCGCTGCAGCAGGCGCAGGCGTCGCTGCGAAACATCCGCGCCGTCGACATCGTCTCGACCGGGATCCGCGGCGAGAACCTCGACGAGTACCGCGCCCACGTCCGCGTCGCCTTCCTGATCGAGGGGACGGAGGTCAGCTAATGGCCGACGCAGCCAACGCCGCCGAGGTGAAGGAGGTCAGCCGCGAGGAGGCCCAGCGTCTGCTCGACCAAGGCGCGCAGTTGATCGACGTGCGCGCCGACCACGAGTGGGAGGCGGGCCGGATCGCCGGCGCCGCCCACGTCCCGCTCGCCGAGCTGCCCCAGCGCACGGGGGAGATCGACAGGGACCGCCCGGTCGTCCTCTACTGCCGTGGCGGTAACCGTTCCTCGATGGCCGCGGCCGCCCTCAGCGAGGCCGGCTACGACGCCGCGAAGCTGACCGAGGGGATCGTCGGCTGGAGCGGAGCCGACCTCCCGCTGGAGCCGGAAGGCGGCTACGTCGCTGAGTCCGGCGAGGCCGCGGCAATTCTCCAGGCGCAGAAAAAACCGTCGCATAGCTGATTCCAAGCGGGTTTCAGCCCGCCCACTCAAAAAAATTAGAACTTTCTCGGGCTAAATACCTGAATCCCAATCGGGTTTTGCTATTTTCTCCGCATGGACGTAGTCGTCGCGGAGAACAAGGAGCAGCGGGGCAAGGGCCGGGTCGGGTCCCTCGAGAACCCGGAGGCCTACGAGAACGTCCCCGGCCACATCATCCCGATCATCGAGCGCGAGTTCGACGACTTCGACAACGAAGCCGAGCAGTTCCTCTCCGGCGAGCTGGAGGAGAACCAGTTCATCGGCTTCCGCCTCAAACAGGGCGTCTACGGGCAGCGCCAGCCCGACGTCCAGATGATCCGCATCAAGCTTCCCTTCGGCGGGGTCACCCCTGAGCAGATGGATGCCTTCGCCAGCGTCGTCGAGAAATACGCGCCGCTGAACAAAGGCCACATCACCACCCGCCAGAACATCCAGATCCACCACGTGCCGCTGCGCGACACCGAGCTGCTGCTGCGGGAGATCGCCGAAGCCGGCCTCTCCTCCCGCGAGGGCTGCGGCAACACGATCCGCAACGTCACCGGCGATCCCTGGGCCGGCGTCGCCGCCGACGAGGTCTTCGACCCGACCGCCTACGGCACCGCCTACGTGCGCTACTTCGTCCGCCACCCGACGACGCAGCTGATGCCGCGCAAGATCAAGACCTCGTTCACCGGCTCCGCCGCGGACCGGGCGATCAGCGGCATCCACGACATCGCCTTCCTCTCCGTCGAAAGGGACGGGGTCAAGGGCTTCGAGGTCCGGGTCGGCGGCGGCACCTCGATCATGGCCCGCGTCGCCCCGACCCTCTACGACTTCGTCGAGGCCGACAACGGCGACTACCTCAAGGTCGCCGAGGCCGTCTTCCGCATCTTCGACCGCCAGGACTGGCTCCGTGTCAACCGCGCCCGCGCCCGGATCAAGGTCCTGGTCGACAAGATCGGCATGGACGCCTTCCGCGAGCTGGTCGACGAGGAGCTCGAAGGCGACTGGGTCGCCGAGCGCGAATTCGGCCCCGAGCTGGTCGAGCGCCTCAGCTTCAGCGTCGACGAGGAGGCCAATGCCCCCGAGGCGCCGCTGGCTCCGTCTTCGCCCAACGGCGACCGCACCGAGTTCGAGCGCTTCCTCCAGGGCAACGTCCAGCCACAGCGGCAGGAGGGCTTTTCGACCGTCGAGGTCAAGGTCACCCGCGGCGACCTGACGCCGGAGCAGTTCCGCGGTCTCGCCGAGATCATGCGCGAGTACAGCGGCGGCGCCGCCCGCAGCACCGTGCAGCAGAACTTCGTCCTGCGCTGGGTCCGCGACGAGGCCCTCTACGACGTCTGGGAGCGCCTCGAGGCCCTCGGCCTCGGCGAGGCCGGCGCCCGCGAGATCACCGACGTGGTCAGTTGCCCCGGCACCGATAGCTGCAAACTCGGCATCACCAGCTCGATGGGCCTCAACCGGGCGATCAAGGAGCGGGTCGACTCGATGCAGATCGAGGACGAGCTGAGCAAGCGGATCCACATCAAAATGAGCGGCTGCCCCAACGGCTGCAGCCAGCACCACATCGCCAACATCGGCTTCTACGGCGCCTCGCTGAAAGTCGGCGACCGCCAGATGCCGGCCTACATCCCGCACATCGGCGGCAACTTCGAGGGCGGCGAGGTCATCTTCGGCAAGCGGCTGAAATCGCGTCTGCCCGCCAAACGGGTTCCCGAGGCGGTCGAGCGCTGGGTGCGGCTCTACGAGGCCGAGCGCAACGAGGGCGAGGAGTTCAACGCCTTCGCCGAGCGCAGCGGCGCCGAGCCGTTCGAAGCGGCGATCAAGGACCTGACCCTGCCGGCCGAATTCAGCCTCGAGACGATGCAGCAGTTCATCGACTGGAACCGGTCCAGCCCCTACAAGGTCGAGCGCGGGGAGGGGGAGTGCGCGATCTAGCTCGCGCCTGAGCAGCTATGAAGCCGCCCCCGATCACTCTCTCCGGCACGGTGCCCACAGTCAGCGACCTCGACCACGAGGAGATCGCCGCCAAGCTCGAGGACTCGACCGCCCAGGAGGCGATCGAGTGGATGTTCGAGAATTTCGGCGAGCGCCACTACATCGCCTGCTCGTTCCAGAAAACGAGCTCGGTGACGGCGCACCTGGCGAGCCAGGTCAACCCCGAGGCGCGCTTTTTCTACCTCGACACCGACGTCCTCTTCAAGGAGACCTACGAGACCCGCGACCGCCTCGGCGAGGCGCTCGGCATCGAGTTCGACCGCTTCCACAACCTCACGCTCGAGGAGCAGGCGGCCGAGCACGGCGACGAGCTCTGGAAGCACGATCCCGACGCCTGCTGCGGCATCCGCAAGGTCGAGCCGATGCGCCGGGCTCTGTCTTCCGTAGACTGCTGGGTCGCCGGCGTTCGCCGGGCCGACTCCAGCACCCGGGCCAAGACTCCGAAGTTCGGCTGGGACAAGCGCTTCAACCTCTGGAAGTTGAACCCGCTTGCCGACTGGACCGAGCGCGACGTCTGGAACTACATCCGTGAGCACCACCTCCCGTACAACCCGCTTCACGATCACGGCTACCCGTCGATCGGCTGCACGCACTGCACGCAGCCGGTGGTCCCGGGTGGCGATCTGCGCGACGGCCGCTGGACGGGCCTCGCAAAGACCGAGTGCGGGATCAACTAGCGGCTGCCCGGCGCGCCGCCCCCAAATTTCCCTTTCCCCAACCAATAGGTGAAGACCGATTCGATGAGCGAGACCATGGCTGAGCTTTCCCTGACCCTTTCCGAGCGCCACACGGCGGACTTCGAGATGATCGGCAACGGCGGCTTCGCGCCGCTGACCGGCTTCCAGGGCTCCGCCGACTGGGAGCGCGTCTGCAGTGAGATGCGGACCGCCGACGGCGATTACTGGCCGATCCCGATCACCCTGGCGAGCGACCTCGAGTGCGAGGTCGGCGACGTGATCGAGCTCTCCTCCGACGAAGGCAAGAAGCTGGGTCGCCTCACCGTCGAGGAGATCTGGGAGCGCGACGTCAAGCGCGAGGCCGAGCAGGTCTACGGCACCACCGACGAGGCCCACCCGGGCGTCGCCGCGATCTACGAGGAGGGCAACCGCATGCTGGCCGGCCCGATCGAGGTCGACGCGCTGCCCGACCATGACGAGGCCTTCATGCGCCGCTACAAGACGCCGGCCGAGCACAAAGCCGACTTCGAGGCGCGCGGTTGGAAGAAGATCGTCGCCTTCCAGACCCGCAACCCGATCCACCGCGCCCACGAGTACCTGACCAAGGCCGCGCTGGAGACCTGTGACGGGCTCTTCATCCACCCGCTGATCGGCAAGACCAAGGCCGGCGACATCCCCGCCGACGTGCGGATGCGCTGCTACGAGGTGCTGATGGAGAACTACTACCCCGACGACCGGGTCGTGCTCGGCGTCAAGCCGGCGAAGATGCACTACGCCGGCCCGCGGGAGGCCGTTCTCCACGCGATCGTCCGCCGCAACTACGGGGCGACGCACTTCATCGTCGGCCGCGACCACGCGGGCGCCGGCGATTACTACGGCACCTACGACGCGCAGAAGATCTTCGACACGATCGACATCGACGAGCTTGGGATCGAGCCGCTGATGTTCGAGCACACCTTCTGGTGCAACGAGTGCGAGGGACTGGCCTCGAACAAGACCTGCCCTCACGACCAAGACGCGCACCTGTTCCTTTCCGGGACGAAAGTCCGCGAGATGCTCGGCAACGGCGAAAGGCCGCCGCATGAGTTCTCCCGCGACGAGGTCGCCGACATCCTGATCGACGCTTACAAGGAGGACTGACACAGCATGGCTGGTGAGAAGGGCTTCACCCTCTGGTTCACCGGGCTTTCCGGAGCCGGCAAGACGACGATTTCCCGAGTTCTCGAGGGACACCTGCGCGAGCGCGGCTCAAAGCTGGAGATCCTCGACGGCGACGTCGTCCGCGAAAACCTCTCGAAGGGCCTCGGCTTCTCGAAGGAGGACCGCGACACGAACATCCGCCGGATCGCCTTCGTCGCCGACCTGCTCAGCCGCAATGGCGTGCCGGTGATCACCGCGGCCATCTCCCCCTACGCGGCGATTCGCCAGGAGGCTCGCGACCTGATGGGCGATCGCTTCATCGAGGTCTACGTCGAGGCTTCGGTCGACACCTGCGCCGAGCGCGACGTCAAGGGTCTCTACGCGAAAGCCTTCGCCGGCGAGATCAAGGAATTCACCGGCGTCTCCGACCCCTACGAGGCCCCGGAGAACCCTGAGTTCGTCTGCCACACCGAGAGCGAGTCCCCCGAGGAGTCGGCCGAGAAGCTGCTGGCCTACCTCGAGGGCCGGGGGCTGATCCCAGCCGGGGCGCCGGCTGCCGCTTAGACAGTTTGGGCTGGGAGGGGCACCCGCCCCTCCCGCCTCAGTCCGCGAGACGTTCGAGTAGCTCGCGGTCCTCCTCGAGGCGCTTTTTGAGTCGCGCCTTGAAGGCTTTGTCCGCGCGTTGAGCGACGACGTAATCCTCGATCGCGAAGCGGATCGCCCTCGATACCGATACGCCGTTGGCTCGGGCCACGGCGGCGATTTCCATCGCTATCTCCTCGGGCAGGCGCAGGCTGAGGACTTTGGTCGCCATCGGCAATCGGTGGCGATCTTAGGGAGAAATGTAATAGTTTGTCTGTATACGGTTTGCGGTGGTTGTTAGGGAACATCTGCTTCAATACGGTAGACCGTATGCGAACCCGGTTGAGCCTGGAAAGACTTCTGCTGATCGCCGAGGCGAGGCTCGGAGTCCCTTACCAGGAGCTGGAGGAGGCAGTCTGCGTCTTTCGAGCGCAGTCGGCCCTGGCGGCTCCGTTTTTCCGCATCTATGGGGTCCTCTTCTTTCCCGACCCAGCGGATCAGGCGGCGATCTGCGCTTACCGGCTGCTGCGCACCCGTCCGTTCCCTCTGGGCAACAGGCTCATTGCCTATGAGGCGATGCGCGAAATGCTCGTCCTCGGCGAACGTGAGTGGTTCCGCCTGACGGAGGAGGCCGAGGATGTGGGGGATACCTTGGAGCGCGTCGAGGCCGGCGATATGGGCCTGGCGGAATTCGTCCGCTGGGTTCGCGAACGGGTCAGGGCCTAGGCGGCACCTGCGGCTCACCGAGGCCGTAGGTGTCGTAGGCGCCGAACTCGGCGAAGGTCTTGTGGGTGGGGCCGTGGTAGTCGGAGCTGGCGGTGGGGACGAGGTTGAGCTCGTCGCATAGCTCGAGCAGGTGCTCGGTCTGCTCCTTGCTGTGGGTCGGGTAGTAGGTCTCGACCCCGTCGGCCTTGAGCGAGCGGATCAGGTCGTCGACCTCGCTCGGCTCGGAGATGTCCCAGTAGGGGTGGGCGATGACGGCGATGCCGCCGGCTTCGCGGATCAGCGCAATCGCCTGCTCGGCGGTCGGCCAGCGGCGGGGGACGAAGGCTTTGGCCCCAGGGACCAGGTACTCCTCGAAGAAGGGGCCGAGGTCGCCGGTGGCACCGGCAGCGCGGGCGATGTGGGGCCGCCCGATCGAGAGCGCGTCGCCGGCCTCGCGGACGGCGTCCTCGAGGTGCAGGTCGAAACCATGCTGGCGCAGCTTCTCGACGATTTCGCCGGCCCGGGTGACCCGCTCGTGTTGAGCCCGCTCGCAAGCCGCGGCGATCGCCCCGATGTCGATCCAGTAGCCGCAGATGTGCAGGTCTTCGGCGTATTCGTGCACGCACGACATCTCGATCGCCGGCACCAGCTCGATCCCGAGCCCCTGAGCCGCCTTCTCGGCCTCCCGAACCCCCGCGATCGCGTCATGGTCCGTCAGCGCCAGCGTAGTAACCCCAGCCTCCGCAGCCTTGGCAACCACGTCGGCCGGCGCAAGCTGCCCATCGGAGACCGTCGAGTGGCTCTGAAGCTCAACAAGCATGGCTGTCTCCGGCAAGCTCAACAATCATCGGCGGGAGAGCCTAGCTACGGCCCGGATATGGGGTCGGGAGGGGGTCCCAAAACACTCAAAAGCGAGCGCAGCGAGCGAGTTTTGGGACCCCCTCCCGACCCCATCCCACGCGCCACGACTCCCTCTCCCACCCCCAATAAATAGACTGCGCCGCCGTGTTCCAGAAGGTACTAATCGCCAACCGCGGCGAGATCGCCATCCGCGTCGCCCGCACCCTCAAGGAGATGGGCATCACCTCGGTCGCCGTCTACTCGGACATCGACCGCGACGCTCCGCATGTGCGCGCGGCCGACGAGGCCTACCTGATCGGCCCCGCGGTCCCGGCCGAGAGCTACCTGAACATCCAGAAGATCATCGACACCGCCAGGGAAGCCGGCGCCGAAGGGATCCACCCCGGCTACGGATTCCTCGCCGAGAACGCCGACATGGCGCGGGCCTGTGCCGAGCATGGGATCACCTGGATCGGCCCGCCCCCGGAGGCGATCGAAGCGATGGGCTCGAAGACCCGGGCACGCGAGATCATGGAGGAGGCCGGGGTGCCGATCGTCCCCGGCTCGACCGAGGTCGCTCCCGACCTGGAGGCCGCGCGCAAGCAGGCCGATGAAGCGGGCTACCCGGTCGCCTGCAAGGCGGCGGGCGGCGGTGGCGGCAAGGGGTTCCGGGTGGCGATGACGCCCGACGACCTGCAGGAGGCCTACGAGGGGTCTGCGAGGGAAGGCGAGAAGTTCTTCTCCGACTCGCGCGTCTACATTGAGCGCTACCTCGAGGACCCGCGCCACGTCGAGGTCCAGGTGCTGGCCGACTCGCACGGCAACGTGATCCATCTCGGCGAGCGCGATTGCTCGATCCAGCGCCGCCACCAGAAGGTGATCGAGGAGGCTCCCGGACCGCACGTCGACGAGGAGATGCGGGCGCGGATCGGCAAGATCGCCACCGACGCGGCCGCCGCTGTCGGCTACCGCGGCGCCGGCACGATCGAGGGCATGCAGGTCGGCGACGAGTACTTCTTCCTCGAGATGAACACCCGCGTCCAGGTCGAGCACTGCGTGACCGAGATGGTCACCGGCATCGACATCGTCCGCGAGCAGATC